>NZ_CAJMZH010000023.1:0-109066 GCF_905220285.1 Paraburkholderia sp. J94 | reverse complement strand
GGTGAACGGTTCGCAGCTGTACGCGACGAACACGAACGTGTCGAACCTCGCGGGCACGGTGACGAACATCGCCGGTGACGTGTCGAACATCGCCGGTAACGTGACCACGCTGCAAGGTCAGATGGCCGATGCGGTGTCGTACGACTCGTCGGCGCATGATTCGGTGACGCTGGGCGGTTCGGGTGCATCGCCGGTCGCGCTGCACAACGTGAAGGACGGCGACGTCTCGGCATCGAGCACGGACGCAGTGAACGGCTCGCAGCTGTACGCGACGAACACGAACGTGTCGAACCTCGCGGGCACGGTGACGAACATCGCCGGTGACGTGTCGAACATCGCGGGTAACGTGACCACGCTGCAAGGCCAGATGGCCGATACGGTGACGTACGACACGTCGGCGCATGACTCGATCACGCTGGGTGGTACCGACGCAACGACGCCGGTCGCGATCCACAACGTGAAGGATGGTGATGTCTCGGCATCGAGCACCGACGCGGTGAACGGCGCACAGCTGTACACCACGAACACGGCGGTTTCGAACCTGGCCGGCGACGTGACGAACCTGCAAGGCGACATCACGAACATCAACGGCAAGCTGCAGGACGCCGTGCTGTACGACACGTCGGCGCACGATTCGGTGACGCTGGGCGGTTCGGGTGCCTCGTCGGCAGTCGCGCTGCACAACGTGAAGGATGGCGACGTCTCGGCATCGAGCCTCGACGCAGTGAACGGCTCGCAACTCTACGCACTCGGCAGCAGCACCGCCGACTCGCTGGGCGGTGGCTCGACGGTGAACCCGGACGGTTCGATTTCGAACCCGACGTACAACATCGGCGGCAAGTCGTTCACGAACGTGGCGGGCGCGATCACGAATCTCGCAGGCGATATCACCAACATCCAGGGGCAACTCGGCGATACGGTGTCGTACGACTCGTCGGCGCATGACTCGATCACGCTGGGCGGTACGGATGCAACGACGCCGGTCGCGATCCACAACGTGAAGGACGGCGATGTCTCGGCATCGAGTACCGACGCGGTGAACGGCGCACAGCTCTACACCACGAACACGGCGGTGTCGAACCTGGCTGGCGATATCACGAACATCAACGGCAAGCTGCAGGACGCCGTGCTGTACGACTCGTCGGCGCATGACTCGGTGACGCTCGGCGGTTCGGGTGCATCGTCGGCAGTCGCGCTGCACAACGTGAAGGATGGCGAAGTCTCGGCATCGAGCCTCGACGCAGTGAACGGTTCGCAGCTCTACGCACTGGGCAACAGCACCGCTGATGCACTGGGCGGTGGCTCGACGGTGAACCCTGACGGTTCGATTTCGAACCCGACGTACAACATCGGCGGCAAGTCGTTCACGAACGTGGCGGGCGCGATCACGAATCTCGCAGGCGATATCACCAACATCCAGGGGCAACTCGGCGATACGGTGACGTACGACACGTCGGCACACGACTCGATCACGCTGGGCGGTACGGACGCAACGACGCCGGTGGCGATCCACAACGTGAAGGACGGCGATGTCTCGGCATCGAGCACCGACGCGGTGAACGGTTCGCAGCTCTACACCACGAACACGGCGGTGTCGAACCTGGCTGGCGATATCACGAACATCAACGGCAAGCTGCAGGACGCCGTGCTGTACGACACGTCGGCGCATGATTCGGTGACGCTGGGTGGTTCGGGTGCCTCGTCGGCAGTCGCACTGCACAACGTGAAGGATGGCGACGTCTCGGCATCGAGCCTCGACGCAGTGAACGGCTCGCAACTCTACGCACTCGGCAGCAGCACCGCCGACTCGCTGGGCGGCGGCTCGACGGTGAACCCGGACGGTTCGATCTCGAACCCGACGTACAACATCGGCGGCAAGTCGTTCACGAACGTGGCAGGCGCGATCACGAATCTCGCAGGCGATATCACCAACATCCAGGGGCAACTCGGCGATACGGTGACGTACGACACGTCGGCGCATGACTCGATCACGCTGGGCGGTACCGACGCAACGACGCCGGTGGCGATCCACAACGTGAAGGACGGCGATGTCTCGGCATCGAGCACCGACGCGGTGAACGGCGGCCAGCTGTACGCGACGAACACGAACGTGTCGAACCTGGCCGGCGACGTGTCGAACCTGGCTGGCGACATCACGAACATCAACGGCAAGCTGCAGGACGCCGTGGTGTACGACTCGTCGGCGCACGATTCGGTGACGCTCGGCGGTTCGGGTGCATCGCCGGTGGCACTGCACAACGTGGCAGCAGGCGAAGTCTCGGCATCGAGCTTCGACGCAGTGAACGGCGCGCAGCTCTACGCACTCGGCAGCAGCACCGCCGACGCGCTGGGCAGCGGCTCGACGGTGAACCCGGACGGTTCGATCTCGAACCCGACGTACAACATCGGTGGCGACACGTTCAACAACGTGGGCGGCGCGCTGACGAACATCGACGGCCGCGTGACGACCATCGCGAACGAGATCGACAACGGCACGATCGGACTGGTGCAGCAAGACCCGACGTCGCGCAACATCACGGTCGCGAAGGACACGGACGGTACGGTCGTGGACTTCACGGGCACGGCGGGTACTCGCGTGCTGACGGGCGTGAGCGCGGGCGAAGTGTCGGCATCGAGCGTCGATGCAGTGAACGGTTCGCAGCTGTACGCGACCAACACGAACGTGTCGAACCTCGCGGGTACGGTGACGAACATCGCCGGTGACGTGTCGAACATCGCCGGTAACGTGACCACGCTGCAAGGCCAGATGGCCGATGCGGTGTCGTACGACTCGTCGGCACACGACTCGATCACGCTGGGCGGTACCGACGCAACGACGCCGGTGGCGATCCACAACGTGAAGGACGGCGATGTCTCGGCATCGAGCACGGACGCAGTGAACGGCGGCCAGCTGTACGCCACGAACACGAACGTGTCGAACCTCGCGGGCAACGTGACGACGCTGCAAGGCGATATCACGAACCTGAGCGGCAAGCTGCAGGACGCCGTGGTGTACGACTCGTCGGCGCATGACTCGGTGACGCTCGGCGGTTCGGGCGCATCGCCGGTCGCGCTGCACAACGTGGCAGCAGGCGAAGTCTCGGCATCGAGTTTCGACGCAGTGAACGGCGCGCAACTCTACGCACTCGGCAGCAGCACCGCCGACGCGCTGGGCAGCGGCTCGACGGTGAACCCGGATGGTTCGATTTCGAACCCGACGTACAACATCGGTGGCGACACGTTCAACAACGTGGGCGGCGCGCTGACGAACATCGACGGCCGCGTGACGAACATCGCGAACGAGATCGACAACGGCACGATCGGTCTGGTGCAGCAAGACCCGACGACGCGCAACATCACGGTCGCGAAGGACACGGACGGTACGGTCGTGGACTTCACGGGCACCGCAGGCACTCGCGTGCTGACGGGCGTGAGCGCGGGCGCAGTGTCGGCATCGAGCGTCGATGCGGTGAACGGTTCGCAGCTCTACGCACTGGGCAACAGCACGGCTGATGCGCTGGGCGGCGGCTCGACGGTGAACCCGGACGGCTCGATCTCGAACCCGACGTACAACATCGGCGGCAAGTCGTTCACGAACGTGGCAGGCGCGATCACGAATCTCGCAGGCGACATCACGAACATCAACGGCAAGCTGCAGGACGCCGTGGTGTACGACACGTCGGCGCACGATTCGGTGACGCTGGGCGGCTCGGGCGCATCGCCGGTGGCGCTGCACAACGTGAAGGGCGGCGACATCTCGGCATCGAGCACGGATGCAGTGAACGGTTCGCAGCTGTACGCCACGAACACGGCGGTGTCGAACATCGCTGGCGACGTGACCAACCTGCAAGGCCAGATGGCCGATGCGGTGTCGTACGACACGTCGGCGCATGACTCGATCACGCTGGGCGGCACGGATGCAACCAAGCCGGTGGCAATCCACAACGTGAAGAATGGCGACATCTCGGCATCGAGCACCGACGCGGTGAACGGTTCGCAGCTGTACGCGACCAACACGGCGGTGTCGAACCTGGCTGGCGACATCACGAGCATCAGCGGCAAGCTGCAGGACGCGGTGCTGTACGACTCGTCGGCGCACGATTCGGTCACGCTCGGCGGTTCGGGCGCATCGCCGGTCACGCTGCACAACGTGGCAGCGGGCATGGTGAACGCTTCGAGCTTCGATGCCGTCAACGGTTCGCAACTCTACGCACTGGGCAGCAGCACGGCCAGCGCGCTGGGCGGCGGCTCGAAGGTGAACGCCGATGGCTCGATCACGAACCCGACTTACGTGCTGAACGGCAACACGTTCAACAACGTGGGCGACTCGCTGTCGAACCTCGCGGGCAACGTGACGACGCTGCAAGGCCAGATGGCCGATGCCGTTTCGTACGACTCGTCGGCGCACGATTCGGTGACGCTGGGCGGTTCGGGTGCGACGAGCGCGGTGAAGCTGAGCAACATCGCCAACGGTGATGTCTCGGCGACGAGCTCGGACGCGGTCAACGGCGCGCAGCTGTACAACGCGATCGCTGGCATCGAGAACATCGCTTCGTCCGGCAATCCGATGTTCGCAGCGGATGGCAATCGCGACACGGAAGCGGCGAATGCAAGCGGCACGCATTCGACGGCAGCGGGCGCGAACGCGGTGGCCAGCGGTGAAACGTCGACGGCAATGGGCGCAGGCTCGCAAGCCACGGGCAAGAACTCGACGGCGATCGGCGCGAACTCGACGGCGAGCGCGGAAGGTGCTGTTGCGCTCGGCGCAGGTTCGGTGGCGGATCAGGCGAACACGGTGTCGGTCGGCTCGGCTGGCAACGAACGCAAGATCGTCAACGTCGCGAACGGCACGAACGCCACCGACGCGGTCAACGTGAGCCAGTTGAACGACGCGGTGAGCACCGCCCAGTCGTACACGACGCAAGCGGTCGCGCAAGGCGTGCAGCAAGCCAACGCGTACACCAACCAGCAGATCGGTCAGGTTCGTCGCGAGATGAACTCGCTGGGTGCGGCGGCCATGGCGGCTTCCTCGCTGATCCCGAACGCACGGGCGGAAGGCAACTTCCAGATGGCCGTCGCGGCGGGTACGTACGGCGGTGAAAGCGCCCTGGCGCTTGGTGCGAACTGGTACGTCAACGACCGTCTCCTGCTGAACGCGCACGTCGCGCGTTCGACGGGCCCCGGCGGCAGCACCGGCGCATCGGTCGGCGCAACGTTCGGCTTCTGAACGCAGCGCTAACGAGGCCCGCCACGGGAAACCGTGGCGGGCGCGGAGAACGAAGTCATGAAGAAACTATTGCTATGCGGCGCACTGGCGACAGCGCTGTCCGCGTTGTCGGGCGCCCAGGCGTTCGCCAGCGTGGGCAGCGACGCCGAAGCGCTGATGCCCGCCGCGCAACGGATCGCCGATCCGTATCAGCGCGGTCTGGCCGAAGGCTGGCTGGAAATCGCCGATCGTCAGGACAGCCACGTGCTGGTCTCGAAGGTCTACAACGATGCGGCGGCGCGCTCGCTCAACAACGGCCGTCATTACATCGACGGCAGCGTGGCGTTCCAGCCGATCTACGGGCAGAAGAACTGGCCGCCCGTCGAGACGCGCGAGAAGTGGGTGAAGGCGCTGCAGGAAATCGAGCGCACCAACCAGCGCGCCGAGCAATCGCCGTGCAAGGGCGAGGACGCGGGTCGTTTGCGCGCGCTCACCGACGAAGCCTGGAAGGAACAGGACGAGACGCACGGCACGCATTGGGTGCACGGCTGGGACGCCATCGAGCGCGCGCAGAAGCTTGCGCAGAAGGTCAATGGCGAACTCGACAAGTGCGTGCCGCCTGCGCCGCCGCCTGTCGTGGCGCCGGTGGCCGCAGCGGTCGTTGCGCCGGTGGCAAAGCGCATCTCGCTGTCGGCCGACGCGCTGTTCGATTTCGACAGCGCCGTGCTCAAGCCCGAAGGCCATCGCCAGATCGCCTTGCTCGCGCAGCAGTGGCGCGAGTCGGGCGCGACGCTCAGCGTGGTCGGCATCACCGGCTATACGGACCGCTTCGGCTCGGCGGCGCACAACGACCGTCTGTCGAAGCAGCGTGCGGCGGCCGTGATGCGCGAGATGCTGGCGCAAGGCGTGCAGGCGCAGCGTTTCGAGATCGACGGTCGCGGCGCGTCGAATCCGGTCAAGTCGTGTGCGGGCAAGAAGGCGACGTCGGCGGTGGTGGCGTGTCTCGCACCGAACCGGCGCGTGGAGATCACCGCGAAGTAAGCGTGCGCTCGCGCGCTTCGAGCGGAGTGTGAGTCGGGCGGCGTACCGCTGCCCGATTGAGTAGGGCGATTTGCGGCGTGTCTTCGGGCACGCCGCTTTTTTTATGCGCGCCCGGCGCGCGACGTCACGCTTTCTTCGTCACCGATACCGCCGCAGGCTTGCCGAGCAACTCGATGATCGCGCGATGCAGCGGATATTTTTCAGCCAGCGCGGTGGTATCCGCGATCTCGAACTCGCTGAACTCGAACCCCGGCGCCACCGTGCAGCCGACGAGCGCATAAGTGGACGGATCGCAGCAGCGCGCCGCGAACCAGTGACCCGCCGGCACCAGCGCCTGGAACACCGTGCCCGGATGGTCGAGCGCGTGGCCGAGCTTGCGCGTGGACAGCACGCCGCGCTCGTCGATCGAGTGGATCTCGATGGGCGCGCCTGCGTAGAAGTGCCAGAGTTCGTCGGAGCGGATGCGGTGCCATGCGGAGTAGGCGCCGTCCGCGAGCAGAAAGTAGATGGCGGTCGAGGCGGCGCGCGTGCCGTCCTCGTCGCGGCCGCCGTCGCGGCGGACCAGTTTGTCGGAGCGATAGGTCTCGCTGTAGTAGCCGCCTTCGGGATGCGGTTCGAGTGCGAAGCGGCGGATCAGTTCGTCGACTGCGGTGTTCGCGGTGGCCATGACGGCGTCCTCCTGGATGATCGGCGGTGAACCCCACGCGCCGCCCAGTATGCCGCGTCCCGGCTCAGCGCTCCTGTTCGTCGATCAGCGCGAGCAGCCCGCGCAGCGCGTGCGCGGCGGCCTGCACGCGAATCTGGTCGCGATCGCCCTTGAAGACGAGCGTTTCGACGTTCGTGTGCAGCCGGTTGCTCCAGCCGAACGACACCATGCCGACCGGTTTCTCCGGCGTGCCGCCGCCCGGACCGGCGATGCCGGTGATGGCGAGCGAAACCTGTGCCCGGCTGTTGCGCAGCGCGCCCTCGGCCATCGCGCGCGCGACCGGCTCGCTGACCGCGCCGTGCTTCTCGATCATCTCGGCGGGCACGCCGATCATCTCGGTCTTGGCCTGGTTCGAATAGGTGACGAAGCCGCGCTCGAACCAGCCGCTGCTGCCCGAAATATCGGTGATGGCGGCGGCGACCATGCCGCCCGTGCAGGACTCGGCGGTGGCGAGCATCAGGCGCGCGTCGCGCAGCTTGTTGCCGGCGCGGATCGCGAGTTGGTGGACGACGGAATCGGTGGGCATGGCGGTGTGTCCGTGGCGGGTTGCCGTGTGGGTTGCCGAGGGTTGTGGGCGACGCGAAAAATCAGACCGACATGCGCCAGAGCGCGATCACGAGCAGCGTGAAGAAAGCGGCGACGAGGTCGTCGATCATGATGCCGAAGCCGCCCTTGAAGCGCCGGTCGAAATAGCGGATGGGCGGCGGCTTCACCATGTCGAAGAAGCGGAAGATCACGAAGGCCCAGAGCTTGCCGGTGAATTCGATGGGCGTGACCATCAGCAGCACGAGCCAGAAGGCGATGATTTCGTCCCAGACGATCGCTGACGGATCGTCGGTGCGCAGTTTCTTCGCCGTGAAGTCGGTAATCCAGATGCCCGCGAGAAAGCCGCCGAAGATCAGCACGCCCCAGTCGAGCACGCTCAGATAGCGGTTGAGCACTTCGAACGCGGCCCAAGCGAACAGCGTGCCGGCGGTGCCGGGCGCGAGCCGCGAGAGGCCCGAGCCGAAGCCGAGCGAAATGATGTGCAGCGGATGCGTGAGCATGAAAGGCGCGTCGGCGCGGCGCGGGCCTTTGGGCGTGCTCGCGTTTTGTCCCGCGGGCTGCGAGCTTGCCGGTAAAGCCGCCGACGACGCGCCGCCGGGCGCATCGGCCGGCGGCGCGCCGTTGCCGGCGGGCGAGGGCGTGGGGTCAGTCTGCATGGAAATGATCGAAGCCTTGCAACGTCAGGTTAAGTGGCGCGCCGGCGGCATCGTGCCAGGCGATGGCGGGCCGCGCGTGCGGATCCGCGCCGCTCCCACCTTGAGGCGAAGTTATTGTACCGATGCGCGTCACGCGCACACCCGCCTGTTGCGCCGCCGCCTCGACAGCCTCACGCCGGGCTTGCGCTGCGGTGAAACACAGTTCGTAGTCGTCGCCGCCCGCGAGCGCGCATTGCAGCTGCAGCTCGCGCGGCAGGCGCCGGAGCGCGGGCGAGAGCGGCAGCGCATCCACGTCGATGGCGGCGCTCACCCGCGAGCGTTCGAGGATGTGCCGCAGGTCGCCGGCCAGCCCGTCGGAGACGTCGAGCGCCGCGCGCGCCACGCCCGCGAGCGCGAGGCCCAGCGCCACGCGCGGCTGCGGATATTCGAGCGCGCGCCGGAACTGGGCGGCGTCGGCGGCGTCGATGGGCGTGTCCGGCCAGTCGTTGCGCAGCACGGCGAGGCCCGCGCGCGCGTCGCCGGGCGTGCCCGAAACCCAGACGTCGTCGCCCGGCTGCGCCGCATCACGCCGAAGTGCGACATCCTGCCGCACCGAGCCGAACACCGTCACGCAGAGGTTGAGCGGCCCGGCCGTGGTGTCGCCGCCGACCAGTTCGCAGTCGTGCTGATCGGCCAGCTCGAAGAGGCCCGCGCTGAAAGCCGCGAGCCAGTCCTCGCGCGGCTTGGGCAGCGCGAACGCGAGCGTGAAGCCGAGCGGCTTCGCGCCCATCGCCGCGAGGTCCGAGAGATTGACGGCGAGCGTCTTGTGGCCGAGCGCGTGGGGATCGACGTCGGGCAGGAAATGGCGGCCTTCCACCAGCATGTCGGTGGACACGGCCAGCATCTCGCCGGGCGCGGGCGCGACGAGCGCGCAATCGTCGCCGATGCCGAGCGCGGCGCGTCGCGTGTGCTCGCGCGCGCGCCGGGCGAAATAATGGTCGATCAGGGAGAACTCGGAAAGCATGACGAAAGGTCTATGACGAATGAATGGCGAGGCCGCTGCAAGGCCACGGCACCGGCCGCCGACGCGGCTTTGCCTGCACGGCGGTCGCGGCAGCTGCGCCTGAACTGAAAGGAATCCTGCTGGGGAATGGCGCTACAATCGGGCACATTCGCGTTCGAACTGTCATTCTAATCCGCACTCACGCCCCTGCCCCCATGTCGAATCCCGCCACGAACAAGCTTCGCGAAGCCGCCCTCGACTATCACGAGTTTCCCACCCCCGGGAAGATCGCGATCGCGCCGACCAAGCAAATGATCAATCAGCGTGACCTCTCGCTCGCGTACTCGCCGGGCGTTGCGTTCGCGTGCGAGGCGATCGTCGAGAATCCGCTGAACGCCGCGCGCTTCACGGCGCGCAGCAATCTCGTCGGCGTCGTGTCGAACGGCACGGCGGTGCTCGGCCTCGGCAATATCGGGCCGCTCGCCTCGAAGCCCGTCATGGAAGGCAAGGCGGTGCTGTTCAAGAAGTTCGCGGGCATCGACGTGTTCGACATCGAGCTGAACGAGTCGGACCCGCACAAGCTCGTCGACGTGATCGCCGCGCTCGAACCGACCTTCGGCGGCATCAATCTCGAAGACATCAAGGCGCCGGAATGCTTCATCGTCGAACGTGAAGCGCGCAAGCGCATGAAGATTCCGGTCTTCCACGACGACCAGCACGGCACCGCCATCGTCGTGGCGGCGGCGTTCACCAACGGCCTGAAGGTCGTGGGCAAGGACATCAAGCAGGTCAAGCTGGTGGCGTCGGGCGCGGGCGCGGCGGCGCTGGCGTGTCTGGACCTGCTGGTCGATCTCGGCCTGCCGCTCGAAAACATCTTCGTGACCGACCTCGCGGGCGTGGTCTACAAGGGCCGCACCGAGCTGATGGACCCGGACAAGGAGCGTTTCGCCCGTGAAACCGAGGCGCGCACGCTCGCCGAAGTGATCGAAGGCGCCGACATTTTCCTCGGCCTTTCCGCGGGCGGCGTGCTCAAGCAGGATATGGTCAAGCAGATGGCCGCGAAGCCGCTGATTCTCGCGCTCGCGAACCCCACGCCGGAAATCCTGCCGGAACTGGCGCTGGAAGTGCGCCCGGACGCCGTGCTCGCCACCGGCCGCACGGACTATCCGAACCAGGTGAACAACGTGCTGTGCTTCCCGTTCATCTTCCGCGGCGCGCTCGATGTGGGCGCGACCACGATCACGCGCGAGATGGAAATCGCCGCCGTGAACGCCATCGCGGAACTGGCGCGCCAGGAGCAGAGCGACGTCGTGGCCACGGCCTACGGCATCCAGGATCTGCAGTTCGGCCCCGAGTACCTGATTCCGAAGCCCTTCGACCCGCGCCTGATCGTGAAGATCGCGCCGGCCGTCGCCCAGGCGGCGATGGACGCGGGCGTGGCCACGCGTCCGATCGAGGACATGGACGCCTACGAGCAGCACCTCCAGCAGTTCGTCTACCACAGCGGCACGACCATGAAGCCGATCTTCCAGCTCGCGCGCGCCGTGGAGCCGGAGAAGAAGCGCATCGTGTTCGCCGAGGGCGAAGAGGAGCGCATCCTGCGCGCGGTGCAGATCGTGGTCGACGAAAAGCTCGCGAAGCCCATCCTGATCGGCCGCCCGGCGGTGATCGAGCAGCGCATGGCGCGTTACGGGCTGCGTCTGGTCGCGGGTCAGGACTACACGGTCGTCAACACCGACCATGACGAGCGTTATCGCGACTTCTGGCAGACCTACGCGAAGCTGATGGCGCGCAAGGGCATCACGCCGCAAATGGCCAAGCTCGAAATGCGCCGCCGCACCACGCTGATCGGCGCGATGCTGGTGGAAAAGGGCGAAGCGGACGGCATGATCTGCGGCACGGTCAGCACGACGCACCGCCATCTGCACTTCATCGACCAGATCATCGGCAAGAAGGCAGGCTGCAACGTGTTCGCCGCGATGAACGCGCTGGTGCTGCCGAACCGCCAGATTTTCATCGTCGACACGCACGTGAACGTCGATCCCACGCCCGAGCAGCTCGCCGAAATCACGATCATGGCGGCGGAAGAAGTGCGCCGCTTCGGCATCGAGCCGAAGATCGCGCTGTGCTCGCATTCGAACTTCGGTTCGAGCAACGCGCCGTCGGCGCAGAAGATGCGCGATCTGCTGGAAATCCTCCAGGAGCGCGCGCCCGATCTGCAAGTGGACGGCGAAATGCACGGCGACGTCGCGCTCGACGCGAATCTGCGCCGCGAAATCCTGCCGGAATCGACGCTCGAGGGCGAAGCGAACCTGCTGATCATGCCGAACATCGACGCGGCCAACATCTCGTACAACCTGCTCAAGACGGCGGCCGGCAACAACATCGCCATCGGGCCGATCCTGCTGGGCGCGGCCAAGCCGGTGCACGTGCTGACGGCGTCGGCCACGGTGCGCCGCATCGTCAACATGACGGCGCTGCTGGTCGCGGATGTGAACGCAACGCGTTAAGCGCGACGGATTCGCCGCTCATTTGCTGGGTTGGCGGCAGTCACAAAACGGCGTGTCCGGTCTCCGGCGCGCCGTTTTTTTGTCTTTTTTGCGATTGTAAAAGTTACCGGTTTGCCGCTTGTGCGCGGTCAACGGTGTGGTATCGCCGCCTGGCTGTGATTGCTTCCAGGTCCCATTAGCGATACCCTTACATCTTTCAGGGTCGTCGAACGCGTTATCCCCAGGGTGGAAATCCGTAAATGGTGCGCAGATGGCATGCATAGGACTGCCTGAGGATAATTGTGCGCAAAATGGCGTCGTATCGGCCAGTCAGGTTCGAGTAAATCCTTGTTCCCAAAGCGTATTTCGCGGTCGCGCCGGTGGCGCTGCCGGTCGGCTTGGGCGCGCGGTTTCGGGCTTTTTTCTGGTGGCGGCGCTGGCGTTCACGCAAGGCGCGGCAGCGCGAGGCTCGTCGTGGGATGAATCCGGCGACAGCGGCGCGGCCGGTGCGACGGTCGGAACGGTCAGTGTGGGCGCATTGCCGCGCGAGGCGGTCGCCACGCTCGGTCTGATCGGCGAGGGCGGACCTTACCCGTACGAGAAGGACGGCGTCGTGTTCGGCAATTTCGAACGGCAGTTGCCGCATCATCGGCGCGGCTTCTATCACGAGTACACCGTCCCCACGCCGCACGCGCACAATCGCGGCGCGCGGCGGATCGTCTGCGGCGGGCCACTCAGGCGCACCGACAACTGCTATTACTCCGACGACCACTACGCCAGTTTTAAGCGAATTGTTGAATGACACCGGGAAGAGCGGCATGAGCGATAACACTTACGCACACGACCCGCGGGTCGCGAGCGATCTGTTCGCGTCCGGCGAGGGCAACCTGTTCCAGCGCGTCATGCAGATGAAGCACGACGATCAGCAGCGCGAGGATCAGCAGCACGACAGCGTGCACACGGACGAGGCGCATTCATCGAACGAGGCGGCCATGAGCCTGTTTTCGACCGTCAGGCCGAATATCGTCCAGTCGATCCGCGCGTTCCGCGTCCAGGATCTCGCCGACGAGGCCGAGCGCCTGCAGCAGCATTTCCTCTATGCGTTCTGCGCCAACGCGCTGACCAAGCAGGAAGTGCTGGAGACCATCGCCACGTCGTTTCTGTTTCCGAAGCATTTCGGCAAGAACTACGACGGCCTGTACGACTGCCTGACCGATCTGGTGCAGAAGGCCGGCGAGCAGCCGGGCTTCGTGGTCGTGCTGGACGGCCTGCCGATCGCGCAGAAGTTCGATAAAGATGGCCGCGAGACGCTGCTCGATGTGTTCCGCGAGGCCTCCGAATACTGGGCCGAGCGCGGTGTGGCGTTCCGGGTCTTTTATTCGTTCGCCTGAACGCAGCCGGGCGAGCGTGAGCCTTTAACGCTTTCCGCATCCGCCGTCGCATTCTTGCGACACAAAAGCGCAGGCCCGCCTTCCGGCGGGCCTTGTCATTTTTACGCGCCGTAACGCCAGGCGTGCGCCCGGCGCGAGGCTTACCAGCCGCCCCAGCGTGCCGCGAGCGCCGCGAGCACGGCGATGCCGGCCGTTTCCGTACGCAGGATGCGCGGCCCGAGCCCCACGGCGATAAAGCCATGATCGAGCGCGGCGGCTTCTTCCGGCGACGAAAATCCCCCTTCCGGCCCCACCAGCACGGTGATCTCGCCTTGCGGCGGCGTGGCGGGCAGCGTGGAAAACGATACGTTCGCGCGCGGCGAGAGCAGCACACGCAACTCGCCTTCGGCGGGCGTCTTCGGCAGCGAGCCGAGCCACGTGCCCATTTCGCGCGTGGGCGCGACTTCGGGCATGCGGTTACGGCCGCACTGTTCGCATGACGCCTGCACGATGCGCTGCCAGTGCGCCTGGCGGCGCACGGCGCGCTCGCCCGAGAGGCGCACGACGCTGCGCGAGGTCGTGAGCGGTACGAAATTCGTCGCGCCCAGCTCGACCGCCTTTTCGATCAGCCAGTCCATCTTGTCGCTGCCGGCGATGCCTTGCGCGAGCGTGAGGCGGTAGGGCGGCTCGGTTTCGATGTCGCGATACGGACCGACGCGCACCTGCGCCTCGCGCCTTTCCATTTCGATGATTTCGGCGCTGAATTCGCCGCCCATGCCGTTGAACAGCACGACGGTGTCGCCGGGCTGCAAACGCAGCACCTGGACGTGCCGGGTGACTTCGTCGGGCAGGGTGAAGACGTCGCCGGATTCGAGAGAATTACCGACGAAAAAACGGGGCATAAGACAGGTTCTCATTGCTTCATGACAAATGGCGGGCAAGCGCCCAGCGGTAACCGTCGAGGTCCTCGACCTGGGCGAAACGGTCGCCCCAGAACTGGTCTTGTGGTTCGCTCAACGATTTGGCGCCGGCTGCAAGCGCGCGCGCATACACCGCGTCGACGTCGTCGACATACAGATAAAAGGATTGGGGGGCGATGGCGCTCGAGCTTTTGGGCGTGCGCGCCGTCGAGCCGAAAGCGCCTTCGGGCGCGAACATCACGATCAGCTGGTCGTGGTAGGTCATTTCCACGTGCATCACCGCGCCGTCGTCCTCGACACTGTCGCGCACCGCGAAGCCGAAAGCCGCCTCGAAAAAGGCGATCGCGGCGCGCGCATCGCGCACCGTCATATACGGCGTCAGCCACGGCACACCGGCGGGGCGGGGTGGGGTCATCGAGTCTCTCCAGATTCGTTTCGGGCAAGGACCTGGGTGGGCGGATTTCGGCGGGTAAGCAAAAAAGTGTAAGGAACCCAGCGATTTTCCAACGTCGCACCTGCTAAAGCTGTAGGAATTGGCCTAGTTTATCGCGCGCCATTCGTGGTGCGGCCAGGAGTGCCGCATGGACCTGCGCGTCGTAGAAGCGCAGACCCTCGATTTCGCGCGCGGCGAGGCGCGTTTCGAGCGTCGCCGCGTCCAGCGCCGCCGGGTCGAGCCGGTCGCTGGCCACGGCCATCATCCAGAACGCGCCGTAGAGCGGCACGTATGCGCCGAGCGGGCGCACCCGCGCGAACGCGTCACGCAGTCCGGCCAGCAGCGCGCCGATGCGCGCGGCGTGATGATACGGCGCGCCCAGATGCAGCGAAACCAGCGCATCGTCGCTCATCACGCGCTTGAGCGCGGCGTAGAACGCGGCCGTGTACAGGCCCGCGGCCGGCGAGTCGGGCGGCGTGAGATCGAACACGACGAGGTCGAAGCGTTCCTGCGTGCGCGCGACGAAATCGGCGGCGTCGCCGATCACCAGTTCCACGCGCGGATCGTCGAAGGCGCCGCCGCGCACGTCAGGCAGATAGTCGCCGGTCAGCCGCACGACGTCCGGGTCGAGTTCGGCCACGACGATGCGCTCGATTCCCGGATGGCGCAGCAGCTGGCGCGCCGCGCCGCCGTCGCCGCCGCCCAGCACGAGCGCCGCGCGCGGCGCCGGATGCGTGAGCGCGGCCACGTGCGTCATGCACTCGTGATAGACGAACTCGTCGCCGGCCGAAGTCATCGGGCGGCCGTCGAGCGTGAACAGGCAGCCGAGCTGCGGCGTGTCCCAGACCTCGATGTGCTGCCAGGCCGAATCGGCGGCGGCGAGCAGGCGCGCGCCGGGGAAGCCGTATTCGGCGTCGGCGGCGGGGCGGAAGACGAGCGGAGCGGTCACGGATTGGGCGGCGATCTGTGTGCGATCTGGGCGGGTTCGATGCGGCGCGGCATGGGGCGGCGACAAGCGCGGCCGCCGTACGTCAAGCCGCCGGGAATCAGTGAGGAATCGGGGCGATATCGGCGTTCATCGGCATTATAAAGGCGGCTTTCGCCCGGCCCGCCGCCGCGCTGCGACTTCGGCGCCGCGATCGCGTCATCACGGGGCGGGATCGGCGTGTGCCAGAGTTTGATCCCGCTCCTGCCGATCCGGGAAAATCCCCATGATCTGCTAGAATGTCCGCCTTTGCAGCCCTGTCCGTTTGCTCTGCCGTTTGCGTCTTTCTGGCGCCGCATCGCGCGCCGGGGTGAACGTTTGCCGAGCTCCCGGAGAGCCTCGCTGCTGTGCGCGATCCGCAATGCGTTTGACGCGTTGCCCGCCCACGCCGCTTTTTGCACTCGATCCCCGGACTCGACATGACGACCTCGTCCTCCGCCTCCCCCGCTACCACCTCGTTGATGGCCAACGCGATCCGCGCGCTGTCCATGGACGCCGTTCAGCAAGCGAATTCCGGCCACCCCGGCATGCCCATGGGCATGGCCGAGATCGCCGTCGCGCTGTGGGCGCGCCATCTGCGCCACAACCCGACGAACCCGCACTGGAACGACCGCGACCGCTTCGTGCTGTCGAACGGCCATGGCTCCATGCTGCTGTATTCGTTGCTGCATCTGACGGGTTACGACCTGCCGATCGGCGAGCTGAAGAACTTCCGCCAGATGCACTCGAAGACGCCGGGTCACCCGGAATTCGGCATCACGCCGGGCGTCGAAACCACGACCGGCCCGCTCGGCCAGGGTCTGGCGAACGCGGTCGGCATGGCGCTTGCCGAAGCGCTGCTCGCGGCTGAGTTCAACAAGGCCGACGCGAAGATCGTCGATCACCACACCTACGTGTTCCTCGGCGACGGCTGCCTGATGGAAGGCATCTCGCACGAAGCCTGCTCGCTCGCCGGCACGCTCAAGCTGAACAAGCTGATCGCGCTGTACGACGACAACGGCATCTCGATCGACGGCGACGTCGAGCACTGGTTCCACGACGACACCCCGAAGCGTTTCGAAGCCTACGGCTGGAACGTGATCGCGGGCGTGAACGGCCATGACGTCGACGCCGTCGACGCAGCCATCGCCAAGGCCAAGGCATCGGACAAGCCCACGCTGATCTGCTGCAAGACGCAGATCGGTCACGGCGCGCCGACCAAGGCCGGCGGCCACGACGTGCACGGCGCGCCGCTCGGCGCCGAAGAAATCGCCAAGTGGCGCGACGCGGTGGGCTGGAAGTGGGAGCCGTTCGTGCTGCCGCAGGAAGTCTACGCAGACTGGGATTCGAAGGCCACGGGCGCGAAGCTCGAAGCCGAATGGAACGAATCGTTCGGCGCGTACAAGTCGAAGTACCCGACGGAAGCCGCCGAATTCGAGCGCCGCATGGCTCACAAGCTGCCCGCAGACTGGGCGCAGAAGGCCGCCGCGATCGTCGCCGGCGCGGACTCGCGCAAGGAAACCGTCGCTACGCGCAAGGCGTCGCAGCAGGCCATCGAAGGTCTCGCCGCAGCACTGCCCGAACTGCTCGGCGGCTCGGCCGACCTGACCGGCTCGAACCTCACGAACTGGAAGGCCTCGAAGCCCGTGCGCGCCGCCAAGGCAGGCGAGAGCGGCATCGAGTGGGGCAACCACATCAACTACGGTGTGCGTGAGTTCGGCATGAGCGCCGCGCTCAACGGCATCGTGCTGCACGGCGGCTACAAGGCCTTCGGCGGCACCTTCCTGACGTTCTCGGACTACAGCCGCAACGCGCTGCGCGTCGCCGCGCTGATGAAGTGCCCGTCGATCTTCGTGTTCACGCACGACTCGATCGGCCTCGGCGAAGACGGCCCGACGCACCAGTCGATCGAACAGGTCCCGAGCCTGCGCCTGATCCCGAACATGACGCTCTGGCGTCCGGCCGACACGGTGGAAACGGCCGTGGCCTGGACCGAGTCGATCGCGCATCAGGGTCCGTCGTCGCTGATCTTCAGCCGTCAGAACCTGCAGTTCAACGAACGCACCGACGCGCAGATCGCCAGCATCGCCAAGGGCGGCTACGTTCTGAAGGACTGGAACGACGACATCCCGAGCCGCAAGATCATCCTGATCGCCACGGGTTCGGAAGTCGAACTGGCGATGAAGGCTGTCGAAGCGCTGCAGCGCGAAGGCATCGGCGCCCGCGTGGTGTCCATGCCGTCGACCAACGTGTTCGACCGCCAGGACGCCGAGTACAAGGAACGCGTGCTGCCCAAGGGCGTGCGCCGCGTCGCGATCGAAGCCGCGCAGGGCGACTTCTGGCGCAAGTACGTGGGCCTCGAAGGCGGGGTGGTCGGCATCGACACCTTCGGCGAATCGGCCCCGGCTGGCGTGCTGTTCAAGCACTTCGGCTTCACGGTCGAGAACGTCGTCGCGACGGCCAAGGCCGCGCTGGACAACTAAGCATGCTTCACACGGGCTCGCCGCCTACCCGACGGCGGGCCCGTTTGCCGTGTGCGCCCCGCAGCGTCGCGCTCGCACGCGACGGCGAACGGAGCGGCCGCACGGCGTCCGTCTCAGAATTTTTAACCATCAGGAGATGAACCATGACGATTCGCGTCGCTATCAACGGCTATGGCCGTATCGGCCGTAACACGCTTCGCGCGTTCTACGAGAACGGCAAGAAGCACGACATCCAGATCGTGGCGATCAACGACCTGGGTGACGCGAAGACCAACGCGCATCTGACGCAATACGACACGGCTCACGGCAAGTTCCCGGGCGAAGTCAGCGTCGACGGCGACTACCTCGTCGTCAACGGCGACCGTATCCGCGTGCTGGCCAACCGCAACCCGGCCGAACTGCCGTGGGGCGAGCTGGGCGTCGACATCGTGTTCGAATGCACGGGCTTTTTCACGACCAAGGAAAAGGCGAGCGCCCACCTGAAGGGTGGCGCGAAGAAGGTCATCATCTCGGCGCCGGGCGGTAAGGACGTCGATGCGACCATCGTCTACGGCGTGAACCACAACGTGCTGAAGGCTTCGGACACGGTCATCTCGAACGCATCGTGCACGACGAACTGCCTCGCGCCGCTCGTCAAGCCGCTGAACGACAAGATCGGCCTCGAAACCGGTCTGATGACGACGATCCACGCTTACACGAACGACCAGGTTCTGACGGACGTGTACCACGAAGACCTGCGCCGCGCGCGCTCGGCCACGCACAGCCAGATCCCGGCGAAGACGGGCGCAGCTTCGGCTGTCGGCCTCGTGCTGCCGGAACTGAACGGCAAGTTGGACGGTTACGCGATCCGCGTCCCGACGATCAACGTGTCGATCGTCGACCTGTCGTTCATCGCCAAGCGCGACACGACGGTCGAAGAAGTCAACGCGATCATGAAGGAAGCCTCGGACGGCGCGCTCAAGGGCATCCTGGGCTACAACACCGCACCGCTGGTTTCGATCGACTTCAACCACAACCCGGCATCGTCGACGTTCGACGCCACGCTGACCAAGGTCTCGGGCCGTCTGGTCAAGGTGTCGAGCTGGTACGACAACGAGTGGGGCTTCTCGAACCGCATGCTGGACACGGCTGTGGCACTCGCGAACGCGAAGTAAGCTCGCTCGCTGGATGAAAAACCGCCCCTCGGGGCGGTTTTTTTACGCGCTCGCGTGGCGTGCGCGCCACGGGAATCTAGCTAAACCTAGCCACGCATTACGGGAAAAAACAAAAACGCCACGGCTGAGCGTGGCGTTTTTCCTGCGCTGAGAGGCTCGCCAGGCATGCCTGGGCGCACCTCGCACACCCTCAATGCTTGCGGTGCGGGCAGTTTTCCTTCGTGCAGGCGCCGTAGAGCGCGAGCGCGTGTTCCTGGAGCTTGAAGCCGCGCTCGTTGGCGATCATCTGCTGGCGCTTTTCGATTTCGGGGTCGAAGAATTCCTCGACGAGACCGCAGTCGAGGCACACCAGGTGGTCGTGGTGGCTGCCTTCGTTGAGTTCGAAGACGGCCTTGCCCGACTCGAAATTGCTGCGCGTGAGCAAGCCCGCCTGCTCGAACTGGGTGAGCACGCGGTAGACCGTGGCGAGGCCGATGTCGAGCTCCTCGTTCAGCAGATTGCGGTACACATCTTCAGCCGTCAGATGGCGTACCGGGCTGTGCTGAAAAATCTCCAGGATCTTGAGGCGCGGCAGAGTCGCCTTCAGACCGATGTTCTTGAGATCGGTTGGATTGGTCATGACGATAAGTCCCTGGAGTACAATGCTAGGTTCTTATGTTAATGCGTTTTTGCCGTTCCGGGCATTTTCGGCAGAACTTCGAACGAACTTCTACAGAATACGCGCGGCTTCGCGACAAGCCCGCACGGTGAGGGAAATGATTCCAGAATTCACAACGATCGGCCGCCGTCTGAGCGGCAGCCGCGTGGCGTGCACCCTGCTGGCCGCTGCCGCGTTCGCATCCCTCGGGGGCTGCAAGACCTATGACGGCGTGACCCAGCGCATCGCGCAGAGCATCACGCCGTACCGCATTACCATCGTGCAAGGCAACTTCGTTTCGAGCGAAATGGCCGCCCAGATGCACGCGGGCATGTCGCGCGCCGAGGTCAAGCAGCTGCTCGGCACGCCGCTGCTCACCGACATGTTCCACGCGAACCGCTGGGACTACGTCTTCTACTTCAAGCGCGGCTCGACCGCCGTCGTCCAGCAGCGCGACTTCGTCGTGATGTTCGAAGGCGACCGCGTCGCCAGCTGGTCGGGCGGCGAAGATCTGCCGTCGAATCTGGAACTGCTCGCCGAAATCGACGGCGACAAGTCGGGCAAGAAGGCGAAGGCCGCTGTTGCCGCTTCGGGCGCGTCGGGTGTTTCGGCCGCTTCGCTGGCGCCGGCCGCTGCCAGCGGCACGAACGCCGCGGCGCCGGCTGTCACGGACACGGCGCGCACGCCGTCGTCGGAACTGGGCACCGCTACCTCGCAACTGCCGCAGGACGCCAACGCGCAGGCCGCCGCCGCCGCGAACCGCGCCACGGAAGCCGTGCAGACGCCGGCCGGCGTGACGCCGTCGGTGCGCGCGGGCACGCCTACCTCGTCGGCGCTGCCGCCGAACGTCGGCACGATGCCCTCGCAGGTGCAGCTGCGCCGTCAGCCGCCGCCGCAAATCCAGGGCGTGCCGCCGTCGAACCCGGTCGGCCCGACCGCGGGTGCGCAAGGCACCGGCGACACGACACCGCCGCCGCCGTCGCAGAACGCGCCGCTGACCGCACCGCCCACCGTGCCGGCTTCGGGCGCCACGGCGACGGGCAACTGATCGCGTCGGACAGGAAGATTCGCGAACCATTCGCGGACTGTTCGCACCGGGCGTAGCGCGAGGCGCTGCGCCCCTCCTCGGCGGCTTCGGCCGCCGCGTTTTTTGGCGCTGCCCGCGCGCGGTAGATTCCGTGCGCCGGCGCGGCCAGTTTCACGTTTGCAGGAACCGTCATGAAAATCGCAATCGCCGGCGCATCGGGCCGCATGGGCCGCATGCTCATCGAAGTCGTTCTCAACTCGCCTGACTGCACGCTCTCGGGCGCGCTCGCGCGCACGGGTTCGTCCGCCATCGGCCAGGACGCGGGTGCGTTCCTCGGCAAGCAAACCGGCGTGCAGATCACCGACGACATCGAGCAGGTCTTCGCGCAAAGCGACTGCCTGATCGACTTCACGCGCCCCGAAGGCACGCTCGTCCATCTGGAAGCCGCGCAGCGCCACGGCGTGAAGATGGTGATCGGCACGACCGGCTTCGACGCGCAGCAGAAGGCGCAGCTCGGCGCCGCCGCGCAGAAGGTCGGCGTCGTGTTCGCCGCGAACATGAGCGTGGGCGTGAACGTCACGCTCAAGCTGCTCGAATACGCCGCGCAGTTCTTCGACAAGGGCTACGACATCGAGGTCATCGAGGCGCATCATCGCCACAAGGTCGACGCGCCCTCGGGCACCGCGCTTGCGATGGGCGAAGCCGTGGCGCACGCGCTCGGCCGCAGCCTCGACGACTGCGCCGTCTATGGCCGCAACGGCGTGACCGGAGAGCGCGATCCGTCGACCATCGGGTTTTCGGCGATTCGCGGCGGCGACATCGTCGGCGACCATACGGTGCTGTTCGCGGGCATCGGCGAGCGCATCGAGATCACGCACAAGTCGTCGAGCCGCCTGTCGTACGCGCAAGGCAGCGTGCGCGCCGCGCTGTTCCTGCAGGACAAGGCCAGCGGCCTGTACGATATGCAGGACGTGCTCGGCCTGCGCTGAGCGAACCTGACACCAACGCGGCAGTCCCGCCGCGAGACGAGGGCCGATGGCAGCGAGTTCCGGAGTCATCCACTATCTGCAGACGAGCGACGCCGTCACCCATGCGGTTGCGTGGGTGCTGCTGGCCATGTCGATCGCGAGCTGGTGCTTTTTGATCGTCAAGTGCTGGGTGCTGGTGCGCGCGAAGCGCCAGGGTCCGCGCGCCGTGGCCCGCTTCTGGCAGGCGCATTCGCTGGCCGAGGGCGTCAACGCGATGCGCGCGGTCGACCGCGAACGCGTGTTCCTGCCGCTCGCGCAGGCGGCGCTCGCCGCCGCCGAAACCGATGCGCCCGGCGCCTTGCTGGCGCGCGTGGATCGCGGCGAACGCGTGCTGCGCGCGCTGCGCGTCGCGCTTCAGGGCTCGCAGCGGCGGCTGGAATTCGGCCAGGTGCTGCTGGCTTCGGTGGGCAGCACCGCGCCGTTCGTCGGTCTGCTCGGCACCGTTTGGGGTATCTATCACGCGCTCGGCAGCATCGCCGCGAGCGGCCAGGCGATGATCGAAAACGTGGCCGGGCCGGTGGGCGAGGCGCTCATCATGACGGCCTTCGGCCTCGTCGTGGCGATTCCCGCCGTGCTCGCCTATAACGTGCTCGGCCGCCTCGTGCGCCAGATCTGCGACGATCTCGACGGCTTCGCGCACGATCTGCACGCTTACGCGAGCGCTTCGGACGAAAGCGCGGCTTCGCGCGATCTGCCGCTGGCCGCGCGCAGCGAAGGCGTCACGCGCGCCGGGGCGCTCTGAAGCGCCGCTGACCACGGAGGCACGCATGGCATTCGGCGGACTCGAAAAGAAGCGCGATTCGGCACCCATGGCCGATATCAACATGACGCCGCTGATCGACGTCATGCTCGTGCTGCTCGTCATCTTCATCATCACCGCGCCGCTTTTTACGCACGCGATCCGGCTCGAACTGCCGCAGGTGGCCGCCGAGGCCGCGCGGCAGACGCCGCAAACCGTCACGCTCTCGATCGACGGCGCGGGCAAGCTCTACTGGAACGCCCAGCCGATTTCGCTCGACGAACTGCGCAAGCGTTTCGCCGATGCGGGCAAGGCGCCCGAGGAACAGCAGCCCGACTTGCAGCTGCGCGCCGAGCGCGACACGCGCTACGACATCATCGCCCAGGTAATGGGCGCGGCGCAGGCCGCGGGCCTCGCGCGCATCGGTTTCGTGACCGATCCGCCGGCCGCGCCGCACTGATCCGCGCGTTGTTCGCCACGCCAATCGGCGTGCGCCGCAGGCAGCCGCGCCCGCCGCTCGCGCCGTCATGCGAAACCGGGCGGAAAGCCCGGCCCAGTCAACGGTATAATCAGCGTTTCCCCGCTTATCACGGGGTCGTTTAGCCAGCGTAGCCCGCCACCCGCCGGCGTCGCAGTCCGGCTGCGAACGACCGGTCCGGTGCATCCGGCACCGACTCCGCCTGAATTTGAACTGAATCGGGCCAGAATCCGCCAGATTCCGCGTTACCCCATCCACACCATGCTCGAAAAATACGTTCCCTCCGACGTCGAATCCGCCGCGCAAGGCGAATGGCGCGACAGCGACGCTTACCGGACGGCCGAAAAGGCCGACAAGCCCAAGTTCTACTGCGTCTCGATGCTGCCGTATCCGTCGGGCAAGCTGCACATGGGCCACGTGCGGAACTACACGATCAACGACGTGATGTACCGCTATCTGCGCATGAACGGCTACAACACGCTCATGCCGATGGGCTGGGACGCGTTCGGCATGCCCGCCGAAAACGCTGCGATGGCCAACGGCGTGCCGCCCGCGCAGTGGACGTACTCCAACATCGAGTACATGAAGGGCCAGATGCAGTCGATGGGTCTCGCGATCGACTGGTCGCGCGAAATCGCCACCTGCAAGCCCGACTACTACAAGTGGAACCAGTGGTTCTTCCTGAAGATGCTCGAAAAGGGCATCGCGTACAAGAAGACCGGCACGGTGAACTGGGACCCGGTCGATCAGACCGTGCTCGCCAACGAGCAGGTGATCGACGGCCGCGGCTGGCGCTCGGGCGCGCTGGTGGAAAAGCGCGAAATCCCGATGTACTACCTGCGCATCACGCAGTACGCCGATGAACTGCTGAACGACCTCGACGGCCTCGGCTGGCCCGAGCGCGTCAAGATCATGCAGCAGAACTGGATCGGCAAGAGCTTCGGCGTCAACTTCGGCTTCCCGTACGAACTCGACGGCGAGAAGAAGCTGCTGCGCGTGTTCACCACGCGCGCCGACACGATCATGGGCGTGACCTTCTGCGCGATCGCCGCCGAGCATCCGCTCGCCACGCGCCTCGCCCAGGACAAGCCGGAACTGCTGCCGTTCATCGACGAATGCAAGCGCGGCGGCGTCGCCGAAGCCGACATGGCGACGATGGAAAAGAAGGGCATGCCCACGGGCTTCACCGTCACGCACCCGGTCACGGGCGAGCAGGTGCCGGTGTGGATCGGCAACTACGTGCTGATGAGCTATGGCGAAGGCGCCGTGATGGGCGTGCCGGGCCACGACGAGCGCGATTTCGCGTTCGCAAAGAAATACGATCTGCCGATCAAGCAGGTGATCGCGGTGGAAGGCGAGACGTACTCGCTCGACGGCTGGCAGGAGTGGTACGGCGACAAGGAACGTGCGGTCTGCATCAACAGCGGCAAGTACGACGGCCTCGGCTACACGGCGGCGGTCGACGCCGTCGCGGCGGATCTCAAGACGCAAGGTTTGGGCGACAAGCAGGTCACGTGGCGTCTGCGCGACTGGGGCATCTCGCGCCAGCGCTACTGGGGCACGCCGATCCCGATCATCCACTGCCCGAGCTGCGGCGACGTGCCGGTGCCCGAGCAGGACCTGCCGGTCGTGCTGCCGGAAGACCTCGTGCCGGACGGCACGGGCAACCCGCTCGCGAAGTCGGAAGCGTTCCTGAACTGCAAGTGCCCGACCTGCGGCGCCGACGCGAAGCGCGAAACCGACACGATGGACACCTTCGTCGACTCGTCGTGGTACTTCTACCGCTACGCGGCGCCGGACGCGAAGACCATGGTCGACGAGCGCACCGACTACTGGATGCCGATGGACCAGTACATCGGCGGCATCGAGCACGCGATTCTTCACCTGCTGTACTCGCGTTTCTGGGCGAAGGTCTCGCGCGACCTGGGCCTCGTGAAGTTCGGCGAACCGGCGAAGAACCTGCTCACGCAGGGCATGGTGCTCAACGAAACCTTCTACCGTGAAGACGCGTCGGGCAAGAAGACCTGGTACAACCCGGCCGACGTCACGGTCACGCACGACGACAAGGGCCGCCCGGTCGGCGCGACGCTCAACGGCGACGGCCAGCCGGTCGTGCTGGGCGGCATCGAGAAGATGTCGAAGTCGAAGAACAACGGCGTCGACCCGCAGGTGCTGATCGACCAGTACGGCGCCGATACGGCGCGTCTGTTCACGATGTTCGCCGCGCCGCCCGAGCAGCAGCTCGAATGGTCGGGCGCGGGCGTGGAAGGCGCGAGCCGCTTCCTGCGCCGCGTCTGGTCGTTCGGCGTGACGAATGCGGAAGCGATCCGCTCGCGCGCGTCGTTCGACGCCGCCGCGCTCAGCGACGCCGAAAAGGCGCTGCGCCGCGAAGTCTACGGCGTGCTCAAGCAGGCCGACTTCGACTATCAGCGTCTGCAATACAACACGGTCGTGTCGGCGGCGATGAAGATGCTCAACGCCATCGACGGTGCCAAGACCGCCGGCGCGGGCGTGCAGCGCGAGACGTTCAGCGTGCTGCTGCGCGTGCTCTATCCGGTCGTGCCGCACCTCACGTTCGAACTCTGGAAGGCGCTCGGTTACGCCGACGAATACGGCACGCTGCTCGACGCGCCCTGGCCGAAGGTCGATGAACAGGCGCTCGAACAGGCCGAGATCGAACTCGTGCTGCAGGTGAACGGCAAGGTGCGTGGCGCCGTGACCGTCGCCAAGGATGCGCCGAAAGACGCGATCGAAGCGGCTGCGCTCGCTCACGAGATGTTCGTCAAGTTCGCGGAAGGCCGCGCGCCGAAGAAGATCATCGTCGTGCCGGGCCGTCTCGTGAACGTCGTCGTCTGACGTGCCTCCCAGGCCGGCGCGCGCGGGCGAGAACGCCATGCGCGCCGGCCGTACTGAATCTGTCGCGAACCCAGGAGTCCACGTGATTCGCAGATCGTTCCTGTTAGTGGCGAGCAGCGCCCTGATGCTCTCGGCGTGCGGTTTTCAGCTGCGCGGCGAGCAGAACTACGCGTTCAAGCGCCTTGCCATCGTCGGCGCGCCCCCGCCCGTGACGGCGCGGCTTACGCGCATGATCGAAGGCGGCAGCGATTCGGTCGTGGTCGATTCGACGGCCAACGCCGACGCCGTGCTGCGCGTGGGCGAATCGCGCAGCTTCAGCACGCTGACGCTGAGTTCGCTCGGCGCGGTTGAGGAATATCAGGTCAACTATTCGCTCAACTACATGCTCACGGCGCCGGACGGCTCGCCGCTGATCCGCCCGAGCACGATCGCGCTGAACCGCGCGATGACCTATAGCGACCAGTACTCGACCGCGAAGGTGACCGAGTCCGAACTGCTGTTCGCGGACATGCAGAACGACGCGGTCGACCAGCTCACGCGCCGCCTCGCGGTGCTCAAGACGCTGCATCCGACGCCCGACCAGGTCGTGCCGGGCGTCGCGCCGCGCGCGCCGCTGCCGCCGCCGCCGCTGTGATCACGGCGGCGATCACCCCGGTGATCGCCGCTTGGTTCAACCCGCGTTGACGCTGTTTTCGTACTTCTTCTAAAGCGCTCTCCATGCAACTGCGACTGGACGCACTCGAGCCGCACCTCGCCAAGGGGGTGGCCGGCCTGTACGTCGTCTTCGGCGACGAGCACCTGCTCGCCCAGGAGGCGTGCGACCGCATCCGGGCGAGCGCGCGCGCCGCGGGCTTCACCGACCGCTCGGTGTTCACGGTCGAGCGCGGTTTCGACTGGAGCGCGCTGCTCGGCGCGAGCCAGTCGATGTCGCTGTTCGGCGACCGTCAGCTGGTCGAGTTGCGCATTCCCACCGGCAAGCCCGGCAAGGAAGGCGCGGACGTGCTGAAGACGCTTGCGAAATCGGGCAACCCCGACGTGCTCACGCTCGTCACGCTGCCGCGCCTCGACGCGGCCACGCAGAAGTCCGCGTGGTTCACGGCGCTGTCCGAAGGCGGCGTGGCGATCAAGATCGATCCGGTCGAGCGCGCCGCGTTGCCGAACTGGATCGGCCAGCGTCTGGGCATGCAGGGCCAGCGCGTCGCGCCGGGCGAAGACGGCCGCCGCTCGCTGCAATTCGTGGCCGAGCGCGTGGAAGGCAACCTGCTGGCGGCGCACCAGGAAATCCAGAAGCTCGGGCTGCTGTATCCGCAAGGCGTCCTGAGCTTCGAGCAGATTCACGACGCCGTGCTCAACGTGGCGCGCTACGACGTGTTCAAGCTCAACGAAGCGATGCTGACCGGCGACGCGGGCCGCCTCGCGCGCATGCTCGACGGGCTGCAGGGCGAGGGCGAAGCCTCGGTGCTGGTGCTGTGGGCCGTGGTCGAGGAAATCCGCACGCTGCTGCGCATCAAGCGCGGCGTCGGCGCGGGCAAGCCGCTCGCCATGCTGCTGCGCGAGAACCGCGTCTGGGGGCCGCGCGAGCGCCTGATCGGACCGGCGCTGTCGCGTCTTTCCGAAGCGACGCTGGAGCGCGGTCTCGCGCTCGCGGCGCGGCTCGACCGTCAGGTCAAGGGTCTCTCGGGGCAGGCGCGCGGCGACTGGCGCAATGCGCTGCCGCCCGACGCGTGGGACGGGCTGTTCGAACTCGCGATGATGGTGGCGGCGCCACGCGACTCCGCGCCGCCGCCGCGTGCGGGTGCGCGCAGCGAGGGCGCGAATGCCAACAACGCTCGCCGCGCCGCGCCAGCGAATCCAGCCGCAGCCGCCGCTGCTGCGGCCGCCGCAGCCCGACCGCGCACCGCAGGGCCGGGGCGCCGGACCAGCTAGCGCGTCACGCGCAGCGTCCTCGCTCCCGCACCTGCTTCCGCTTTGGCGCGATCGCCGCTTGACCGTCGCGCCTGGACGAACCCGGCCTCGGCCCGGCTGAACTCCGCTGAATCCCGCCCGCGCCCAGCAAAGCTGGCCCGCTGGCTTTAAAATCGACCTAATCTGAACCGCGCATCCCGCCGCTTTGCTGCATTCGCGCCGGACGCGCCGCATCTCGAAGACATCATGGATATCGACCAGTACATGACCGACCTCGGCCGCCGCGCACGCAAGGCATCGCGCGCGATGGCGCGTGCCTCGACGGCCGCGAAGAACGCCGCGCTCGAAGCGGTGGCCCAGGCCATCGAACGCGACGTGCAGCAACTGAAGGACGCCAACGCCCGCGACCTCGCGCGCGCGAAGGACAAGGGCCACGACGCGGCCTTCATCGACCGCCTCACGCTCTCCGACAAAGCGATCGGCACGATGGTGGAAGGGCTGCGCCAGGTCGCGGCGCTGGCCGATCCGATCGGCGAGATCAGCAACCTCAAGTTCCGCCCGAGCGGCATCCAGGTCGGCCAGATGCGCGTGCCGCTCGGCGTGATCGGCATCATCTACGAATCGCGCCCGAACGTGACCATCGACGCCGCGGCGCTGTGCCTGAAGTCGGGCAACGCCACGATCCTGCGCGGCGGCTCCGAGGCGCTCGAATGCAACACGGCGCTCGCGAAGCTGATCGGCGAAGGGCTGACGGCGGCGGGTCTGCCGCAAGACGCGGTGCAGGTCGTCGAAACGGCCGACCGCGCGGCGGTGGGCAAGCTCATCACCATGACGGAGTTCGTCGACGTGATCGTGCCGCGCGGCGGCAAGAGCCTGATCGAGCGCCTGATGGCCGAAGCGCGCGTGCCGATGATCAAGCACCTCGACGGCATCTGCCACGTCTACGTGGACGACCGCGCCGACCTCGCGAAAGCGCTCACCGTCTGCGACAACGCCAAGACGCATCGCTACGGCACCTGCAACACGATGGAAACGCTGCTGGTCGCGCGCGGCATCGCGCACGACGTGCTGCCGCCGCTGGGCCGTCTCTATCGCGACAAGGACGTCGAGCTGCGCGTGGACCCCGCGGCGCGAGCGATTCTCGCGGATGCCAACGTGAGCCCGCTCGTGGACGCGACCGAAGAAGACTGGCGCACGGAATACCTCGCGCCGGTGCTGGCGATCAAGATCGTGGACAACCTCGATCAGGCCGTCGAGCACATCAACCTGTACGGCTCGCACCATACGGACGCCATCGTTACCGAGGATCACGACCGCGCGATGCGTTTCCTGCGCGAAGTGGATTCGGCGAGCGTGATGGTGAACGCCTCGACGCGTTTCGCCGACGGCTTCGAGTTCGGTCTCGGCGCGGAAATCGGCATTTCGAACGACAAGCTGCACGCGCGCGGCCCGGTCGGACTCGAAGGCCTGACGTCGATGAAATACGTGGTGCTCGGCCACGGCGAAGGCCGCCAGTAAGACGCGGCGCATCCCCAAGAACAACAAGGATTACCGATGCTTTGGGTCAAGACGTTTCATATCGTGCTGATCGCCTCGTGGTTCGCCGGTTTGTTCTATCTGCCGCGGATCTTCGTCAATCTCGCGATGGAAACCGAACCCGTTGCCATCAACCGCCTGCTCATCATGGCGCGCAAGCTGTACCGCTTCATGACGCTGATCGCCGTGCCCGCGCTGCTGTGCGGGCTGTGGCTGTGGCTCGTGGTGGGCATCGGGCGCGGCCAGGGCTGGATCCATGCGAAGGTGGGCGTGGTGGTGCTGCTGATCCTCTACCACGCGTATTGCGGCCGGCTGCTCAAGATCTTCGAGCGCGGCGAGAACACCCGTTCGGACAAGTGGTATCGCATGTTCAACGAGCTGCCGGTGCTCGGCATGCTGGCGGCGGTGGCGCTGGCCGTGATCAAGCCGTTCTGAGCGTCCTTTCCGCGCGGTTTTCCCCCTTTCCCTCGACGGGCAGCCTCAGATGCTGCCCGTTTCTTTTCTGCGCATGCGCGAGACCGCCACGCGCCAGCCGTTTTCGCGCTTCACGAACACATCGGTGAAGCGGTATTCGATCGGCTTGTAGCCCGACGCGGGCGTATAGCGGTTGATGCCCGTCGCGACGGCCAGGTCGCCCAGCACCTGCACGCGCACGTCCTCCAGCACCTGCGAGCCGCCTCGCGGCTGAGCGGCGGCGGCCAGCAGTTCGCGCTTGCTGCGGCGCACGTCGCCTGGAAATACTTCGAAGAACTTATCGTCGAGCAGGTCGTTGAGCACCGGCCGGTCGCCTTGCGAGGCGGCTTGGGTCCATTGATGCTCGAGCATCTGGATCTGTAGCGTTTCGGGGATGGGATTGCTTGCGGGCGCACCGGCGCTGGCGAGAGTGACGGCCGGCAGCGCGAGCGCGCTGGCGGCGGCGAGAATCAGCATGCGTTTCATGACGTTTCCTTTGGACTGCGAACGGGTGGGTTCACGTTGGGGAAACGACGTGCCGTGGCCGGTGCCTGTTCGGCGCGGGCGGCAGATGCCGATCATGCAAGCAGCGCGATGCCTGGGTGATGCGTAGGACTGGAGTCAGCGTTTCCCGACAGATTCAGTGTATGGCGCTGTCAGTGGACACAACATAGGACAAATCTCAAAACCTGTTGGGTCACCTTTATGCCATTCGGCGTCGGTATTCAGTGTCTCAATTAAATCGATTAAGTTTGTAGGGATTTTTCTGATTGGAGATAGGTTAAAAAGATTTTAAGAGTAATAAGAGCGTGTTTTGGATATCGGAATCTGGCTTGTTTGCGATTTTTCGTGCTGTCGCAAAAAACCGGATAAGCGGGTGAAATATCTGAGGCAGCTAACTGCGTAAATCCCGCGTTGTCGGCCGGAAAGTCAAGCTTGGCAAGGGATCTGTTGTGATGTTGTTGCGTGCAAAGGTTTAAGAATTTTCGTATGTGAAGTTCTATGTGTGCTCCATAAAGTTTCGGGTGTCATCGCAAATGGCTTGATTAACTCCAGTGAAGAGATCGGGTTTCACTTCGGAGTTTTCTGGTTTTGCGTAGTCGATGTGAGTCGCTGGCCATCACAGGGTGGCCTGTTGCGCTTTCAATGTGCCGGCATGTCCGCATGCGGTGCTCGCCCGCTAGTTTTTTCGTCGTATATCAGGAAACACAATGAACAAGACATACAGATCAGTCTGGAACGAAACCACGGGGACGTGGGTGGCGGTACAGGAAAATGCGGTAGCGCATGGGAAAAAGGCTTCGCGCAGCACGATCGTGGCGGCGACGCTCGTGTCGGTGGCTGCGGGTGTTGCGCATGCCGGTTCGCTTGACGGCGGCACTGCGGCGACGGGCAGTCTGGCCTATGGAACGGGAGCCACGACAGCGAAGAGCAATCAGATTGCCATCGGTGTTGGTACAAAAATTCTGAGCAACACGAACGACGCTGGGCAGGACGTCGCCATTGGGTACAACGCGCTGATAACAGCCAATGGCACCTATGCGATTGCTATCGGTGGTCAAGCCCAGGTCGACAGTGGCTCCAGCATGGCTATCGGGTCGTATTCTTATGCCGGCAAGGGCAATTACGCTACGGCGCTTGGATGGGGGGCAAGTTCAACCGGTGGAGGGTCTATCGCGCTCGGGATGGGAGCGACTTCCAGTGCCGATTATTCCAACGCGCTGGGCGCCTATGCTGTTTCATCGGGGGGGAACTCGCTCGCACTCGGATACGTAGCAACATCATCTGGGCTGAACTCGGTCGCAGTCGGACGCGCAGCAATAGCAGGCACCGATAATTCGGTTGCGCTCGGTTATGCCTCGACCACGGCAGCGGCTGTGGCGAACCCCAATGGCGTGATCGGCGGCACGACGTACACCTATGCGGGCACGTCGCCGACTGGCGTGGTGAGCGTGGGCAAGGCAAGCGCTGAACGTCAGGTGACGAACCTCGCGGCAGGCCGCGTGAGCTCGGGGAGCACCGACGCGGTGAACGGCTCGCAACTCTACGCGACCAACACGCAGGTCTCGAAAAACAGCACGGATATCACGACGCTGCAAAGCCAGATTACCAATATCGGCGGCTCGACCGACGCGGTGATGTACGACTCGTCGGCGCATACGTCGGTGACGCTGGGCGGCACCAGTTCGATCGCGCCGATCGCGCTGCACAACGTTGCAGCGGGGCTCAAGGCCACGGATGCCGTCAACGTCAGCCAGCTCACTTCGGCAGGATTCTCGGTCGATCAGACCTCGGGTGCGGTGCTCAACAAGGCCGTTACTTATGATGCGGGCTCGATCGCCTCGGGTTCGCCCTCGATCACGCTCGACAAGGGGGTAGGCAACAGTCCTTACTACCGCAACGGCAACCGTTCCGATGGTCTGCTGCCGAAGGGCACGATCATCAGCAACGTGGCGAGCGGCATTCAGGACACGGATGCGGCATCGGTCGGGCAGGTCAACGACATCGTCAACGGCGCGTTCCAGAACGGCTCCACCATGGCGATGATGGCCGCGAGGACGAATTTGCTCACGGCCTCGCAGGGCTCGGGTGTCGACCCGACGGGTTTGACCTCGACGTTCAAGACGGCCGCCTGGTATACGCAGGTCAAGGGTATTGCCAACGCCTCGGGTTCGACCGGACCGACCGACCTGGCACGCGCGAACGGCGCGGGCAGTATCGCGATGGGTTCGAACTCGCAATCCGACGGTCTCTCGAGCATGGCGCTGGGCCTTCAGACGCTCGCAAAGTCGAACGATTCGGTCGCACTGGGCTCGGGCTCGGTGGCGAACGAGGCCAACACTGTGTCGGTCGGTAGTGATGGCACGTCAACGCGTGTCGTCTACGACGCGGACAACAACGCGACCACGGTGAAAAGCCAGGCGAACGCGCGCCGTATCGTCAACATGGCCGCAGGTCAGGGTGACACGGACGCCGTGAACGTCGCGCAGCTCAAGAGCGTGACGAACGCGCTGGGCGGCGGCTCGACGGTGAACGGCGACGGTTCGGTCACGGGACCGACGTACATGGTGGGTGGCAAGACGTTCACCAACGCGGGCGACGCGTTCACGAATATCGACGGCCGCACGACGCAAAACACGACCAATATCACCAATCTGCAAGCGCAGATGGTCGACGCGGTCAAGTACGACAGCTCCGCACACACCTCGGTGACGCTTGGCACGAGCGGCACGCCGGTGGCACTGCGCAACATTGCCCAGGGTACCCTTTCGGCATCGAGCACCGACGCGGTGAACGGCGCGCAACTGTTCGCCACGAACACGAACGTCTCGAACCTCGCTGGCGCGGTCACGAACATCGCAGGTAGCGTGACGAATCTCGCCGGCGATGTGACGAATCTCGCGGGTCAAGTCGCCGATGTGGTGAAGTACGACACGCCGTCGCACGATCAACTGACGCTCGGTAACGCCGGTAAGCCGGTCGCAGTGCATAACGTTGCGGCGGGCACGCTGTCCGCATCGAGCACCGACGCGGTGAACGGCGCGCAACTGTTCGCCACGAACACGAACGTCTCGAACCTCGCCGGCGCGGTCACGAACATCGCGGGTAACGTGACGAATCTCGCCGGTGATGTGACGAATCTCGCTGGCGCGGTTGCCGATGCGGTGAAATACGACAGCTCTGCGCACAACTCGGTGACGCTGGGCGGCGCCGGTTCGAGCGTCGCGGTCGCGCTGCACAACGTTGCAGCGGGGCTTAAGGCCACGGATGCCGTCAACGTCAGCCAGCTCACCTCGGCAGGATTCTCGGTCGATCAGACGTCGGGTGCGGTGCTCAACAAGGCCGTCACGTACGATGCGGGCTCGATCGCCTCGGGTTCGCCCTCGATCACGCTCGACAAGGGCGTAGGCAACAGTCCTTACTTCCGCAACGGCAACCGTGCCGACCCGCTGCCGAAGGGCACGATCATCAGCAACGTGGCGAACGGTATTCAGGACACGGATGCGGCATCGGTCGGGCAGGTCAACGACATCATCAACGGCGCGTTCCAGAACGGCACCACCATGACGATGATGGCCGCGAAAGCGAACTTGCTCACGGCCTCGCAGGGTTCGGGTGTCGACCCGACGGGTTTGACCTCGACGTTCAAGACGGCCGCGTGGTACACGCAGGTCAAGGGCATTGCCAACGCCTCGGGTTCGACCGGACCGACCGACCTGGCACGCGCGAACGGCGCGGGTAGTATCGCGATGGGTTCGAACTCGCAATCCGACGGTCTCTCGAGCATGGCGCTGGGCATTCAGTCGCTCGCAAAGTCGAACGATTCGATCGCACTGGGCTCGGGCTCGGTGGCGAACGAGGCCAACACCGTGTCGGTCGGTAGCGACGGCACGGCAACGCGTGTCGTCTACGATGCGGACAACAACGCGACCACGGTGCTAAGCCAGGCGAACACGCGCCGTATCGTCAACATGGCCGCAGGCCAGGGTGACACGGACGCCGTGAACGTCGCACAGCTCAAGGGCGTGACGGACGCACTGGGCGGCGGCGCGACGGTGAACGGCGACGGCTCGGTCACGGGACCGACGTACACGGTGGGCGGTACGGTGTTCGGCGACGTGGGTTCGGCGATTGCGGCTGCGGCGGCCAGTGGCGGCACTGCGGACGCGGTCGTCTACGACTCGTCGAAGCACGACAAGATCACGCTCGGCGGAACGGGCGCCCCGGTCCAGGTGTCGAATGTCGCTAACGCTACGCAGTCGCATGACGCCGTGAACCTGGCGCAGCTGCAGGCGATGGGTGCGGAGGTCGACACGTCGGGCAACGTCACGAATGCATTCGTGGCCTACGACGACGCGTCGAAGGGCTCGGTCACGCTCGGCGGCAAGAACGCCAGCGCGGCGGTGGCGATCCACAACGTGGCAAACGGCATCGCAGACGCCGACGCCATCAACGTCGCGCAGTTGAAGGCGGCGGGCCTGGGCTTCGACACGTCGGGCAACGTCACGAATGCGTTCGTGGCCTACGACGACGCCTCGAAGGGCTCGGTCACGTTCGGCGGTGTCGGCGCAAGTTCGCCGGTGGTGCTGCGCAATGTGGCGGCAGGCACGGTGAGCGCGGCCAGCAACGAAGCCGTGAACGGCTCCCAGCTTTACGGTCTGGCGGCCTCCACGGCTGCTGCGCTGGGCGGCCACACTACGGTCAATTCGAACGGCACGGTCAGCACGCCGACCTATGTTGTCAGCGGCAGCTCGTTCTACAACGTGGGCACGGCGCTGGATGCCATCGCAGCGGTCGCGCAAGGCGGCTCGGTAGACGCGGTGGTTTATGACTCGGGCGCGCACGACAAGCTCACGCTGGGCGGCGCCAACGCGTCGACGCCGGTCAAGTTGACGAACGTTGCTAATGCTACGCAGTCGCGTGACGCCGTGAACCTGGCGCAGTTGCAGGCAATGGGTGCGCAGGTCGACACGTCGGGCAACGTCACGAATGCGTTCGTCGCCTATGACGACGCCTCGAAGGGCGCGGTCACGCTCGGCGGCAAGAACGCCAGCACGGCGGTGTCGATCCACAACGTGGCAAACGGTATCGCGGACGCCGACGCCATCAACGTCGCGCAGCTGAAGGCGGCGGGCCTGGGCTTCGATACGTCCGGTAACGTGACGAATGCGTTCGTGGCCTATGACGATGCCTCGAAGGGCTCGGTCACGCTCGGCGGTAGTGGCGCGGCACCGGTCCAACTGACGAACGTCGCTAATGCCACGAAGTCGCGTGACGCCGTGAACCTGGCGCAGTTGCAGGCGATGGGTGCGCAGGTCGACACGTCGGGCAACGTCACGAATGCGTTCGTGGCCTACGACGACGCCTCGAAGGGCTCGGTCACGTTCGGCGGTGTCGGCGCAAGTTCGCCGGTGGCGCTGCACAACGTGGCGGCAGGCACGGTGAGCGCGGCCAGCAACGACGCCGTGAACGGCTCGCAGCTTTACACTCTGGCAGACTCCACGGCAGCCGCGCTGGGCGGCCACACGACGGTCAATTCGAACGGCACGGTCAGCACGCCGACCTATGTCGTCAGCGGCAGCTCTTACTACAACGTGGGCACGGCGCTGGATGCTATCGCAGCGGTTGCAGGTGGCGGCTCGGTGGACGCGGTGATTTACGACTCGGGCGCGCACGACAAGCTCACGCTGGGCGGTGCCAACGCGTCGACGCCGGTCAAGTTGACGAACGTTGCTAACGCTACGCAGTCGCGTGACGCCGTGAACCTGGCGCAGTTGCAGGCAATGGGTGCGCAGGTCGATACGTCGGGTAACGTGACGAATGCGTTCGTGGCCTACGACGACGCTTCGAAGGGCTCGGTCACGCTCGGCGGCAAGGACGCCAGCGCGGCGGTGTCGATCCACAACGTGGCGAACGGTATCTCGGACGCCGATGCGATCAACGTCGCACAGTTGAAGGCGGCGGGTCTGGGCTTCGATACGTCGGGTAACGTCACGAACGCGTTTGTGGCTTACGACGATGCCTCGAAGGGCTCGGTCACGCTCGGCGGTAGTGGCGCGGCGCCGGTCCAGCTGACGAACGTCGCGAATGCCACGAAGTCGCGTGATGCCGTGAACCTGGCGCAGTTGCAGGCAATGGGTGCGCAGGTCGATACGTCGGGCAACGTCACGAATGCGTTCGTGGCTTACGACGACGCCTCGAAGGGCTCGGTCACGCTCGGCGGTAGTGGCGCGGCACCGGTCAAGCTGTCGAACGTTGCTAACGCTACGCAGTCGCGTGACGCCGTGAACCTTGCGCAATTGCAGGCGATGGGTGCGCAGGTCGATACGTCGGGCAACGTCACGAATGCGTTCGTGGCCTACGACGACGCGTCGAAGGGTTCGGTCACGCTCGGCGGTAGTGGTGCGGCACCTGTCCAGCTGTCGAACGTTGCTAACGCAACGAAGTCGCGTGATGCCGTGAACCTGGCGCAGTTGCAGGCAATGGGCGCGCAGGTCGACACGTCGGGTAACGTCACGAATGCGTTCGTGGCCTACGACGATGCCTCGAAGGGCTCGGTCACGTTCGGCGGTCTCGGCGCAAGTTCGCCGGTGGCGCTGCACAACGTAGCGGCAGGTACGGTGAGCGCGGCCAGCAACGACGCCGTGAACGGCTCGCAGCTTTACGCTCTGGCGGACTCCACGGCAGCGGCGTTGGGTGGCCACACGACGGTCAATTCGAACGGTACGATCAGCACGCCGACTTATATCGTAAGCGGCAGTTCGTTCTCCAACGTGGGCGCGGCGCTGGATGCCGTTTCAGCAGTTGCGCGTGGCGGCGCGGTGGATGCGGTGGTGTACGACTCGGGCGCGCACGACAAGCTCACCCTCGGCGGCGCCAACGCGTCGACGCCGGTCCAACTGACGAACGTCGCTAACGCAACGCAGTCGCGCGACGCCGTGAACCTGGCGCAGTTGCAGGCAATGGGCGCACAGGTCGACACGTCGGGTAACGTGACGAATGCGTTCGTGGCCTACGACGACGCTTCGAAGGGCGCGGTCACGCTCGGCGGCAAGGACGCCAGCACGGCGGTATCGATCCACAACGTGGCAAACGGCATTGCAGACGCCGATGCGATCAACGTCGCGCAGTTGAAGGCGGCGGGCCTGGGCTTCGACACGTCGGGTAACGTCACGAATGCGTTTGTGGCCTACGACGACGCCTCGAAGGGTTCGGTCACGCTCGGCGGCTCCGGTTCGACTAAGCCTGTGGCGCTGCATAACGTGGCCAATGCCACTTCGGACAACGACGCCATCAACATGGCACAGTTGAAGGCGGCAGGTCTGAACTTCGATACGTCGGGCAACGTGGTCAACGGCTTCGTCGCTTACGACGACGGCACGAAGAGCTCGGTGACGTTCGGCGGCGTGGGGGCAACCTCGGCGGTCGTGCTGCACAACGTGGCGAACGGCAAGCTGGACAACGACGCGATCAACGTCGCGCAGTTGAAGGCAGCAGGCCTGAACTTCGACACGTCGGGCAACGTGGTCAACGGCTTCGTCGCTTACGACGACGGCACGAAGAGCTCGGTGACGCTCGGCGGTGTCGGCTCGACCACGCCGGTCGCGCTGCATAACGTCGCGAACGCCACGCAAGCCAACGATGCGGTGAACCTCACGCAGCTTCAGGCGATGGGTGCGATCGTCGACACGTCGGGTAACGTGACGAACGCGTTCGTGGCGTACGACGATGCGTCGAAGTCCTCCGTCACGCTCGGCGGCGTCGGATCGACCAAGCCGGTCGTGATCCACAATGTTGCTGCGGGAGCGGTTTCCGTGAGCAGCACCGATGCGGTGAACGGCTCGCAGGTCTACGGGCTGGCTTCGAGTGTCGCTGACGCGCTGGGTGGCGGTTCGAGTGTTGACGGCGAAGGCAAGGTTAAGGCGCCGACCTACAACATTGGCGGCAATACCTACAACAACGTCGGCGGTGCACTGACGAACATCGATACCCGCGTTTCGACGCTGGAAGGGAATGTGACGCAAGTCATGGGCCAGGCCGCCAATGCGGTGCAGTACGACAGCTCGGCGCATGACAAGGTCACGCTCGGCGGCACCGGCACCTCCACGACGGTGAAGCTGACCAACCTTGCGGATGGCGACATTTCGTCCGCATCGAGCACCGACGCGGTTACGGGCGGTCAGTTGTACGCCACGAACAAGAGCATCGCGGACCTGAACCAGGCAGTCCAGAACATCGGCGATTCGACTTCGCCGTATGTCGCGGTCAACTCGACGAGCGGTCCGGCTTCGGCAACGGGCAGCAGCTCGATCGCGATGGGCGGTGGTGCGAACGCCTCGGGCGCGAACTCGACGGCGATCGGCGACAAGGCGTCGGCCACGGGTAAAAACTCGGTCGCGCTGGGTGCGAACTCGGTGGCGGATCAGGATGACACCGTGTCGGTCGGTTCGGAGGGCAGCGAGCGCCGGATCACGAACGTCAAAAATGGTGTGGCAGGCACTGACGCCGTCAACATGCGCCAGTTCCAGGCGGGCATGACGGAGATGCAGCGCAACGCCTACGGCGGTATCGCGGCGGCCTCCGCGCTGACGATGATCCCGGACGTCGATCAGGGCAAGACCATTGCAGTGGGCATCGGTACCGCCAACTACAAGGGCTACCAGGCGACGGCGCTCGGTCTCTCGGCACGCGTGACCCAGAACCTCAAGGTCAAGATGGGGGCGGGTTACAGCGCGGGCGGCGACACCACGTGGGGCGGCGGTATGTCCTACCAGTGGTAAGCGTCTGACGGTGAGAGAGGAAGCGGGGCCGCAAGCTCGCTTCTTCTCGACCCCGGTTCATCGGAGCGTGAGGCAGTGGAACGCCCGGCACGCCAGGCTCAAAAGCAAAGCGGACTCCCTCGGGAGTCCGCTTTTTTTATTGCTCGACGTTTGTGGACGTGACGGACTTCCGCCCGCGTTTATCCGTTCGCGTCGAGCCTGCGACGATCGATGATGTCCTTCGCACCGGCGAGCTTTTCCGCGAGTTCCGGGCCGCGCTGCAGCGCGACGCCCACCGCCAGGATGTCGCCGATCGCGAGGTGCGAGGTGCGCGAGGTCATCGGCGAAAAGACATCAGTGTCTTCGTCCACGTTCGCGTGCAGGCCGACGCTCGCGAGGCGCGCAAGCGGCGAGGTGCCGTGCGTGATCGCGATCACTTTCGCGCCGCGGTCGAGCGCGGTGCGGGCGGCGTCCACCACGTCGCGCGTGCGTCCCGTATTCGAAATGGCGACAACCACGTCGCCGGGCCCGAGCAAGGCCGCCGACATCAGGAACGTGTGCGGGTCCGAGTAGGCCACGCTCGGCATGCCCAGACGGAAGAACTTGTGCTGCATGTCCTGCGCCGCGATGCCCGAACCGCCAGCGCCGTAGAACTCGATGCGCGCCGCTTTCGCGAGCAGATCGATCGCGGCGCCGAGCGCGTCGGTCGAGAGATTGTTGCGCACCTGGAGCAGTGCGCCGATGGTGCGTTCAAGCACCTTGGCCGCGACGCCGGGCACGGGCTCGTCCGGGCTCACGTCGCGGTAGACGGCGGGCAGGGCGCTCGGCAGATCGCCGGCCACGGCTTGCGCGAGCCGGATCTTGAACTCGCGGAAGCCCGAGAAGCCCAGCGCATGACAGAAACGCGCGATCGTTGGCTGGCTCACGCCGGCGCGCTGGGCAACTTCGGTCATCGAAAGGTCGAGCAATTCGCGCGGCGCGTCGACGATGTAATCGGCGAGCTTGCGCTCGGAGGGTCGCAATTGCTCGCGGATAGCCTTCACCTGGGACAGCAGCATCGGGAAACTCGCACTATGCTGAAAGATCCGTGGACTATAGCGGATCATGGGTCATGTACAAAAACTACAGAATCTTGATCGAGGGCGCAATCCGGGGTTGTCCCGGATCGGATGAAATCGAGCTAAATAGCGGTTTTTACAGCGCTTGCACCATTCGATCCCAGGGCAAAACCGGGATTGCGACCGTGTAGTTTTTCTACTAACATCGCGCCATCGCTGTTTGGACCGCGTGATGTGTCCCCGAGCGCCCGCGCGAGATAACAAGGAAGGAGATTCGATGGTTTCCCCGCATTCGCAGTTGATGAAGGTCACGCAACGCGTGATCGAGCGCAGCAAGCCGACGCGCGAGGCCTATCTCGCGCGCATCACGGCGGCGCAAGACCGTTTCCCGGCACGCGGCGCGCTGTCGTGCGCGAATCTCGCCCACGGTTTCGCCGGTCTCGAAGGGCGCGACAAGTTCGCCATCAAGGCGATCCGCGAACCGAACATCGGCATCGTCTCGTCCTACAACGAGATGCTCTCGGCCCACGCGCCCTATAAGGATTTCCCCGACATCATCAAGAAGGCGGCCCGCGAAGGCGGCGGCGTCGCGCAATTCGCGGGCGGCGTGCCGGCGATGTGCGACGGCGTCACGCAGGGCAATGCCGGCATGGAGCTGTCGCTGTTCTCGCGCGAAGTGATCGCGATGAGCACGGCCGTCGCGCTCACGCACAACATGTTCGACGCGGCGCTGTGCCTCGGCGTGTGCGACAAGATCGTGCCGGGCCTTTTGATCGGCGCGCTGCAATTCGGCCATCTGCCGACGATCTTCGTGCCCGCCGGTCCGATGACGAGCGGCATCTCGAACGACGACAAGGCCAAGGTCCGCCAGAAGTTCGCGACCGGCCAGTGCGATCGCGACGCGCTGCTCGAATCCGAAGCCGCCGCGTATCACGGCCACGGCACCTGCACGTTCTACGGAACGGCCAACAGCAATCAGATGCTGATGGAAGTGATGGGCCTGCATCTGCCGGGTTCGGCGTTCATCCATCCGCATACGCCGCTGCGCGACGAACTCACCGCCGCCGCCGCGCGCCGTGTGCTCGAACTGACGGTCGAGCGCGGCAACTACACGCCGATCGGCCATGTGGTCGACGAAAAGTCCGTGATCAACGGCATCGTCGCGCTGATGGCGACGGGCGGTTCGACCAACCACACGCTGCACCTCGTGGCGATGGCCCGCGCGGCGGGCATCCTGATCGACTGGAACGATTTCGACGAACTGTCGGCGGCCGTGCCGCTGCTCGCGCGCGTCTATCCGAACGGCAAGGCCGACGTGAACCACTTCCACGCGGCGGGCGGCATCGCCTTCCTCGTGCGCGAACTGCTCGACGGCGGTCTGCTGCATGAAGACGTGAAGACGGTGGCGGGCGAAGGCCTGCGTCATTACACCGAGGAGCCGAAGCTGCTCGACGGCAAGCTCACGTGGGTCCCGGCGGTGGAAAAGAGCGCCGACGACGCCGTGCTGCGTCCGCTCGCCACGCCGTTCCAGCCGGACGGCGGCCTGCGTCTCATGCAAGGCAAGCTGGGCCGCGGCGTCATCAAGGTCTCGGCGGTTGCGCCGCAGCATCGCAAGCTGAGCGCGCCCGCGATCGTGTTCGATTCGCAGGAAGCGGTGCAGGAAGCGTTCGACCGCGGCGAGCTGGAGCGCGATTTCGTGGCTGTCGTGCGCTTCCAGGGCGCGCGCGCCAACGGCATGCCGGAGCTGCACCGCCTCACGCCGCTGCTCGGCGTGTTGCAGGACAAGGGTTTCCACGTCGCACTGGTGACCGACGGGCGCATGTCGGGCGCGTCGGGCAAGGTGCCGGCCGTGATCCACGTGTCGCCGGAAACGCTGCTGCACGGCCCGATCGGCAAGGTGCGCGACGGCGATACGATCGTGATCGATGCGGAACGCGGCGTGCTCGATATCGAAGTCGATGCAGCCGAATGGGACGCGCGCCCGGTCGTGCAGCCCGCGCATCAGGAAAGCAACGAAGTGGGCTTCGGCCGCGAGCTGTTCGGCGTGTTCCGCGCCGCCGCGGCCCCGGCCGAGCTGGGCGCGACGGTGTTCGGCCCGCTCGTCGGCGAAGTGCCGGCCAGCGCGGCGGCCGCGCAGCCCGCGCACGCGTCGCAGACCGCGAACGCCTGAGTGGCCCACGCAACGTCACAGCGACGCCGCAACGCAACGAACAGAATTCATCATCAAGGAGCCTGAACATGGCACAAAGCACGGTGGCCGACATTGTCCGCCTCGGCCCGGTGATTCCGGTGCTGGCCTTCGAGACGCCCGAGCAGGGCGAGCACGTTTCGCGCGCGCTGCACGCGGGCGGCGTGAAGGTGCTGGAAATCACGCTGCGCACCAAGGCCGGTCTCGAAGCGATCGAACGCGCGTCGCAGATCGCGCCGGATATCGCCGTCGGTGTCGGCACGATCACGAAGCCCGAGCATTGCGCGCTGGCGAAGAAGGCGGGCGCGACGTTCGGCGTGTCGCCGGGCCTCACGCGCGAGATCCATCAGGCGTCGCTCGACGCGGGTCTGCCGCTGCTGCCGGGCGTCATGACGCCGACCGACATCATCGTCGCGATGGAACTCGGCTACGAGATCGTCAAGTTCTTCCCGGCGGTGCCGGCGGGCGGCCTGAACATGCTGCAGGCGTTCCACGGCCCGTTCCCGACGCTCAAGTTCTGCCCGACGGGCGGCATCAGCGCCGAAACCGCGCCGAACTTCCTCGCGCTGCCCAACGTGGTCTGCGTGGGCGGCTCGTGGCTCACGCCGAAGGCCGCGCTTGCCGCGCAGGACTGGGCCGAAGTCACGCGCCTCGCGCGCGCTGCGAGCGAGCTGTCGCGTCCGGTGGCTTGAGGCGTTCGCTCGATCGACGAGGAAAGGCAACTAACTGAGAATTGATGGCGAAGGATTGAGCGTCCACGGACGACGGATAGAGCCGCCCGCCGCGCGATGGGCGTCCTGATGTGGCACCTTATAGCGCTTCGGTGCGCTAAATAAGGTGCCGATCATCAGCGACGAGCGCGATGGGCCGGGCGCGCCGCTCGGCTCATCGCGCCCGGCGGTTCGGCGGCGGTTTCGACCGCGGTTTCCACCACGGCCTGCGCCGCCGTCCACGCCGCGCTTTCCGTGATTTCGCATCGTGTTTTCACGAGCCGCGCAGGCCGCGCCCGGAAGGGCGTACGCCTTGCGCGGCTCGCTCGTCTTTCGAGCAGACAACCCTGAAAGTCGTTATAACCTCTACAATCCCGGCCCGGCGACGGCCGACCCCCTGCGTGTTCCGCGCGCGCGTTTTTCAAGATGCGCCAGGCGCGGCGGCGCGGGGATACCGAACAACTACCTGGAGAGGAGCCTCATGGGAGTGGCCCACGGCAGTTCGCTGCTGATTTACGCGCTCGTCGCGATTGCCGCGCTGATCCTGATGATCACGCGTTTCAAGGTGTACCCGTTTCTGGTCCTGATCATCGTTTCGCTGCTGCTCGGCCTCGCCGTCGGCATGCCGATGGATCAGATCGTCAAGTCGTTCGAAACCGGCAACGGCAACACGCTCGGCCACATCGCGATCGTGGTCGGTCTCGGCACGATGCTCGGCAAGATGATGGCCGAGTCGGGCGGCGCCGAGCGCATCGCCACCACGCTGATACGCTGGTTCGGCGAGAAGAACATCCACTGGGCGATGATGTGCGTGGCCGTGATCGTCGGCCTGCCCGTGTTCTTCGAAGTCGGTTTCGTGCTGCTGATTCCGATCGCGTTCAACGTCGCCAAGCGCACCGGCAAGTCGCTGCTGCTGATCGGCCTGCCGATGGTCGCGGGCCTGTCGGTCGTGCACGGCCTGATTCCGCCGCACCCGGCCGCGCTGCTGGCCGTGCAGGCGTATCACGCCGACATCGGCAAGACCATCGCGTATGGTCTGATCGTCGGGATTCCGACCGCGATCGTCGCCGGTCCGCTGTTCGCGCTGTTCATCCATCGCTTCATCAAGCTGCCGGAAAACAATCCGCTTTCCGCGCAGTTCGTGAGCAAGGCCGATCCGAAGCCCGATAGCGAACTGCCGAGCTTCGGCATCACGCTGTTCACGATCCTGCTGCCGGTGATCCTGATGCTGATCGGCTCGTGGGCCGACCTCGTGTTTACGCCGAAGACGCTGCCGAACAATCTGTTGCATTTCGTCGGCACCTCCGATGTCGCGCTGCTGATCGCCGTGCTGGTAAGCTTCTGGACCTTCGGTGCGCAACGCGGCTTCAATCGCGAGCAGATCCAGAAGTTCTGCGGCGACTGCCTCGCGCCGATCGCCGGCATCACGCTGATCGTGGGCGCGGGCGGCGGTTTCGGCCGCGTGCTGATGGACAGCGGCGTCTCGAAGCAGATCGTCGAACTCGCGCAGACGGCGCATCTGTCACCGCTTCTGCTCGGCTGGCTGGTCGCCGCGCTGATCCGTCTCGCGACGGGCTCGGCCACGGTCGCGATGACCACCGCGTGCGGCATCGTCGCGCCGATCGCCTCGGCGGCCGGCGTCACGGTTCAGCCGGAACTGCTCGTGCTCGCCACGGGTTCGGGCTCGCTGATCTTCTCGCACGTCAACGACGGCGGATTCTGGCTGATCAAGGAATATTTCGGCATGACCGTGGGTCAGACGTTCAAGACCTGGTCGCTGCTGGAGACCATCATTTCGCTGCTGGGCCTCGGACTGACGTTCGCGCTCTCGGCAGTGGTGTAACAGGCAATTTTGCATGAGGCGGCACGCGGCGCTTACGCCGCGGCGGCCGCCGACTGAGGAGCAGTAGATGATTCTGATTGCAATGGGCGTGTCGGGCGCCGGCAAGACGCGCATCGGCGAGATGCTGGCCGAGCGCCTCCAGTGCACCTTCACCGACGGCGATGCTTTCCACAGCGAAGCCAACAAGAAGAAGATGCACGACGGCAATCCGCTCACCGACGACGACCGCTGGCCGTGGCTGCGCACGATCCGCGCCGCCATCGAGGAAAAGCAGCGCGCGCACGAGACGGCCGTGTTCACGTGCTCGTCGCTCAAGCGCTCGTACCGCGACATCCTGCGCGGCGGCGATCATGACGTCGTGTTCGTCTATCTGCACGGCTCGTACGAGGTGCTGCACGAGCGCCTCGCCACGCGCACCGGTCACTTCTTCGATCCGTCGCTGCTGCAAAGCCAGCTCGACACGCTCGAAGTGCCGGGCGCCGACGAAGCGATCCAGGTGAGCATCGAGCTCACGCCCGAACAGATCGTCGACGATGTGCTCAAGCAGCTCGAAACGCGCCGCGCGGGTTGATTCGCGCGGTTCGTCGCCGCATGCCGATCAAGGCGTGCGGATAAAAAAAGCCCCGGCATCGAACCGGGGCTTTTTGTTTGACGGCGGTTTGGCGGCGCGCAAAGCGCGCCGACCCGCGAATGCGCTTACGAAATGCGCTTCGCCAGTTCGGCGGCCTTGCCGATGTACGAGGCGGGCGTCATTTCCAGCAGACGCTTTTTCGCGTCTTCAGGAATCGCGAGGCCCGAAACGAAGGTTTGCAGCGCTTCGCGCGTGATGCCCTTGCCGCGCGTGAGTTCCTTGAGCTGCTCGTACGGATTCTCGATGCCGTAGCGGCGCATCACGGTCTGCACCGGCTCGGCCAGCACTTCCCACGTGGCGTCGAGGTCGTCGTTCAGGCGCTGCGGGTTCACTTCGAGCTTGTCGATGCCGCGGATCAGCGCGTCATAGGCGAGCAGCGAGTAGCCGAACGCGACGCCGATGTTGCGCAGCACCGTCGAGTCGGTCAGGTCGCGCTGCCAGCGCGAAACCGGCAGCTTGTCGGCGAGGTGGCGCAGCGTCGCGTTCGCGAGGCCGAGGTTGCCTTCCGAGTTTTCGAAGTCGATCGGATTGACCTTGTGCGGCATCGTCGACGAACCGATTTCGCCGGCCTTCAGCTTCTGCTTGAAGTAGCCGAGCGAGATGTAGCCCCAGACGTCGCGGTCGAGGTCGAGCAGGATCGTGTTCGCGCGCGCGACGGCGTCGAACAGTTCGGCCATGTAGTCGTGCGGCTCGATCTGGATCGTGTACGGATTGAACGTGAGCTTCAGGCGCTGCTCGACGACGTTCTTCGAGAACGCTTCCCAGTCGAATTCCGGGTACGCCGACAGGTGCGCGTTGAAGTTGCCGACCGCGCCGTTCATCTTGCCGAGCAGTTCGACCTTCTCGATACGCGTGATCGCGCGCGCGAGGCGGGCCGCGACGTTCGCGACTTCCTTGCCGAGCGTGGTCGGGCTGGCGGGCTGACCGTGCGTGCGCGAGAGCATCGGCTGGTCGGCCTGGGCGTGCGCGAGCGCCACGAGGCGCTGATGCACCGAGCGCAGCGCCGGCAGGATCACGTGTTCACGCGCGCCGGCGAGCATCAGGCCGTGCGACGTGTTGTTGATGTCTTCCGAGGTGCAGGCGAAGTGGATGAACTCGCTTGCGCGCTCCAGTTCCGGCTGGCCCTTCACCGATTCCTTGAGCCAGTACTCGACCGCCTTCACGTCGTGGTTCGTCACGCGCTCGATGTCCTTGATGCGCGCGGCGTCGTGCGCCGTGAAGTTCTCGGCGAGCTTGAGCAGGAACTGCTCCGACGCTTCCGAGAAGCGCGGCACTTCCGCGAAGCCGGCCTGCGACAGCGCGATCAGCCAGTGGATTTCCACGGTCACGCGGTTGCGCATGAAGGCGGCTTCCGAGAGCCATTCGCGCAGGGCTTCGGTTTTCGAGGCGTAGCGGCCGTCGAGCGGGGAAAGCGCGTTGAGCGCGAAGAGGGTATCGGGACGAGTGTCGGACATGATGGGGACGTAACGTGTGGCGTTACGATCAGAAAGGAACCGGGGGGAGCCTGGTATTTTATCACCACGCTGACAGCGTCCGGTCGGGGATTCTGGACGGGTGCGGCAGGGGGCGTGTGTGGCGCGTGTGTCGCTCCTGCGTGGCCCGATGGTGCGATGGTGCGCGGCGTCAGAGTTTCGGAACTGTCTGACAGACATCGGCCGGGGCGGGGCATACGGTAAGTGGGTCGGCAGCCTTTGCTGCTTCTCGATTCCCGATCCGCATGAACCGCGATTCCTTCTCCGCCTTGCCCGACGATGCCGCCGGGCTCGTCGACTCCGCTCTCACCGAACACCGCGCCGGACGGCTCGACGCCGCGCAGGCGCTGTACGAGCGCGCGCTCGCGTGCGATCCGCGCTGCGCGCGCGCCTTGCACTACCTCGGCGTGCTGGCGATGGGCCGCGGCGAACTCGCGCGCGCGGCCGGGTTCATGGACCGCGCGCTGGCGCTCGATCCTCTCGACGCGGAATGCCTGAGCAATCGCGGCGTGGTCGCGGCGCGCCTGAACGATCACGTGAGCGCGGCGGCGTTCCAGCGCCAGGCGCTCGCGTTGTCGTCCGATTTCGCCAATGCGCACAACAACCTCGGCAATGCGCTGATCGAACTCGGCGATCTCGCAGGCGCGGAGCGTCATTACGGGCGCGCGCGCGAGATCGAACCGCAATCGGCGCATTTCGCCTTCAATCTCGGGCGCGCGCTCGAAAAGGCGGGCCGCACCGACACCGCCATCGCGCACTATCGCGCGTCGCGCGCGCTGGCGCCGCACGACACGGCCACGCTCATGGCGCTGGGCAAATTGCTGCGCTCGTCGGGCCAGCACGCGGAGGCGGCCGCCTGTTTCGAGCCGGTCGTCGCGCGCGAGCCGGACAATGCGCACGCGCTGTTCGAACTCGGCTACGCCTACGACGCGATGCATCGCTACGACGAGGCGATTCCGCTCTATCGGCGCGCGGCGGCGCTCAAGCCCGAGGCCGCGGGCGTCGTCAACAATCTCGCGTTCGCCTACACGGCGCTGGCGCGCTACGACGAAGCCGAAACGTACTATCGGCGCGCGCTGGAACTGAACCCCGCGTTGCCGGAATCGCGCTTCCAGCTCGGCATGCTGTTGCTGCGCCGCCAGGATTACGACGAGGGCTGGCCGCTGTTCGAGGACCGCAAGACCACGACGCTCGGCAAGCCCAACTATCGCACGCTGCCGCCGCCTGAATGGCAGGGCGGGCAGGGCGAGCCGCTCGCGGGCAAGCGTTTCCTGATCGCGCGCGAGCAGGGCGTCGGCGACCAGATGCAGTTCGTGCGTTACGCACAGTGGCTCGCCGAGCAAGGCGCTCAGGTCGATGCGTGGGTCGCGCCCGAACTGGCCTCGCTGGCGGCGACGGTGCCGGGCGTCGCGCGCGTGCTCGACGCCGCGCCCAGCGACGCGGCCATGGCGCGCGACTACGACTACTGGTGCGACGTGATGAGCTTGCCGCTGAAATTCCCCGGTCAGCCGATTTACGCGCCCCCATCCTATATGCGCGCCGATCCGGCCCTCGTCGAGATGTGGCGCATGCGCGTGGCGGCGCGCTCGGCGGGCGCGCGGCGGCGCATCGGGCTCGTCTGGGCGGGCAATCCGCGCCATCATTTCGACGCCTTCCGCTCGCTGCCGCTGACCGCGCTGCTGCCGCTGGCTGCGCTCAAGGGCAATGCGTGGTTCGCGATCCAGAAGGGCGAGGGCGTCAAGCAGTTGCCCGACGTGGCGGGGCGCTGGCCGCTGCACGCGGTCGGCGACGATCTGCCCGATTTCGCCGCCACGGCCGCGCTGATCGAGGCGCTCGATCTCGTGATTACCGTCGATACGTCGGTCGCGCATCTCGCGGGGGCGCTCGGCAAGCCGGTCTGGGTGCTGCTCGCCGCGCAGCCCGACTGGCGCTGGGGCATGGGCCGCCGCGACTCGGTCTGGTATCCGTCCGCGCGGCTGTTCCGGCAGACCACGCTCGGCGACTGGCGCGGCGTGGTGGCGGAGCTGGAGGCCGCGCTGCGCTGACAGCGCCCGCGCGCGGGCCTAGAATGCGGACTTCTCATTCGCTCGCCGGTCCCGCATGGAACTCAAATGGCTCGAAGACTTCGTTTCGCTCGCGGAAACGCATAGTTTCAGCCGCTCGGCCGAGCTGCGGCACGTCACGCAGCCGGCGTTCTCGCGCCGCATCCAGGCGCTCGAAGCGTGGCTCGGCACGGAACTGATCGACCGTTCGGTTTACCCGACGCGTCTCACGCCGGCGGGCCAGGTGTTCTACGAGCAGGCGCTCGCGATGCTCTCGCAGTTCCACGAGGCGCGCACCTTGTTGCGCGGGCACACGGCCACGCCCGAGGCGACCATCGAATTCGCGGTGCCGCACACGCTCTCGCTCACGTATTTCCCGCGCTGGCTCCAGCGCGTCGAGGCCAAGCTCGGACGCATCCACACGCGGCTGCGCGCGCTGAACGTGCACGATGCCGTGCTCTCGCTCGTGGAAGGCGGCTGCGACCTCGTGATGGGCTATCACCATCCGAGCCACCCGGTCACGCTCGATCCGGCGCGCTACGACACGCTCACGCTCGGCATCGAATCGATCAGCCCGTACTCGGCGCCGCAGCGCGCCGGGCGCGCGCGCTACACGCTGCCGGGCACGCCGGACGCGCCCGCGCCGTACCTCTCCTACACGCCGAACGCCTATCTCGGCCGCATGACCGAAGTGATCGTGGCGAACGCGCCCGCGCGGCTCTATCTGGACCGCGTCTACGAAACCGATATGGCCGAAGGGCTCAAGGCGATGGCGCTCGCGGGCCACGGCATCGCGTTCCTGCCGCACAGCGCGGTCGAGGACGCGGTGGCGCAAGGCAAGCTGATCCGCCTCGATCGCGGCACGCGCGGCTCGCCCGAAGGCCAGTTCACGCTCGACATGGAAATCCGCCTCTATCGCGACAAGCTCGCCGCGCAAGGCAACGACGCGCGCGAAGCGCTCGTGCGCGCGGTCTGGGACGCGGTCAGCGACGAACTCGCGCGCAACGGCGCGTAACTGCGTTAATCAGCCTTTCACGTAAGCGATGTGCCGCCTGACCCGCAGGCGGCACGCGCCCGCTCGCGCCCGCTCATGCGCGATCACGCGTGATCGCTTGTGACCTCACGCATTCGCGTAGAAGGTCTTTTTCGCGCGCGGCAACAATGCGCGCGGCCGCCCATGCGCACCTCGAAAACGCCTGTAAATAGCGGAGCCAGCGACAAGTTTTTTCGACTTCCGACACGTTATGCAAGAAAAGCATGACGCGATGACCAAACGGCATTGGCATAGACGTGGGCCTTTTCTGACAATGGCACCACTTCTTCGATCGCTGGAGCGTTCATGTCTTCCCAACAGCAGTCTGCAGTGTCTTCGTCGGTTCCGTCTTACCTTCACGCGGACGATCTCGGTCCGTGGGGCAACTATCTTCGTCAGGTCGATCGCGTCGCGCCGTATCTCGGTTCGCTGTCGCGCTGGCTCGAGACGCTCAAGCGTCCGAAGCGCATCCTGATCGTCGACTGCCCGATCGAACTCGACAACGGCACCGTGGCGCACTTCGAAGGCTATCGCGTCCAGCACAACGTTTCGCGCGGTCCCGGCAAGGGCGGCGTGCGTTATCACCAGGACGTTACGTTGTCCGAAGTGATGGCGCTGTCCGCGTGGATGTCGGTGAAGAACGCGGCTGTGAACGTGCCGTACGGCGGCGCGAAGGGCGGTATCCGCGTCGATCCGCGCACGCTGTCGCGTGGTGAGCTCGAGCGCGTGACGCGCCGCTACACCAGCGAAATCGGCATCATCATCGGACCGAACACCGACATTCCCGCGCCGGACGTCAACACGAACGAGCAGATCATGGCGTGGATGATGGACACGTACTCGATGAACCAGGGCCAGACGGCCACGGGCGTCGTGACCGGCAAGCCCATCTCGCTCGGCGGCTCGCTCGGCCGCAAGGAAGCGACGGGCCGCGGCGTGTTCGTGGTCGGCTGCGAAGCGGCTCGCCGCAAGGGTCTGTCGATCGAAGGCGCACGCATCGCCGTGCAGGGCTTCGGCAACGTGGGCGGCATCGCGGCCCGCCTGTTCCAGGAAGCCGGCTCGAAGATCGTCGCCGTGCAGGATCACACCGGCTCGATCTACAAGTCGACGGGTCTCGACGCAGCGGCGCTGCTCGAACACGTCGCGAAGACGGGCGGCGTGGCAGGCTTCGCGGGCGCCGACATGCTCGGCAACGACGAATTCTGGACCATCGAAACCGACATCCTGATTCCGGCCGCGCTGGAAAACCAGATCACCGAGCACAACGCCGGCAAGATCCGCACGAAGATCATCGTGGAAGGCGCGAACGGCCCGACCACGACGGCCGCCGACGACATCCTGCACGACAAGGGCGTGCTCGTGATCCCGGACGTGGTGGCGAACGCGGGCGGCGTGACGGTTTCGTACTTCGAATGGGTGCAGGACTTCTCGAGCTTCTTCTGGACCGAAGGCGAGATCAACGAGCGTCTCGAACGTGTGATGCGCGAAGCGTTCACGGCGGTCTGGCAGGTGTCGAGCGAGCAGGGCGTGTCGATGCGTACCGCAGCGTTTATCGTGGCGTGCAAGCGCATCCTGATGGCACGCGAAATGCGCGGCCTGTATCCCTGATTCACGAATCTTTCCGGCCTGCCGCATGGCGCCCGTTCGGGCGGCCCATGCGAGCGGCATCGGTACAAAATACGTGCGGCCTACCCAGGCCGCGCGTCAAGGCGGACGGTCTCCACAAGAGGCCGTCCGCCTTTTCTTTTGAGGTTTCCAGACGGGTTTTGCCGCGGGCTTTCCCGCGTGGTTTCCGCGAGTTTTCCCGCGAGTTTTCCCTATGGCATCCGTATGTGCGGCAAGCCCTACACGCGCGCGCGTGCGCGCTTACAACGCCAGGGTCCGTCTATATACTTTCAAAATAATTACTTTGCTACACTGGCCGCGATTCTTGCAAAGGAGATCACAGATGAAAATCAAAAAGGCCGCGCTCGTTCTCGCCACTCTCGGTTTGGTCGCCGCGAGTGCCCAGGCGCAGGACTCGGGGACGCTGAAAAAAATCAAGGACACCGGCGTCATTTCGCTGGGCCACCGCGAATCGTCGATCCCGTTTTCCTACTATGACGACAAGCAGAACGTGATCGGCTACTCGCAGGACTTCGCGATGAAAATCGTCGAAGCCGTGAAGCAGAAGCTGAACATGCCGAACCTCAAGGTCAAGATGGTTCCGATCACGTCGCAGAACCGCATTCCGCTCGTGCAGAACGGCACGGTCGACATCGAATGCGGCTCGACCACGAACAACGCGGAACGCCAGCAGCAAGCAGCGTTCACGAACACGATTTTCGTGATCGGCACGCGTCTGATGACCAAGAAGGATTCGGGCATCAAGGATTTCGCCGACCTCAAGGGCAAGACCGTCGTGACGACGGCGGGCACGACCTCCGAGCGTCTGCTGCGCAAGATGAACCAGGACAAGAGCCTGGGCATGAACATCATCAGCGCGAAGGACCACGGCGAGTCGTTCCTGACGCTCTCCACGGGCCGCGCGGTCGCGTTCATGATGGACGACGCACTGCTCGCGGGCGAGCGCGCGAAGTCGAACAATCCGGGCGATTTCGTGATCGTCGGCACGCCGCAATCGCGTGAAGCCTACGGCTGCATGCTGCGCAAGAACGACCCCGAGTTCAAGAAGGTCGCCGACGACGCGATCGCCAAGGTCGAGACCTCGGGCGAAGCCGACGCGATCTACAAGAAGTGGTTCGAGTCGCCGATTCCGCCGAAGGGTCTCAACCTGAACTTCCCGGAAAGCGAAGACATGAAGGCGCTCTACAAGAGCCCCAACGACAAGGCCATCGACTAAGTCCGGTCGCAGCTTTGACCAGCGTTTAGAACGGAACGGAAGAAGCGGCGCTTCTTCCGTTCTTTTTGTTGGAGTATCTTCATGTCCTATCACTGGAACTGGGGCATCTTGCTCAGCCCGGTCTCGACGGGCGAACCCACGACCTACCTCGGCTGGCTCATTTCGGGTCTCTGGGTGACGGTGTCGGTGTCGCTGTGCGCGTGGGTTATCGCGCTCATCGTCGGTTCGATCTTCGGCGTGCTGCGCACGGTGCCGAACACATTCCTCGCGGGTCTCGGCACGGTCTACGTGGCGATCTTCCGCAATATTCCGCTGATCGCGCAGTTCTTTATCTGGTACTTCGTGTTGCCGGAAATCCTGCCGCCCTCGATCGGCAACGCGTTCAAGCAACTGCCGCCCGGCGTGCAGTTCTTCTCGGCGTCGGTGATCTGTCTCGGCCTGTTCACGGCCGCGCGCGTGTGCGAGCAGGTGCGCTCGGGCATCAACGCGCTGCCGCGCGGCCAGCGCGCCGCCGGTCTCGCGATGGGCTTCACGCAATGGCAGACGTACCGCTACGTGCTGCTGCCGGTCGCGTACCGCATCATCGTGCCGCCGCTCACCTCCGAGTTTCTGAACATCTTCAAGAACTCGGCGGTCGCGTCGACCATCGGTCTGCTCGATCTTTCGGCGCAGGCGCGCCAGCTCGTCGACTACACGGCGCAAACCTATGAGTCGTTCATCTCGGTCACGCTCGCCTATGTGCTGATCAACCTGATCGTCATGATGCTGATGCGCTGGGTCGAAGCGAAAAGCCGGCTGCCAGGCTATATCGGAGGCAAGTGATGCATCATTTCGACTGGAGCGGTATTCCGGGCGCACTGCCGACGTTGTGGACCGGCGCCATCGTCACGTTCAAGATCACGGTCTGCGCGATCGTGGTGGGCGTTCTCTGGGGCACGCTGCTCGCGCTCATGCGGCTCTCGGGCGTGAAGCCGCTCGAGTGGTTCTCGAAGGGCTACGTCACGGTGTTCCGCTCGATTCCGCTCGTGATGGTTCTGCTGTGGTTCTTCCTGATCGTGCCGCAGGTGCTGCAGAATCTGCTGGGCCTCTCGCCCGACATCGACATTCGCCTTGCGTCCGCGATGATCGCGTTCTCGCTGTTCGAGGCCGCGTATTATTCGGAAATCATCCGCGCGGGCATTCAGGCGGTGCCGCGCGGGCAGGTGAACGCGTCGTTCGCGCTCGGCATGCGCTATGGCCAGGCGATGCGCTTCGTGGTGCTGCCGCAGGCGTTTCGCGCGATGGTGCCGCTGCTGCTCACGCAGGCCATCGTGCTCTTTCAGGACACCTCGCTCGTCTACGTGATCAGCCTCGCCGACTTCTTCCGCACGTCCGCCAATATCGGTGACCGTGACGGGACGATGGTCGAGATGGTACTGTTCGCGGGCGCATGCTATTTCGTGATCTGCGTGATCGCGTCGAGCCTTGTGAAAGGTCTTCAGAAAAAGGTCGCAAGATGATTTCAATTAAGAACGTATCGAAGTGGTACGGCCAGTTCCAGGTGCTGACCGACTGCACGACGGAAGTGAAGAAGGGCGAAGTCGTGGTCGTGTGCGGCCCGTCGGGTTCGGGCAAGTCGACGCTCATCAAGACCGTCAACGGTCTGGAGCCGTTCCAGCAGGGCGAGATCCTCGTCAACGGCCAGTCGGTGGGCGACAAGCGCACCAATCTCTCGAAGCTGCGCTCGAAGGTGGGCATGGTGTTCCAGCACTTCGAGCTGTTCCCGCATCTGTCGATCACCGAAAACCTCACGCTCGCGCAGGTCAAGGTGCTCGGCCGCAGCAAGGACGAAGCCACCGAAAAGGGCCTCAAGCTGCTCGATCGCGTGGGTCTGCGCGCTCATGCCGACAAATTCCCGGGCCAGCTTTCGGGCGGCCAGCAGCAGCGCGTGGCGATCGCGCGGGCGCTCTCGATGGACCCCATCGCGATGCTGTTCGACGAACCCACCTCGGCGCTCGACCCCGAGATGATCAACGAAGTGCTCGACGTGATGGTCGAACTCGCCCAGGAAGGCATGACCATGATGTGCGTGACGCACGAAATGGGCTTTGCGAAGAAGGTCGCGCACCGCGTGATCTTCATGGACAAGGGCGCCATCGTCGAGGACGACCGCAAGGAAGACTTCTTCGCCAATCCGAAGTCGGATCGCGCGAAGGATTTTCTGGCGAAGATCCTGCACTGATGCGTTGGGCCCGCGCCGGTTATATCGGCTCGGGTTCGCGCTTGCAGCAGCACGGCGGTCAATGAAAAAAGCCGCGCGGCCCTTTGGGCTTGCGCGGCTTTTTTGCGTGCGTGATCGACGATGCGCGATGTTGCGCTGATGAAATCGCGGCCTTATTCGCCCCAGCTCTGCAGCGCGGCGACTGCTTCCGGGTCGACGGCGCCGGGCTGCTGCGCGCACGGCGACACGCGCGAGGCGCTCGCCGACGCGTCCAGCGACGGATTCTTGAGCTTGTCGAGCACCTTCTGCGGCACCGGCACGCTGGTCTGCGCAACGACTTCGCCGTGCTGGAACATCAGCAGGTCGCCGGGCGCGAAACGCGTCCAGACTTCGTTGTCGGTGAGCGGCGCGGTGGCGATCACGGCCACGCGGTCCTCGGGCGTCGTGTATTTCGCGAAGTCGATCGACACGTCGGCATCCACGAGATGCGCGGTGGAGAACGGCCAGCGCCGCACCAGATAGTAAAGATGCGTGGAGCAGTGCGCGAACAGCGCCTGGCCGTTCGACATCAGAAAATTGAACACGCCGAACTGCGTGATCTCGCGCGTGAGCGTTTCGAGCGTGGCGAACAGTTCTTCGAGCGGCGGCTGCGAATTCGGAAACGCCTTGCGCAGCCCTTGCAGCAGCAGGCAGAACGCGCGTTCGCTGTCGGTGGTGCCGACCGGCTGGTAGACGCCCGACATCACCGGATTGAAGTCCTGCAGGTCGCCGTTGTGCGCGAAGATCCAGTGGCGGCCCCACAGCTCGCGCTGGAACGGATGACTGTTCTCCAGCGCGCAACTGCCCTGGGTGGCCTTGCGGATATGCGCGATGGTGTTGCGCGACTTGATGGGGTAGTTCTTCACCATCTCGGCGATCGGCGAGCGCGCCGATGCCTGATTGTCGATGAAGAGGCGGCAGGCCTTGTCCTCGAAGAACGCGATCCCCCAGCCGTCGGCGTGGTGATCAGTGGCGCCGCCGCGCGCCGCGAATCCTGTGAAGGAGAACGTGACGTCCGTCGGCGCGGCGCAGTTCATTCCGAGAAGTTGGCACATGGTGCTGGTGTCGTGCTGCGGGCGAAGCTGGGCGCGTGACCCGGTACAATGATGATTTTCCAAGCATATCACCGGCCCGCTGCGCGCCAATACGAAATTTGTCGGATGCTTTCCGGCCCGGCTCACAAGGCCGCCGCACGGGCATCGGCGATGCGCGTCAGGTCGGGCGCTGTCGTGCGCACGCGACGCCTCGCGTTATCGAGGCGCGATCGAACCTCGGCGCACGCCGCCGCGCGCCGTTACGCGCAGTTACGATATGCCTGGAAGGTACGGAAAGCCGCCGCCGGCGCTCCGATCGATCCCTAGCCGCGCCTCACATCACGCCATGAACGCTTCTTCCCCCACGACCCTCACGCTCTCCCGCCCCGACGACTGGCACCTCCACGTGCGCGACGGCGCGATGCTGGCGGCGGTCCTGCCGCACACGGCGCGCCAGTTCGGCCGCGCGATCATCATGCCGAACCTCAAGCCGCCGGTCACGACGACCGAGCTGGCCGCCGCGTATCGCGACCGCATTCTCGCGGCGCTGCCCGCGGGCATGAAGTTCGAGCCGCTGATGACGCTGTATCTGACCGACAACACGCCGCCCGAGGAAATCCGCCGCGCCAAGGCGAGCGGTTTCGTGCATGGCGTGAAGCTGTATCCGGCGGGCGCGACCACGAATTCGGACGCGGGCGTGACCGACATCCGCAAGTGCGCGAAAACGCTCGAAGCGATGCAGGAAGTGGGCATGCCGCTGCTCGTGCACGGCGAGGTGACGAGCGCCGACATCGACCTGTTCGACCGCGAGAAAGTCTTCATCGACCGCGTGATGACGCCGCTGCGCCGCGATTTCCCGGGCCTGAAGGTGGTGTTCGAGCACATCACGACGAAGGACGCCGTCGATTACATCCGCGCCGATAACGCCGCGCCCGGCCTGCTCGGCGCGACCATCACGGCGCACCATCTGCTCTACAACCGCAACGCGATTTTCCAGGGCGGTATCCGTCCGCACTATTACTGTCTGCCGGTTCTCAAGCGCGAGACGCATCGCGTGGCGCTGGTCGAAGCGGCCACGTCGGGCGACGCGCGCTTCTTCCTCGGCACCGACAGCGCGCCGCACGCGAAGGGCCTGAAGGAGCACGCCTGCGGCTGCGCGGGCTGCTACACGGCGCTGCACGCGCTGGAGCTTTACGCCGAAGCGTTCGACAACGCGGGCGCGCTCGACAAGCTCGAAGGCTTCGCGAGCTTCTTCGGCGCGGACTTCTACGGCCTGCCGCGCAGCGCCGAAAAGGTCACGCTGCGTCGCGAAGACTGGACGCTGCCCGCCGAAGTGCTGGCCGGCGACGTGCCCGTCGTGCCGCTGCGCGGCGGCGAGACGATCGGCTGGAAGCTGGTTTGAGTTTGACGCCCGGTGCGACGCCTGGTGTGACACCGCAGACGCTCGATGCGCACGCATCGACCGCGGCGCGCGCCGGGTCCGCCGCATCCCAGAAGCGCCGTCTGCCCGAAGGCAGTTTCGCCGACATCGACTGGGCGCACCCGTGGTTCGCCCAGCACGAAGCGCGCGGGCGGCGCTGGCAGCAGGCCGCGCTGGCGGGCTACGCGCGCTATCTGGAAGAACTGAACGCCGATGCGCGCGCGGCCGGTCATCGCACCGGACGCGGCGAGGCGCTCGGCTTCATCGCTCAGGACGATCTGCCCGAGGGCGCGTCCTACGAAGGGCATATCGCCGCGACGGGCGGCGTGCCCACGCGCCACAACCTCCACGACTTCTTCAACGCGCTGCACTGGTTTGCGTTTCCGCGCATCAAGGCGGCGCTCAACGCGCGCCAGGCGGCGGCGATCGACGTGTTCGGCGTCGGCCCGACGCGCGGCGGCGTGCGCGACGCGCTCACGCTGTTCGACGAAAACGCCGTGCTGTTCGCGTCGGCCGATCCGGCGCTCACGCAGGCCTTGCGCGGTTTCGACTGGCGCGCGCTGTTCGTGTCGGGGCGCGCGCTGTGGGAACCGGCGATCGGCGAAACGCTGGACGGCGCGGCGCGCTGCGAAGTGCGCGTGTTCGGCCACGCGCTGCTCGAAAAACTCATCGCGCCGTATGCCGCGTGCACGGCGCACGCTTGGGTGGTCGAGGTGCCGCAGGCCTATTTCACATGGCCGCGCGCCGAGCGCAACGCGTTTCTCGACGCCACGGTCAGCGCCGAACTCGCCGCCGCCACGCAGTTGAGCGGGCGCAGCTTCGCGCCGCTGCCGGTGCTGGGCATTCCCGGCTGGTGGGCGCCCAACGAAGACGCCGCGTTCTACGACGACACCTCCGTGTTCCGCCCCGGCCGGCGCGCGCGCTGAATCGTCCCGGGTTGGTCCCGGCATCGCCCCGGCGCGGCGGGCACAGTCGGCGCGACCGTGCTAAGATCGCGCCTCGCAAAGTAGGCCAGGCAGTCGCGGCCCCGAGGTTTCGGCCAAGGGGGCGAGGAAAGTCCGGACTCCACAGGGCAGGGTGATGGCTAACGGCCATCCGTGGCGACACGCGGAACAGGGCAACAGAGAACAGACCGCCGATGGCCCGATTTCGGTCGGGATCAGGTAAGGGTGAAACGGTGCGGTAAGAGCGCACCGCGTCTGCGGTGACGTAGACGGCACGGTAACCTCCACCCGGAGCAATTCCAAGTAGGCAGGCGCGCATCTTCGGGATGCAGGATGGGGCCCCCATTTCGTCTGCGGGTAGGAAGCTTGAGCGCGTCAGCAATGGCGCGCCTAGAGGAATGGCTGCCACGCGCGGCGCGTCTTCGGATGCGGCGCGTGCACAGAATCCGGCTTATCGGCCTGCTTTGCCGCCTCATATCGACAAAAAGCCGGCGCGGTTCATTGAGAACCGCGCCGGCTTTTTCATTTCCCGACGTCCGGATCGTGTGACTCGCCCGGATCGCGCGAGTCGTGCGTGTCTTACGCCGCGACGATCTCGAACGAGTGCGTGATCTCGGCGGTCTTGCCGATCATGATCGACGCCGAGCAGTACTTGTCGTGCGACAGGTTGATCGCGCGTTCCACGGTGGCCGGGTTCAGGTTCTTGCCGGTCACGGTGAAGTGGAAGTGGATCTTCGTGAACACCTTGGGGTCTTCGCTCGCGCGGTCGGCCTTGAGCGTGACGCTGCAGCCGCTGACTTCCTGGCGGCTTTTCTTCAGGATCAGCACCACGTCGTAGGCCGTGCAGCCGCCCGTACCGAGCAGCACCATTTCCATCGGGCGCGGCGCGAGGTTGTGGCCGCCGCCTTCCGGTGCGCCGTCCATGTTGACGAGGTGGCCGCTGCCCGTTTCGGCGGCGAACGCCATGCCGTCCTGACCCATCCAGCTAACTTTGCATTCCATGCGCTTTGCCTCAGCTCAATATTCTTGATTCAGCCGGCATTGTAGCCCGCGCCTTACAGGTATGTCCGGGGGGACATGGCGCGCGCGGCTTATGCCCGTGACTTGAATGTTGCGGCGCGACATCTCACGAACAAGAGGGATTTCCCTGATGCAATTAGGGGATTCGTTCTAGTCAAAGCGCCCCGGTCCGCGGATGAAATTTCTCAACATATTGATTTTTATGGGAAACACCCGCGCTGCGTCGTGGATTTACCATTTCACATTATGGTTTCGTCTTTCGCGATACGAATTTCCTTGCGCCGCACAAGGCCGATCCGTATAATTCGTCACATTGGTTGTCGTGCTTCACGACACCTCAGCATGTCTCCTCCACCCTCCTCCAAAAGGTGGATTAAGCCCGAGCCAACAACGCTTGGGCTTTTTTTCGTCCGCGTTTTTCAGGGCGATTCCCGTGCGTCATCGCGCGCATCCGGCCCCGCATCCGGCATGGCGCCGACCGCCGTCAGCAGAAAGTCCGTACGATTTTTGACCGCTGGCCAAATTTCCCTTTATAATCCGAGGTTCCCCGCATTCATGCCCGCGGGAGAAATCAGGGAGAGCCTGCGCCGGCGCCAACGAGTGCCATTACACAAGCAGGACCGAATCAGGGCACAAGTTATTTTTTTGGATCGATCATGAAGACTTTTTCCGCCAAGGCACATGAAGTGCAGCGCGAATGGTACGTGATTGACGCGACGGATAAGGTTCTCGGCCGTGTCGCCAGCGAAGTGGCGCGCCGTCTTCGCGGCAAACACAAGCCTGAGTTCACCCCGCACGTCGACACTGGCGATTTCATCGTCATCATCAACGCCGGCAAGCTGAAGGTCACGGGCAACAAGACCACGGACAAGAAGTACTACCGTCACTCGGGTTACCCGGGCGGTATCTACGAAACGACGTTTGGCAAGATGCAAGAACGCTTCCCGGGCCGCGCGCTCGAGAAGGCTGTTAAGGGCATGCTGCCGAAGGGCCCCCTGGGCTACGCGATGATCAAGAAGCTCAAGGTCTACGCAGACGCAACGCATCCGCACTCGGCTCAACAGCCGAAGGCGCTCGAGATCTAAGGGGAGCCCACATGATCGGTAACTGGAATTACGGTACGGGCCGCCGCAAGAGCGCCGTCGCTCGCGTCTTCATCAAGTCGGGCAAGGGCGACATCATCGTCAACGGTAAGCCCATCGCTGACTACTTCTCGCGCGAAACGTCGCTGATGATCGTGCGTCAACCGCTGGAACTCACGAACCACGGCGCGACGTTCGACATCAAGGTGAACGTGAACGGCGGCGGCGAAACCGGCCAGGCCGGCGCAGTTCGCCACGGCATCACGCGCGCGCTGATGGACTACGACGCAACGCTCAAGCCGGCACTGTCGCAAGCTGGCTTCGTGACGCGTGACGCACGTGAAGTGGAACGTAAGAAGGTCGGTTTCCACAAGGCACGTCGCCGCAAGCAGTTCTCGAAGCGTTAATCGCGCTTTGGCGTGCGCTCCTCGCGGAAGCGCACGTTGCTGCAAAAACCGCCTCGCGCACTCGTGCGCCGGGCGGTTTTTTCGTTTACGGGACGAGCCCCTATTCGAGATATGCATCAAGAATGCGGCGAGAAACCCTTGATTTCCTGGGCTTAAGCACGATCTCAGGAACAGCCCTACAATAGCGGCTAGAAGCTTTTTTGGAGAGTTCGAATGAACGCTGTCACCGAGACCCCCGTGACTGAAATGCCCGGTCCCTTCGTTTTTACCGACGCAGCGGCTGACAAGGTCAAGCAACTGATCGACGAGGAAGGCAACCCGGAGCTGAAGCTGCGCGTGTTCGTGCAAGGCGGCGGCTGCTCGGGCTTCCAGTACGGATTCACGTTCGACGAGACCGTCAACGAAGACGACACCGTGATGAACAAGAACGGCGTCCAGTTGCTGATCGACTCGATGAGCTATCAGTACCTCGTCGGCGCTGAGATCGACTACAAGGACGATCTGAACGGCGCGCAATTCGTCATCAAGAATCCGAACGCCTCGACCACCTGTGGTTGCGGCTCGTCGTTCTCGGTCTGAGCGAAGCGCAGCAGGCATAAAAAAACGGGGCTTCATGCCCCGTTTTCTCGTTTACGTCCGCGATTTCTTGCTGATCGTGCGCCGATTTCGCGCAACACGCCTCAGCGCGGATAAATCGCTCCCAGCACGCGCTCGCCCGCCGCGCCCGTGACCGCCGGCAGATTGCCCGGTTCGCGCGCTACGCAGCGCATCGCCAGCCACGCGAACGCGAGCGGCTCCACCTGCTGCGGCGGCACGCCGAGCGCCTCGGTCGTCATGACCGGCACGCCGGCCACGCCGCCCGTCTCCAGCGCCTTGTGCAGCGCATCCATCAGCACCGGATTGCGCGCGCCGCCGCCGCACACGTACACTGCGCGGCAGTCGCCCGCGTGGCGCTCGATCTCGCGCGCGACGCTCACGGCAGTGAGTGCGACCAGCGTCGCCTGCACGTCGGCGGGCGCGAGCGTGCTGAAATCCTTCAGTTTGGCGTCGAGCCACTGTGCGTTGAACAGGTCGCGGCCCGTGCTCTTGGGCGGCTGCTGCTCGAAAAACGGCTCGTCGAGCAGGGCGTTCAGCAAGGGCTGATTCAGCGTGCCGCTGGCCGCGAACTGGCCGTTCTCGTCGTAGGGCTTGCCCAGATGCCGCTCGGACCAGAGGTCGAGCAGCGCGTTGGCCGGACCGCAGTCGAAGCCGCGCACCGAGCCCGTGGCGTCCAGAATCGTGATGTTGCTGATGCCGCCCAGATTGCAGACGACGCGCGTTTCCTCCTGCGAGCCGAACAGCGTCGCGTGGAACGCGGGCACGAGCGGCGCGCCCTGGCCGCCCGAGGCGACGTCGCGGCTGCGGAAGTCGGCGATCACGTCGATGTGCGCGAGTTCGGCGAGCAGCGCGGGATTCTGGATCTGCACCGTGAAGCCTTTTTCGGGCCGATGCCGGATGGTCTGGCCGTGCGCGCCGATCGCGCGCACCTCGCTCGCGTTCAGGTTGCCCGCGCGCAGCAGTTCGTGACAGCACACGGCGTAGCGCGCCGCGAGCGCGTTGCCCGCGAGCGACGCGCGCTCGATCTCGTTTTCGCCGGGCTGTTGCAGCGAAAAGAGCGCCTCGCGCAGCCCCTGCGCAAAGCCGACGAACGCCTCGGCCAGCACGACCGGCCGCTGACCCTGCTCGAACCGCACGGCGATGCCGTCCACGCCGTCCATGCTGGTGCCCGACATCAGGCCGAAATACACGCCGTCGGCGGGATGTGCGCTGTCTTTTCGTGCTTCGCGTGGCGCCACGTTGTGCTCCTCTCGGAAAGGCAAAGAAGGGAATCTGACGGAGATTATCGGGGCAATAGCCATTCGGCGTAAGCCGATCGGATGAATTGAGCGGATCGGCGCGATATGCGACCCTGCATGGAGTTCGCGAGTGCTGCGCAAAGCCCCGCCCGGCGTGAAAAAAGCCGCCGCGCCGCCGCGATCCTCGGCCCTGTCAGTCGAATCACGTAAAATCCCGGTCTAGACCCAGACCTAACGCAATCCAAACGATCGAAGCATGAGCACCGATTCCACTCCAAACAGCGGCGCCAAAACCGCCTTTCCGGTCACCGACGAAGTTCGTCACGCGCTCGCCGTCACGAAGCGCGGCGTCGACGAACTGCTGATCGAAGAAGAATTCGAGCAGAAGCTCGCGAAAAGCGCGGCCACCGGCAAGCCGCTGCGCATCAAGCTCGGCCTCGATCCGACCGCGCCCGACATCCACATCGGCCATACGGTCGTGCTGAACAAGATGCGCCAGCTGCAGGATCTCGGCCACAACGTGATCTTCCTGATCGGCGACTTCACCTCGCTGATCGGCGACCCGTCGGGCCGCAATGCCACGCGTCCGCCGCTCACGCGCGAGCAGATCGAGTCGAACGCCAAGACCTACTTCGAGCAGGCCGCGCTCGTGCTCGACCGCGAAAAGACCGAGATCCGCTACAACAGCGAATGGTCGATGCCGCTCGGCGCCGACGGCATGATCAAGCTCGCGTCGCGCTACACGGTCGCGCGCATTCTGGAGCGCGAGGACTTCACCAAGCGCTTCCAGAGCGGCGTGCCGATCTCGATCCACGAATTCCTGTACCCGCTGATGCAGGGTTACGACTCGGTCGCGCTCAACGCCGACCTCGAACTCGGCGGCACGGACCAGAAGTTCAACCTGCTGGTCGGCCGCGAATTGCAGAAGCAGTACGGCCAGGAACAGCAGTGCATCTTGACGATGCCGCTGCTCGAAGGCCTCGACGGCGTCGAGAAGATGTCGAAGTCGAAGAACAACTACGTCGGTATCAGCGAGAAGCCGAACGACATGTTCGGCAAGCTGATGTCGATCTCGGACACGCTGATGTGGCGTTACTTCACGCTGCTCTCGTTCCGTCCGCTGGCCGAGATCGAAGGCTTCAAGCGTGAGATCGAGGCGGGCCGCAATCCGCGCGATTTCAAGGTGCTGCTCGCGCAGGAAATCGTCGCGCGCTTCCATTCGCAGGGCGACGCCGAGCGCGCGCTCGAAGACTTCAACCACCGCGCGAAGGGCGGCGTGCCGGACGACATTCCGTCGGTCACGCTCGCGGGCGCGCCGCTGGCCATCGGCCAGCTGCTCAAGCAGGCGGGCCTCGTGCCGTCGACCAGCGAAGCGCTGCGCAATATCGAGCAGGGCGGCGTGAAGATCGACGGCGCCACCGTGTCCGACAAGGGCCTGAAGGTCGAAGCGGGCGAGTTCATCGTGCAGGTCGGCAAGCGCCGCTTCGCGCGCGTGACGCTGACCGCGTGATGGCGCATTCGGGCTGGAACGGCGTGCGCGTGTCGAAGGCGCGCGCACGATGATCGCGCTGATTCAACGCGTGCGCCGCGCGCAGGTGGACGTCGAAGGGCGCGTGACCGGCGCGATCGGCCAGGGGCTGCTCGCGCTCGTTTGCGCGGAGCGCGGCGACACCGAGGCGAACGCCGACAAGCTGCTCGCGAAGTTGCTGGGCTACCGCGTCTTCAGCGACGCGGCGGGCAAGATGAATCTGCCGGTGCAGAACATCGACGGCAACGGCACGGCGGGCGGGCTGCTGCTGGTTTCGCAGTTCACGCTGGCCGCCGATACGAACAGCGGCCTGCGTCCGAGCTTCACGCCGGCCGCGCCGCCCGACGAGGGCCGCCGCCTGTTCGACTATTTCGTCGCGGCGGCGCGCGCGAAGCACCCTGTGGTGGAGACCGGCGAATTCGGCGCCGACATGCAGGTGTCGCTCGTCAACGACGGTCCCGTGACGTTCTGGCTTCAGGTGCCGTCAGGTGCGTAACGACGCATCCACAGGCACTCGCAACTAACAGCGGTTTTCCGCTTCGCTATTTCATCGCCGACTCATGACCACGCAGATTCTCTTCATCCGTCACGGTGAAACCGCCTGGAACCGCATCAAGCGCATCCAGGGGCATATCGACATTCCGCTCGCTGAAAGCGGTGTCGAGCAGGCACAGCGGCTCGCCGCGAAGATCGCGCAAGCAGCGCAAGCCGGTGTGCGGCTCGATGCGGTCTGGTCCAGCGATCTGATGCGCGCGCAACAAACGGCGCAACCGATCGCCGACGCGCTCGGCCTGCCGCTGCAACTGACCGAAGGCGTGCGCGAGCGCAACTACGGCGCGTTCCAGGGCCACGACAGCGACGAGATCGCCGAGCGCTTCCCCGACGAATACGCGCACTGGCAAACGCGCGATCCCGGTTTCGAGCCGCCCGAGGGCGAGTCGCAGCGCGCGTTCTATCACCGCGTGCTGCATGCGCTGGAGCCGATCCTCGCGAAGCATCCCGAAGGCCGCATCGCGGTCGTCGCGCACGGCGGCGTGCTCGATTGCATCTACCGTTTCGCCAACAGCATCGAGCTTGCTGCGCCGCGCGCGTGGCCCTTGCTGAACACGAGCGTCAATGTCGTCGATTTCACGCGCGACGGCGGCGTGACGCACGCGCAAGTCGTCAATTGGGGCGATGTCTCGCATCTGCCTTCGGCCAGCGACGACGACGGCCTCAAGCGCGCGACCTGAGCGCGTTTTTTCGCACTTGTCCTCTCGTCGGGCCGTCCGGCCCGGCAAGCTGCTCCCGGCTATCTCCAGCGTCTGCGTCAAACGGCTTACCCGCCTCTTTCACCGGCTTTCCAAAGGCCAACCGCAAAGCGGGGGCGCCTGATACCATTCATCCGACCTTTGTGCTTTGTCGCACCGGTGGGGCCTCGTCGCGATTTCCCGTGTTTCGGGCGATGGCATCGAGCGCCGGCCGCGCGTTGATGAGGGACGCGCGCGCACCACGGGCAGGCGGTGCCGACGAAGCCAGGGTTGCATACGAAAGGCTGTTCCCAGAACAAATCGCAGGAGATTTTCAATGACGTTCAAGCTTCACAAGCTGTTGCCGGTGAGCGCCGCCGTGGTGGCGTTCGGTGCGATGTGCGCAAATGCGTCCGCGGACCAGGTCGTCAAGATCGGTCACGTCGGTCCGCTCACGGGCGGTTCCGCGCACCTCGGCAAGGACAACGAAAACGGCGCGCGCCTCGCCATCGAAGAAATCAACGCCAAGGGGCTGACGATCGGCGGCCAGAAGATCACGCTCGCGCTCGACGGTCAGGACGACGGCGCCGACCCGCGCCAGGCCACCCAGGTTGCGCAGAAGCTCGTCGACGACAAGGTCGTCGCCGTGATCGGCCATCTGAATTCGGGCGCGTCGATTCCCGCCTCGAAGATCTACAGCGACGCGGGCATCGTGCAGATCTCGCCGTCGTCGACGAATCCGTCCTACACGCAGCAGGGCTTCAAGACAACGTACCGCGTGGTCGCCACCGATGCGCAGCAAGGTCCGGCGCTCGCCGACTACGCGCTCAAGAGCCTGAACGTGAAGACCGTCGCCGTGGTCGACGACTCGACCGCCTACGGCCAGGGCCTCGCGAACGAGTTCGAGAAGACCGCGAAATCGCTCGGCATGAAGGTCGTCTCGCACGACGCGACCAACGACAAGGCCGTCGATTTCCGCGCGATTCTCACCAAGATCAAGGGCGAGAACCCGGACGCGATCATGTACGGCGGCATGGATTCGACCGGCGGCCCGTTCGCCAAGCAGGCGCGCCAGCTCGGCCTGCGCGCGAAGGTGCTGGCGGGCGACGGCGTGTGCACGGAAAGCCTCGCGCAGCTCGCGGGCGCGGCGGCCGACAACATCGTCTGCTCGCAGGCCGGCATGGCGCTCGAACGCATGGACGGCGGCGCGGCGTTCTCGGCGAAGTATCAGAAGCGCTTCGGCCATCCGGTCGAATACGATGCGCCGTTCACCTACGACGCGGTGTACATCGTCGTCGATGCGATGAAGCGCGCGAACTCGACCGATCACGCGAAGATCCTCGCGGAAATCCCGACCACGAACTACAAGGGCGTGATTGGCGAGACGGCGTTCGATGCGAAGGGCGACCTGAAGCACGGCGTGATCTCGCTCTACAACTACAAGGCGGGCAAGAAGACGCTGCTCGACGTGGTGAAGATGTAAGCGCGCATCACGTTGCATCACGTCGCGTCACGCCGTGCGCGTGATGCGGATGTGAAGCGAACGTGATGCAAAACGGCCAACCTGCGCGAGCGGGTTGGCCGTTTTCTTTTACGCGGGCGAACCCGGTGATGCAGGCGGCGCCGCTGCGCGGCGGCGCGCACGCTTCGACACACCGTTGACGAGCGCCCAGCGCAGCACGGGCGCCACGGCGCGCATGCCGGGCTGTACGACGGCGCGGCGCGCGAACGCAAAGCGCTCGAAATCCAGCATGCGCAGCGCGAACGGCGGCAGCAGATCGATGCCCGCCTGACGCAGCAGCGCGCCAGCGGGCCGCATCGCCGGGCGCGGCGCGGGCGCCTCCATGAGCACGCGCACGACTTCGCGCGTACGCTCGCTCGCGACCAGTTCGGGCTGCATCGATTCGAGGTAGGCGGCGATTTCCGCGCGCGAAGCGGGCACCTCGGTCGCGCCGAGCAACTGCGCGATGCGCGCGACTTCGGCGTAGTACTGATCCTGCTGCGCGCCAGGCAGCGCGGGATTCACGTAGCGCAGATACGCCGCGAGAAAACTCGACACCTCCGCCACGTGCACCCACGTGAGCAGCGCCGGGTCGCTCGCGCGATACGGACGCCCGTCGGGCGCGAAGCCGGTCACGTTTTCGTGGATGGTTTTCACGCGCGCGATCAGCGCGAGCGCGTCGGCGCGGCTGCCGTAGGTCGTACCTGCGATGAAGGTCGCGGTGCGGCGCAGACGTCCGAGGATGTCGGTGCGAAACGTCGAGTGGTCCCAGACGCCCGCGAGCGCGAGCGGATGGAGCGCCTGGAGCAGTAGTGCGCTGATGCCGCCCGCCATCATGCCTGCGAAGTCGGCGTGCACTTTCCAGCAGATGGCGTCGGGGCCGAACAGGCCGGGATCGCCCGGCGGATTCGAATAGTCGAGTTTCGGGCCGCTACCCGTGGTGAGATGCGTGACGCTCTCGGCGAGCGTCATGCGCAGGCGATGCGCGAGCTGGCCGACGAAACCGCTTGGCTCGGGAGCGTCGTGACGGCGGCCGGCGTGGTCGGACATCGTGAACTCGCTCGCGGGACGGCGCGCCTTACGACGCGTCCGGCTCCCAGTCCGTGCCGCGCGCGTCGCGGGCGTCGTCGGGTACGGTCAGGCCGAAATGGCGATAGGTGAGCTGCGTGGCCACGCGGCCGCGCGGCGTGCGCTGCAGGAAGCCCTGCTGGATCAGATACGGCTCCAGCACGTCCTCGATCGTGTCGCGCTCCTCGCCGATCGCGGCGGCGAGATTGTCCACGCCCACCGGGCCGCCGTCGAACTTGTAGAGAATCGCTTCGAGCAGCTTGCGGTCCATCAGGTCGAACCCGACGGGATCGACGTCGAGCATGCGCAGCGCGGCGTCGGCGACTTTCGCGGTGATCGAGCCGTCGGCCTTCACTTCGGCGTAGTCGCGCACGCGGCGCAGCAGACGATTGGCGATACGCGGCGTACCGCGCGAGCGGCGCGCGATTTCGAGCGCGCCCTCGGGATGAATCTGCGCGCCGAGCAGCGCGGCCGAGCGCTGCACGATGCGCGACAGCTCGCCCGCGTTGTAGAACTCGAGCCGCGAGACGATGCCGAAGCGGTCGCGCAGCGGGTTCGTGAGCATGCCCGCGCGCGTGGTCGCGCCGACGAGCGTGAACGGCTGGAGATCGAGCTTCACGCTGCGCGCGGCCGGACCTTCGCCGATCATGATGTCGATCTGATAGTCCTCGAGCGCCGGATACAGGATTTCCTCGACGACCGGCGAGAGCCGGTGGATTTCGTCGATGAACAGCACGTCGTGCGCTTCGAGATTGGTGAGCAGCGCGGCGAGGTCGCCCGCGCGTTCGAGCACCGGCCCCGACGTCTGCCGCAGATTGACCCCCATTTCGCGCGCGATGATGTGCGCGAGCGTGGTCTTGCCGAGACCCGGCGGCCCGAACAGCAGCACGTGGTCGAGCGGCTCGGAGCGGCGCTTGGCGGCTTCGATGAAGATCTCGAGCTGGCCGCGCACCTTTTCCTGGCCGACGTATTCGTCGAGCTGGCGCGGGCGCAGCGCGCGCTCGAACGCCTCTTCGCCAGTCGAGGCGGGCGCGGCGGAAATCACGCGCTCGGGCGCGGCGCTGGCGCGGTTGGCGGCGAGTTTGTCGGTTTCGATCATGCAGCGATTGTACCGCGCGACCTGGACGCGGGCAGGGCGCTTTCAGGCCGCGCAGCGCGGGGTGCGCGCGCTGGGCGAGGCTGTGTTCTTCTTCGCAACTAACAGCCAGCGTAGTGCGCAAGACTGTGCGCCACACTGCGTGTTACGCGATGCGCCACGCGCAGCGTCTGACGCGGTGCTTCGCGCGATCTGGTGTGCCGAGAAGCGCTGTATTGCGCGAAGCGGAGCGCTGCCGCACCAGTCCACGCCCGCCACGCCGAACCTCGCGTGCCGCGCGGAGCCGAGCAGGGCGTTGCCGAACCCAACGTGCCGCGCGCGCGAGCACCGCTCAAACCTTCGACAGCACCTTGAGCGCGAGCTTGATGCCTTCGGAGACGCCCGTACCGGCCGGCACGTTCTTGATCGCCGCGACGCCTTCCTTTTCCGAATAGCCGAGCGCGAGCAGCGCGTTGAGGATGTCGCTCGCGTGATCGGACGGCGACGCCGCAGCAGCCATCGCGCCCAGGTCGGCGCCGAGCTTGCCCTTGAGTTCGAGCAGCAGACGTTCGGCCGTTTTCTTGCCGATGCCGGGCACGCGCGTGAGGCGCGCGGAATCCTGCATGGAGACCGCTTGCGCGAGGTCGTTCACGCTCATGCCCGAAAGCACTGCGAGCGCCATGCGCGCGCCGACGCCGGTGATCTTGAGCAGTTCGCGGAACGTCGAGCGTTCTTCGATCGTGGCAAAGCCGAACAGCAGATGCGCGTCTTCGCGCACGATCATCTGCGTGAGCAGCACGACTTTTTCGCCGTTGCTGGGCAGGTTGTAGAACGTGCTCATCGGCACGTCGACTTCGTAGCCGACGCCGTTGCAGTCGATGAGCAGGTGCGGCGGGTTCTTTTCCAGCAGTACGCCGGCAATGCGACCGATCATGGCGGATTCAGTGATGAGGGAAAGCGCAGAGTGTAGCGGAGCGCGGCGCGCGTGCGGCCAACCTTAGCCGTCCGGCCAGGATTTACCGGCGCGATTGGCCGATCAAGCGAGTGAACCGATCAACCGATCAGATCAACCGATCAAGCGCCCGCGACGCACGCGCACGCCCTTTTTCGCGAGCGCGGGCGCAATGCCGCCGAGCGTCGCGAGCGTGTCGCCGCCGTGGGCGTGACAGATCGCCATGCCGAGCGCGTCGGCGGCGTCGGTGCCCGGCGTGCCGGTGAGGTTCAGCAGGCGCACGACCATCTGCTGCATCTGCTCCTTGGTCGCGCGGCCGTAGCCGACCACGGCCTGCTTGAGCTGCAGCGCGGTGTATTCGGCCACCGGCACGCCGCCCGAGACGAGCCCGCAGATGGCCGCGCCGCGCGCCTGGCCGAGCAGCAGCGTCGACTGCGGATTGACGTTGACGAAGACCTTTTCGATCGCGGCCTGATCGGGCGCGTGCTGGCGGATCAGCGTCGAAACGCCTTCGAAGATGGTGCCCAGGCGCGTCGGTAGATCGGCATCGGCGGTACGGATGACGCCGCTCGCGACGTAGGAGAGCGTGTGGCCGTGACGTTCGATCACGCCGAAGCCCGTGACGCGCAAGCCGGGGTCGATGCCGAGAATTCTCATGAAATGCGGGAAAAACGAGTGTGTTTCGGATGGTACAACGAATGACGGCGATGCCGCGAGCCATGCGCGGGGCGGCCGGCTGAGGCCGCAAAGAAAAAGCCCGCTGGACGCACAGTCCAGCGGGCTTTCGCATGTTCAATGCGTGCCGATCAGTGACGGAAGTGGCGGATGCCCGTCATCACCATGGCGATGTTGTGCTCGTCGGCGGCGGCGATCACTTCGTCGTCGCGCATCGAGCCGCCCGGCTGGATCACGCAGGTCGCGCCTGCGTTGACCACGACGTCGAGGCCGTCACGGAACGGGAAGAACGCATCCGACGCCACAGCCGAACCCGCGAGCTTCAGACCTGCGTTTTCCGCCTTGATGCTGGCGATGCGCGCCGAGTCCACGCGGCTCATCTGGCCCGCGCCCACGCCCATCGTCATGCCGTTCGCGCAGAACACGATGGCGTTCGACTTCACGAACTTCGCGACGCGCCAGGCGAACAGCAGATCGTCCATTTCCTTCGGCGTCGGGTGACGCTTCGTGACGACGCGCAGTTCGTGCGGCTGCACGTTCTTCGAGTCGAGCGACTGCACCAGCAGGCCGCCGCCCACGCGCTTCAGATCGAACGCGTTATGGCCTTCGCCGAGCGCGATTTCGAGCAGACGCACGTTCTGCTTCGCCGCGAACACGGCCTTGGCCGCGTCCGAGAACGACGGGGCGATCAGCACTTCGACGAACTGCTTCGACACGGCTTGCGCCGCGGCTTCGTCGACTTCGCGGTTGAAGGCGATGATGCCGCCGAACGCCGAGGTCGGATCGGTCTGGAACGCCTTCGAATAGGCTTCGAGCGCGTCGGCGCCGACAGCCACGCCGCACGGGTTCGCATGCTTGACGATCACGCAGGCGGGCGCGTCGAAGGTCTTCACGCATTCCCAGGCCGCGTCGGAGTCGGCGATGTTGTTGTACGAGAGTTCCTTGCCCTGGAGCTGCGTGTAGTTCGCGAGCGCGCCGGCGGGCGTCGCGATGTCGCGGTAGAACGCGGCGCTCTGGTGCGGGTTCTCGCCGTAGCGCAGATCCTGGACCTTGTCGAACGCGATGTTCAGCGTGGCCGGGTAGGCGTTGCGCGACTTGTGCTCCAGCGCGTCGGTCAGGCTCGTCAGGTAGTTCGTGATCGCGCCGTCGTACTGCGCCGTGTGCGCGAACACCTTGGTCGCGAGGCGGAAGTTCGTGGCGTAGCCAACGCTATTGCCGTTCGCGCGCATCTCTTCGAGCACCTTCGCGTAGTCGGTCGGATCGACCACGACGGTGACGTCGCGATGATTCTTCGCCGCCGAGCGCAGCATGGTCGGGCCGCCGATGTCGATGTTCTCGATCGCGTCTTCCAGCGAGCACTCTTCCTTCGAGATCGTCTGGACGAACGGGTAGAGGTTCACGACCAGCAGGTCGATCGTCGGGATGTCGTGCTTTTCGAGCGCGGCCATGTGCTCCGGCAGGTCGCGGCGCGCGAGGATGCCGCCGTGGACCTTCGGATGCAGCGTCTTCACGCGCCCATCGAGCATTTCCGGGAAGCCGGTGTAGTCGGCGACTTCGGTCACGGGCAGGCCCGCGTCCGCGAGCAGTTTCGCGGTGCCGCCGGTCGAAAGGATCTTGACGCCGAGGTCCGACAGCGATTTCGCGAAGTCGACGATGCCTGACTTGTCGGAAACGGAGATGAGCGCTTGCTTGATCATGATGGGGGAGAGTTGCCGAGAGATCGAGGAGTGAGCGCCGGAAGCGGAATGCGGGCGACGGCCGTTACAGCAGGCCGTGCTGCTGGAGCTTCTTGCGCAGCGTATTGCGGTTGATGCCGAGGTACTCGGCGGCCAGCGACTGGTTGCCGCCGGCCTGCTCGAGCACCACCTCGAGCATCGGTTTTTCGACGCACGCCATCACCATTTCGTAGACGTCGTGCGGATTGGAGCCGTCGAGGTCCTGGAAATACATGCCCAGACTCTCGCGGACGGATTGTTCGATGTTGTGCTTGCTCATGCTGCCAGTCGATCGGTTGGTTCGCGCCCGCCGTTTTGCTCGCCTTCCGCGCCGTTTTCCTCGTCGACGTAGACGAGACGGTCGGATACGGCCTTCTGCTCGTCGAAGAACTGGTTGACGGCGGCGAGTTGTTCGCGCGTGGTGTCCAGCGTATTCATGCGGTGCCGGAAGGTATTGGCGCCGCAAAGGCCGCGAGTGTACCAGCCGATATGCTTGCGCGCAGTACGCACGCCCGTAAACTCGCCATAAAACGCGTAGTGGTCCTCCAGATGCTCATTCATGATGGTCTGGATTTCGTCCACGCGCGGCGACGGCAGCAGCTCGCCGGTGGCGAGGAAATGCTCGATTTCGCGGAACAGCCACGGACGCCCCTGCGCCGCGCGGCCGATCATGATGGCGTCGGCGCCGGTGACGGCGAGCACGTGCTGCGCCTTCTGCGGCGTGCGGATGTCGCCGTTGGCGACGACCGGAATGCGCGCGGCGGCCTTCACGGCGGCGATCGTTTCGTACTCCGCGTCGCCGTGATAGAGGTCGGCGCGCGTGCGGCCGTGCACGGTCAGCATGGAGATGCCGCTTTCCTCGGCGATGCGCGCGATGGTGAGCGCGTTGCGGTTGTCGCGGTCCCAGCCCGTGCGGATCTTGAGCGTGACGGGCACGGCATCCGGCCCCACGCCCACGGCCTCGACGACGGCCTTGACGATGCGCGCGACGAGCGGCTCGTTTTGCAGCAGCGCGGAGCCCGCGGCCACGTTACAGACCTTTTTCGCCGGGCAGCCCATGTTGATGTCGATGATCTGCGCGCCGTTTGCGACGTTATACCGCGCCGCTTCGGCCATCATCTGCGGGTCGGCGCCCGCGATCTGCACGGAAATGGGTTCGACCTCGCCCGCGTGGTTGGCGCGGCGCATGGTCTTTTCGCTTTTCCAGAGCTGCGCGTTCGACGCGACCATTTCCGACACGGCGTAGCCCGCGCCGAGACGCTTGCACAACTGGCGGAACGGCCGGTCCGTGACGCCCGCCATGGGAGCGACGAACAGGTTGTTACGCAGGCTGTGACGGCCGATGGTGAGGCCGTTGTTTAGGCCGGCACTTAGGCCGATGTTGGACCCGGATGTGGACATGACGCGCGAAAATGCAGCGGCGCGCCCGGTTGGCTCCGACAGTGGTCGAAGCAGGCGGCGCGGCGGCTCAAAAGGGGAAACGCGTATTTTAGCGTTAACGAGATGCGGGGGCTCGAGTCGCGGACCCTGGTGTGGCGGGGGCGTTGATGGAATCGGGGCGGCGCGAACCGGGCAGGTGCGCCCGGGCGCGTTATTTTTTATGCGATTCGACCCTGATGTGAAGTTCAGCGGCGGGCGTTGTGCCGCCTCAACTCCGCTGCCCGAACATCATCTGCCGCGCGAGCGCCGCCTTCACGGGCGGCACGAATTCGAGCGCCGTCAGCGCGAGGCCGCGCAGCGTCGCGAGCGGCGGGAAATCGATGGTGAACAGGCGCGCGAGCGTGTCGGTGGCGCCGATCGTCAGGCGGCGGTCGAGCGCGCGGCGGCCCGCGAAATCGGCGAGCGCGTGCGGCGTGGCGCCGTGTTGCGCGAGCGCGTCGGCGAGCGCGTGGGCGTCGCGCAGACCGAGATTGAGGCCTTGTCCCGCGACCGGATGCAGCGTCTGCGCCGCATTGCCGACTGCCGCGATGCGGCTTTGGCCCGACACCAGCGTGTCGAGCGCCGTGAGTCCGAGCGGAAACGACGCGCGTCCGTGGATCTGCGTGAAGCGGCCCATGCGTGCGCCGAACGCCGCGCCGAGTTCGGCGAGGAAATCGGCGTCGGAGAGCGCGGCGCGGCGTTCGGCTTCGGCCGGCGCGCTGCACCACACGAGCGCGTAGTCGGCGCCGCGCACGCCGCCCATCGGCAGCAGCGCGATCGGACCTTCTTCGGTGAAGCGCTCCCAGGCCACGTGCGGCTGCGGCGCCGAGGCCGTCACCACGCCGACGAGCGCCGTCTGGCCGTAATCGCGCGTGCGTTTTTGCGTCGCGGCGCGCGGGGCTTGCTGCGGGTTTTGCTGCGGATTTTGTGCTGCGCTGGCCGCATCGGCACCGGATTTATCGGCATCAACTTCGTCGGTATCGACTTCGCCGGCATCGATTTCATCGGCCGTTTCCGACGCTTGCTGCTTCGCCTTGCGCTCCGATTGCGCGCGGTACAAGCCGCCTTCCGCGTTCACGAGAATGCGCGCGCGCAGCGTGCGCACGACGCCCGCGCTCTCCACCGGCAGCGTGACGCCGTCGTGATCGACCGTGGGTTCGTGCGCGTGCGTGTGATGCAGCCAGTGCACGCGCGAGCCGGGCAAGACCGCCTTGAGCGCGTGCGCGAGCGACTGCACGATCGCGCCGTAACGCGCGACGTAGCCGAGCGCGGGCAACGCGTAATCGTGACGGTCGATCAGCGTGCGTCCGAAGTGACCGCGCTGCGAGACGTGGATGCGCTCGATCGGCGTTGCGTCCTGCGGCCACGCGAGCGCCTGCAGCAGCGTGCGGCTGCCCTGCGAGACGGCGATCGCGCGCGGGTCGCCCGCGCTGTCCTCGGGTTCGCGCGCGTCGATCAGCGCGACCGAAAGCTGCGACGTCGCGCTGCGTCGGGCCAGCCAGCCCGCGAGCGCGAGCCCCACCGGCCCCGCGCCGACGATGATCACGTCGTAGTCGTAGGGCGCGCGTTCGGCGTGCGTCGGATGATCGGTCGCTGCGTTCATAGTGGTTCTGTCGGTTCTCGTCGTGCTCACGCGCCGCGGCGCGCGTCCTGCATCAGGGCTTCGATTTCGTCGGCGTTAACGGGCACGTCGCGCGTGATCAGCTCGCAGCCGGTTTCGGTGACGATCGCGTCGTCCTCGATACGGATGCCGATGTCCCAGTAGCGCTCGGGCACGTCCTCGGCCGCGCGCACGTAGAGGCCGGGCTCGATCGTCAGCGTCATGCCCGCGCGCAACGTGCGCCACGGCGGCGGCGCGTCGGCTTGCGCGCCCGCGCTTTTCGCGCCGCGCTCGCGGTAATCGCCCACGTCGTGCACGTCCATGCCGAGCCAGTGGCCCGTGCGGTGCATGTAGAAGCGCGCGTAGGCGCGTTCGGCGATCACTTTGTCGACCGAGTCGAAACGCGTCTTGTCGAGGATGCCGGTGTCGAGCAGCCCTTGCGCGAGCACGCGCACGGCGGCGTCGTGCGGCGCCTCGAAGTTCACGCCCGCGCGCGTGGCGTCGATGGCGGCCTGCTGCGCGGCCAGCACGATGTCGTACAGCTCGCGCTGCGCGCTCGTGAAGCGCCCGCTCGCGGGAAACGTGCGCGTGATGTCGGAGGCATAGCCGTTCAGCTCGCACGCGGCGTCGATCAGGATCAGGTCGCCCTCGCGCGCCACGGCGTTGCCCGCCGGATAGTGCAGCACGCACGCGTTCGCGCCCGCGGCGACGATCGAGCCGTAGGCGGGCGCCTGCGCGCCGTGCTTGCGGAACGTGTAGAGCAGCTCGGCTTCGATCTCGTATTCGTGCATGCCGGGGCGGCACGCCTGCATCGCGCGCACGTGCGCCTGCGCGGAAATCCTCGCGGCGCGGCGCATGGTGTCGAGCTCGTGCGTGTCCTTGATGAGGCGCATGTCGTCGAGCAGCGGAACCAGGTCGTACGCGGCGGCGGGCGCGGTCGTGCCGCCACGGGCCTGCGCGCGCACGGCATCGATCCAGCGTTTCACCTGGCCGTCGAAGCGCTCCGACGCCGCGAGCGCGTAATGCAGCGCGGGCCGGTTCGCGATCAGACGCGGGATCTGTGCGTCGAGGTCGTCGAAGGGCAGCGCGGCATCGAAGCCGAACGCCTCGCGCGCGCCGTCGGGCCCGAAGCGGAAGCCTTCCCACGTCTCGTGCTCGACGTTCTTCGCGCGGCAAAAGAGGATCGACGACGGCTGGTTCTCGCCCGCGTTCGCGTCGAGCACGAGCAGCGCCTCGGGCTCCGTGAAGCCGGTGAGGTAGTAGAAATAGCTGTCGTGCCGATAGGGATAGTCGGCGTCGCGGTTGCGCAGCGCTTCGGGCGCGGTCGGCACCAGCGCCACGCCGCCGCCTTGCGCGCGCAGCGCGGCGAGTACGCGTTCGCGGCGCGCGCGGTACAACTCGGCGCCGCCGTCGGGGCCGCGCGGCGCATCGGCAGCGGCGCGCGAAGCGGCCGAGGCGCTTTCCGTGAGGGTCGTGTCCATCGTGCGATTGTAGCGTCTGATGGCTTTGTCCGACGGGCCGCCCGATGCTGCGGCGCGGGGCGTGCCGAGGGCCGCTCGGTTGGCGCCCGTGTCGGCAAAATCCTGCACGGCCGAAGTCGATCCGTCAGAATTCGGTGAATCCAACGTATACTTCGGCCGGATTCCAGAAAAGGCAGGTGCGATGAAACTTATCGGTTCGCTCGGCAGCCCGTATGTCCGCAAGGCGCGGATCATGCTCGCTGAAAAGAAAATCGACTACAAGCTGGTGCTTGAGAACGTGTGGGGCGAGGACACCGCGATCCACGATTTCAACCCGCTCGGCAAGGTGCCGTGTCTCGTGATGGAGGACGGCGAGGCGGTGTTCGATTCGCGCGTGATCTGCGAATACGTGGACATGCGCTCGCCGGTCGGCAAGCTGATTCCGCAGAACGGGCGCGAACGCGTCGAAGTGCGGTGCTGGGAAGCGCTCGCCGACGGCATGCTCGACGCCGCCGTGATGATCCGCACGGAAAGCACGCAGCGTCTGCCCGAGCAGCGCAACGCAGCCTGGATCGAGCGTCAGCAGCGCAAGATTCAGGAAGGCCTGAAGGCGATGGCCAAGGGGCTCGACAACAATGCGTGGTGCGCGGGCAACCGCTACACGCTCGCGGATATCGCCGTGGGCTGCGCGCTCGGCTATCTCGACTTCCGTCAGCCGGAACTCGACTGGCGCGAGCCGTACCCGAATCTCGCGCGTCACTTCGAGAAGCTGATGCTGCGTCCGTCGTTCGCGGATACGGTGCCGCAAGGCTAAGTCCCGACGCCCGCGAAGCTCACATCGCGGATACAAAAAAAGCGCGCAGATTCGCTCTGCGCGCTTTTTTTTCGCCATGCGCACGCTACGCGGTTAACGTTGCGTGCGCATCGATCGTCGAATCGTCAGACGAACATCAGACGATCTTTTCCACTTCCGGCGCGAACGAATCGCTGCGCGCGACCGGCCACCACTTCTCGTACAACTGATAGCGATAGCGGCCTTCGAGCAGATCGCCGGGCTTCAGATACTTGAGCAGTTCCGACATCAGCTTCACTTCATACGACGACACGCGCCGCACGATGTGATGCGCGCGCAGATCGGCGGGGCTGTCGAGGCCCGCGGCCTGAATCAGCTCTTGCAGCGCGTGCAGCGTGTTGCGATGGAAGTTGTAGACGCGCTCGCCCTTGTCGGGCACGTTGAGCGCGCGCTGACGCACGGGGTCTTGCGTCGCGACGCCGGTCGGGCAGCGGTCCGAGTGACACTTCTGCGCCTGGATGCAGCCCACCGCGAACATGAAGCCGCGCGCCGAGTTGACCCAGTCCGCGCCGATCGCGAGCGTGCGCGCCATGTCGAACGCCGTGATGATCTTGCCGCTCGCGCCGATCTTGATCTTGTCGCGCAGGCCGATGCCGACGAGCGTGTTGTGCACCAGCAGCAGCCCTTCCTGGAGCGGCGTGCCGATGTGATCGGTGAATTCGATCGGCGCCGCGCCCGTGCCGCCTTCCGCACCGTCCACGACGATGAAGTCGGGCAGGATGCCGGTTTCGAGCATCGCCTTGGCAATGCCGAAGAATTCCCACGGATGGCCGATGCAGAGCTTGAAGCCGGTCGGCTTGCCGCCCGAGAGCTTGCGCAGGCGCTCGATGAATTCGAGCAGGCCGCGCGGCGTGGAGAACTCCGAATGGCGCGACGGCGACACGCAGTCCTGACCCATCGGAATGCCGCGCGTTTCGGCGATTTCGGGCGTGACCTTCGCGGCCAGCAGCATGCCGCCGTGGCCCGGCTTCGCGCCTTGCGAGAGCTTCACCTCGATCATCTTCACTTGCGGCTCGTGAGCGAGGCGCTGGAATTTGTCGGCGCTGAAGGTGCCGTCGTCGTTGCGGCAGCCGAAGTAGCCCGAGGCGATTTCCCAGATGATGTCGCCGCCGTGCTCGCGGTGATATTTCGAGAGCGAGCCTTCGCCCGTGTCGTGCGCGAAGCCGCCTTTTTTCGCGCCCAGGTTGAGCGCGCGGATCGCGTTCGCGGACAGCGCGCCGAAGCTCATCGCCGAGACGTTGAACAGCGACATCGAATACGGCTGCTCGCGCGTCGCGCCCACCAGCACGCGGAAGTCGCTGCTGTCGAGTTTGGTCGGTGCGAGCGAGTGGCTGATCCACTCGTGGCCGACGGCCTTCACGTCGAGTTCGGTGCCGTACGGGCGGCTGTCGACGACGTTCTTCGAGCGCTGATAGACCACGCTGCGCTGCACGAGCGAGAACGGCTTTTCGTCGGTGTCGTCTTCGACGAAGTATTGGCGGATTTCAGGCCGGACGAATTCGAACAGGAAGCGCAGATGGCCCCAGAGCGGGTAATTGCGCAGGATCGCGTGGCGCTGCTGGGACATATCCCAGATGCCGAGCGCGACGATCAGCGCGGGCACCACGGCGCAGAGCCAGGACAGGTGATGGAGCGCCGATGCGATCACGCAGGCTGCGAGCAGCAGCACCGCGCACCACATGGCGAGGTAACGTCGGGAAAACATTCGGGGGACTCCTCGATCTCTTGTGTCGTCGCGCCAGGCCGGTCGGGCGGCGCGCGTTCGCCGCGCCCGGGTAACGGCGGCGGCGTGCCCGAATGATGCCGCAAGTTCGTGAAACTGGCCGTCAGGCGGGCAAATTTGTCGCATTGACAAATGCGCGCGGAAAGCTACGCGAAAGAATCGGCGGAGGCGGGCGGCAGGAGAGGGAGAGTCGGATGAAACACGCGCGGCGCAGGACGCGCCGCGCGCAGGGTGCTTGCGCGCGGGTGCGCGCTTAAGCCTGGCTGGCGGTGGTGGCGCCGGCTTTCGCGTTGGCGGCAAACTGTGCCGATTTCTTGCGCGGCGAACGCTTCTTCTTCGGCGCGACCGGCGGCAGGACCGCGGGCACATGCGGTTCGAGCGTCGTGACCGCTTCGATGATGCCGCCGCCCAGGCACACCTCGCCGTCATACAGCACGGCGGACTGGCCGGGCGTCACGGCCCATTGCGCGTCGGGGAAATGCAGCGAGAACTGGCCTTCGCCGAACTCGCTGGCGTTCGCGAACGAGCAGGGCGCGTCGGCCTGGCGATAACGCGTCTTCGCGCCGCAGGCGTGGCCCTCGGCGGGCGGCTCGCCCGCGACCCAGCTCACGTTGCCCGCGCGCAGATCGTGCGCGAGCAGCCACGGATGATCGTGACCCTGCACGACATAAAGCGTGTTCGACGCGATGTCCTTGCCCGCGACGAACCACGGATCGCCGCTGCCGTCCTTGCTGCCGCCCAGACCGATGCCCTTGCGCTGCCCGAACGTGTAGAACGCGAGGCCGATATGCTCGCCGACGGTCTTGCCGTCGGGCGTCATCATCGGGCCGGGTTTGGTCGGCAGATAGCGGTTCAGGAAGTCGCGGAACGGCCGTTCGCCGATAAAGCAGATGCCGGTCGAATCCTTCTTCTTCGCGTTCGGCAGGCCGATCTGCTCGGCGATCTCGCGCACTTTCGTCTTCGGAATTTCGCCGAGCGGAAACATCGTCTTCGAAAGCTGCGCCTGATTCAGACGATGCAGGAAGTACGACTGATCCTTGGTGTGATCGAGCGCCTTCAGCAACTCGAAGCGGCCGTTGCTTTCGTTCTGGCGCACGCGCGCGTAATGACCGGTCGCGATGGTTTCCGCGCCCAGCGTCATCGCGTGATCGAGGAAGGCCTTGAACTTGATCTCGGCGTTGCAGAGCACGTCGGGGTTCGGCGTGCGGCCCGCGGAATACTCGCGCAGGAACTCCGCGAACACGCGGTCCTTGTACTCGGCGGCGAAGTTCACCGCTTCGACGTCGATGCCGATCAAATCGGCGACCGACACCACGTCGATCCAGTCCTGACGCGTCGAGCAATACTCGCCGTCGTCGTCGTCTTCCCAGTTCTTCATGAAGAGACCGACGACGTCGTAACCCTGCTCCTTGAGCAGCCATGCGGTCACCGACGAATCCACGCCGCCCGACATGCCTACCACCACTCTACGTTTGCTCATCTTCTGCTGCCTTGTTGCGCCGGATCGCGGCGCTTAGCCTTTGGGTCCCACTGGGTTTGCCGCGCTGTTTGCCATGCTATTTGCCATGCTGCCGACCTTCGGTCCGACCGCGTGCGTCTGCACGAAATCGAGCGGCGTGCGCTTGCCCGCGAGGTAATCGTCGACGCATTGCATCACGAGCGGCGTGCGATGGCGCGCGCTCGCGGCGCGCAACTCGTCGACGCTCATCCACAACGTGCGGACGATGTCCGGGTCGAGCGCGCGATTCTCCGGCTCGGCCGCGACGCTGCCGCAGTACGTGAAGCGCAGATAGGTCGTGCCGGACTCGCCCGGCTTGCCGAAGTGCGTCATGTACATGCCGACGAGCGCCTCGGGCGCAAATGCGTAGGCGGTTTCCTCCAGCGTTTCGCGCACGACCGCTTGGTGCAGCGTCTCGCCGGCCTCCAGATGGCCGGCGGGCTGGTTCAGGCGCAGGCCGTTCGCCGTGTGCTCCTCGACGAGCAGAAAACGCCCGTCGCGCTCGACGACGGCGGCCACGGTGACGTGGGGTGCCCAGGTTTCATCATTCATGGGCCGCTATTTTACCGGGACGCGCCAAACGTTGCCCGGGGCCGGATCGTCGGCGCGATGGGAGCGTTGCACGCGCGTGCCGGTGCTTCGGATGCCTTGCGATGCCGCGTGCATGGGCTCGCCGGCCGCGCCGCCAACCGTCCGGTCGGACGGCAGGGGCTTTGTGTGCAGCGCAAAAAAAAGGGATAAATCCTGCTTCAAAGTCGTCACGGCTTTCGGTTAAAGTGGTGCGTCGTTTGCCGTTGCCTTGCCCGTTTGAAAACGTTGAGAACGCTGAAAACGTAGCAATAAGTGCCGGCGCGCCTTGTCGGCCTTACTCCGCTCGATTCGAGCCAGATCAGAAAGAGAAGCAGGCCGAGGAGGAAACAACGATGCATATCGGAGTGCCCGCAGAAACCCGGGCGAACGAAAGCCGTGTGGCCGCGACGCCGGAGACCGTCAAGAAATACGTCGCGCAGGGCCATACGGTCACCATTCAGGCGGGCGCCGGTGTCGGCGCGAGCTTTCCCGACGAGACCTATACGGCCGTCGGCGCGCAGATCGCCGACGCGGCCGCCGCATTCGGCGCCGATCTCGTGCTCAAGGTCCAGTCGCCCAGCGTCAGCGAACTCGCCTTCATGAAGCGCGGCGCGACGCTGGTCGGCATGCTCGATCCCTTTAATGCAGACAACGCGCAAAAGCTCGCCGAAGCGGGCCTGACCGCGTTCGCGCTCGAAGCCGCGCCGCGCACCACGCGCGCGCAAAGCCTCGACGTGCTCTCGTCGCAGGCCAATATCGCCGGGTACAAGGCGGTGCTGGTGGCGTCGAATCTGTATCCGCGCTTCATGCCCATGCTGATGACCGCCGCCGGCACCGTGAAGGCCGCGCGCGTGCTGATTCTCGGCGCGGGCGTGGCGGGCCTGCAGGCGATCGCCACGGCGAAGCGCCTCGGCGCGGTGATCGAGGCCTCGGACGTGCGTCCGGCCGTGAAGGAGCAGATCGAATCGCTCGGCGCGAAATTCCTCGACGTGCCCTACGAAACCGACGAGGAGCGCGAAGCCGCGCAAGGCGTGGGCGGCTACGCGCGGCCCATGCCGCCGTCGTGGCTCGCGCGCCAGTCGGCGCTCGTGCACGAGCGCGCGCGCCAGGCCGACATCGTCATCTCGACCGCGCTGATTCCGGGCCGCGACGCGCCCACGCTGCTGCCATCGGAAACCGTGCAGGCGATGAAGCCGGGCTCGGTGGTGATCGACCTCGCGGCCGGACGCGGCCCGGTCGCCGATGCGGCCACGGGGCGGCGCGGCGGCAATTGCCCGCTCACCGTTGCGGACCAGGTGGTGACGGCGCACGGCGTGCAGATCTGCGGCTACACGAATCTTGCGTCGATGGTGGCCGCCGATGCGTCGGCGCTCTACGCGCGCAATCTGCTCGACTTCCTCAAGCTGATCATCGCGAAGGAAGGCACGCTCAACATCGACCTCGCGGACGACATCGTCGCGGCCACGCTGCTGGCTCGCGACGGCGCCGTCACGCGCAAGGCATGACGAGGAGACCGAGATGGAACTCATCAACCATACCGTCATCAACCTGATCATCTTCGTGCTGGCCGTGTACGTGGGCTATCACGTGGTCTGGAACGTCACGCCCGCGCTGCATACGCCGCTCATGGCCGTGACCAATGCGATCTCCGCGATCGTGATCGTGGGCGCGATGCTCGCCACCGGCCTGACCGTCGGTTTCGCGGGCAAGTTCTTCGGCACGCTGGCCGTGCTGCTGGCTGCGGTGAACGTGTTCGGCGGCTTTCTAGTCACGCGGCGCATGCTGGAGATGTTCCGCAAGAAAGAGCCGAAGAAAATCACGAGCAAGGAGGGCGCGTAAATGAGCATGAACGTCGTTACGCTGCTTTACCTGGTGGCGTCGGTTTGCTTCATCCAGGCGCTCAAGGGCTTGTCGAATCCGCGCAGCGCGCGCGCCGGCAATCTGTTCGGCATGGTCGGCATGGCGATCGCCATCCTCACGACCCTCGCGCTGATCGTCAAGGAGTCCGCACAGTTCGGCTCGAATCTCGGGCTCGGCCTCGGGCTGCTGTTCGCGGCGCTGATCGTCGGCGGCGGGCTCGGTGCGTTCGTGGCCGCGCGCGTCGAGATGACCAAGATGCCCGAACTCGTCGCGGCCATGCACTCGCTGATCGGTCTCGCGGCGGTGTGCATCGCGTATGCGGTGGTGTCGGAGCCGGCCGCGTTCGGGCTGGTCGCGGAGGACGCGCCGTATCCGGGCTTCCTGCCGTACGGCAACCGCATCGAACTGTTTATCGGCACCTTCGTGGGCGCGATTACGTTCAGCGGCTCGGTGATCGCCTTCGGCAAGCTCTCGGGCAAGTACAAGTTCCGGCTGTTTCAGGGCGCGCCCGTGGTCTATGCGGGCCAGCATCTGATCAACCTGATGCTCGCGCTCGGCATGATCGGTTTCGGCATCCTGTTCTTCGTCACGCAGTCGTGGCTGCCGTTCATCATCATGACGCTGATCGCGTTCGCGCTGGGCGTGCTCATCATCATTCCGATCGGTGGCGCGGACATGCCCGTGGTGGTCTCGATGCTCAACTCGTACTCGGGCTGGGCGGCGGCGGGCATCGGCTTCTCGCTGAACAACGCGATGCTGATCATCGCCGGTTCGCTGGTCGGCTCGTCGGGCGCGATCCTCTCGTACATCATGTGCCACGCGATGAACCGCTCGTTCTTCAACGTGCTGCTGGGCGGCTTCGGCGCCGAAGCGGGCGGGGCGGCGGCGGGCGGCGCGCAGGAACAGCGTCCGGTGAAATCCGGTTCCGCCGACGACGCCTCGTTCATGCTCGGCAATGCCGAAAGCGTGGTGATCGTGCCGGGCTACGGTCTCGCCGTGGCGCGCGCGCAGCATGCGCTGAAGGAGCTGACCGACAAGCTCGTCGAAAAAGGCGTGGACGTGCGTTACGCGATTCACCCGGTCGCGGGCCGCATGCCGGGCCACATGAACGTGCTGCTCGCCGAAGCCGAAGTGCCCTACGACATGGTGTTCGAGATGGAGGACATCAACAACGAGTTCGGCCAGACCGACGTGGTGCTGGTGCTCGGCGCGAACGACGTGGTGAATCCGGCGGCGAAGAACGATCCGAAGTCGCCGATCGCGGGCATGCCGATTATCGAGGCGTACAAGGCGCGCACGATCATCGTCAACAAGCGGTCGATGGCGGCCGGTTACGCGGGTCTCGACAACGAACTCTTCTACATGGACAAGACCATGATGGTGTTCGGCGATGCGAAAAAGGTGATCGAGGATATGGTGAAGGCGGTGGAGTAGGCGCGGGTTTTATCCGTCGCTTCGTCTACCTTTTCGCAGGGGGTAAAGCGCGCAGCGATGCGCGCTTTTTTATTGCGCGCGCGGCGCGGTGTCCGAGGTGCGGCAAACGTCAGCGCGACGGCGCGTTCACGTGCCGCAGATAATCGGCGAGCCGACGTCCGCTCACGTCGGGAAACGGTTCGAGCACTTCCACGCCTTCCATGCGCGCGATGTTGAAATTGCGAAAGCCTTCGCGCATTTCGCACCACGCGCCGACTGTCCACTGCGCGCCCCAATAGACGAGCCCGAGCGGCCAGACGCGCCGCTGTGTTTGCGCGCCGATGCGGTCGCAATACGCGAAACGCACCACGAGCCGCGAATCGACGGCGCGATGCAGCGCATCCACTTTCTCCGAATACGCGGGATCGACGTGATACGACGGCGCGAACACGGCGATGCGTTCGAGCACTGCGCGCTTCTCGGCGGGCATGGCCGCGGCGATCTTCGCGAGCGCGCCGCGCGCGCCCGTGCCGAGCGCCGCGCCGCCCCACGATTCGGCCATGCGCGCGCCGACGGCGAGCGCGGTGAGTTCGTCGGCGGTGAAGGTTAGCGGCGGCAGACTCGCGGTGCGCGCGAGCCGGTAGCCGATGCCCGCTTCGCCCTCGATCGGCACGCCCGAGAGTTGCAGGTCGCGCACGTCGCGATAGACGGTGCGCGGCGAGACTTCGAGCCACTCGGCAAGCTGCTGCGCCGTGGTGAGGCGGCGCCCGCGCAGCAGTTCGGCGATGCGGAAAAGTCGGTCGGCGCGGCGGGTCATGGCGGGCGGGCGCGGGAGAGTCGATGGGCGTGAATGGGGCGGCTGCGGGCTTGCGTGACGGGCGCGGCGGCGCGCGGATCGCGTTGCGCAGATCGCATTGCGCTGATGATAGCGCCGTGCGCGCGCAGCGCTTGACCGCGATGCCGCCTTACTTCAAGCACGAGACCGCACCGCCGCACCGCGCTCAGCCCAGCTTGGCCGCGTGCAGCCCGACGCGGTTGCCCTCCGTATCGATGAAGAAGCCGATGTAGCCGTAATTGTTCGGCAGCTCCAGCGCCGGGCCTTCCTTCCTGCCGCCGGCTTTCTCGACGCGATCGAGCACGGCGGTGACCGAGGGCTGCGCGTTCAGATAGACGAGCACGCCCTTGGTATCGGGCCGGGCGTCGCGCGGATTGAACACGATGCAGCCGCCGGTTTCGTTGTCGGTGTGCGCGAACAGGGCCATCGGCACGCCGCCCATGACTTCGCGCTGCAAGGACGTATCGAAAGCGGTTTCGTAGAACCGCGCGGCGCGCTCCAGATCGTGCGCGGGGATTTCGAACCACGAGATGACGCGGGTGGCTTCAACGGTCGACATGATGCGCTCCTCGAATGAGCAGGTTGGACGACGTAAAGAAACTGGCAGCAGATGACGGCAAGTGGCGCGAGCCGGGCTTGCCGGGTAGTTCGCCGTGTTTTGCGGTATTGGCCGTGTTTGACGGTGCGCGGACGGCGTGGAAAGGAGTGTGCGGCCCGCCTGCTGACAGCGTCCTGTCAGTAGGCTGCGTCGATTGCGCGACGCGCTTTCGAGTTTTTCTGAGAGAGGCGCGGACGCGACTCTGTTGTAATCGATTCATCCCGATCGATTCATCCGCCTTGATCTTCGGCCGCCGCTTCACGGAACGCGGCCGCTTCTCTCATTGCCTCGTCCATGTCTCCAAACGTTTCCATCATCACGCCCACAGCGAACCGCGACGCCTTCCTGCCCGCCATCGCGCGCTGCGTGGCGCGCCAGCAGGTCGACTGGGAGTGGCTAGTATTCGACGACAGCCCCGCGCCGAGCGCTTTCATGCGCGATCTCGCGCAGCGCGACGCGCGCGTGCGCTACTTCTGGTCGAGCGAGCGTCTGACGATCGGCGCCAAGCGCAACCGGCTGGTGAGCGAGGCACGCGGCGAACTGATCGCCCATTTCGACGACGACGACCACTACGCCTCGCACTATCTCGCCGACATGACCGCGATGCTGCGCGCGAACGACGCCGCGCTGATGAAGCTCTCGACGTTCTGGATGTACGCGCCGCACACGCGTTTTCTCGGCTACATGGACCTGAACGCGCGCGTCGGGCTGCACTATGAACTGAAGGGGCAGGAAGTCGGCACCGTGACCTTCCACGAGAAGATGCAGATCGGCGCCGACTTCATCCTCTTCTACGGTTTCGCCTACGTGTATCGCAAGTCGCTGTTCGAGATCGCAAGCTTCGACGATGTGAATCTCGGCGAGGACGAAAGCTTTATCCGCCGCGTGGTGAGCGCGGGCCAGAAAGTGCTCGCCGCCGAGGATGCGCGCGCGAGTTGCCTGCATCTGATCCATCCGGCTTCGACGTCGCGTTGTTTCTCGCGCTACAGCCTGCCGGATTTTCTGCTGCCGAAGTTGTTTCCCGAGTACGAAGGGTATCCGCTGGCCGTCGATGCGCGCGGTGCGGAGGTGGGGCCGTCGCGCGTGTGAGTGAGCGCGAGGTGAAGCGAGGTGGGGCGGTTCCGGCGCGGCATGGGGCCGCGCCGGTGAAGGTGCTGCTTACTCGCGCGAGTCTGCGGGTTTGTCTGCGGATTGAGTACCCGCATCGGCATTACTCGCCGCCGGACGCTGACGCACGCTGCCCGCGATCAGGTCGAAGCGGAACAGACGGCATTCGAGCGCGCCGTTGAACAGCGGCGTCTTGGCCGATTCGCGCAGGCGCAACTGGCCCGGCAGCTTGCGGTCCGAGGTGAGGATGAACGCGCGCCAGCCCGTGAAGCGCTGCTTGAGCGCATCGCCGAACGCCTGGAAGAACTCGGCGTCGGGCGCGTCGGTGTGGACGCGGCGGAACGCTTCCGGTGCATCGTAATCGTCTTCGTTACGCGGATTGCGCTCACGCAGTTCACCGCGCGCGTTGCGGCCGCGCACCTCGATACGCTCGCCGTACGGCGGGTTCGCCACCAGAATGCCGTCGCCCTCGGCGGGCGGCGTCATGTTGCGGGCGTCGAGCTGCTTGAGCGGCACTTTGCCGAGCCCGGCGCGCGTGAAGTTGGCGCGCGCCTTGTCGAGCATCACGTCCGAAATGTCGCTGCCGAAGATATGCAGGTCTTTCGCGCGGCTCAGCGCCGTGTTGCGCGCCGTGTTGGCCTCGCTTTTCAGATGGCGCCAGGCGGCCGAGTCGGCCTGCTTGAGGCGCTCGAAGCCGAAGCTGCGTTCCAGACCCGGCGCGATGTCGAGCCCGACCTGCCAGGCTTCCGCGAGGAAGGTGCCGGAGCCGCACATCGGATCGTAGAGCGGCTGCTCGGGCGTCCAGCCCGTGAGGCGCAGGATGCCGGCCGCGAGATTCTCGCGCAGCGGCGCTGCACCCTTGTCGAGACGCCAGCCGCGCTTGAACAGCGGCTCGCCCGAGGTGTCGAGATAAAGCGTGCACTCGGTGGCGGTCAGGAACGCGAAGATGCGCACGTCGGGATAGGCGGTATCGACGCTCGGACGCGAGCCGGCCTTGTCGCGCATGCGGTCGCAGATCGCATCCTTCACGCGCAGCGTGGCGAATTCGAGGCTGCGCAGCGGCGATTTGATCGCGGTGATGTCGATGCGGATCGTCTCGTTCGGCGAGAACCACTTTTCCCACTGTTGTTCGCGGGCGAGCGCGTAGATGTCCTGTTCGCCGCGATACGGACGCTGGGCGATCTTGAGGAGCACGCGGCTCGCGATGCGCGAATGCAGGTTCGCGGCCATGCCGCCGGCCCAGTTGCCGCGGAAATGCACGCCGCCGGGTACTTCGGCGCCGACCTGGAGCGCGCCGGGCGGCAGGCGCCGTTGCGCGGTTTCCGCGAGTTCGGCGGCGAGCGCGGCTTCGAGGCCACGCGGGCAGGGGGCGAAGAAATCGAAAGACATGAGAGAAGAGAGGTGACGCTGCGGGGGAAGGCGCTATTGTACGCGGGTTGTGAGGGCGCGCCGGGACGCGTGTCCGCGCCGGACGACGACGCGGGCTGCGGACGCTCGCGCGGCGGCTGGCGGGACGGCTCGCGAAGTGGCTGCGAGGTGCCTCGCAACCGCACGCGCTGGCGCGTGGCAGAACGCCTTCGGGCGGACGTTACGCGCCCTCCGTGCGGCTTCTGCTCGCTCTCTGCATGCCCTCAGTTCGCCGCCAGATCGGCTTGTGCGGCCACGCGCGCGAGCGGCCGGATGCGCGGACGCGGCTGGCGGCGCGCCTGCCAGAGATCCCATTGCGCCTGCAGCCCGAGCCAGTGTTCCGGCGTGGTGCCGAGCCACGCCGAAAGCCGCAGCGCGAGATTGGCAGTCATGCCGGCCTTGCCGTTCAGCAGGTTCGACAGCGTGACGCGGTTGATGTGCAGCTCGTGCGCCGCCTGCGTGACGGTGACCGCCGCGGGAATCCAGTCCCGCAGTACCTCGCCGGGATGCGGCGGATTATGCATTCTGCTCATGCGTGTGCCCTCAGTGGTAGTCCTGGTAATCGACGAGGATCGCGTCGGCGCCTTCGAACAGGAAGGTGAGGCGCCAGTTGCCGTTCACCCACACCGCCCAGTGGCCGGCGAGGCTGCCTTGCAGCGCGTGCAGGCGCCAGGGCGGCGCGTTCATGTCGTGCGGCCCGCGCGCCTGATCGAGCGCGCCGAGCAGGATGCGCAGACGCGGCGCGTGATGCGCCTGGATGCCCGCCTTGCTGCCTTCCAGAAAAAACGATGCAAGACCTTTGTGCCGAAAGGTTCGAATCATGAGGACTGTAGCCCAGGTGACTACACGCGGCAACGGCTTCGAGTGACGCGCCGCGACGTAGATCAAACATAAGGGACGCCTCGCAGACGGATGAATGCGTGCCTGCTGCCAGCAGGTCGAGTGCGAGGCGAATGCGTCCCTTAGCGTGGCGCCTGGGGCGGCGAGCACGCGATGGCCAACGTCAACCTGGGCAGCAACGTTGGCCGAACGGCAGATCAAAACGTGGTGTTCACTCGTTGTCTTCACGCAACTGGCCGCGCCGCAGCGGCCACACCAGATCGACAGGATGCCGCGTCACGCGCCGCCAGAACGCGCGCATGAGCGGGCGCACGTCCTTGCGCGCGAGGCCGCGCGAGCGCAGCGCCATCTGCAGCGCGAGCGCGAAGCTCACCGTCACGTTGAGCACCGCCATGCTCGCAACGCCCGCCACGGCCCACCAGAGTTCGCCGCTCTTGAACGTCGCCGGGCCGAGCACGCCCAGCGCCACGCCGATCGACCCCGCCGAAAGCGTGACGTGGCGCACCTCGAAGTGAAACGCGACCGCCGAGACGATCGCCGGCACGAGGCCGAGCATCATGCCGAGCACGAGATTGCCCCACACACCCGCCGCGTTCACACGGCAAAAGCGCGCGAGCCGCGCTGCGCCCGAGACGCCGAGCGTCATGCGCAGACGGCGGTTCCACGCGAGCGCGTCCTCGACGTGATGGAGTACGAACCAGTTGTCGGCCCATCCGGCGAACAGGCTCGACGCCCACAGCAGCACGCCCGTGAGCGCCGCGTAGAACGGCGTCGGTCCGATCAGCGAGAACGATTGCAGCGTCGCGTGCGCCTTGGCGGGCGAGATCAGATCGGCGTGAAACAGCCAGCCGCAGACGAGCTGGATCGCAAGGCAGGCCGGAAACACCAGCAGCACGTTGCCGAGCACGGCCGCCGCCTGGGTGCGGATCAGCGCCACCACCGACGAGACGAAACGCACGCGTCCCGGCGCTTCGTTCGCGCCGTCGAGCTCGCGCGCGAGCGTGGGCGCGGTCATCGCGGGCTGCTTGGTCGCGAGCGAGAAGTGGCAGAAGTGCATCACGAGGAAGCTGAGCGCGTAGTTGATGCCCGCGAACAGTCCTTCGATCATCGATGGCAGATGCGCGCCCGTGATGCCGAACTTCACGTACACCGTCACCGCGGTGACAAGGCCGCCGCCCGCCGCCATGCGCAGCATCGTCAGATATTCGGCGCGGTCGCGTGCGATGTAGTGCTCGCCGGTGTCGGCGGACAGCTCGACCACCTTGCGCGAGAGCAGCGCGAAATTGCTGCGCACGAGGTGCGAGACGCTCTGGCTCTGCTGGTTCGCCTTGACGAGATCGGCGGCGAGGCGCGCCTGGGTGCGGGCGTCGTCGCTCGACATCCAGGCGTCGAGCAGTTGCTCGGCGCGCACGATGCGCATGCGCATGCGTTGGACCTGAAACACCGTATCGACGCGCACGCCGTGGCGGTAGAGATGCGCGAAGACGTCGTCGGTGGCCTTGCGGCATTCGTCGAGCAGCAGGCGCAGCCACGTCACGTCCTGACGCAGCCGCGCGATGTCGCCCGAATCGCGCGCGTTTTCCACGGCGAGCATCGCGCGCGTGAGGCGGAAGAACGGCAGCTTTTCGACCGCGACGTGCGATTCGTCGCGCGACAGGCGGCTGCGCACGGTCGGCGAGAGGCCCGTCGAGCTGATCTGGCAACTGAGGTTGTGCAGCGCGGTCAGCAGGTCGAGCGTGAATTCGGTGCCTTGCGGCGCGCGCTGGGGGCGGATGTCGCCGGATGGCGCGGGTTCGGGCGCGTTGGTTTGCGCGGCGGTTTGTGCGTCGATGTGCGATTCGTCATGCGTCACGGCTTCGCTGCGCGGTTCGGCGATCAGCGCGCGCAGGCGTGCGAGCACGTCGGGCGGCAGTGTTGCGATCCACTCGGGATCGTGCGCGGCGGGGAACATCAGCGTGACGATCGCGGCGAGATCGCGGCGGTTCGGCGCGGGCGGAATCAGCAGCGCCTGGACGCGGCCGACCAGCGCGCCGAACAGACCCGAGTGGACCGGCATGCCGGCGTCGCAGAGCAGCGAGATGCTGTCGCTTTCGCGCAGCAGCTTGCGCACGATGGCGCTGACATTCGCCTTCCAGCCGGGATTGCGGTCGAGCACGTGCAGCAGGTAGCGCAGGCGGGCGTGTTCGGGCGGCGGCGGGGCATCGGCATCGGCATCGACGGCGGCATCGGCGTCATGGTCTGAGTTCGTGACGGCGTCCTGTGCGAGCGAAGCCAGGCGGCTGGCGCCGTCGAGCGTGCCGCGCCGGTGAATCCAGTGGGCGAGCTCGATCAGCCAGTCGCTGCGCTCGGCGTAGGGCGCATCGGCGTCGGCGGTGGCGAGCAGGGCGTCGAGCTGCTGGCCTGCGCTGCGCGAGGCGCGCCATTTTTTCCAGAGCGTGGGGAACGAGCGAAACATAGGCAAACGGTCAAAAGCGGTGGGGCAAGCCGACATTATCGCGGGCCGCGCGCGTTTGACCGTTTTAGATGGACCGATCGGGTCTGGCCGATGTGCGCGGGCGCGCCTGGCTTAAAGCCACGGAATCGAATGAGGAAGGGGGAGCGTCGCGCGCCGCATTCCGTCGGGAAGGCAGCGCGCAATCGAGAACGTAGAGGGAAAGCAGAGGGAAAAGCGTCAGCCCGCCGATCCAGCCGATTGTGCGGTCGGTACGACTTGCGGGCAGGCGATGCTGACGGGCGGCTTCGCCTTCACGACGGCCTTCGCGCCGCCCTTCGACGAGGCCGACGACGAGCCACCCGTCACAGGCGCGCTCACCCGCGGCGCGGCCGCGAGCGCGCGCACGCCGCTCGAAATCGCCTGCGACAGCGACGCGACGGCGCGGCGGTGGCCGACCACGAGCGCGTCGTAACCGTCGCCGACCGGTTCGTTGAGCACGCTGCGGCAAGTCATGACGGTCTGCGAATCGAGCGAGCGCACGCTCCAGACCGCGTCGATCAGGGCGTGCGAGCCCGGCCACGATTCGAAGCGCTGCACGTTCACGCTCACGCGATAGACCGGCACGCCGTCGGGATGCGGCGAACCGTACACGTCGATCGTGTTCAGCTGCTGCGTGAGGTCGCCCGAAAGCGCGCGGCGGATTTCGTCGCCGGGCATCGACGCCCAGCGTTCCTGTTCGAGCACGCGCACCTGCGTGGCGTCGGTCTGCACGACGAACTGCGCCTTCGCGACCTGCGGCGGCACGTCGACGGGCGCGAGTTCGATCAGCCACGCCGGGTTGCCGCTCGTCGCGGCGGCGGGCTGGGTGCGCGCCGCGTCGTCGGTCGGGCTCAGCGTGTAGAAGTGGCTCACGGGCGAGGCGCAGCCCGCGAGCGCCGACAAGGCAGCCACGGTAGCGAGGGCGGCAACGCGCCGGAGGGGGCGCCGGCGAAACGTCATGGCTTGTCTCCTGATTTGCCGCGCAGCAGCGATTCGGGATGGCGCTCCAGATAATCCGAGAGCGAGTTGAGCGATTGCAGCGTGCGCGTCAGTTCCTGCAGCGCCTGGTGCACGTCCGACTGCAGCGGCGAATCCTGCTGCAAGGTGGACTGCGCGGCGCTGAAGGTCTTCTGCGCCTCATCGAGCGTGCCCTTCATCTGCGGCAGAAGCTGGTCGTTGACCTGGCCGAACAGCTGGTTCGCGCTCTTGAGCGATTCGTTCAGGTTGTTGCCGATCTTGTCGAACGGAATCTGATCGAGCTTCTTGGCGATGTCGGCCACTTGCAGCTGCAGTTCTTCGAGCGAGTTCGGCACCGTCGGCAGCTCCATCGGGTCGCGGTCGAGATCCACCTTGGCCGGGCCGGCCTTCGGGAAGATGTCGAGCGCGATGTAGAGCTGGCCGGTGATCAGATTGCCCGTGCGCAGCTGGCCGCGCAGACCACGCGAGACGAGCCGCTTGATCAGCTCGTGGCTCTGCGGCGTATGCGGCGCGGGCGCTTCGCCGCGCGTGCGGCGCGACAGACGCAGCGGATACAGATCCATCGTCACCGGCATGGTGAAGTTGTGTTCCTTCGGATCGTATTCGATGCCGATATCGGTCACCTGGCCGAGCACGATGCCGCGGAAGTCCACGGTCGCGCCCACCGCGAGACCGCGCAGCGACTGGTTGAAGTACATGACCACGCGCACCGGCGCGCCGTCCGGCTCGTGCATTGCCTCGCTTTCGTCGCTGGCGAGCGTGAAGGTGGCGGCGTCGGGCGCCTGCGGACCCATCGCCTGGCCCGGCGGCGCCTGGAAGGCGAGGCCGCCCGTCACGACCGTCGCGAGCGACTGCGTGTTGACCTTGAAGCCGCTCGAATCGAGCTGCACGTTCACGCCGCTCGCGTGCCACCAGCGCGTGTTGGTGCCCACGTACTGGTCGTACGGCGCGCTCACGAACACCTGCACGGTCACGCCCGTGCCGTCCTTGTCGAGCGAATAGCCGGTGACCTGGCCCACCTGGATGCGGCGATAGAAGATCGGCGTGCCGATGTCGAGCGAGCCGAGGTTTTCGCTGTGCAGCGTGTAGCGATGGCCTTTCTCGTCGATGGTCACGGCGGGCGGCGTTTCCAGCCCGGTGAAGTCGCTGGCGGTTTCGTCGGAGCGGCCCGCATCGGCGCCGATATACGAGCCCGACAGCAGCGTGCCGAGACCCGAGACGCCGCTCGCGCCCACGCGCGGACGCACCACCCAGAAGCGGCTGTCCTTCTTGGCGAAGTTTTCGGCGTCCTTCGTCAGCTCGACGGTCACGAACACGCGCGAGAGGTTCGGCGAGAGCTTGATGGCGCGCACCGAGCCGATATCGACGTCCTTGTACTTGACCTTGGTCTTGCCGGGTTCGAGCCCTTCGGCGGTCATGAAGCTGATGGTGATGGTGGGCCCGCGCGTGGCCACCGACTTCACCACGAGCGCAACGCCGATCAGCGCCGCGACGAGCGGCACGATCCAGACGAGCGAGGGCAGCCAGCGTTTGGGCTTGACGATGTCCGGTTCGGGCAGGTCGGGCGGCAAGCCGCCGCCGCCTGAACCCGAGCCGCCGGCGGCCGGGGTCGGTCCTTTCGGACTATTCATGTGGGTGATCCTGAGAGTGTTGCGTGGGTTGTTGCTTGTCTTCGTCTACCGGATCCCAGATGAGACGCGGATCGAACTGCATCGACGCGATCATCGTCAGGATCACGACCGAGCCGAACGCGATGGCGCCGGGGCCCGCCGTGATCACCGCAAGCGACTGGAAGCGTACCAGCGCCACGGTCAGGGTGACAACGAAGACGTCCAGCATCGACCAGCGGCCGATGAATTCGACCAGACGGTAGAGTTTGGTGCGCTCGGCGGGGCGCCAGGTGGAGCGGCGCTGCGAGGTGAAGCAGAGCAGCGCGAGCACCGACAGCTTGAGCATGGGCACCAGGATACTGGCGATGAACACGATCACGGCGAGCGGCGCGTCGCCCGAGGTCCAGAAGTAGACGACGCCGCTCATGATGGTGTCGTCCTCGTCGCCGACCAGCGAGGCCGTGTGCATGACCGGCAGGATGTTGGCCGGAATGTAGAGCAGCGCGGCGGCGATCAGCAGCGCCCAGGTGCGCATCAGGCTGTCCGGGTTGCGCGTGTGCAGCGGCGAGTGGCAGCGCAGGCAGCGCGGATGGCCGATCCGGCGCTGGAGCGGCTGCACGTGGCCGCAGGCGTGGCAGGAGATCAGGCCGGCGTCGGCGGCGGTGAGGTATTTGTTCATCGCGAGCCCTCGGGACGGGGATGCGGCGGGGTGTCTTGCCCGACGTCTTGCCGGGCGTCGTGGGCCGTGCCGCGGATTTCCGGGTCGGCGATCGCGCCCGATGCTCCGGCCTGGGCGATCACCGACGGCACGCCCGGATCGAGCAGGCCGAGCGGATCGATGCCGTGGCCGTCGGGCGTGTGCGGGCCGGCGGCGGTGTCTAGGCCGCCGCTGCCGCCCGGACTGCCCGAGCCGACCGGACCGCCGTTCGGACTGCCATTCGAACCGCCATTCGAACCGCCATCCGGCACCGGACCCGCGCCGCCGCGGCGCGCCGCGAGCGCGCTGTCACGCAGCGCATCGGCGATATCCCAGAGCGTGCGCGAGTCGAACGTCACGACCACGGTGAACATCAGCGTGAGCGCGCCGAACGCGAACAGCGCCGTTTCCGGGATTACGCGCGCGAGGCTCACCATCTTCACGATCGTGATCAGCACGCCGAGCATGAACACTTCGAGCATGCCCCAGGGCCGCACGAACTGGATCGCGCGCAGCACGAGATCGAAGCCGGGCGGGATGAAGCCGCGCCGGATCGGCAGCAGCACGTAGAGCAGCGCCACCATCTCGGTGAGCGGAAAAAGGATGGTTGCGCAAAAAACCATCACCGCGACGATCTGCATGTCCTCGTTCCAGAGCACCACGAGCGCGCCGAACAGGCTCGATTCCGTGGTGATGCCGTTGGCGTCGAGTTCGATGATGGGAAACGACTGCGCGATGATGAACGTGAGCAGTGCGGCGACGGTGATCGCGCAGATGCGGTCGAGCTGTGACGAAGCGCTGTGATAGAGCGTGGCGCCGCAGCGCGTGCAGCGCGCGGTTTCACGCCCGAGCAGGCGAGGTTTGCGGTAGAGCGCGTCGCATTCGTGACACGCGATCAGTTTTTCCTGGGCCATGCGGGCAGGTGGCGCAAAACGACGTGAACGGGGCATGCAGCGCGGGCCGAACGGCGGCACGGCCGCTCGACGTGCGCGGGCGCACGCGGCGCGCTTGCCGGCCATGTTACCAAACGGCCCGTGGCGCGGACGTTTGCTTGCCCGTGGGGTGCGGCGGCGTCTGGACGGCGCCGCGGCGCGTCCTGGCGCGCGTGTCGGCAAGCGTCGGCGCTCGTCGGGAAGGCTTAGCAATTTGCGGGCCGAGGTCTCGCCGGACTCGCCGCCGGGCCGTGCTGCATGACGGGCGAGGGAGTGTGCCACGTTTGCGCGGCCCATGCGCGCACGCCGGCAGGCGCACAGGCGGCGGGCACGCCCGGCGCGTGTGCGCGGCAAGCCGCGCTATCCTCTATCCGCAGATGTTTGCAGTCGCGCGCATGGGCTATCTTTGCAGCTGAGGGGCCGATTCGACGGCCCTCCCTCCTCGGGGCCTGCGCGGGCGGCGGGCGTCGTTGTCGGAGGCGGCCGGCGCTCGCTGCGGGGAAGATCATGGAAGGAATGTCCAGACTGGCGCGTTGGGTCAGAGGGCGGAGCCAGTGGGGGGCCGCGTGGGGGGCCGCGTGTGTGGCCGTGCTGCTGGCGGCGATCTGCATGCAGACCAGCGCGCTCGCGCAGATCGACGCCGACAAGAGCACGCTCGTGGCGATCTCGCGGCAGATGAACGTGCGGGTCGAAGGGCGCTTCATGAAGTTCGACGCGCAGATCGCCTTCGATCCGGCCAAACCGTCGGGCGGCACGGCGCGCATCACGGTCGACACGGGCAGCTACGATCTCGGCAGCCCGACCTACAACGATTCGGTGCGCGGGCCCGAGTGGTTCGATGCGAAGACGTTTCCGCAGGCCACGTTCGTGTCCACCGCGATCGTCTCGACCGGACCGAGCCAGTACAGCGTGACCGGCAATCTGACCATCAAGGGCCGCACCCAGCCCGTGACGGTGCCGGTCGTGCTCACGCAGCAGGGCGGCACGCAGACCTACGACGGCACCTTGCCCATTCACCGGCTGGCGTTCGCCATCGGCACGGGCGAGTGGAAGGACACCTCGACGGTCGCGGACGAAGTGCTGATCAAGTTTCATATCGTCGTCGCGCACAAGTAAGGGCAACGCACGCGGCGACGCGCTTCTTTTCCATGACGTTGCCGACTCTGGAGACGCACTTGAACAAGCATGCCAAGCACACCGCGCAGTCCAACGCGAAGTCCGCCGCAAAATCCACCGCGCTATTCGCCTTGCCCAAAGCCGCGGCCGCCGTCGCGCTGCTCCTCGCCGCCTCGTTCGCCGCCCCGCTCGCGCACGCCGCCGACGTCTATCAGCTCGATCCGAATCACACCTATCCGAGCTTCGAGTCCGACCACTTCGGCGGCCTCTCGGTGTGGCGCGGCAAGTTCACGAAGACCACCGGCACGGTCACGCTCGACCGCGCGGGCAAGACCGGCACCGTCGACGTGACGATCGATCCGGCTTCCGTGCAGACGGGCAACACGGAGCTCGACAAGCATCTGCGCAGCGACGAATTCTTCGACGTCGCGAAATATCCGACGGCCACCTACAAGGGCACGCAGATCGTGTTCGACGGCGACCGGCCCAAGGAAGTGATCGGCACGCTCACGCTGCACGGCGTGACGAAGCCGCTCAAGCTCGAAATCGAATCGTTCAAGTGCATGCAACACCCGATGCTCAAGCGCGAGGTGTGCGGCGTGGAAGCCGAAGCCGAGTTCGACCGCGACGCGTTCGGCATGGACATGGGCAAGAAGTACGGCTTCAAGATGGAGACGAAGCTGCACATCCAGGCCGAAGGGATCAAGCAGTAAGCAGTAAGCAGTAAGCAGTAAGCAGTAAGCAGTAAGCAGTAAGCGCCATGCATTGCCTGACGCATGCACGCGCGCGCAAAAAGAAAAAAGCCCCGCGAATGAATATCGCGGGGCTTTTTTTGCACGGCTGCGTTCGAAGGAACGTAGCGCGTGATCTAAACCAGCATTAAACCTGTGCGCCGGCGTTCGGATCGTTCGGATCGAACTTGTCCTTCTTGTCCTTGATGAGGTCTTCGCGCTTCACGCCGAGCCACATCGACAGCGATGCCGCCACGAACACCGACGAGTAGATACCGAACAGAATACCCACGGTCAGCGCCAGTGCGAAGTAGTGCAGCGTCGGGCCGCCGAAGAAGAACATCGACAGCACCATCATTTCCGTACAGCCGTGGGTGATGATGGTTCGCGACATCGTGCTCGTGATCGCGTGGTTGATGACCTGCACGACGCTCATCTTGCGCTCGCGGCGGAAGGTCTCGCGAATCCGGTCGAAGATAACGACCGATTCGTTCACCGAATAACCGAGCACCGCGAGCACCGCCGCGAGCACGGAGAGCGAGAACTCCCACTGGAAGAACGCGAAGAAGCCGAGAATGATCACCACGTCGTGCAGGTTGGCGATCACGCCGGCCACGGCGTATTTCCACTCGAAGCGGAACGACAGATAGATGATGATGCCGGCGACCACGCACGCGAGCGCGAGCAGGCCGTCGGTGGCGAGTTCCTTGCCCACCTGCGGACCGACGAATTCCACGCGCTGCAGCAGCACTTGCGGATTGTCGGCCTTGAGCGTGTTCATCACCTGGTCGCTTTGCTGCGCCGAGGAGAGGCCCTGCTTGATCGGCAGGCGGATCAGCACGTCGCGCGAGGTGCCGAAGTTCTGCACCTGGGCGTCGCCGTAACCGATCTTGCCGAGCGAGTCACGCAGCGGTTCGAGCGGCACCGCCTGCGGGTACTGCACTTCGATGACCGTGCCGCCCGTGAATTCGATCGACAGATGCAGGCCGCGGTGGAACAGGAAGAACACCGCCGCGATAAACGTAATGAAGGAGATCGCGTTGAAGATCAACGCGTGCTTCATGAACGGGATGTCTTTGCGGATGCGGAAAAATTCCATTTTCTAGTCTCCGTATCAGCGGGGCGAGCCGGTGTTGTCCGGGCCGTTCGCGCCGTTGCGGCGGCGCACCGTGGGCTTGGCGCGCGCGCTGCCCTTCGCGCCGGCCTTGGCCGGTTCGCGTTTGGTGGCGTTCGCGGCGTTGCTGGCGAGGGCACGGCCCGTGTCGGTGTCGGTGTCCGCGTCGGAGAGCGCGGGCGCGCCCGCCGTCTCGGGTTCGGGACGCCAGACCTGACCCACGGCCAGCGACTTCAGCTTCTTCTTGCCGCCGTACCAGAGGTTCACGAGACCGCGCGAGAAGAACACGGCCGAGAACATCGAGGTCAGGATGCCGATACAGTGCACGATCGCGAAGCCGCGCACCGGGCCCGAACCGAACGCGAGCAGCGCGAGACCGGCGATCAGCGTGGTGACGTTCGAGTCGAGAATCGTCGCCCAGGCGTGCGCATAGCCGTTCTGGATAGCCAGTTGCGGCGGCGCGCCGTTGCGCAGTTCTTCACGCACGCGCTCGTTGATCAGCACGTTCGCGTCGATCGCCATACCGAGCGCGAGCGCGATAGCGGCAATACCCGGCAGCGTGAGCGTGGCCTGCATCATCGAGAGCACGGCCACCAGCAGCAGCAGGTTGACCGAGAGGCCGATCATGGAGATCATGCCGAACAGCATGTAGTACGCGATCATGAACACGGCGATCGCGGCAAAGCCGTAGACCACCGAGTCGAAGCCCTTGCGGATGTTGTCCGCGCCGAGGCTCGGACCGACCGTGCGTTCTTCGATGATGTCCATCGGCGCCGCGAGCGAACCGGCGCGCAGCAGCAGCGCGAGGTCGGCGGCGGCTTGCGGCGTGGGCTGGCCCGTGATCTGGAAGCGGTCGCCCAGTTCCGACTGGATCGTGGCCACCGTCAGCACTTCGCCCTTGCCCTTTTCGAACAGCACCATCGCCATCGGCTTGCCGATGTTGTCGCGCGAAACGCTGCGCACCGCGCGGCCGCCCGCCGAGTCGAGGCGGATGTTGACCGACGGACGCTGATGTTCGTCGAAGCCCGCCGACGCGTCGATGATGCGGTCGCCCGTGAAGATCACGGCCTTGCGCAGCAGCACCGGCGCGGCGTTGCCTTGCGTGAACAGCTCGTCGCCCGGCGGCACCGGGTCGCCCGGGCTCGGGTGCAGGCCGTTCGGGTCGGCGAGGCGCGCTTCGAGCGTCGCCGTGCGGCCGATGATGTCCTTCGCCTTCGCGGTGTCCTGCACGCCCGGCAGTTCGACCACGATGCGGTCGTCGCCTTGCTGCTGGATCACGGGCTCGGACACGCCCAGTTCGTTCACGCGGTTATGCAGCGTCTGGATGTTCTGCTTGAGCGCGGCGTCCTGCACCGCTTTCTTGACCGCCGGCGTGAAGGTGCCGACCAGCTGTACGCCGCCTTCCGGCGCGTTCTGCGTGGCCCACACGAGTTCGCCGATGCCGCCCGAACCCGACAGCACCTTGTTCGCCTGGTCGGCCACGGCCGGGTCGGCGAAATTGATCACGACGCTCTGGCCGACGCGGTTCACGCCGCCGTCGCGGATATTCTTGTCGCGCAGGAGCGTGCGGGCGTCGGAAGCGTCGGAATCGAGCTTCTTGTTCAGCGCGCCGTTCATGTCGACCTGGAGCAGGAAGTGCACGCCGCCGCGCAGGTCCAGACCGAGGTACATCGGCAGCGCGTGCAGCGCCGTCAGCCAGCGCGGCGAGGCGCTCTGCAGGTTCAGCGCGACGATGTACTGCGGATCGCTCGGGTCGGCGTTCAGCGCTTTGCTGAGCGCGTCCTTGAGGCGCAGCTGGGTGTCGGTGTCGGCCACGCGCACGCGGATGTTCGCGTTCATCGACGAATTGTCGAAGGTGACGTCGTCGGCCTTGATGTTGGCCGCGGCCACCGCGGCTTCGACCTGCGCGAGCGTGCCGGAGTCGAGTTTGACGGTGGCTTTACCGCTCGACACCTGGACCGCGGGCGCTTCGCCGAAGAAATTGGGCAATGTGTACACGAGGCCGATGACTAGCGCCACCAGCATCACGACATATTTCCAGAGGGGATAACGGTTCATTGGTTGGCCCAACGGGGGAGGGGAATTGCCATCTCGATGCGCGCGCGTCCGGCAAGGCCCGCTTGCCGCCCCGTGCGAGGCGCTTCAGTGCGCCTCAGGGTGATGCAGGGGGCCGGGCCGGACGCGCCGGGCCGCGGACTCAGCCGCGGCCTGAAGTGATCGACGAGGTGATCGATCGTCTCGCGCTTACAGCGACTTGATCGTGCCCTTCGGCAGGATGGTCGTAACCGACGACTTCTGCACGGTGACTTCCGTGCCGTCGGAGATTTCGACGCCAACGTAGGCTTCGCTGACTTTGGTGACCTTGCCGACGATACCGCCGCTGATGATGACTTCGTCGCCCTTGGCCATGGCGGCGAGCATGTTGCGGTGTTCCTTCTGGCGCTTCATCTGCGGACGGATCATGATGAAGTACAGCACGGCGAACATCAGAATCAGCGGCAGGAAGCTCATCAGGCTCGATTCTGCGCCGCCAGCTGCGGAGCCTTGGGCGAAGGCATTGGAAATGAACGACACGTTGGTCTCTCCGTTTATACGATCACTACGATCAAAGGTACGATCAAAAAGCGAGCCGGTTATTCTACCACCGGCTTAATACGCGACGACGACGCCAAATGGGCTTTGCGATCAAGCTGTTAACACCTGGTGATCACCTGGTTGATACCAGGTTGCCTCGTCGCGCGAAGCATGTGTTGCAGAGGTGTTGCAGCCCGATCGGCGATTCGCCCGGCTCGGCGCCGATGTCGCGAAAGGCAATTGTAAAGTCTGAGGGCGCTTGCCGTCGCGCGCGATCGGAATCCTTCTAAAGCGCGCCCGGGCCGGGCAATCCTGGTCAAAGCGGGTTGAATCCCGCGTCAATCCACCCCGCGTGCGCGGTTTTCGGCGAAACGCAGACGGAAGGCCTCGAAGGTCTTCGTCTCGATCGCCTCGCGCATCTCGCTCATCAGTTCCAGGTAGTAGTGCAGGTTGTGGATCGTGTTGAGCTGCGCGCCGAGGATTTCGCCCACGCGGTGCAGGTGATGCAGATAGCCGCGCGTGAAGTGGCGGCAGGTGTAGCAGCCGCACTGCTCGTCGAGCGGGCGCAGCGAGTTCTTGTGCGTGGCGTTGCGGATCTTGATGTCGCCGAAACGCGTGAAGATCCAGCCGTTGCGCGCGTTGCGGGTCGGCATCACGCAGTCGAACATGTCGACGCCCGAGGCCACGCCCGCCACCAGATCTTCCGGCGTGCCGACGCCCATCAGATAGTGCGGCTTGTCGGCGGGCAGCTTCGGCGCGATGTGCTGGAGCACGCGCATCATGTCTTCCTTCGGCTCGCCCACCGAGAGCCCGCCGATCGCGTAGCCGTGGAACGGCATCTGTGACAGACCGGCCAGCGATTCGTCGCGCAGATCCTCGAACATGCCGCCCTGCACGATGCCGAACAGCGCGTTCGGATTGCCGAGGCGGTTGAATTCGTCGATCGAGCGCTGCGCCCAGCGCATCGACATGCGCATCGAGTCGGCGGCTTCCTTGTGCGTGGTCGGCACGCCGTTGGTCGCGTAGGGCGTGCATTCGTCGAACTGCATGACGATGTCCGAGTTCAGCACCTTCTGGATCTGCATCGACACTTCGGGCGAGAGGAACAGCTTGTCGCCGTTCACGGGCGAAGCGAAGCGCACGCCGTCTTCCGAGATCTTGCGCAGATCGCCGAGCGAGAACACCTGGAAGCCGCCCGAATCGGTGAGGATCGGCCGGTTCCAGCCCATGAAGCGGTGCAGGCCGCCGTGCGCCTCGATGGTTTCCAGACCCGGACGCAGCCAGAGGTGGAAAGTGTTGCCGAGGATGATCTGCGCCTTCATCTCTTCCAGCTCGCGCGGCTGGGTGGCCTTCACGGTGCCGTAGGTGCCCACGGGCATGAAGATCGGCGTTTCGACCACGCCGTGATTGAGCGTGACGCGGCCGCGGCGCGCGAGGCCGTCGGTGCCGAGCAGTTCGAATTTCAGGCCGTTTTGCGGGCGTTCGCCCAGATAAGCGCCGTGTTCGGCGCGTGCGTTGCTGTGCTGACCGTCGGTCATGCGTTTGACTCCTGTGCAACCGGAAAACAGTCCGGCGCGGATGGTGATACGCCGTCGCGCGGGTTTGTTACGCGCGCGGCGGCGGGGAAATGGGGCGTGAACTACGCAACGATCGACGCCACGATCGACGTCGTGCTTTAAGCCTTGAGCGCGTCGGCGGTGCGCGTGAGCAGCATGGCGTCGCCGTAGCTGAAGAAGCGATAACGCTCGGCGATGGCGTGACGATACGCCGCACGAATCGTCTCGATGCCCGCGAACGCGGACACCAGCATCAGCAGCGTCGACTTCGGCAGGTGGAAGTTCGTCACGAGCCGGTCCACCACGCGGAACTGATAGCCCGGCGTGATGAAGATATCGGTTTCGGCCTGGGTGGCCGCGAGCGGGCGGCCTTCGCGGTCGGCGTCGCGCGCGGCGGCTTCGAGCGCGCGCATCGAGGTCGTGCCGACGGCGATCACGCGTCCGCCGCGCGCACGCGTGGCCGCGATCTTGTCGACGAGCGACTGCGGCAGCTGATACCACTCGCTGTGCATCGTGTGGTCGGCGATGTTTTCCACGCGCACCGGCTGGAACGTGCCCGCGCCGACATGCAGCGTGAGCGTCGCGCGCTCCACGCCTTGCGCGTCGAGCTTGGCGAGCAGCGCGTCGTCGAAGTGCAGGCCCGCGGTGGGCGCGGCCACCGCGCCCGGATTCTGCGCGAACACGGTCTGGTAGCGGGTTTCGTCGCTCGCGTCGGCGTCGTGCGTGATGTACGGCGGCAGCGGCAGACGGCCGAACTGCTCGATCAGCGTGAGGCAGTCGTCGGGGAAATGCAGCGTGTAGAACGGCTCGACACGCTCGCCCACCGTCACGTCGAAGGCGTCGGCCAGACGCAGCACCGTGCCGGGACCGGGGCTCTTGCTCGCGCGGATCTGCGCGAGCGCCGTGCGCGCGCCGGTCAGGCGCTCGACGAGCACCTCGATCTTGCCGCCGCTGGCCTTCTGGCCGAAGAAGCGCGCCTTCAGCACCTTGGTATCGTTGAACACCAGCAGATCGCCGGGCGCGATGCAAGCGGGCAGGTCCGCGACGGTGCGGTCGGTCAGCCGCGCGGGCTGCACGGAATTGTCCACTTCCAGAAGGCGGCTCGCGCTGCGCTCGGGCAGGGCGATCTGCGCGATCAGTTCTTCGGGAAGATCGAAATCGAAATCGGAAAGCTTGAACATGCGGCCTGATGAAACGGAAATGCGCCAAACGGCACTGCGCCGACGATGCGGCGCGCGGCGGTGAAAAGCGGTTGTTGCTGCGGTCGTTGCCGCGCCCAGGGCGCGCTGCAGACGCACTCAGGACACCCTCGGGACGTCCTCAGGACGTCCACTCGCGCCCCAAAAAGCGCCCGTACTGTCGGCCCGCGCGCGTTGAAACGCTATGATTGCGGGGGTGCGCTCGACGAGGCGGCCTGCACGGCAGGCGGTCGCGCCGATGCGCCGCGCCTGACCGGAAAGCCGATATTGTACTTGCGAAGCCGCCCATGCCCTCGTCCGTTAGCCGAATGATGTCCGAAGCCGAATCCGCGAGCGTCCCGCACGACGACACGCGTGCGGACGCGCGCGACGAGGCGGCGGACGCGCCCGCGCCGCGCAAACGCGCGGCCGCGAAGAAAAGCGCCGCGAAAAATGCGCCAGCCGCCGAAGAAAACGGCGCGGAAATTGCCGCCGGAAAAGCCGCGCGGAAAGGCGCAGCCAAAGACGCGGCGAAAGACAAACCCAAGCTCGCCAAAACCGCCGACAAGCTCGCCAAACTCGGCCTGCGCAGCGACATCGACCTCGTGCTGCATCTACCCATGCGCTACGAGGACGAAACCACGCTCACGCCCATCGGCGAACTGCTGCCAGGCGGCGTCTCGCAGACCGAAGGCGTGGTGTTCGACAACGAAGTCGCGTATCGCCCGCGCCGCCAGCTGGTCGTGAAACTGCGCGACCACAACGGCGACGAACTGCATTTGCGCTTCCTGAACTTCTACGGCTCGCAGGTCACGCAGATGGCGGTCGGCAAGCGCCTGCGCGTGCGCGGCGACGTGCGCGGCGGCTTCTTCGGCATGGAGATGGTGCACCCGGCCGTGAAGGTCGTGGAAGGCGACGCACCGCTGCCGCAGGCGCTCACGCCGGTCTATCCGTCGACGGCGGGCGTGAGCCAGGCGTATCTGCGCAAGGCCATCGACAACGCGCTGTCGCGCGCGCATCTGCCCGAACTGCTGCCGGAATCCGTCGCGCGCGAGTTCATGGCGCCGCTCGATCTGCCCGGTCTGATGGACGCGGTGAAGACGTTGCACCATCCGCCCATCAACGCCGACGAACACGCGCTGATCGACGGCACGCATCCCGCCTGGACGCGCATCAAGTTCGACGAACTGCTCGCGCAGCAGCTCTCGCTCAAGCGCGCGCACGAGGAGCGCCGCACGCGCGCCGCGCCCGCGATGCCGCGCCACGTCGCGGGGCGCAACAGCGAAACCACGCTGCTCGCGCGGCTGCGCGAACAACTGCCGTTCACGCTGACGAACGCGCAGGAACGCGTGGTCGGCGAGATCGCGCATGATCTGGAGCAGCCGCATCCGATGCAGCGTCTGCTGCAAGGCGACGTGGGCGCGGGCAAGACCGTGGTCGCGGCGCTCGCGGCCGCCCAGGCCATCGACGCCGGTTATCAGGCCGCGCTGATGGCGCCCACCGAAATTCTCGCGGAGCAGCACGCGCGCAAGCTGCGCGGCTGGCTCGAACCGCTCGGCGTGCAGGTGGCCTGGCTCTCGGGCAGCCTCAAGGCGAAGGAAAAGCGCGCCGCGCTCGAAGCCGCCGCGCTCGGCACCGCGCAGCTCGTGATCGGCACGCACGCGATCATTCAGGACGCCGTGGAATTTGCGCGGCTCGGTCTCGTGATCGTCGACGAACAGCATCGCTTCGGCGTGGAGCAGCGCCTCGCGCTGCGCGCGAAGGCGCAGAACGCGAAGTCGCCGGATGACGCGAAACGCGAGTTCCAGCCGCATCAGCTGATGATGACCGCGACGCCGATCCCGCGCACGCTCGCGATGACCTATTACGCCGACCTCGACGTCTCCACCATCGACGAATTGCCGCCCGGCCGCACGCCGATTCTCACCAAGCTCGTCTCCGACGCGCGCCGCGAGGAAGTGATCGCACGCGTGCGCGCGGCGGCGCTCACGGGGCGTCAGGTGTACTGGGTCTGTCCGCTGATCGAGGAAAGCGAGACGCTGCAGTTGCAGACCGCCGTGGAGACTTACGAGACGCTCGTGGCCGCGCTGCCCGAACTCACGGTCGGGCTCGTGCACGGGCGGCTGGCGTCGGCCGACAAGGCGGCGGTCATGGATGGCTTTTCGCGCAACGAAGTGCAGCTGCTGGTGGCGACGACGGTGATCGAAGTCGGCGTGGACGTGCCCAACGCCTCGCTGATGGTGATCGAGCACGCGGAGCGCTTCGGCCTCGCGCAGCTGCACCAGTTGCGCGGACGGGTGGGGCGCGGCACGGCGGCCTCGGTCTGCGTGCTGCTCTACACCGGGCCGCTGTCGCCCACGGGCCGCGCGCGCCTGCAAACCATGCGCGAAACCACTGACGGCTTCGAGATCGCGCGCCGCGACCTCGAAATTCGCGGCCCCGGCGAATTCCTCGGCGCGCGTCAGTCGGGCGCGGCCATGCTGCGCTTCGCCAATCTCGAAACCGACACCTGGCTGATCGACCCGGCCCGCGACGCCGCCGAACGCCTGCTGCACGAGCATCCGCATGTGGTCACGCAGCATCTGAACCGCTGGCTGGGCGCGCGCGAGCAGTATCTGAAGGCCTGATCCGAAGGCGTCAACAGTTCATTTCTTCAACTAACGGCACGCTTGCGGAACCTGCGAGCGTTCTCGCCGTCTGACCCTGTTCGTGATCCCGCCCCGCATAGGGGCGTTGATTATTGGCGAATCGCCGCCATAGGTGTATAAGTACAAACTATTGATTCACCCTTTTTGATTGGTCCCTAGAAATGACGCTCACTGAATTGAAATACATCGTCGCGGTTGCTCGTGAGCGCCACTTCGGACGGGCCGCGGAAGCGTGCTTCGTGAGCCAGCCGACGCTGTCGGTCGCGATCAAGAAGCTCGAAGACGAACTCAACGTGCAGATTTTCGAGCGCGGCACGAGCGAAGTGAGCGTCACGCCGATCGGCGAACAGATCGTCACGCAGGCGCAGCGCGTGCTGGAGCAGACGCTCGCCATCAAGGAAATCGCCAAGCAGGGCAAGGACCCGCTGATCGGGCCGCTGCGCCTCGGGGTGATCTACACGATCGGGCCGTACCTGCTGCCCACGCTCGTCAAGCAGATGATCAAGCGCGTCCCGCAGATGCCGCTGATGCTGCAGGAGAACTACACGCTCAAGCTGATCGAGCTGCTCAAGCAGGGCGAGATCGACGTGGCCATCATGGCGCTGCCGTTCCCGGAAACGGGCCTCACGCTGCGTCCGCTCTACGACGAGCCGTTCGTCGTCGCGCTGCCGTCGGGCCATGCGTGGGAAAAGCGCCCGAAGATCGACCCGGACGATCTCAAGCAGGAAACCATGCTGCTGCTCGGCAGCGGCCATTGCTTCCGCGACCACGTGCTTGGCGTGTGCCCGGAACTGATGCGCTTCTCGCAGAACGCGGACGGCATCCAGAAAACCTTCGAGGGCTCGTCGCTGGAGACCATTCGCCATATGGTCGCGAGCGGCGTCGGCATCACGGTGCTGCCGCGCATGTCGGTGACCGAGGTCAAGCCGCATGCGGGCGGCGTGGATTCGGGCCTGCTCTCGTATGTGCCGTTCGACGAACCCGTGCCCGATCGCCGCGTCGTGCTCGCGTGGCGCAAGAGCTTCACGCGCATGCCCGCGATCGAGGCGATTGTCGATGCGATTCACGCCTGCGAACTGCCCGGCGTGAAGAAGATCGAGACGCCGGTCGAGACGGTCTGAACACCTTTCCTCTCAGTTGTTGCACCGCGCCCTGACACTGGGCGCGGTGTTTTCCTTCCTTCCGCGCGGCATTCGCCCGCGTTCTTCTACCTTCCTTCCGACGCATCTTGCGACCCCAATAAACTCAGCCTATTTGATAGATTAAGTAAATCAAATTATCACTATCAATAGCGTTTGATACAGTTTCCTCAACCGATCCCCAACACGATCAACCGGAGGAAGCGATGCAAAACCAGGCCAACACGACCGCTACGACCACCGCCCCGACGCGCACTGCGTCGAGCCTGCGCACCGTCGCGTTTTCGCTGCTCGTCGACCGCGCGCTGTCGGCCTGATCTGGCCTGAACGGGCGTGTTCCGCCGCCTGCATCGCATTCCCAGCCGTTGGCTGAAAACTGAAATCCCCACGAAATACAGGAGTCCAGGATGACCGAACGCACTCTCACCTCGGCCGCAGGCGCACCCGTCGTCGATAACCAGAATTCGCAGACCGCCGGCCCGCGCGGCCCCGTGATGCTCCAGGACGTGTGGCTGCTCGAAAAGCTCGCGCACTTCGACCGCGAAGTGATCCCCGAGCGCCGCGTGCACGCCAAGGGCTCGGGCGCGTTCGGCACGCTCAAGGTCACGCACGACATCTCGCGCTTCACGAAAGCCAAGGTGTTCGGCGAAGTCGGCAAGGAAACGCCGATGTTCATGCGCTTTTCGACGGTCGCGGGCGAGCGCGGCGCCGCCGACGCCGAGCGC
>NZ_CAJMZH010000022.1:0-128783 GCF_905220285.1 Paraburkholderia sp. J94 | reverse complement strand
CCGCCAGATCCGCGTGAACACGATCAGCCCCGGCGCAACCCGCACGCCCGGCCTGCTCGACCTGGCCGGTGACGACGCCGCGCAGCGTCAGGGTCTCGCCGACTACCTGGCCGCGCAGATTCCGATGGGCCGTCTGGGCGAGCCGAACGAAATCGCCAGCGCGGCGCTGTTCCTCGCTTCGGACGACGCGAGCTTCGTGAACGGCATCGAACTGTTCGTCGATGGCGGTCAGCAGCAGATCTAAGCGAGTCGTGTAAAAAACGCGGGGCACGGCCGATTCGGATCCGCTGCCTCGCTGATTCACGCCGCAGCGACTTTAAGAAAGCTTAATGGCCGATCAGGACTTTCGGTCCGCGGATCTCTATCGTTGCCAACACCGACATTCACTCGAGGAGGCAACATGAGCAGCAAGCTGAACGGAAAAGTCGCATTGGTCACCGGCGGTACGACGGGCATCGGGCTCGCGGCAGCGAAGGATCTGGCCAATGCCGGTGCAGTGGTCTACATCACGGGTCGTCGTCAGGCCGAACTCGACAAGGCGGTTGCGGACATCGGCCCCAACGCACGCGGCGTGCGAGGCGACGTGACGCTGTTGTCGGATCTCGACGCGCTCTACGCAAAAATTCGCAGCGAAACGGGCAAGCTCGACGTGTTGTATGCCAACGCGGGCGGCGGCACGATGGCGCCGCTGGGCGATATCTCCGAACAGCATTTCGACGACACGTTCAACCGCAATGTGCGAGCGCTCGTGTTCACGGTGCAAAAAGCGCTGCCGCTGATGCCGAAGGGCGCGTCGATCGTTTTGACCGGCTCCACCGCCGGTTCGAAGGGGACGCCCGCGTTCAGCATTTACAGCGCGTCGAAAGCCGCGGTGCGCGCGCTTGCGCGAAGCTGGGTGTATGACCTGAAGGATCGCGGTATTCGCGTGAACGTCGTTGCGCCTGGCCCCATCCGCACGGGTGGGCTCGCCGAACTCGGCGGGACCAGCAAGGAAGCGCAGGAAGGTCTGCTCGCCTATATGGCATCGCAGGTGCCGATGGGCCGCCTGGGCGAGGCATCGGAAGTGGCGAAGGTCGTGACCTTCCTCGCGTCGGATGATTCGAGCTTCGTCAACGGCGCTGAAGTGTTCGCCGACGGCGGTATCGCGCAGGTCTGAACGCGTCTGGCCGAACAACGCGGGCTGGCGGTGTTCGGCAGATTGCGCCGAATTGACCGCCGGTTCGCGTGGCCAATAATCCGTGCAGGAAGACGGTATAAGCCGGAGACAAGTGCGTGGGCAACCACAACCCGGCCAATTCGTGGATCGCGTTGCGTGATGCGCGCGGCACCCGATCAATGGGTGAAGAATCTCGAAACAGGGGCTGGGCGTGCGCCTCGAAGGGTCACGAGGAAATCATACTTTTAGCTGGTTTCCGACTTGGGGCACCTAAAGTACCATACGTCCTGACTTGCCGACTCGGGGCGTCTGCCGTTCCGCCGTCTTCAACCAGAAAAGACCAAGGACCACCCCAGCGTGTCTGCTCATCATGTCGTTTTGATCGTCGAGGACGACGCGTCCGTCCGGGAGGCCACGCGCAGCCTCGTTCGCTCGCTCGGCTGGGACGTCCGCACCCATGCGTCGGCGGAAGAATTGTTGCATGCCGAAACGCTTGCGGACGTCGCGTGCATCATCTCCGACGTCCAGATGCCGGGCCTGTCGGGCATCGAGATGGTTCGTCGCCTGCTCGAACGCGGTGCGCCGCCGCCGATCATTTTCATCACGGCGTTTGCGTCCGATTTGCTGCTGCGGCAGGCGCGTGAAGTCGGCGCGCTGTGCGTGTTCAGCAAGCCTGTCGATGCTGCGCAGATCGGCGAGCGTCTGGACGCCATTCGTGCCGCAGGCACGGAAGGACTCCAACAGAACCGGCCCGACGGCGCCTGAGAGTCACGGGCTCGTCCCATTCTCCTGCTGATCCGCATGACACCACCGCAAACCCAAGACAGCAATCGATGGCTCGAAGCCGGAGCGGGCGGCGGACCGCTGGGCAACGTCCGCATCGTCTATGCGCTCGCGTTGATGGTGGGGCTCGGCGTATTCATGGTCGACGCCTTCGCGCCGCTGAATATTGCGGTGGCGGTGCTGTATGCGGTGGTCGTGTTGCTGGTGTCGTCCGTTGCATCGACTAGCGTCACCGTCGCCGTGGCGTGGCTGTGCGTCGCCGTGACCATGCTCGGATTCTTGATTTCGCAGAACGATCCGGTCGCGCCTAGTTCCATCGCGCGCTGCGGGGTGAGCCTGAGTGCGTTGATCGCGGTGTCGATTCTCGCGGTGCGCAATCAGGGCGTTCACGCCACGCTGCGTCACCACGTCGATTTGCTCAACCTCACGCACGATGCCGTCGTCGTCTACGGGCTCGACGATCGCATCACATTCTGGAGTCACGGCGCCGAGCGCCTCTACGGATGGCATGCCGCGGAAGCGATCGGCCGGCGCCTGCACGAACTCACCGCGACGCAAGGCGCGGTCGCCTATAACGAAATCCACCAGCAAACCATCGAGAGCGGCCACTGGCATGGCGAGCTCAAGCGCGTGCGCAAGGATGGTGCTACCGTTCGGGTGGCGAGCCGCGTGATGCTGTCGCGCGACCGCTGGGGCCGTCCCGTTGGCATTCTCTCGACCGACGACGACATCACCGAAACCCGGCGCATGGAGGTCGAACTGCGCGAGCAGAAAGAGGAGTTGCGCGAGCAGAAGGAAGAACTGCTTGCGACGCTGGATGCGATCCCGGCCATGGTATGGAGTTCGTTCGATGACGGCCGGCCGACTTACGTGAACCAGCGCTGGAGCGAGTACGGCATCGACACCCGTTGCGAAGGCGATGTGTGGCACGACATTCTGCATCCCGACGACCTCGCAGAAGTCCAGGCAGCGTGGCGCGAGGCCATCGACAGCGGCCGCCATTTCGAGCGCACCGCACGCATCCGGCACAGGGACGGTAGCTATCGATGGACCGTCATCGCGTCGGCGCCGTTGCGTGGGGCCGACGGGCGCGCCAAGGCATGGTACGGCGTCAATACCGACATCGACGCGTTACGGAAAGCCGAGCAGGCGCTCGACCGTTCGCGCAACGAGCTTGCGCACACAACGCGGGTATCGATGCTCGGCGAACTGGCGGCGTCGATCGCTCACGAGGTCACGCAGCCGCTTGCTGCGATCGTCACGACTGGCGAAGCCGGGCTGCGATGGCTCAATCGCAATCCCCCGGAACTTGCCGAGGTGCGTGCGTCGATCGAACAAAGCACCAGCGACGCGAAGCGCGCAACCGAAGTCATTCGCCGGATTCGCACGATGGCCAGGAAGCGCGACGCGGATATCACGGACGTCGACGTCAATGGGATCATTGAGGAATCGGTCGAACTCGTGCGCCGGGAAGTGAGCAGTCACGGTGTCGAGATGTCGGTGTCGCTCGCCCAGGCGCCGCTCGTCGTCTGCGGCGATCGCGTACAGCTTCAGCAAGTGGTGATCAATCTGCTGATGAACGGCGTGCAGGCGATGGCCAATATTTCCGACGGCGCGAAGCTGAATATCATCACGGCGCGCGACGAAGGCTCGGCGCGAGTGCAGATTGACGACTCCGGCCACGGCATCAGCGAGGCCAATGCAACACTGCTCTTTACGCCGTTCTTTACGACGCGCAAGGACGGGATGGGCATGGGCCTGTCGATCTGCCGTTCGATCGTCGAAGCGCACGGCGGACGCGTCTGGGCCGAAAATAACAAAAGAAGGGGTGCGCGGATGCAGTTCACATTACCGCTCGCGCAGAACGCGATGCAACAACCGACACAGAATCCGGTGCTCGCAATGACTGGGGATACAACCGATGAATGATGAATACACCGCTGCGCAATCACTCGCGCAGTCACCCGCACAATCGCTCGCGCAGTCGCTCGTTTATGTAGTCGACGACCACGACTCGATGCGCGCGGCCATTACCACGCTGTTGCGCTCGGTTGATCTCAACGTGCAGGCCTTCGCGTCGGCACAGGAGTTCCTGGCGCTCGACAAGCCCGATGTGCCCAGTTGCCTGATTCTCGACGTGCGTCTCAAGGGCCAAAGCGGGCTCGCGGTGCAGGATCAGATCGTTGCCGGTGCGTCGGGCTTGCCGATTATCTTTATCACCGCGTATGGCGACATCGCAATGTCCGTGAAGGCGATGAAGAACGGCGCTTCCGATTTTCTCGCCAAGCCGTTTCGCGATCAGGACCTGCTCGATGCCGTCTCGAATGCGTTGCTGAAAGACCGGGAGCGCCGCGCCGCGGACGGCGAGGTGGCTGCATTGCGCAACTGCTACGCGACGTTGACGCCGCGCGAGCGCGAAGTGATGGCGTTCGTGACCGGCGGGCTGATGAACAAGCAGATCGCCGCGAAGATGGACGTCAGCGAGATCACCGTCAAGATTCATCGCAAGCATGCGATGGTCAAGATGAACGCGAACTCGCTGGCCGATCTCGTGCTGAAGGCGCAAGCGCTCGGGGTTAGCGTGCCAATGACGCGGTGATTGCGAACGGACGCTTCGCCTTCACGGATTGACCAGCCGCTTCGGCAAGAGCAGTGTCAGCAGCACGCCGAGCAGCAAGCAGCCGCTCATCATCACGACGGGCAAAAGCAGACCGCCGGAACTCTGCTTCAAATGGCCGACCATGTACGGTCCGAAGAAACCGCCGAGGTTGCCGATTGCGCTGATCCACGCGATGCCGGTCGCCGCCGCAGCGGGGCTGAGCACCGCGGTCGGCATGCTCCAGAACACCGGCGGCATCGACAGCAGGCACGCGTTGGCGATGCAGAGCCCCAATACGGACAGGTACAGGTGCTGGTGCAACAGCGCCGACATCGTCAAGCCGAGCGCGGTGATCAACATCAGAACGGCCAGGTGGATGCGCCGCTCGCGGTGCCGGTCCACGCTGCGTCCGACCGCGATCATGACGCCGATGGCCACGACGTTAGGCAGCGCCGCGACCAGGCCCACCTTGAAATCGCCGCTCACGCCGAGCGACTGGATGATGGTCGGTGCCCACAGCGTGTAGCCGTAGATGGCAAACACAACGACGAAATAGATCGCGCAGAATGCCCACACGAGACCGTTCGTGTAGATCGCATCGGGCGGGAACGAGGGCGCGGCCGGATGGTGTCTGAGTGCGCTCGCGAGCTGAGCGCGTTCTGCGGGCGCGTTGCGCTGGCTGAGCGTGACATCGTCGTCCAGGCGTAGCCAGCAGAACAGCGCGGCGAGAAAGGCCGGTACGGACTCGACGATCAGCATCCACTTCCAGCCGGAAACGTGCATCACGCCGTCGAGGTGCTGCATGATAAAACCGGCCAACGGGGAGCCGATCACGCCCGCGAGCGGCAGCGCGACATAGAAGATCGACAGCACGCGCGCGCGGTGATAGCTCGGGAACGCCTGCGAGATGTAGTAGACGATGCCCGGCACGAGTCCCGCTTCGGCGATACCCAGCAGATAGCGCATCACGTAGAACTGCTTCGGCGTGGCGATCAGCGCCGTGAGCGCGATGACGACACCCCAGGAGACGATGATGCGTGTGAGCCAGCGGCGCGCGCCGACGTACTGAAGAATCATGTTGCTGGGCACTTCGAACACGACGTAGCCGAGCGAAAAGGCGCCCGCGCCGAAACCGAACACCGCATCGGAAAAACCGAGTTCGCCATTCAGTTGCAATGCCGCGAAACTGACATTGACGCGATCGATGTACGCGGCGAGGTACGTGAACACGAGGACCGGCAGGGTCTGCCACGCCAGGCGGCGACAGATGCGCCATTCGGCGCTGGAGGCGTCGTTCTCGGTGGCTGGCGCGCAAGCGTCCGCGTGTGTTGGCGGATGCGTTTGCGCTGGTGCGTACTCTCGCGCCGAACTCACGTGCAATTCCACGTTGCTCTCCCCAGGGGAGGCGGACGGTGTGGCGTCAATACCCGTGCCTGTCCACGCCGTGGTGATTGCCATGGGATCAGGAGCGTTCTCGTTGTGTACGTCGCTTGCCTTGCCCGAGACAGAACACGCTCGGCACACGGCAGCTCGCCGCGATTTTCGCGCGTCCGTCGCACGTCGGCAGACGCAGGTGATTCGCTGGCTCGCGCGCGCCTGGGCGGTCACGGCGTGAAGGCGATGCGCTCTGTGCTGGCGACTTCCCCATGCGTAGCGAGGCAGTCGGGACGGCGACTTCCGCATAGGCGATTGCCGTGCGGTCGGGAAACGATGGCGAGGCAGAAACCGGCGTGCGCACCGAATCGATCGCAGTTTCATCGTGCGGACGCGGCGCGGTATCGACCACGATGGCTGCGTTTTCTGCCTGTTGTGCTTCGCCTGGCTGCGAAACCGCGGCCGCGATCAAGCTGTGCATAAACGCGCGCAATGCATGCGGCAGGCGATAGCGCCGCCCGTCGCGGTGCGGCGACGTTTCCACTTCGACGAGCGACTTCGAAACGAGCGACGCCAACGCGTCCAGCATCGCTTCGTTATCGAGCGCGCAGTGTTCAGCGATGGCGCAGGCCGTCTCGATCGTAAAGCTGTCGGGCAGCGACGCGAGTCGGGAGAGCGCGCTGCGTTCGTGCGGCGCGAGTCGCGTGCAACTCCACGCGTAAGCCGCTGCCAGCGAACGATGGCGGGCGGGCGCTTCGTGCATGGCATTGCCGAGAACCAGCCATTGTTCGTCGGATAGTTCAAGCACGCCTAATACGCCCAGCGTCGCGGCACGCGCAGCCGCCACTTCGAGTGCGAGCGGGTTGCCGCCGACGCGCCGGCATAGCGACGCGACGACATTGAGCAGGTTCTGGCCGTGTTCGCCCGTTTGCAGCGGCCCGTCTCCCATCGTTTCTCCGAGACGCTGCATGAAGAGGCGTACGGCCGGTGCGGCGGCCACTTCGGCATCACTTCCGGCGGCGGCGGGCGTGCCGAGCGGCGGCACCCGCCACGTCCGTTCGGCGGAGAGATGCAGCGGCTCGCGACTGGTCGCGACGAGGTGAACCCGCGAGCCGAACGTCGACAGCGTCCGACAAAGGGACGCGACCTCATCGATGAACGCATCGCAACCATCGAACACGATGAGCGCGGGGCGCTGCGCGACAGCCGCGACGATCGCCGACCGATCGTGCGGCAACGGCAGCCCGAGTGCCGTGGCGAGCGCGCTCACGACCGATGTCCCGGGCGCCGCGTCGGCCAGTTCGACGAAGACGGTTCGCCTATCCCCGGTGCTCGCACGCTCACGCATCAGTTCGCGCGCGAGACTGCTTTTGCCGATGCCAGGCGCACCGACCAGCGTCAACAGCGCCTCGCTGTCGACTAGCGCGAGCAGTTCCGCAAGCTCGCGTTCGCGGCCGACCAGCGCACGGGGTGCCGCGAGTGCGGGCGAAGCGGCGCGTGGCTGGTGCTCGCGCTCGCGCGGTTCAGGCGGCGTCAGGCGATAGCCGCGTCCGGAATCGGTGCGAATCCAACCTTGCTTGCCACCGAACAGCTTGCGCAATTCGCAGACATGGACGTGAATATTATTGTCAACGACGAAAGTCCGCGGCCAGACGACGCGCATGATTTCGTCCTTGGTGACGAGACGCCCTCGCGCGTTGATTAACAGTTCAAGAATATCGAACGCGCGCGTGCTGAGCGAATGCCGCTGGCCGCCGAGGTACACCTCGCGGCTTTCAAGACAGACGCTTACCCGGTCGAACGTGTACATGTTCGGCTCACTAGCGGTTAAGTCGTTGAGATTTCGGTTGTGTCGCGGTTCGACAGTTGCCGCGAGCTAAAAAAGTGGCAACGGTCGATTAACCCTGTCGATGCTATTTCGTCGACGGTAACGGGTCCATAGTCCTTAAGTGTTAAGCGCACTCAGGATGCGCCGCTGCGCCGACGGTCGGCGCGCGTTTCGCGGGCGAGGCGTTGCAAATTTGGCCGTCAATCCTTGCGCTTTTCGACGGAGGCCTCGTTAAATCGCCTCTTTCATTGCATCTCTGGCGTTATACAAAAGTATAAGTAGACGTTGCTTCAGGGAGTCGCCTCACTCATTGCTTAAGAGCGTTTAAGCGTCGTTGAAGGACGCGTAACTTACGTGTCTCACGATTTGGGCTTTTTGAGTGGGTCCGCATCGCCAGGTGGCCCCGTGTTTAGGCCGCTACGCCAATCGATCCCGTCGACCCTTAAGAACAATTAATCCGCCAACAAGGACTGCGTGGCGCTGCATCGGTAATCTCGCTCCCGGTTAAAACGAAGAGAACTGATCGAGCGATGGAAAACCTGATTCGCCGAGTCGTTTTAATAACGGCTCTTACGGCGCCGGGCGCTGCGTTTTACGTGGCACCCTGCGTCGCACACTCAGAGGAAACGACGCGTATGGATACCGATCATCAAGATGCCCGCGCCGCGCAGCATCTGATTGACCTGCACTTCGAGATCTGGAACGACCCCAATCCCGCCAGCCGCGCCGCGAAGTTTCCGCAGGTGTATTCGCAAAACTTTTTCGTCGCCGACGAATCCGGTGTGGCGACCGGCTATGAAGCGGTTGGTCGCTTGATCGAACAGCTGCGAGGCAGCCACGAGGGCTTTGTCTTTACGCCCGACCCCATCGCGTGGAATCACGGCGTGGGCCGGGTGACGTGGGGTTACGGTCCGCGCGACAACCCGAATCGGGTGCGTGGCGAAGACATTTTCACCATCGAAGACGGCAAGCTCGCGAGCGCGCGCGTCTTTCTCAATCGCCAATGAAAGAAGGAAAAAGCATCATGAAGAAGTTCGTACCCAATGTGCTGGCCGCGCTCGCTCTGCTAGGCGGGGTGGGGGCGCACGCCGCCGGGGTGAAAGCGGTCGGTGTCGATCATGTGGGTGTCAGCGTGCCGAACCTCGCGCAAGCCGAGGCGTTCTTTTCCGACACGTTCGGCTGTGTACCGGTCACGCACATTGGACCTTTCGATTTGACCCATATGTCGGGTGGCTTCGTGCCGCGCGCCGATAGCGTCGATATCGCCATGATCCGCTGCGGCACCGGTTCCAATATCGAACTGTTTCAGTATCGGAACTCAAAAGGCAGCAACGAGATGCCGAAAGCGGAAGATATCGGCGCGTCGCATATCGCGTTCTATACCGACGATATCAATGGCGCTGTCGCCTATCTGAAGTCGCGGGGAATCACCGTGCTGGGCGATCCGGTCACGATGTCGTCGGGCGACACGGAAGGCGAAACGTGGGTGCACTTCCGCTCGCCGTGGGGATCGGAACTGGAACTCGTTAGCTATCCCAATGGAAAGGGCTACGAGAAGCATTCGAAGATCAAGCTGTGGAATCCGACCAAACCTGCGGAATGACGTCGTGCGACGTTCGTTTTTCCCGACAACGCGCGTTTAAATGCGCGCGCTGAATGTCGTCCGGTTGGCGCACCCATCGAATGGGGTGCGCCTCCGGCAACAGTCTGACCGTTGCGGTTCTGGCAACTTAGTGCCAGTCTGATGTGACGTCGTCGATCCAGGCGGTGACGGCGTGATTAACGTCGTCCTTGCGGTCCTGCATGATCCAATGTCCGGTATTGGACCACGCCTCGACTTTGGACTTGGGATGCGAGAACCAGGCGCGCATGAGTTCGACTTGCCCGGCGTCGCGGCTCAAGTGATAAAAGGGAATATCGAGGCTTCGGCAGAAGATCGCGCTTGCCTCTCCCATGCCGACCTGATCGTCGCCGAAATAAAGCGGTCCAAACGACTCGCGAACGACAGGCAAGGGCATGCCTCGAACGCGCCTCGAATGCCAACACTTGAGCGCCGGGTCCGTGTCGCGATCGTAGAGCAGCGTGAACAGGGCCGGCACCACCTCACCGGGATCACCCGTTTCCAGATCCTGCGTGGTTTTCGCCAGGAAATCGGCAGCCGCGTCCGACACGCCAAGTGAACCGTCCACCGATACAACCGCGCCGACGAGGTCTGGGCGTTTTGCGGCAAGCCGGGCAGCGATCTGCGCACCCATCGAATGCCCGACCAGCACGAATCGTTGGCCCGGGTAGTGCGTCGTCATGAACGCCTCGATATCCGAGACGTAATGCGAGGGCGCATAAGTGCCTTGCGGCGTAACCTCCGATCGGCCATGTCCGCGCAGATCGACAGCGATCACGCGATACCGGGTTTCGAAGTGCGGCAATTGCCACATCCAGTCGTTGGAGTCGCACGTCCAGCCATGAATGAACATGACGTTGACGCCGTTGCCGGTATCCGTTGCGAAGAGCGTCGCGGGAGATTGCATGGGCGCGTGAGGGCTTGCCTCGTTCGCTGTGTCGGTCGCCTGTGGCGCGTCGAGCGGGGAACGGTCTGCTTTCGTCATCTCAGTGTTTATCGATGGGTGCCGTCGTAGGCCGTCGTGGGGACCGTGAAACGGAAGGACGTGCCAGCGGCCGTGGAGCTTTCGACCCAGATACGTCCGCCGTGTGCGTCGATGATCGAGCGGGCCACTGCCAGGCCCATGCCCATGCCGTCGACTTTGGTCGTGAAGAACGGTTGAAACAACGATTCCAGTGTTTCGTTGCTCATGCCCGATCCCGTGTCACAGACTTCGAATAGCGTTTCACCGTGGTCAATGCGCCGGACCGATAAAGACAAGGTCCGAATGGTCGACCGGCTAGAATCGATTGCGTGAATGCCATTCAGCAGAAGATTGGCGAGCACCTGCTGGATCTGAACGGGGTCGGCGAAAATGGTGGCGTCTCCGGCGATTTGCCGCGTAACGGAAATTTCTTTGGCATTGGCTTCCGGCGAAACGAGAAAGAGCGCGGCATCGATAGCCTGGCTGGCGGGCGCGCAAATGGATTGCACAGGAACCTTGCCGAGAAACCCGCGCATCTTCCGACATATATCGGTGGCATCGCGCGCCCAGCGCGCCGCATTCTGAATCGACGAGAAGGCTTCTTCAACGTCGGGGATGTCGCGAGTCAGCCAACGGGCGGCGGCATCCGCGGATGTACTGGCGGCGGATAGCGGTTGAGTGATCTCATGCAGTATCGATGCCGACAGTTCGCCGAATAGCGACACGCGTGCGGCACGCGCCATCTCCGCGCGCATTGCCTGCAATCGATCGTTGTTTTCTTTTTGCTCCGTCACATCGAAAGCATAAAAGCAGAGCCGCCGATATCCTTCTGCGTCGCGCGGCAGCGAGCAGCGCCAGACGATCGGCACTTCCTTGCCCTTGAACGTCACCAGCGTGCGCTCGCCCTGGCATGCCGAACTACCGTCGAGCATGGCCCGATACACGACAATGTTGCTGTCGCGATTGGCGGGCAGCAGCTTCCGGGCGGAGTCGAAAAAAACCTCTTTTGAACTGGCCTCGAACAGTTCCAGCACGGCATGGTTCGCCTCGACAAACGAATGGAGTCCCCGCAACTCGTCGATCGCTTTGGGGTGGGCATCAAAATAATCGTCGAGATTCGTGACACCCTGGTCGCGAATAGCCTGGATTGCCAGATAGACGCGAGACCAGTCCTCCACCATGATCGGAATAGGCGCCGACAGGAAAAGGTCATTGTGGGCGAAGTCCGGAGCCTGGTTGTGCGGCCCGCCGTGCCCGGCGGATTCGGCAACTAAAGGGAACTCCTGCATGCTACGTCAGGGTCATAGGTTAGTAGTCGAGAGTGATCGTTAGCTTGACGCGATGGAGAGAACGAGTTGCGTTCTCCCAACGCATTAGCGACTATACATTAAAAAGTATTAGTTAATCGCCGCTTGCCAATTCGAAATCGCTCCGCTTTCCTGCGCGGCTATGACCCGGTACGCGCCACAGTCTGAAACAGAACAGGCTGGGGTCGATAAAGCGCGGGGAACAGATTCTTCAGTGCATTGACCTTCGGCATGTCGTTAATCGCGATATAGGGGTAATCGGGATGAAGGGCGAGAAAGTTCTGGTGGTAATCCTCGGCGTTATAAAAGCCCTTGAAAGTCTCGATGCGCGTCACAATCGGACTCGAAAAAACATGCGCGCCCTGTAATTGCGCAATATAGGCTTGTGCCACATTGCGTTGTTGCGGGTTCATCGGGAAGATTGCCGAGCGGTACTGGGTGCCGTGGTCGGGACCCTGATAGTCGAGTTCGGTCGGGTCGTGCGCGACAGAAAAGAACACCTGCAGAATCTTGCCGTAGCTGATCACGGTGGGGTCGAACGTAATCCGCACCGATTCTGCGTGGCCGGTATCGCCGTCGCTCACGCGCTCGTATTGGGCCGTATCGGCCGCGCCGCCCGTGTAACCGGACGCGACCTGCGTGACGCCGCGCACATGCTGGAACACGCCCTGGACGCCCCAGAAGCAGCCTCCCGACACGACGGCGGTTTCCGAATGGACGCCATTCGCAGGCTCGTCCTGAAGCGGTGCCGGAATCGAGACCGCGCGTTCGTCGGAGTGGGCGCTGCGCTGCCAGAGCGCGACCGCGACCACCGCGATCGCCACGGCGCCGTAACGGACGAGCTTGCTGGATTTCATGAAAAGCGGATTCACGATGTTCATCCTTGCCGGGCGAAGCTCGCCCGGCCTAAGTGGGTTAGCCGAAGGTAAAGGCAAAAGCCTGGACGCCCGGATCGAGAAACTGGATCGCGAAGGTGTGATCCGCGACGTCGCCGGGCTGGCGGACGAGTTGATAGAGACGCTGTGCCGTGACTACGCCAGCGCCGTCCGGCGCCACGTCGCTGCCGTGTGCGTGCTCCGGTGCCTTGCCGTCCACCGTCACGCGAAAGCGCACGGGTTGGCCGTCGGGCCCGGGACCCAGGACCAGATGCAGGTCTCGTGCGTGGAAGCGGTAGACGATTTCGCCGCCCGGTTTTGCCAGCGTGGCGTGCTCGGCGCCCACGCTCCATTCGCCTGCCAGTCCCCAGTGGTTGAGGTCGGGATTCGACGGCGCGTGATAGTCGCGGGCGCGGTCCTGGGCGAAGCCGCCCGGCGACGCGAAGCCTTCGGCTCGCTCGAAGCCGATATAGGTTTCGGGCGAACGCATATCCGCGTTGTCGGCCTGCATCTGGACGCCGCGCTCCGCCGCGCCGCCGAGTCCGAGCGGAACGTTCGCCGCCTCGGGGTGGCCCGCTTCCACGAGCAGTTGCTGAATGACGCGCTCGGATTGGTCATATTCGCCCTCGCCGAAATGCTGGTAGCGAATCTGCCCTTTGGCATCGGCGAAATAATGGGCGGGCCAGTACTGGTTGTCGAACGCGCGCCAGATCGCGTAGTTGTTGTCGATCGCCACCGGATAATCGACGCCGAGGTCGTGAACAGCCTTGCGCACGTTGTCGATGTTGCGTTCGAAGGCGAATTCGGGCGCATGTACGCCGATCACGACGAGTCCCTCGTTGCGATACTTGCTGGCCCACGCCTTCACGTACGGGAGCGAGCGCAGGCAGTTGATGCACGAATAGGTCCAGAAATCGACGATCACGACCTTGCCGCGCAGTGCCTGAGCGGTCAGCGGTGGCGAATTCAGCCATTGCACGGCGCCGTCCAGCGGCGGCAACTGGCCGAGCACCGGCAGTGTCGTCGCAGGCCGCATGGCGTCGGAGGCGCGCATCATCGCGCCGCCGTTGGCCGACATCGCGCCTGCTGCCATTGTGTTTCCGGTATCCGCGCTGTCGTTCTGCGCATTCGACGATTTCGATGAATTGACGGAGCCGGTCATCGCCATCGTGGCGTGCTTCGACGGGGCGAAGCTATCGACGAGATGCTGCTCCAGACTGCCTGTCGCGACGGTCGAAATGCGCGTGAGGACGCCCGTGTCCAGCCCGAGCGCCACGGCGGCGACACCGGCGAGCATCGCCACGCCAATGCCGCGCCGGATCCATTCGCCCGCGCCGAGCGAGCGCTTCATGGCCGCGAAGACCCGGCCGCCCAGCAGCAGCGCGACGGCCAGCGAAGTCGCGGCGCCCGCCGCATAGGCCAGCAACAGCAGGGTCGTGCCGATGCTTGCGCCTTGCAGCGCCGCGCCGGTCAGGATCAGGCCGAGAATCGGACCCGCGCATGGCGCCCACAGCAGCCCCGTCGCGATGCCGAGCAGAAACGAGGCGCCGACACCGGGCGCGCGTTCGTGCTGCATGGTCTCGGTTAGCCGGTTGCCGACGTTCACGAGCGGCTGCATGATGCGCTCGGCCAGACGAGGGACCAGCAGCGTGAGGCCGAACACGGCGAGCAGTACGATGGCGAGCCAGCGGCCATATTCGTTGGCCTGGGCCACCCAACCGCCGCCGACGGCGGCGAGCGTGGCGACCGCCGCGAAGGTCGCGGCCATGCCGCCGAGCAGCGGCAGGCCGGAACGCACGAAGGGCTGATCGGCGCGCGCGAACACGAAGGGCAGCACGGGCAGGATGCAGGGGCTCAGGATGGTGAGCACACCGCCGAGATAAGCGAGGACGATGAGTAACATGGTGGTGTCCGAAGCAGCGATAGCGGGTCGATCGAGGCGCTCAGGCCGCGTGAGGCGTGAAGGTCATGGCGACGCCGTTCATGCAGTAGCGCAGGCCGGTCGGCTTCGGACCGTCGTCGAAGACGTGGCCGAGATGGCCGCCACAACGACTGCAAAGCACTTCGGTGCGGGCCATGCCGAACGAGAGATCTTCGCGCTCGATCACCGCGTGCGGCAGCGGCGCATAAAAGCTCGGCCAACCCGTGCCGCTGTCGAATTTCGTGGTCGAGGCGAACAGGTGCGCCGCGCAACCCGCGCACGCGAACGTGCCGTTACGGTGTTCGTCGTTGAGCGGACTGGTGAACGCGCGCTCCGTCCCCGCATTGCGCAGCACCTCGTACTGGGCGGGCGTGAGGCGCTTGCGCCATTCCGCATCGGTATGCACGACGGCGAAATGCCCGGCAGGGCCGGACGCCGCACTCATGGCCATCGCGCCGCTGGCGGGCTGGGCCGCCTTCGCGCGCCATTGACCGAGCGCGGCCATGACGGCGAGCGCGCCGCCGCCGGATAGCAACAGGCGTCTACGTGTGTTCATCATGTTCTCCGTGTGCGATGCGCCGCCGCCCGCGGATCAGGACAGCGCGCAACCGTTACACGAAGCATAGGTAGCGGCCGATCCCGAAGTCCTCACGAAAAGTAAAATTAAATGTGATAACTCCGGAGCGGAATTTTCTGCACAATGGGCTTTTCAATCCGGACCTTTCATCGCGGCGCGCAGCGCCGATCACTGAAGACCCCATGGATCAGACCAAACGCGTACTCATCGTCGAGGACGACGCGGATATCGCCAACGTGCTCATGCTGCATCTGCGCGACGAACATTACGAGGTCGTGCACAGTGCCGACGGCGCCGAAGGGCTGCGTCTGCTGGAGCAGGGCGGCTGGGATGCCTTGATTCTCGACCTGATGCTGCCGGGCGTGGACGGGCTGGAGATCTGCCGGCGCGCGCGGGCGATGACGCGCTACACGCCGATCATCATTACGAGCGCGCGTTCGAGCGAGGTGCACCGCATTCTGGGACTCGAACTCGGCGCCGACGATTACCTCGCGAAGCCCTTTTCGGTGCTGGAACTCGTCGCGCGCGTGAAGGCGTTGCTGCGTCGGGTCGAGGCGATGGCGAAGGATTTGCGGCTCGAAGGCGGCACGCTGATGCTGGGCGGTTTTTCGATCGATCCCGTCACGCGCGAAGCGCAGGTCGACGGCAAGCGCATCGAGCTGACGCCGCGTGAATTCGACCTGCTCTATCACTTCGCGCGCCACCCGGGCAAGGTGTTCTCGCGCATGGAATTGCTCAACGCCGTCTGGGGTTATCAGCACGAAGGCTACGAGCACACCGTCAACACGCACATCAACCGCCTGCGCACCAAGATCGAAGCCGACCCCGCGCAACCGGTACGCATCCTGACCGTCTGGGGGCGCGGCTACAAATTCGACCCGCTCGCGCCATCGGCGTCCCGCGACAGCGGGCAAGGAGGGGCGTCGTGAAACTGTCATTGACGCAGCGGATATCCATCGTGTTTTCGGTGTTGCTGCTCGCGTGCTGCGGGGCGTCGGCGTGGTTGCAGATACGCGCTTCGGATCTGCACGATCAGGAGGTCATCCAGGCCCTGTCGCACGACCTGGCGTCCCACATCGCCCATAACTCGGCGCTCATGGGCGCGGATGGCCCCAAGCCCGCCGCGTTACGCACATTGTTCGGACAACTGATGGCGGTAAATCCGAGCGTCGAGGTATACCTGCTCGACACCAGCGGCCGCATCACGGGCGACGACGCGCCGCCGGGGCACATACGGCGCACGCGCGTCGACCTGCAACCGGTGCAGCGCTTTCTGGCCAACGATGCGTTGCCGATTCTCGGCGATGATCCGCGCAGCGTGGATGCCAGAAAAGTGTTCAGCGCCGCCGTTGTTCAAGGCGCTGGCGGGCGTCCGGCGGGGTACATCTATGTCGTGCTGATCGGCGAGGCGCGCGATGCGTTGGCGACACGGCTCGCGCAAAGCACGGTGCTGCGCACGACGCTCGGGTTGATGGCCGTGGTTGCGTCGCTTGGCCTGATTGCTGGTCTGATCGCGTTTGGCCTGATCACGCGCCCTTTGCGGCGTTTGACCGATACCGTGAGCCGCATCGACGCGTCGATCCAGGCAGGCTCCGAGCCTGTGCCGCTCGTGCTCAGTCGCCCGGCGGCGCGCACGGAAACGCGCGACGAGATCGCCATTCTGGAACGCATGTTTGCGCAGATGGTCGAGCGCATCGGCGTGCAGTGGCGCGAACTCAAACGTCAGGACCAGGAGCGACGCGAACTCTTCGCGACGATCTCGCACGATTTGCGCACGCCACTCACGTCGCTGCATGGCTACCTCGAAACGCTGTCCTTGAAGGACGACACGCTCGAGGGCGCCGAGCGCCGCCGCTATCTGGCGATTGCGCTGACCCAGAGCGCGAAGGTGGGGCGGCTGGCTCAATCGCTGTTCGAACTGGCGCGCCTCGAACATGAGAACGTCCAGCTCACGCTGGAGACGTTTCCCCTCGCGGATGTCGTGCAGGACGTATTCCAGAAGTTCGAGCTTGCGGCGCAGGCCCGCCAGATCCGCTTGCGAGCCGTGATTCCGCCGCGTCTGCCTGCCGTTTGCGCCGACCTGGCGATGATCGAACGCGTGCTGACCAATCTGCTCGACAACGCGATCCGCCATACGCCCGAGGGCGGCGAGGTCAGCGTCGAGCTTGCCGGCGAAAATGGCAAGGTGACGGTGGTGGTCAGCGATACCGGGCCGGGCATCGCGCCTGAGCTTCGCGCGAATCTGTTCAGGCGCGCGTTCAGTTCCGGCGATGTGCGTCGCCAGGGCGGCCTGGGACTGTTGATCGTGCAACGGATGCTGCTGCTGCATGGCAGTGCTATTGAACTGATCGAGCGGGATCAGCGTGGCGCGACGTTCAGTTTCAGGCTCGACGCTGCGGTGCTGCGGGCGGCCCACGAGTCGTGAGTGGCTCGTCTGCTGTGTTTAGGTTATTTGAGCGGTTTGCGCTTCGTTATCCAGAAGCACTGGGCGGGCCGACTGCACTACGATTTCCGCCATGAGCTGGGTTTGTTTGCACCAAACCAGATTTCGTTTGCGTCTCACCACAACTGGTGCCGCGCAAACGAAACTCGTCCGGAGGCCAGCCGTGTCTTCCCTTTCATTTGCCCTGGCCTGTGGATCCGGAAATCCAGCAGGTTTGCCAGGCGCTAGCTCACGATCCAGGCGACCCGACTACTGCCGGGATTCGGGCGGGTCAACTTGCTATGAGCACGATGTCCTCGCTGGCGATGCTGCTACAGGGAACACCGATCACCCGGGTCGCTTTGAGTAGCGGCTATGAGAGCCACAGCGCGTATGCCATGTCGCAGATCTTCCCGGGTTGCAAAGCAGGTTCACACGATCACCACGTCAATTCGACGAGTTGATCGTTCGAAGCCGGCCGCCTGCTCGCGCAATCGCAAGGAAGTGATCAACCACAAGGAGACCAGGCAATCCGGCTTTTGTTTTGTCGTCCAGCGGCATTAGCTTCTCATCGATTACGCAGTGTTAGCGTTGCGGTTGGGCTGGGTGGTTTTCCCCGCTGGCGTGGCAGGCCCAATCTAATCCGCTAGCTGCGCTAACTACTGCGCACGCTTCAGTAATTGCGCTGCGAGGAGGCCGGCATGCGGAGTCAGCGCGGAAAAGTCCCGGGCGCAAAGATAGAGATGCCGTTTGGCCCACGCTTCCTGCAGCGGCAACACAACCAGATTCCCTCCAAGGACTCTGGCCACCTGATCGGAAACGATTGAAATTCCCACGCCCGCCTCGACGTTCATCGCAACATTCTGGATGTTGCGTAGCTTGATGCGGTAATCCAGTTGACCTCCGAGGCGGGATGCACGCTCTGCCAGATACACTTCGAGCGCTGCGTCGGCGACTCCGACAATCGGCTCGCGAAGGAAATCGGCAAACAGAACGCTCGCTTGCTGTGCAAAATGGTGCGACCGGCCGACAACAACGACAAGCTGATCTGTTCCGATCTGTTGTGTCTGCAGCGTGCCGAAATCAGTTGTGTCAGCAACCAGCCCCAGGTCGGCTCGCCCGCTCATCAAAGATTGCACGATGTCCGCACTGGTACGCTCTTCCAGATCGATCGACAGGTCGCGATGAGCGGCCAGAAATTGGCACAGTTCCGGAGGCAGAAAACCTGCCATGGCGGCGCTGTTGGACAGCAACCTGATCCGGCCTTTGAGGCCGGTTGCGTAGCTTCGAAGTTCGCCGCGCATCGTCTCGACATGACCCAGGATCAGACGGGCATGACGGACCAGTGCGTCGCCCGCAGCCGTCGGTCGTACGCCGCGGCGGTTGCGTTCGAGTAACGGCGCGCCTAAGGTCGATTCCATGCTGGCAATGCGCTCACTGATCGACGCGAGCGCGAGGTGCAGCGAGCGGGCGCCCTGGGTCAGGCTTCCGCATTCGACTACGGTTAAAAAGAGCCGCAGATCTGTCAGGTCAAAGCGCATGGCAATTATCTTTCCCTTCGGAATTTCCGAAGTCTAGCACCGGTAGTTCCAGATTGTTCAGGTAGCACCGCCTGGCTAGCATGGCGTTCATGAACTCGATGCTTATGATTTTTTCCGCAGGAACACTGGCAGGCGCGATGAATGCGCTGGCAGGCGGCGGTTCGTTCGTCAGTCTTCCCGCGCTGATTGCCGCGGGCGTTCCTCCGGTTCTGGCGAACACGTCTAGCACCGTCGCGCTGTTTCCAGGCGGGCTGGCCAGCGCATGGGCGTATCGCAGCGGGCTGAAACCGGTGGGCGCCGTGTCGCTTGGCGGGCTACTCGCGGTAACGCTCTGCGGGGGATTGACGGGCGCGGTGCTGCTGCTTTGTACGTCATCAGTCGCGTTTACGTTCATGTTGCCGTGGCTGCTTCTGATAGCGTCTGTCGCGCTTGCGTTCGGACGACGAATCGGCGCGGCGTTACGCGCGCGCTGGCGCATTCACGCGCATGTGGTCCTCGCCATTCAGTTCTTGCTAGGTGTCTACGGAGGCTATTTTGGCGGTGCAGTCGGGATCATGATGATCGCGATGTGGGGACTTCTGGACACGTGTGATTTGAAGCATCTGAACGCGCCGCGAACGCTGCTGGTCAGCGCGGCGAACGTGGTGGCGGTGATGGCTTTTGTCGTTGCCGGCGTGGTTCGCTGGCCGGAAACATCGATCATGCTGGCAGGCGCAATCGCTGGCGGATACGGAGGTGCGCTGGTCGGGCGGCGCGCGCGACCGGACATAGTCCGCGCCATTACGCTGATCGCCACGACCGGCATCACGCTGGCGTTTTTTATAAAGACATATGGACCGATGCTCAGGCGTTAATGGGAGAAAGTCATGCTGTGCGCTTTGCTCGATACGTTAGGATCTCTTGCGATCCTGTTTAGCCTCGCCGCGCAACACGACGCGTTTCGACGGCGTTCGAAAGGGGCGGGCTCCCGCCTCCGAAAGCTTGACTGAACGACTCAGGGCGTGAATCAGTTACTCCCGCAGAGATTTTCGGGTGATTTCGGACGTGTATCGTGTGCTCGAAGAACTCGGTCTTCAATACGAACTGCATGCGGTGAACGTCACGACATGCAAACGTACCTCGCTGCGGCGTAATCAGCCCCATAGTGATTGAGGGGGAGAATGTGGCAGTTGCACACTGCTTGGCAGAACTTGGCTGAGTGACCGCACGAGAGCAACTCGTGCGGTCACTCAACAAATCAGAAGTCCGATCTAACTGTCAGCATGACATTGCGCGTATCGCCGAACACGCTGTAATACGTGCTGGGCGGGCGAATATAATATTCGCGGTTGAATACGTTATTCAACTGCAACGACGCTTCTACGTGCTTGTTAAAGCGATAGCCGATCTGCGCATTGAAAATCGCATAGCCGCCTTGTTCGACGCCGCGTGAAATACGCGTCTGCGCGAGCATGCCGCCACCCACGGAAAAGCCGCGCAACGCGCCGCGCGAGAACGTGTATTTCGTCCACAGTTTGAACAGATGCTTCGGATCGGTGCCATCGGTTAGATCGGGCGAATCGTTCTCGTAGTGCGCGTTCAGATACGTGTAGCCGGCGTAGACGTTCCAGTCCGGCATCGGCTGGCCCGTGACTTCGAGTTCGACGCCCTGATCGCGCGCCTTGCCCGCCGAGACGTAGTAATACTGGTGCGCCGGATCGGCGACCGCACGGTTGTTGTCGTCGATACGGAACAGCGCGGCGTTCGCATTCAGGCGGCCATTCAGGAAGCTGCCTTTCACGCCCACTTCATACTGCTCGCCCGAACGCGGCGGCAGGCCCGCGCCCGAATACGTGCTCTCCGTTTGTGCGTCGAGAAAGCGCGCGTAATTCGCATAGGCCGTGAGCGACGGCACGATGTCCCACAGCAGCCCCGCGGACGGCAGGAAGCGGTGATTGATCTGCGCGTTGGTGGTCCAGTCGCCGACGCTCGGCAGCGTCGATTGCGTGCGGTCCTGGAGGAAGGCTTCGCGGCCGCCGAGCACGAGCGTGAGCGGGTCGGCAAGCTTGATGCGCGCCTGCGCATAGACGCCGTACTGCACAGTGCGATGGTTGGTGCCGAAGGTGTAGGGCACGTCCACGGCGGGCACGGCGTTCGGATCGTAGAGACTGAACGCGCCGCCATACGGACCGGTGAGCGCCAGATAACCCGACTGCGCGCTCGACGTCATCACCGAGTAATTGGCGCCGATGGTCAGCGTGTGCGTCTGCCCGAACAGGCGGATCGGGCCCGATACGTTGCTGTCCGCGCCGAACCAGTCGTAGCTGGTGCGCTGGCGCTGATCGCCGAAACGCGCGAGTCCGTCTGCGGTCGCGCCGGGACCGGAGTACGCGTAATACGCCTTCGAGAGTTCGTGGCGATAGAACAGCGTCGTCGACGATTGCCAGTCGTTTTCGAAGCGATGCACGAGGTTCGCGTTGCCTTCCTGCAGCGAGGTGTACGCGTAGTTCCAGCTCGGGCTGAAGTTCTGCGTGAACGAACTCGGCACGCGGCCCGTGAGAGCGGTGCGCGTGCTGTTGAGCACGCCGCCCGCGCCGTAGTCGATGCCCGAAATCGGCGAGACCTGATAGCCGCCCGAGAGCGAGAGCGTCGTGCGCGGCGTGAGGTCCCAGTCGAGCGCGCCGTAGGCCATCACTTCCTTGCTGCGCGTGCGGTCGATGGACTGCGTGCCGTCGCCGCCCACCAGCACCGCGCGAGCGCGCACCGTGCCGTCCTTGTTCAGCGGGCCGGTCACGTCGATCATCTGGCGCACGCTGCCGAACGAATCGACCTGCGTTTCCGTGGCCAGATGGAACTGATCCTGCGGGCGCTTGCGCACGAGATTGACCACGCCGCCCGGCTCGCCCATGCCGTCGATCGATCCGCCCGGGCCGCGCAAGATCTCCACACGGTCGTACATCGCCAGATCGAATTGCAGCTGATATTGCAGGCCGCTCAAGGTCGGCACGCCGTCGAATTCAATGCCGAGCTGCGAGCCGCGCGCGCGGAAATACGCAGTGCCGTCGCCGTAATCGATCGAACTCACGCCGGTGACGTAGCGCAGCGCGTCCTGGATGGTCGTCACGTTCTGGTCGTCCATCTGCTGGCGCGTGAGCACCGAAACCGAGTTCGGCGTTTCCTTGATCGACTGCGCGACCTTGCCGCCGATCGTGGCCTTCTTCGCGGCGTAGCTGCCGCTGCCTTCGGTGGTCGCGTCGGCGTCGTTCGCGCCCGATACCGTCACGGCGGGCAGTACCTCGCCGTTCGCGGCAGGCGCGGTTTGCGCGCGCGCCCACGGCGAAGCGAGGCTCAGCGCCGCGAAGGCGAGCGGCGTCATGGTGAGCGCGAATCGCGGCGCGGCGCGCGTGACGCGGTGCGGCGCCAGCCTCCACCATCCCGAAGCCGGCGCGCGACGCGCGCCACGGTGGTCTATTCTCGTTGTCATCGTCAATCATCCCACTGTTGAAAAAGGCCGAACGGCTTCCTCCCGCGCAAGGCGGGCTGTAAAAAAATGCGAGGGACGATCGTTATGGACGGGGTTGTGAGGGCCCCGTTTGCCCTTGATGTGCTGCTTGCTGTGCTGCTTGATGTGCGATTTGCTTCGCTACCTGAAACCGCGCGATCAACGACGCACGCCGCGCACTAACACCCGCGCCACGAGCCACGGTCCGCCGAGCAGCGTGGCGACGAGGCCCGCCGCCACCTCCTGCGGAAACGCGATTTGCCTGCCGAGCCAGTCGGCCGTGACCATCAGCAGCGCGCCGAGCGTTGCCGCCAGATAGAGCTGCGGCATGGGCCGCCGCGCGCCGGAAAAGCGCGCGATATGCGGCGCGATCAGCCCGACGAACGAGAGCGGCCCGACGACCACGGTGGCGGCCGCCGTCGCGAGCGCGGCGAGCAGCAGCAACGCGAAGCGCGCGCGGCCCACCGGCACGCCGAGGCTCGCGGCGGCATCCGCGCCCAGCGCGAGCGTGCCGAGCCAGCGCGCGGTGAGCGGCGCGACGGCGAGCGCGAGCAGCGCCAGCGCGGCCATACTCCAGGCGATGCCGGGCGCGACGTAATACGTGGAGCCGATCAGCAGATCGACGAGCACGCCCGCGCGCGGATCGCCGCTCGACATCAGCGCGCCGACCACCGCCTGAAACAGCGCGCTGATCGACATGCCGACCAGCAGCAGACGCTCGGGTGCGAAGCGCGCGCGCCGGCCGAACCAGAGCAGCAGCATCAGCGTCGCGAACGCACCGGCCACGCAGCCCGCGAACAGCGCGGCGGGCACGAGGCGCTGGCTCAGGAACAGCACGGCGACCATGCCGAACATGCCGCCCGATCCCACGCCGAGCAGGTCGGGGCTCGCCATCGGATTCGCGGTCATGCGTTGCAGCAGCGTGCCCGCAGTCGCGAGCAGGCTGCCCGCCGCCAGCGCCGCGACGAGATGGGGCACGCGCCAGAACAGCAGGGCGTCGATATGCGCGCGGGTCGCGAGACCCCAGCCATCGGCGCCGCGCGAGACCATCAGCGAGAGCACGCAGACGAGCGGCAGCAGCACGGCCCAGAGCAGCGGCAACGTGCGCGGCGCACGCGGATCGTGGCGCGGGCCAGGCGTCGCAGTGGAATCGGGCCGCGTGCGCAGACGCGGCAGCAGCGCGATGAGCAAAGGCACGCCGACGATTGCGGTCACACTGCCGGTCGCGATCAGATGCGCCGAAAACCACTCCGCTTGCGCGGCGAAGCGCACGATTTCATCGGTGAGCCAGAGCAAGGCTGCGCCAGTGAGCGGCGCCCAGACGAGCCGGTCGCGCAAACGCCGTGCGCCCGCCAGACGCGCCAGCAGCGGCGCGGCCAGCCCGATAAAGCCGATCACGCCGACTTCGGCGACGACGAACGCGGTCAGCGCCACGGCGACGAACAGGGCCGCGCCGCGCATCCAGCCGACCGCCACGCCGAGATTGCGCACCGTCGCGTCGCCCGCATCGAAGAGACTCAGCGGACGGTAGAGCAGCGCCGCCCCGAGCAGGCAGAGCCCGAGCCGCACGGCCAGATGCAGCGCCGCTTGCCAGCCGCTCTGGTCGAGCGCGCCGCCGCCCCAGATCTGCAAACCGGCGAGCCGGTCGAAATGCACCACGGAGATCGCGAGACTGATCGCGCCGCAGTACAGGTTCACCACCATGCCGCCGAGGATCACCCCGAGCGGCGACATGCCTTGCGCCCACGCCAGCGCGAACACGGCGAGCATCGCGACCGCGCCGCCCGCGAGCGCCAGCGTGTCGCGGTCCAGCGCGAGCCAGCCGGGCATCCAGATCGTCGCGATCGAGAGCGCGAGATAGGCGCCGGGGAACACGCCTAGCGTCATCGGTTCGGCAAGCGGATTGCGCAGCACCTGCTGCATCAGCGTGCCCGCGAGGCCGAGCGCCGCGCCGCAGAGCAGGGTCATCGCGATACGCGGCAGCAGGCTGTAATGGACCAGCACCGCGCCCACGTCCTGCGCGCCGACCGACGCGGGCATCGTGAGCGCGCTCCAGAACGGCGCGCCCGCGAGCGCGCGATGCAGGTCGGCGGCGGCGAGGCACGCGGCGAGCGCGAACAGCGCGCCGACGAGCGGCAGACGCCAGTCGCGCGGCGGCGCGGCGCGCTGAAGCAGGGGCGGACGCGCGGGATTACGCAAGGCCGCCTCCGCCGTTGTCGAGCGTGGCCAGCGCCACGGGCATGGCGGCGGCGAAGCGCTGCATCGAGACGAGACCGCCGAACGCCGCGATCACCGGCAGCACGGTCACGCGGCGTTCGCGGACGGCGGGCAGCGCGCGCCACAGCGGGCTCGCGTTCAGCGCGGCGCGCAGGTCGGCGTGCAGCGGACCGACCAGCAGGATGTCCGCGTGCGGCGCGTCGAACAGGCGTTGCAGCGCAACGGTGGCCGATCCCGTCAGGTTGGTCTGCCACGGCGCGCTATGCGTGCGACCCGCTGCGTCGCGTGGATTCGCGGCATTGCGCAGGCCGATACGCGCGAGCACCGCGTCGAACAGACTGCCCGCGCCATAGACGCGAAAGTGCCGCTCGTCGAGCGCTTCGGCGACGATCACCGCACGCGCGGGATGGCGGGGCGTGGCCTGGATCGCGTCGGCGGCCGCGGAGAATGCGTGCTGCGTGGCGGCGATCAACGCCGTGGCGCGCGTCGGCGCGTCGAGCGCGTGCGCCATCGTCGACGTTTCGGTGCAGAGCGCCTCGAACGGTCGCGCGGCGCTCATGTACGCGCCCAGCGTGAGCGTCGGCGCGATGCGTTGCAGCGGCGTCATCAGCGCGGCGTGGGCGGGCGTGACGATCAGCAGGTCGGGCGCGAGCGCGAGCAGCACGTCGAAATTCGGCTGATAGAGCAGACCGACGTCGGCGACGCCCGGCGGCAGCGGCGGCGCGACGATCCCGCTCGCGTACCAGTCCGGCAGCGGAATGCCCACCGGCGCGCGGCCGAGCGCGAGCAGCGTTTCGGTCAGCTCCCAGTTGAGGACCACGATGCGCTGCGGCGAGCGTTGCGGGCTCGGTGATCGGGACAGCGTCGCGGCGAAGCCTGACGGGGACGCCAGCGCGGCGAGCGCGGTCAGCGCAGCCAGCACGCGGCGGCGATGCGGATTCGCGGTTGTCGCGCTCATGCCGGAAACCCCAGACGGCGTCCGCTCGCCGGATCGACGCTCACGCTCATCGGCACGCCGTAGATCGATTCGAGCCGCTGCGGATCGATGATGTCGGCGGCGCGCTCGCGCATCAGCAGACGTCCCTCGCGCAGCGCGACGATGCGGTCGCAAAAGCGCGCGGCCATGTTCACGTCGTGCAGCACGACGACCGCGCTCATCGCGCCCGAGGCGCAGAGCGTGCGGACGAGGTCGAGCATCGCGAGCTGATGGCCCACGTCGAGCGCGGCGGTCGGTTCGTCGAGCAGCATGCAGCGGCAGTCCTGCGCGACCAGCATCGCGAGCCACGCGCGCTGGCGCTCGCCGCCCGAGAGCACATCGACGGGGCGATCGGCGTGCGCGAGCACGTCGGCGGCGCGCATGGCATGGTCGACCCGCGCGTGGTCGTCGTCGCCGAAACGGCCCAGCGCGCCGTGCCACGGATAGCGCCCGAGCGCGACGAGTTCGCGCACGGTCATGCCGTCGGTGAGCGGCGTCTGCTGCGGCAGATACGCGACCTGACGCGCGAACTCGCGCGCGCTCCAGTGCGCGAGCGGGCGGCCCGCGTAACGGATCGCGCCCGCCGCGGGATCGAGCTGGCGGGCCAGCAGTTTGACGAGCGTCGATTTGCCCGAGCCGTTGTGGCCCACGAGTCCGGTCACGCGTGCGTGCTCGATCGTCAGGTCGAGCGGATGCAGCAGCGTGCGGCCACCGGCGGCATACGCGACGCCTTCGAGGGTGAAGGCCGCCTTTTCGTCTGCTTCCTTGTGTGCGTCTTCTTGCAGGATCGCGTTCATGCGGCGCTCGCCATGTCATTGCCGCTGTTTTTGTCGCCGTTTTTGTCGCGGTCGTGATCGTCCGCGAGGCCGGAACGCATCGCGCCGATCTGCCCGCTGTCGAGCTTGATGAGGCGATCGGCGAGATCGAAATACCGGTCGTCGTGCGTGATGACGAGCACGGTTTTGCCCTTCGCTTTAAGCTCCGGCAGCAGCGTGCGATAGAACACGTCCTTGAAGGCCGGGTCCTGATCGGCGGCCCATTCGTCGAACACGTAGAACGGCCGGTCTTCCAGAAACGCGACCAGCAGCGCGAGGCGTTTGCGCTGCCCCTGCGAAAGCGCGAGCGTGGAAAACGCGCCGTCTTCGATCCGCACCTTGTGGTCGAGCTGCAGCGCGACGAGCAGCGCGCGCGCCGCGCTTTCGCGCCCGGCGCTCAAGCCGAGCAGCGAATCGAACAGATGGAAGTCGCTGAACACCACCGAAAAATGCTGCCGATAGGCGGCGCGCGTCGCGTCGTCCACGGCCACGCCGTCGACGAGCAGGCGGCCGCGTTCGGGCGCATACAGACCGACGAGCAGTTTCGCGAGCGTGGTCTTGCCGCTGCCGTTGCCGCCGACGAGGAACACGAGTTCGCCCGCACGAAAGGTCAGATCGATCGGGCCGAGCGTGAAGAAACCGTCTTCGTTTTCGCGCGCGTAACGATGCTCGACGCCTTCGAGCACGATGCGTGAGAACGCGGGCTGCGCGGCGGGCGCGGGCCGATCGGTATCGACATCGGCATCGGCAAGCCGGACTCGCTCGGGCGGCAGCGCGGCTTCGAGCTTGCCGATGCGCTCGAACGCCACGCGCGCCGAGCTGATCGCGGGCAACGCCGCCAGCAGCCCTTCCACGGGCATGATCAGATAGAGAAAGACGAGCGCGTAACCCGACATCACATGCGCGTCGGCGTCGAACAGACGGGCGAGCACAAAGATCGTCAGGCCGACGAAGCCGAACAGCAGCAGATTGCCCCAGCTTGCCGCGAGCGCATGCAGCACGTAGCCGCGCGTGCGTTGCGCGCGCACCGCTTCCACATGCGGCGCGAGATGGCCGCCGACGAACGCATCGGCGCGCGCGCGATGCAGCTTCAGCTCCTTGGCGCCGTCGAACAGCGCGCGAAACTGGCGCAACAGTTCGTCCTCGCGTTCGCGCGAGGCGCGCAGATGGCGCAGCGCGCGCGAGCCGACGAGATGCGTGCCGAACGTGCCCACGCCGAGCACCACGAGCGCGACGCCGAGAATCGGCAGCGACAGCATGCCCAGATAGGCGAGGCAGCCGGCGATCACCGCGCCCTGCATCGCAATGGACGGCAGGCTCACGAAGAACACGACGATGCTGTCGAGGTCCTGGGTCAGCGCGCCCAGCGCGCGCGCAGCGCCGCAGCGCTCCAGATCGCGGAATGAGGCGGCGGCGATGCGGCCGATCGTCTGCATGCGCAGGCGCGCTTTTACGCGCTGGCCGAGATACATGAACAGCGTCTGCGAACCGACGCGCGTGGCGAGCACCAGCGCCGCGAGCAGGGCGAAGCGCACGCCCAGTTGCAGAAGTTGCGGCCCCGACGCCTGCAGCGCCTGGTTGATGAGCGCGACGAGCGCCGCGTTGGCGAAACCGCTCACGAGACTCACGAGCAGGGCGAGCGGCAGAAGCCAGCGCGAACTGCGGATCAATGAAGCAATCAGGGGCATAAGCGGCGGAAAAATCGTCCGTGCGGGTGTTGACTGCGGAGTCGACCGTTTAGTCGATGACACAGCCAGGCACGCGGTCAATCGCACGAATGAGAAGCATTATTGATTTCGAACGGGGTTCCGCTCGAAGCCTTGATGGGTAAGGAGATTACCGGCTTATGCGAATTAAAGGCGGACAGGCGATATCGAATTTTTGACAACTTTTGGTCAAATCCCACTATCATGGGCCACTTTCTTCCGCGCCTGTGCGCCCGTCCGATGAAGTCGTTTCTGCTCAAGCGCTACCCGATGGCCCGCGCGCCGCTGCCGCGCGAGGTCGCCGCGACGCTCGTGAACTACCGTCACGGCGAACGCGTGACGTGGCATCAGCATCGTCATGGTCAACTGGTGTTCGCGGTCAAAGGTGTGATTCGCGTGCTCACGCCCGCGCGGACGTGGACCGTGCCGCAGTCGCGCGCGGTGTGGTTGCCGTCGGATGTCGATCACGAACTGCACGCGGTCGGCGATACGGCGCTGTGCAGCGTCTATCTGGAACCCGACGTGTTTCCGTGGCCGTGGGACGACCCGGCCGTGATCGGCGTGTCGGCCTTGTTGCGCGAACTCGCGCTCACGCTGGTGGAGGGCGCGGACAGCTATACCGCCACGAGCCGCGCGGGGCTCGCCGCGCCCTTGCTGCTGAAGGTGCTGGCGGAAACGCCCAGCCTCGCCGAGCCCGGCGTGCCCTTGCCGCGCGACGAGCGCCTGCTCAAGCTCTGCGAGCACATGATGAACGACCCCGGCAGCGATCTCTCGCTCGACTTCTGGGGCGAGCAATTCGGCGCGAGCGGGCGCACGCTCGCGCGCCGCCTGCACGCGGAGACCGGGCTGACCTTCGTGGCCTGGCGTCAGCAGATGCGCGTGGCGGAAGCGATCACGCGTCTCACGCTCGGGCACTCGGTGGCGCAGGTGGCGAAAGATCTCGGCTATCGCAGCGCGAGCGCATTCATCGTCATGTTCCGGCAGGTCACGGGCGAATCGCCGCAACGCTATCTGGCGTCGAGCTAGCTAACTCAATGTCACGCGGTAGGGGGGGCTTTGATTTTCGAGCAATTTTCCGGTTAGTCCTCGCTTGGCCTGGAGAGGATTCGTCTTTCGGCGCTCTATAAATTTTCTTTCTAATCGGAGGCCTGCTGAATCTCCATTTCGAACAGCCATATCCTTGGCGCCGGCGAGTGCGCTGCAGCGTCGTGCCCGGGCCTTGATTTGGGCAGGCGCAGGCGTAGTTCGGGGCGGTAAGGCCGAAAGTCATTTCATGAGCGGCGCAGGGGAGGCGAGAGGCGCATTTCGACCCTGAACAGCCGCCCACCTAGCCTTTGGCTCTGTCCGTACCTGCGCCGGAAGCGGTCGTAGATGGCTAGAGCGATAGACGCTTTTAGCTCACTAGTTATACAAGCCGGTAGAGCTGATCTCCGCTCGTCGCGAATAAATATCGCTTATGCATCGACTATCACGTAGAAGATTGCATGGTCCAATGCGTGTCCGATAGCGTCGATTACGCGCGATGTCGCTGTCGGGATGATCGACGCTGATAGCTTCGCATGCTAGATGGGGAAAACCGGATCATCGCTTCCCGGGATCACAAGTACCGGCACTTCGAATGAGGCAAGCGCTTCCACTGTAAGATGTGGCGTGCGCTCCTGCGCTAACGCGTGATGATGATTGACTGTTACCCATCTCGAAAACCAACTAGCAACATTGCGTCAATAAGGTGAGCCGCCCCCGGCTCGAGGCGTAGACATGAGCGAACAAATAACGCGCAAGAATCACTATGTCCCGCAGTGGTATCAACGAGGATTTCTGAAGGCGCCGCAGTCACGGCTGCACGTCCTCGAACTCGCGCCTCAAGACACGATTTTGCCGAACGGGAAGGTCATACCTGGCTCACCGCTCAGCGAGTGTTCACCGAAATACGCGTTCGTAGAACTTGATCTCTACACGACCCGCTTCGGAGACATACTTAACGACGAGGTTGAGCGGCTTCTCTTCGGGCCGATCGACAAAAGCGGGGCGGAGGCCGTTCGTGCGCTGGTCGAAAACAAGCCACAACGGATACATGATTATTTCTCCGCACTGTTCGATTTTCTCGACACACAGAAGCTGAGAACACCAAAGGGGCTTGATTCCCTTCTCGACCGCTACGGTCAGATTGGGCAGACCGCGTTGATGGTCGAGATGCAACGCTTGCGCGCCATGCATTGCACGATCTGGACGGAAGGCGTTCGCGAAGTTGTCTCCGCAAAGAACTCGGCTGTGAAATTCATCGTCTCGGACCACCCTGTCACGGTTTATCACCGTGAGTTTGCATTTGATCACAGCACTTGTAGCTATCCCAATGACCCCGGTATCGAGTTGGTCGGCTCACAGACTATCTACGCGCTCGATGGCGAACATTGCTTGATTCTTACCCACACCGAGTATGCGAAGTCTCCTTCAAACGTAGACGTTCTGGCGAAGCGCACCCATGCTCGCTACCGAGGTCACAGCTATGTCCGGACGGACGCTTTTATTCGTACCCGCGATCTGTCGTCCGACGAGGTTATCGCGATCAATCACGTCCTTAAGTCGCGCGCCAGAAAATACGTTGCTGCAGCACAGGTTGATTGGCTATATCCCGAACAATCTAACTCGCTAAGCTGGCGTGAAATAGAGCAGATCCTGTTGCCTCGGGGCGACCTTTGGAGGTTCGGTGGCGAGATGGTCATGAAGTTCAGCAACGGGACCTACCACTTTCAAGACGCTTTTGGTCGAACGTCGAAGGCTCATGAGTATCTTGCGAAGAAGCCGCCCGAAAGCGAACCGGCCGCAGACGACCGCTGCCCTTGCGGGAGTGCACAGCGATACGCGGACTGCTGCCAACCGTTACCCGCGCAAGAGCGGCCGACCTGGACGAGCTGCGGGATACGTGAGCGTAACATCGGTCTATGCAATGCGGTTTCCGACATTCTGGGTCTCAACAAGGGAAATGACTGGAACGACGTCCGTCGCGAACTCAACGACGAGCATGTGGTTCGTATTCACGAGTTTTATGAGTTCTTGTGGCCGACGGACACGTTGTTGCGCGAGTTGCTTCCACGCCCTAAGGCGAACGTCTCTCGGGCAGTTTTTCTGGGACCTGTAGATGTCCGCTCGCTTCCGTTGCTGATCATGCCTTTGCTCGATTATTTCGATGAGCTAGTCGTGCCACACCCATTCCCCAATGCGGCGGGGCTACGACCAGAATACAGTCCGACAAAGTCTCCAGCTCTTTATAGAGATCAGACGCTAAGGAATGTGCTGATGCTGCTTGAGCTAGAGGGCTTTATACGATCCGGAAAAATCCACCTTATCCCGGACCCAATGGACGTCGACGAGTTCTACCGCGCTGAGATTCTTGAGTTAGCAAAGGACCAGATGCGAGGCGTGGCGCTGAGTGATCGTGACGAACGCTATACAGAAGCGTTGGCCAAAGATGATCATAAGCGATGGATGCTCCGCGCTCACGCGGACGACCTCCTTGCGTTCGTGAAACGTAACACACCTGATCTTGCTCACGATGTCGCCGAAAAGGTTGCCGCTCATCTGAAAAAGGAAATCGAAGAAGATCCATTGATTCTCCTTCAATCAATGCCAAAGGGATCGGATAGTGGCCAACTAATGTGCTTCAAGAATTTCGGCATCGATTCAGGACTGTTCATCGCATCGATGACAGGCTCTGTCCCTTACTGCCATCTGGACGCTATCTGGGGAAAACTACACGCGGCAAACGACAAGCAGGCACAGGGTGCGGATGTCCTCGTAGAACGCCTCCCGGCGGACGCGCGATCGATAGAGATCCCTGTGCGATTGCCCGGTTCGTACGAACAAGGAGATACTCCTCGGAACGCGGATGGCGTGCAAGAAGTCATCCGAATGTTCATTAAAGTAGCATCGAGGAACGATCCCGAAGATGTTGCGCATCTAGACGCGGCGTTGAAGGCTGTCCGTGCCCAATCGCAGACCGGTATTCCGTCTAGCATCTTGGCAGATCTTGAAGCTTCGGCTCCGGCCGGTGGCTTCATGACTACGAACGCGACCCGCCTGGTTCACACATACGGGCTAACAACGTATATCAATCCGGTACCTTTAGCGTTTCGCTTTGGCTGGACAGATTAAGGATCGGCGATCCGGTACGTTGCACAGGCGCTAGGGCTGCCAAGAAATCGTGCACAGCTAGCACTCTGTCGCTGGAGACGATCCGATTTCAAAACGACATACCAAATATGAAAAACTTTCGAGAAATGGTCTCCGAGTATTTGGACGAGAATCCAGACCGGAAGAAAACGCTTACGGAAGCTGACATAGACCGATGGCTCGACGAGCACGCCGACGAGATGGTCGAAAAGTTTTCTAGTGGACTTGCGCAGGATTTGGATCGTCAACAACGAGGGTTTGTCGAAGGAATTCATTCCGAACTCGCTGGCTTTCAGAGGCGGCTATTTGAAACTTGGCATGCTCCGCTCATTCGGTTGGATTCCCTGATCGCAATGTGCATGGAGATCGGAAGCGAGATCAACGCCGAATATAGAAGTTCTGGCAAATACCCACGTTCCTCGCGACGAAATATGACGATCCGGCTCCATACGCGCGCTGTCCAGATCGCGAACGAGGTTTCTTGTCTACTAAAGGGCGGTTTCTCAGATGGAGCGATGGCGCGCTGGCGATCGCTTCATGAAACATCAGTAATACTGGCGTTTCTTGGTAGGCACGACGAGGCGCTTTCCAAGCGATTTGTGGATTTTCAGGCAATCATCCGTTTGAAGGCCGCGAGCGAATATAACGAACATCACGCCGTCCTCGGGTTTGACCAGTTCGACCAGGAGCAACTTGCTCAATTTCAGCGCGAACGCGACGCGATGCTCGTCAAATATGGTCAAAAATTTGGAGGCGAGAACGGATGGGCTACCGAGGTACTCAGGCAAAAACGAGTCACGTTTAAAGACATCGAAAAATTTGTGGAGATGCATTATCTCCGCCCTCAGTACAGCTTTGCCAGCAAGAATGTCCACTCGGGGGTCGACAGCCTCGGGTACAAACTTGCGCTGTCGATGTCTAGTCAAGAAACCTTGCTGGCTGGGCCCTCCAACGAGGGATTCATAGAGCCGATTCAATGCAGCAGTTACTCTCTGATCATCGCCACGGGCGAGCTTATAGACACAGCTCCAAACGATGAGCGATCGATTATGGAAGGCGTGCTGTGGCATTGGCATGAAAAGCTCAAGGCAGAGCTAATTGATGCCGAGGCCGCTCTTCGCCAACGCGGGTGCGGCGTTCAGGATGAAGGCTAGCGTACGGCAACACCCGTCCCGCTGCCTTGGATGACAACGTATGGAGTGGTCGGAAAGGATGTAAATCTATGTCAAAGGCAGCGTACTCTCGCGGATATAGCAGCACACGCAACGCATCTCAACAAGGAGTGTTCGCGTTGAGGGCGACGCGGCCGCTACTTGCTGGCGAGATTGATTGCTTTGTATGGCGAGGACTTTCCGATGACAGACCTCGGCGCGGAGATAGCCGCCTCCTTCGGTCGTTTTGCACCAATTCGTGCGGGGGCCGGGCCGCGTCGCATTATTTTTTGATGCTCAGCTGCGACCTCCGATGAGACGAGTGACCGGAACGCGTCGAGCTTCCGCCATACGTTATTGTTGGACGAGCGTCGCTTCATGGCCGCCTACCGACTCACACCTCGCTCAGAAACGCGCTGCGGCGGCGGACCGGCGCAGTGCGACCCGAAGCAGTCTCCCATGCGATGTTTCACTATGGCCGCTTTGTGAGGGCGGACATTTCCATTCGAAGAAGTGGATGCCGCATACGCGTATCTGCGCAGCGGTCAACATTTCGGGAAAATCGTTGTGCGCGTGTGATTGGAAACAAGCGAATGTCCGTATTAGGGACACGATCTTGAGTGACAGTTATTGGTGGCAGCTTCATGCGTTGCGACCCGTTGTTGACCCGGTGCGTGGCTTACGGCCGGACAAACCGGCGCCCGTGCACCATCGACGCACACGCGTCCTGATAAGCAGGCTGTCATGCCGGTGCGTTGCCGGCGGCTGCATCGGCGATTAGTTCCCTTCGACACGCGTTTCGCATATCGCCGTCGGCGATTTCCTTCGCGCAATCCCTTCGTAGACCGCTCGCAATAGGTGGTCCTATGATCTCCGCGAATGCTGTTCCGTCGCGCCTTACGAGATTCCATGGTCAATCCGATCCGCAGTGAAATCGATTTCGATGCTGAGGGCCGTCAGGTCGGCTATCTGCGTCTGCCGCATTCGGTGCATCGCTCAGCATATGGCTGGATCCCTATCCCCGCCGCGTCGATCCGCAACGGCAACGGGCCAACCGTCGTGCTGATGGCCGGCAATCACGGCGACGAATACGAAGGCCAGATTCTCGTTTCGCAATTGCTGCGCGAAATCGATCCGCAATGGGTGAGCGGCCAGTTGATCTTTCTGCCGATGGCGAATTTCCCGGCTGCGCAGGCGGGCACGCGCACGTCGCCGCTCGACGGCGGCAATCTGAATCGCAGTTTCCCGGGCGATCCGCAAGGTACGCCGACGGCGATCATCGCCGACTATATCGAGCACACTTTGCTCGCGCGCGCGCAGTATCTGGTCGACTTCCATTCGGGCGGCAGTTCGTTGCTCTACGATGGCGCCAACATGCTCGCGATCCAGCCTGACGACACGGAGCAGGAAACGCGTTTGCGCGCGTTGCTCGGCGCGTTCGGTTTGCCGCGCGCGTTTTTACATCCCCCCAATCCGTTGCATTCCGCCACGGCGGCCTGGCGGCAAGGTGCGATCTCGATCGTGACCGAACTAGGCGGCGCGGGCACGGTGCAAAGCCGCCTGTTGCGCGAGGCGCATCAAGGCGTTCTGCATCTGCTGGGCAGCATCGGTGCACTTGCGGGGCCGCTGGTGCCGAAGGCACCGCCGCATGAGACGCGCTTCTATCGTGTTGCTGGCGCCCGGCACTACGTTTATGCCTATGAACCGGGGATTTTCGAACCGCTTGTCGAACTCGGGCAGCGAGTGGAAGCGGGCCAGCCCGCCGCGCGCATTCACTTTCCAGAGACGCCGCTACGCGAGCCGGTGACGGTTGCGTTCGAAGCGGCTGGCGAAGTCGTATGTCAGCGCGCAGTGGCGGCCGTGCAGCGTGGCGACTGCCTGTTCCATCTCGCCGAACCTGTGTGACGCGCATGCAGACGGGTTGAAGCCCGGACGCCGACACTTGCTGCTATCGCAGCGAGTACGTTGTTACGTGCGTTCATTGGTTTTTAATAAATAAATAGTTATCCATAACGTTATTCGAATTGCTTGTTTAATTGCCTTGCGATGAACGGATAACCTTGCCTGCACCGTACCAAATTCGAATAACGTAGCGGCGCTACTTCCCCGACGATCATCTTATGAGCTACCGCATCATCGACACCACGCCGCTCGACGCGCTGGCCAAACCGTTGCTCGATGGTTTGCAGCACGAGTACGCGACGCGATACCGCGAATTTCGTAGCGACAGCGAAGCATCGGCAGCGCAGGAACTGGCGCGCTATCCGGCCACGCTGTTCGCGCCGCCCGATGGTGCGTTCATTCTCATCGAACGAGAAGGCGAGATCGTCGGCGGTGGAGCGTTCAAGCGCTATGACGCGCATACGGCGGAACTCAAGCGTATCTGGACGCACGAGAGTCAGCGGCGCAAGGGTGTCGCGCGCCGGGTTGTCGAGGAACTGGAGGCGCGCGCAGTACGGCTCGGTTATCAACGCATTTATCTGACCACGGGATTCAGGCAACCCGAGGCTTGGGGACTCTACCTCGACACTCACTACGTGCCGCTTTTCGATCGTGCGATCGCGCCGGAAATTCATGTGCGGCTGCCGTTCGGAAAGGATTTGCGCAGTCCGGGCAACGTCGATTCGCTCGACGATCTGCGCGCCCGCGAACCGCTCGGCGCCCGCCGCTGAGTGGACCATCATCCACCCCATCGATCCTTCGAACATGACATTCAAACAAAAGCTTGCGATGCTGAGCGGCGCGCTCACGCTCGGTCTCGGCGCGGTGCTCGCGACCAGCACGTGGGCGGCGGAGCAATTCGATCTGAGCCCCGAGCAGCACGGCCGTCCTCGCGCCAGCGCCGACGCCGCCGCGATCACGGCCGTGCCGCCTGGTTTTTCGTTCGCGGAAAAGGACACCCTCACGATCGGCATCGTACCCGCGCTGCCGCCGATCAGCACCTACGCGACCGATGCGCGCACCGTGGTCGGCTTCGACCCGGATCTCTCACAGGTGGTGGCCGACGGCCTCGGACGCAAGCTGCGGCTCGTGACGCTCGCGTGGCCCGATTGGCCGCTCGCGTTGCAGTCTGGGAAAGTCGATGCCGTGGTGTCGAATGTGACCGTGACCGAGGAGCGCAAGGAAAAGTTCGACTTCTCGACTTATCGCCGCGATGAACTGGGCTTTTACGTGCGCACCGGCAGTCCGATCAAGTCGATCCGCGAGCCGAAGGACGTTGCGGGTCTGCGCGTGATCACCGATGCGGGCACGAATCAGGAAAAGGTCCTGCTCGAATGGAACAAGGAAAATATCGCACACGGTTTGAAACCGCTCACTGTGCAGTATTACGACGACGATGCAGTGCGTACCGTCGCGCTGCAAGCGGGCCGCGCCGATGCGATATTCAGTGTGAACGCCGTGCTGGCGTGGCAGGCAGCGGTACAGGGGAAAACGCGGCTAGTGGGCACGGTCAGCGGCGGCTGGCCGCGCACGGCGGAGGTGGCCATTACGACGCGCAAAGGTAGCGGTCTAGCCGTGCCGCTTACGCAGGTGCTCAACGACCTGATCCAGAGCGGCAAGTATGGGCAGGTGCTCACGCGCTGGAATTTGCAGTCGGAAGGTATCGCGCATTCGGCGACGAATCCGCCTGGATTGCCGAAGACCTGAGTCAGCACGCGCGTTGACTGCTCTGGCGCGCGACCTAAAGACTTCGTTGTAACGCACGGCGCGCCGTCATAGGTGCGCCGTTTGCTTTTTATACGCCGGATTTCGTGCGCGAGCGGCGAAGCATGCAAGGCCCGCGCATTAACGATTACGAATGGCCATTACGCGGAATAACCATGCGCAAAATGATTGTTTAATGAGCGCGCGACATGACTGTTATCTTTTCACCGCGCTGAAACAACACGGCGCGACGACAAAGAATGCTGGCGTAATCTTAACGTAAGATTGATAAGTCATGCAAATGAAAATGAAAAGAACGCGATTTCTCAGCGAAATCGAGGTATCGCGACCACGACGCGCGAACCTGCGCCCTCAGCCCGTCTCAACCGCGTAAGCCGGTCTCTTTTCCGGTATCCGCGTACTTCTGGTTATTTGATTAGTGATCCTTTTCGACTCGGATAAATCCGGGCGAAAGGAGAGGTGCGCGCTCACCCGCTGTACGTCCCGTAACCGATAGCTCTCCGCCAACTGGATTACCGATGCATGCAATGACAAAAAGACAGGCCACCCGTGTTGGGCAGGCCGCTCCCGGCTTGCGCATGAAGACTCTTGCACTTGCTGCCTTCGCGCTGGCGTGCCACAGCACAGCATGGGCGCAGGCCACGCCAGCGGCGGGCGCGAGCGACGCCGGCATCACGCAACCCGGGCAACCCACGCAGCCAGCGCAGCCAGCGCAGACGACTACGCGCGTCGGCGATACCGTGCAGCAAGACACGGTCGTCGTGACGGGCACGCGCACGGACACCAAGGCGAGCAAGAGCCTGACGCCCGTGGACGTCATCAGCGCCGCGCGCCTGCAGCAGACCGGACAGAGCAATCTGCGCGACGCGCTCGTTCAACTCTCGCCCGCCATCGTGCGTGAGACTTACGCGGGCGATGCCGCGGTGCTTACCGACGCGCTTTCGTTGCACGGCCTGAGCCCCGATCACGTGCTCGTGCTGGTCAACGGCAAGCGTCGTCACAGCACCGCGAATATCGCGCTTGACGGCGGTTTGAACGAAGGCTCGACCGGCGTCGATATCGACATGATTCCGGTGGCGCTGATCGATCACATCGAAATTCTGCGTGACGGTGCCGCCGCGCAATATGGTTCCGACGCGATCGCGGGCGTCATCAACATCATTCTCAAACGCAAGTCTCAGGGCGGCGAGGTGCAGAGCACGACCGGCCAGACCTACGCGGGCGATGGCTTGAAAAACACCGAGTCGGCGAATCTCGGTTTCAATCTCGGCGATAAGGGTTTCTTCGATCTCGCTGCCGAATACGCGCGCCAGAATCACACGGTGCGCACGGGGCCCGACGACTACTTCGGCACCTACGCGCCAGGCCACGGTTACTACAATCCGATCGAGGGCGATCCGTCGAGCACGCGTGAATCGGTGGGTTTCAACGCGGGCTATTCGCTTAGCGACGATGTCGAACTGTATGGTTTCGGCACCTATGCGCATCGCAACGCGAGCGCGTACCAGAACTATCGTCCGCCTTCGGTGCTGCCTGAGATCTATCCGAACGGCTTCACGCCGCAGGAAACGATCAACGAGAACGACTTTTCGGTCACGGCGGGTGTGAAGGGCGAAAACCTGTTCGGCTGGGCCTGGGATCTGAGCACGACCTACGGCGGCGATCACGCGAACATCGGCATGGTCGATTCGGCCAATACGGGGCTTTACGACGCGATCGGCTACACGCCCACGAGTTTCCATCTGTCGACGGTGAGCAATACGCAACTCACCAACAACATCGATTTTTCGCGTGCATTCCAGTTGCCGCTGCTGCCCGCGCCGGTGCAGGTGTCGTTCGGCTTCGAGCAGCGCCGGGAAACTTATACGGTGGGAGCGGGCGATCCGTACTCGTACGCGTATGGCGGCTCGCAGGCGTTGCCCGGTCTCTCGCCGGTGAGCGCAGCGGACGTGTCGCGCAACGTGATCGGCACGTATATCGACCTGTCGACGCATATCACGCCGAAATGGCAGATCGATCTCGCGGGCCGCTACGAGCATTACAACGACGTGGGCGACACGACCAACGGCAAGATCTCCACGCGTTACGACTTCACGCCGCGTTTCGCGGTGCGCGGCAGCGTCAGCTCGGGATTCCGCGCGCCGTCGCTCGCCGAGGAGTACTACACGAATATCAATGAGTCGCCGGCTTCAGCGAGCGGCTTGCTTGCGGCCAATTCGGCTGCGGCGAAGCTCATCGGCGCGCAGCCGCTCAAGTCCGAGCAATCGACGAATTACAACGTCGGCTTCGTGCTCACGCCCGTGGACAACCTGCATGTGACGCTCGATGCGTATCAGGTGAATATCCGCAATCGCATTGTGCTCGGCGGCACGGCGTCGGGCGCCGACGCCATCGCAGCGATGGAAGCGGCCGGATTGTCGGTGCCGTCGTCGGTGCCGGAATCGGCGGTGTCGGCGAGCTATTTCACCAACGGCGCGAGCACGCGCACGCGCGGCATCGACCTCATGGGCACGTGGCACACGGGCTTCGGCCATTGGGGAGCGGTGGACTGGGATCTCGGCGTGAATCTGAATACGACGTCGATCACGCACATGGCCACCAACGCGAACGGCGAGCCCGTGCTCAATGCGCAGCAGGTCGGCTGGCTCACGACTTCGACGCCGAAGAACAAGATCATCATCGGCGGCACGTGGCATCGCGACAAATGGGCGGTGACGATCCACGAAACGCGCTTTGGCCCGACGTCGGGTGAAGAGACCTATATCGTGGGCCCGAATGCGTTTTCCACCACGCAGTTCATTCACTTCGAAAACGCGGCGCGTTATGTGACCGATGTCGAAGTGCGCTACGACGTGACGAAGAAATTCCAGATCGCAGTAGGCGCCAACAATCTCTTCGATGTTTATCCGTCGAAGCTGCCGTACGAGGCGCAACTCGAAGGCGCGCAGTACGACGCGTTCGCTTCGACTATTGGTGTAAATGGCGGCTTTTATTACCTGCGCGCGCGCTATCAGTTTTAAGCGTTATGCAAGCCGCACGCTGGGCATTTCTGCAATGCATAGAAGAAATCAGTCGTACGCCTCATGGTTTGCGGTGGACATAATGTCCGGCGGGGTGTGAGCGCGTTTTTCGCAATCTTTCACCTGCGTGCGTGAGCGCGCGGGAAGGGAGTGACATGTCCTGGTCCCTTTCGATACTCGACAAGAGTCCAATCGCCGATGGCGCGAATGCGCACGGGGCGCTGCAATTTACGATTCGTCTCGCGCAGCGCGCCGAGGCGCTGGGCTATCAACGCTACTGGATCGCCGAGCATCACGGCGCGCCGGGGCTGGCGAGTTCCGCGCCTGAGATCGTGGTCTCGCATCTGCTCGCGCATACCTCGCGGCTGCGCGTGGGCTCGGGCGGCGTGATGCTCCAGCATTACAGTCCGTTCAAGGTCGCCGAAACGTTCCGCGTGCTCGCCGCGCTCGCGCCGGGCCGCGTCGATCTCGGCGTCGGCAAGGCGCCGGGCGGTTTGCCGCTCACCACGCGCGCGTTGCAGTGGTTTCACGACAAGACGAAGAAGCCCGACTTCGCACATCAACTCGCAGAACTCGACGCGTTCCTCAAATGGGGCGTGGCCGAGGATCATCCGCTCGCGGGCGCCGTGGCCTTACCCGTGCCGCCCGAACCGCCGCAGCGCATTCTGCTGGGCGGCAGCGTCGAGAGCGCGCGTCTGGCCGCCGAGCACGATTGGGCCTTCTGCTACGCGGGTCATTTCAACGGCGACGAAGCCAACATAGAGCGTTCCATCGACGCCTATCGTGAAGCCACGGGCCGCGCGCCGCTGCTCGCGCTCTACGCCTTTGCTGCGCAAACAGCGGAACAGGCGCGCGAGCAGGTCGGCGCGCTGCGCATCTTCAAGCTGCAACTCGCAACCGGCCAAAGCGTGAATCTGCCGAGCCCCGAGGCTGCTGCCGAATTCGCGCGGCAAACCGGCGTGTCCGATTACCGGCTCGACGAACTGCATCCGCACGTGATCGCCGGAACCGCCGAGGACGTACGCGACGATCTCGACGCATTACACGCACGCTTCGGCATTGAGGAATTCGTGATCGACACCCCGGTTGCCGACTACGCGTTGCGGCTCGCGTCATACGAACGCCTGGGTCACGCCGTGCACGCCGCGCGCGTGTGAGTTGCGCGTTCGAAGCAAGCGTCGATGGGCGCTTTCACTTCACACACTTTCGCTGAACGGATTGAACATGACACAACCTAACCTCACATTCGGCATCATGCTGCACGGCGCGGGCGGCCACATGAACGCGTGGAAGCACCCTGGCGGCCCGGCGGACGCGAGCGTCAATCTCGACTTCGTAACGGGCATCGCGCAAAAGGCCGAAGCCAACGGCGTGGCTTTCGCATTCGTCGCGGACGGCCTTTACATCAACGAAAAGTCGATTCCGCATTTTCTCAATCGCTTCGAGCCGATTTCGATTCTCTCCGCGCTCGCCACGGCCACAACCAGGATCGGCCTCGCGGGCACCTTGTCGACTTCGTATAGCCATCCGTTCACGGTCGCGCGCCAGTTCGCTTCGCTCGACCTGATCAGCGGCGGCCGCGCCGGATGGAATGTGGTGACGTCGCCGCTCGAGGGATCGGCGAAGAACTACGGCGGCGAACATCCCGATCACGAACTGCGCTACGAGATCGCCGATGAATATCTCGACGTCGTGCAAGGCCTGTGGGACAGCTGGGACGACGACGCTTTCGTGCGCAATCGCGCGAGCGGCCGCTTCTTCGATCGCGACAAGCTGCACACGCTCGATCACAAAGGCCGTTTCTTCGAAGTGGCGGGGCCGCTCAATATTCAGCGCTCGCCGCAGGGGCAGCCGGTGATCTTTCAGGCGGGCTCGTCGGAGTCGGGCATTGCGCTGGCCGGTAAATATGCCGACGCGGTGTTCACGCATTCGCCCTCGCTCGAAGAGACGCGCGAGTTCGCCGAGCGCGTGCGCGCCAGCGCGGTGGAGCACGGGCGCGATGCTTCCGACGTGAAGATCTTTCCCGGCATCGGGCCGATCGTGGGCGCGACGCTCGAAGAAGCCGAGGCAAAGTATGCGGCGATCCGCGATCTGCTTGATATCGACGACGCGCTCGCCTATCTGGGCCGCTTCTTCGAGCACCACGACTTTTCGCAGTATCCGCTCGATGCGCCGTTTCCCGAACTGGGCGAACTCGGCACCAACAGCTTTCGCTCGACCACCGATCGCATCAAGGCCGACGCACGCCGCAGCGGCGCGACGCTGCGCGAAGTGGCGCTCGAAGTGGCTACGCCAAAGACGCAGTTCCTCGGCACGGGCGAGCAGATCGCCGACGAGCTGATCCGCTGGCTCGACGCGGGCGCGGCCGACGGTTTCATCCTCGGCTTTCCGGTGCAGGCCGAAGGGCTCGACGACTTCGTCAAGCACGTGATCCCCGTGCTGGAAGCGCGTGGCCGCTACGACCGCCGCCTCAAGGGCCAGACGCTGCGCGATCACCTTGGCTTGCCGCGCCGCGAAAGCCGCTACGCCGCCGCCGCGGTGTGATGACCGACTCCACGAGCAGGAACCGCAAACCATGAGCGATACCACTCATCTGGACGCCTCCGCGAACGCGGCCGGGACGCCCGATTACGCGCGCTACCACGTCGTGCCCGCGCGCCACCGCGCGCGCACGGCGGGGACGGTGCTGGCCGTCGTACTGATCGGTGTCGTGCTGCAATCGGTGTTGGGCAATCCGCGCTGGGAATGGTCCGTGTTCGGGCAGTGGTTCTTCGCGGAGCCCGTGCTCGAAGGGCTCGGTCGCACGCTCGTGCTCACGGCGCTGGGCGCGGCGTTCGGCTTCGCGCTCGCGGTGCCGATCGCGCTCGCGCGGCTCTCGCGTTCGCCGTTGCTCGCCGCGCTCGCGTGGGCGTTCGTCTGGCTGTTCCGCTCGATCCCGCCCATCGTGCTGCTCCTGTTGCTCAACAACCTCGGCTATCTGTACGAGACCGTGTGGATCGGCGTGCCGTTCACGCATCTCACGCTGCTGCAAGCGCCTACGGCGGATCTGATCGGGCCGTTCTTCGCGGCCGTGCTCGGGCTCACGCTCAACCACGCCGCGTTCGCTGCCGAGGCGATCCGCGGCGGCATTCTCTCGGTCGATCAGGGGCAGCGCGAGGCGGCGGCGGCGCTCGGTCTGCCGCATGCGCGCCAGGCGTGGCGCATCGTGCTGCCGCAAGCAATGCGCGCCGTGTTGCCGACTGCGTTCAACGACGTGATCGGGCTCGCGAAAGGCACCTCGGTGGTCTATATCCTCGCGATGCCGGATCTGTTCTATACGGTGCAGATCATCTATCACCGCAATCTCGAAGTGATCCCGCTGCTGATGGTCGCGACGATCTGGTACCTCGTGATACTCACGGTGCTCTCGGCGATTCAGGTGCATATCGAGCGTCACTATGCGCGCGGCGCGACGCGCGATCAGCCTGCGCGGTCGCGGGTCGGCAACTGGCTCGCGATTGGCGCGGGGCCTGGGATGCGCGTCGTGCATAGCGTTGGCGCGGCGCTCGGCAAGCTGCGAGGTGGTGCGGGCGACACAGCGCATGCGGCTGCGGAATCGGGCGCGGAATCGGGCGCAGAATCCGGCTGGGCTCAGCAGCGCGTGGGCGGCCGAGTCGGCATCCACAATGTGTCGCGAAGCTTCGGCGCGCTCAAGGTGCTCGACAACCTCTCGCTGACGGTGCCTTCCGGCAGCGTGACGGTGATACTCGGCCAGTCGGGCTCGGGCAAATCGACGTTGCTGCGCACGATCAATCACCTCGAAAGCGTCGACGACGGCTTCATCGACATCGACGGCGAACTCGTCGGTTATCGACGCGAAGGGCGCACGCTCTACGAACTGAAGGAAGCGGAGATCCTCAAGCGCCGCGCCGAGGTCGGCATGGTGTTCCAGAGCTTCAATCTGTTCCCGCATTTGAGCGTGCTCGACAACGTAATCGAAGCGCCGCTCGCGGCGGGCGTGCCGCGCGACCTTGCGACCGCACAGGCGCGCGCGCTGCTCGCGCGGGTGGGTCTCGCCGATAAAGCCGATGCGTGGCCGCGCCAGCTTTCCGGCGGTCAGCAGCAACGTGTGGCGATCGCGCGCGCGCTCGCGCTCAAGCCGAAAGTGCTGCTGTTCGACGAACCGACTTCCGCGCTCGATCCCGAACTCGTGAACGAAGTGCTCGACGTGATTCGCCAACTGGCGCGCTCGGGGACGACGCTCGTGATCGTTACGCACGAGATTGGTTTCGCGCGCGAAGTGGCGGACACGGTCGTCTTCATGGATGGCGGTCGCGTGGTGGAGTCGGGGCCGCCCGCACAGGTGCTCGGCAATCCGGCTCATACGCGCACGCGCGAATTTCTCTCGAAGGTGCTGTGATGGTGCCTGAACGCACACGCGTCGCGACGCGGCCAGGGCGGCGCCGCTTCGTAACGGCGTTGGCCGCACTGGGGGCGTCACGGTTCGCTGTGGCGGCCTCGCCCGAGGTCGTTGCGTCGAGCGACGCGGGCTTCGACTTCAGCCCGCAACAGAGCGGCCGCCTGCGCGCCGTGAAGGACCAACAGGCCGTGCACGCGCTCGGCGCCACGCCGCTCGTGAAGGCGGGCACGCTGACCGTGGCGGTCGCGCCGTTCGCGCCACCGATCGCTACTTACGCGACCGACGCCCGCACGATCGTGGGCGCGGACCCGGACTACGCGCAGCTGCTCGCCGATGCGCTCGGCCTGTCGCTCGCGCTCGTCACCGTGGCGTGGGCGGATTGGCCGCTCGGCCTTGCGTCCGGCAAGTACGACGCGGTGATCTCGAACGTCGGCGTCACGGAGGCGCGCAAGCGCAAGTTCGACTTCACGAGCTATCGCCAGGGACTGCACGCGTTCTACGTGCGGCAGGACAGCGCCATTCGCGCGATCGGCACGCCAGCCGACATCGCGGGCCTGCGCATCATGACGGATTCCGGGACGATCCAGGAGCGCATCCTGATCGAATGGAACCGGCAGAACGCGGCGCGCGGGATCAAGACGGCTTCGCTGCTGTACTTCGACGACCGTGCTTCCGCGCGCCTTGCGCTGCTGGCCGGGCGCGCCGACGCGATCTTCGACCCCGATGCACCGCTCGCCTTCGAAGCGGCCACGCAAGGCGGCATCCGCAAGGTCGGTGAGGTCAACGCGGGCTGGCCGGCGCGCGCCGACGTCGGCGTGGCGACGCGCAAGGGAAGCGGGCTCGCGCCGGTCCTCACACTCGCCACCAATGGTGTGATCCGCACGGGACAGTACCGCGCCTCGCTTGCGCGCTGGAGGCTGCTGCCCGAGGCGCTGACACAATCGCAGACCAATCCGCCGGGGCTGCGCGACGCTTGAGCGCGCGGTTCGCGGCTTCTATGGAGACGGCATGGCCGCCATTCGGATCGACCACCTGGCGTTCCTCACGCCCGGCAATTATCGCGACGACGCGCCGCTCGAAGGAATCGAGCAATCGCTCGACCTGTTCGCCGTGGGCGAAGCGCTCGGCTACGACAGCGCCTGGGTGCGCCAGCGGCATCTCGAACGCGCGGTGTCGTCGGCGGCGACATTTCTCGCGGCGGCGAGCCAGCGCACCACGCGCATCGGTCTCGGCGCAGCGGTGATTCAGATGGGCTATGAAAACCCGTTCCGGCTCGCGGAAGATCTCGCGAGCGTCGATGTGCTGTCGCGCGGGCGGCTGAACGTGGGTCTGAGCGCGGGTGCGCCGGGGCATGGCGCCTTGCTCGGCGAGCGCCTGTTCGACGCCGATCCGCAGCAGATCGACTTTTCCTATGCGCGTATCGCGCGTCTGCGCCAGAACCTCGCGGGCGACTGGCTCGGCGATAGCGACACGTTCGTCGAATCGGCGGCGGGCCGCGTGCGTCCGCGCGTGACGCCCTACGCGGCCGGGCTCACCGAGCGTCTCTGGTACGGCGGCGGTTCGCTTCGCTCGGTCGAATGGGCGAGCCGCAACGGCTTCAATCTGCTGATCGGCAACATCACGGCGGGCGAGGGCACCGACGATTTTCGCGAGGCGCAGTTGCAGCAGATCGCTGCGTATCGCGTGAACTGGAGTGACGCGCGGCCGCCGCGCATCGCGCTGGGCCGCGTGATCGTGCCGCTCGACAGCGCGAGCGCCGCCACGCGCGAGTTTTACCGTGCGTATGCCGCGAGCCGTCATGCGCGCACGCTGATACCGCACGGCGAGCGGCGCACGTTGTTCGCGCCGGATCTGGTCGGTAGCGCGGAAGAAATCGTCGACGCGCTTCAGGCCGATCCCGTGCTGGCCGAGGTGAGCGAGCTGCGCCTCGAATTGCCGTACGACCTGCCGTTCGAGCACTATCGGCAGATTCTGGACGATGTAGCCGCGCGCGTTGCGCCACGGCTCGGATGGCGCGCGCATGACGCGCGGCGGGTCGATGTCGCTTCGCGGGACGGGGTGCGCGATCGCCGCGAAGTGGCCTAGTGGTGGCTTAGGCCCGTCTTAGTATCGCCGTGCATAACGTTTTCGCGAAACGCTGGTTGCGATACGCGAACACCCCCATGAAAATCATTAACTATCCTGATCAATCCAACGAGGGATTCAATCCAGCATGAGCCGTGACCTTCTGATTCTGCTCGAACCCGGTTTCGCCGATCCCGCCCATCCCGGCGAACGTTTCATCTGCCCGCACGGCGCGCCGATCGAAGGGCTGCTCGCGAGCGATCCCGCACGCGTGGCGCGTCTCGACGTGAAGCGCGTAGCGTTCGCGCGGCCGCGCCCCGCGGTCGTCGCGGTGCTCGACGAGGCGCATCAGGGCCTGCCCGTGCTCGTGTTCGGCGACGAGCAGGCACCGCCCGAGGACGCGCAAACGCTCGGCGAGCGTCGCTTCGTCAACGACCCGCAGCGCATTCTTGCGCTGCTCGCCGAGCGCCACGGCTTTCCGAAAGTGCATTGAGTCTGCGCGCGTGCTGACCAGCCCTCGCGGTCCGTCTTCAGGAATTCACGATGTCCAATTTCGTATCGTCCGGCGACGCACTGGCGGCCGCGCCGAATGAACCTTCGCCCGCCGCGCTCGACTGGGTGCGCCGCCTGGTGTCCATCGACACGACGAGCCATCTGCCGAATCTCGGCCTGATCGAGACCGTGCGCGACGAACTCGCGCGGCACGGCATCGAGGCGACGCTGGTCCACGACCGGCGCGCGGGCTGGGCCAATCTCTTCGCCACCGTGCCCGCGCACGACGGCGCGCGCGACGGCGGCATCGTGCTCTCGGGGCACACCGACGTCGTGCCGGTGGCAGGGCAGCAATGGGACAGCGATCCGTTCGCGCCCGAGGTGCGCGAAGGCCGTCTGTTTGGCCGCGGCACCTGCGACATGAAAGGGTTTATCGGCACGGCGCTTTCGCTGCTGCCGCACATTCGCGAGACGCGCCTCGCGCAGCCGCTGCATTTCGCGCTTTCATACGACGAGGAAATCGGCTGCGTGGGCGCGCCGCATCTGATCGCCGATCTGCGGCGGCGCGGCGTGCGGCCGGCAGGCTGCATCGTCGGCGAACCGACCGGCATGCGCACGGTGATAGCGCACAAGGGCATACACACGTATCGCTGCTGTGTGCGCGGCCATGCGGCGCATTCCTCGCTGACGCCGAAGGGGCTGAACGCGATCGAATACGCCGCCCGCCTGATTTGCCATATCCGCGAAATCGCCGATCAATTCCGCGCGCAAGGGCCGTTCGACGAACTCTTCGACGTGCCGTTCACCACCGCGCAAACGAGCCTGATCGAAGGCGGCAACGCGATCAACACGGTGCCCGCCGAATGTCGCTTCTCGTTCGAATTCCGCAATCTGCCGAACGTGGCGCCCGAGACGGTGATTGGGCGCATCGAGTCGTGGGCGCGCGAGACGCTGTTGCCGCAGATGCGCGCGGAGCATCCTGCGGCGGCGATCGAATTCGAGCGGCTCTCGTCGTCGCCGGGACTTGACGCCGCCGAGGAGGCGGCGATCACGCAACTCGTGCGCGCGCTGACTGGCGAACGCGAGCGCCGCAAGGTTGCCTACGGTACGGAAGCGGGTCTGTTCGCGCAGGCGGGGATTCCAACCGTGGTGTGCGGGCCGGGCCATATCGAACAGGCACATCGCGCCAACGAATACGTTTCGCTCGATCAACTCGCGAGCGGCGAGCGTTTCTTGCGCAGCGTGATTCGCAGCCTCGAAGCGGACGATGGGCTGGCCGCCGAGGCGGAACGCGCGGCGGTATCGGTGTGAACGTGACCAGCATCCCAACAACACCCGGAGACGACGACATCATGGGCAAACGCGAACGCATCGAGACATTCGACGACATCGCCATTTCATCCGCGCTGGATGAGCGTTTCGAACGCGTGTCGGTGCGCGATCCGCGCGCGCGGCCTTTGTTCGAGGAACTGGAATACGAATACCGCAGCCGTTACGAGGACGTGATTCCGGCGCAGGAACTGCGCAATGAAATGACGCGCTACGCCGACGAACTGTTCGCACCGCCCAAGGGCGCGTTCGTGCTGCTGCTGCGCGGGGAGACGGCGGTGGCGGGCGGCGCGTTCATGCCGCATACCGATGCGGGCACGGCCGAGTTCAAGCGCATCTGGGCGAGCCGCGCATTGCGCCGCCAGGGGCTTGCACGGCGCGTGCTCGGCGAACTGGAAAACGAGGCCGCGCGTCTCGGTTATACGCGTGTCTTTCTCGGCACGGGGCCACGTCAGCCGGAAGCCATTTCGCTCTATACGCATAGCGGTTATACCTTGCTTTCGGCGCATGATTTCGGCGAGGATGCGCCGCCGGGATACCACTTCGAAAAGCTGCTCACGCGTGGCTCACGCTCATGACTGCGCGTGTTGAATTGCCAGTAAGCGAACGCACGGCGGACGTGCATCGCTTCGATGTCTTTGGCCGTATCGTTGCCGTGACGAAAGTGCGCGACGCGTGGCAGGCCTGGTTCGTCGGCGAAGACGGAAAACGCCGCCACGCGGATTTCGTGATTCCGGCTTTTATCGAAGCCGACGAACTCGCCCAATATCTCGACGATCTCTTTCACGAAAGCGCATCGCCCGATCGAGTCGCGGTGGTGCGCCTGAAAGCAGGCGGCTGATACCGCGGTGCCTGCCGGTTGTATCCCGTCACTCTTTCATGCGGACCGCGTCATGTCCTTGTGCCTTACTCGCCGCGCATGCTCGTCGCGCCGCCATGTTGCTGCGTCGTTCGCAGCAACGCTTGCCTGCATCGCCGCGCTATTCGTTGCGCCGCTAGCGGCCCACGCCGCGCCCAAAGGCACGCTCGTATTTTGCAGCGAAGGCAGCCCTGCGGGATTCGATCCCGGCCAGCACACCACCAGCACGGACTTCGACGCGAGCACCTATACCGTGTACAACGAGCTGGTGCAGTTCCGCAATGGCACACTGGATCTGGAGCCCGGCCTTGCGACGAGTTGGGACAGCTCGCCCGATCAGCGCGTCTACACGTTTCATTTGCGTCACGGCGTGAAGTTCCAGACGACCGCGTGGTTCAAGCCCACGCGCGAATTCAACGCCGACGATGTGCTTTTCACGTTCAATCGCATGCGTGATCCGCAGATGCCGTTTCGCAAGGCGTATCCCGCGACTTTCCCTTATTTCAGCGATCTGGGATTCGACAAGAATATCGCGAACATCGAAAGGCTCGACGACTACACCGTTCGCTTCGACCTCAAGACGCCCGACGTGATTTTCGTGCGCAATCTTGCGATGAGCTTCGCGTCGATCCTGTCCGCTGAATACGCCGCGCAATTGAGCGCTGCGCATCGCGAGGCCGACATCAACCAGTTGCCGGTGGGCACCGGTCCGTTTGTGTTCCGCTCATACCAGAAGGATGCGCTGATCCGCTTCGATGGCAACCCGGATTACTGGCGGCCCGAGGACGTCAAGCTCGCTCATCTCGTATTCGCGATCACGCCCGATCCGGCTGTGCGCGTGCAGAAACTCGCGAGCGGCGAGTGCCAGGTGTCGGTGTTTCCACGTCCCGCCGATATCGAGGTCATCAGGCGCAATCCGGCGCTGAAGGTCGTGTCGGGCGTGGGCTTCAACGTGGGTTTCGTCGCGTACAACACGCAGCATGCACCGCTCGACCGCGTGGACGTCAGGCGCGCGCTCGACATGGCGATCGACAAGCCCGCGATCATCCGCGCCGTGTTCGCAGGCAATGCAAAGTCCGCGACGAATCCGATGCCGCCCGCTCAATGGTCGTACAACGACACGCTCAGGGACGCGCCCTACGATCCCGCGAAAGCGCGGGCGTTGCTCGCGCAAGCGGGCTTGCCGGATGGATTCGAAATCACGCTTTGGGCCATGCCGGTGCAGCGGCCGTACAACCCGAATGCGCAATTGATGGCGCAGCTGATTCAGCAGGATTGGGCGAAGATCGGCGTGCGCGCGAAGATCGTGAGTTACGAATGGGGTGAATACAACCGTCGCGCAAAACTGGCGGGCGAGCACGATACGCTGCTATACGGCTGGTCGGGCGACAATGGCGACCCTGACAACTGGCTCGGTGCGCTGCTTGGTTGCGACGCCGTGCATGGCAGCAACGTGTCGAAATGGTGCGACGCCTCGTTCAATACACTCATCGAGAAGGCGCGCTCGGACGCGGATGTGAAGGAGCGCACTGCGCTCTATGAGCGGGCGCAGGTGATCTTCAAGCAGCAGGTGCCGTTCACGCCGATCGCGCATTCGATCGTGTCGCTACCGGCCTCGAAGCGCGTGGAGGGGTTGGTGTTTTCGCCGTTGGGAAGCCATCGGTTCGATGGCGTCTCGTTACAGTGAAGCGAAATGGCACGGCTGCAAGCGCTATTCCCATCCGTGGTTTGCTTGGCACTCTATCGGCACATCTGGGTGAAGCTTTGGCGCGTCATTTTTTGCGTAGCTCTACGCTTCAACCCCATCAAAGGAACGGTGACGGTACGCGCGTCTCGCGCGTCGTGGATGCCTGCGCATCTTGCGAGTGGATGAATCATGCGGTCCCGTTCAACACTGCCGACGAGCATGGCGAGCGCTGCTTGATGCCGTTAAGCCCGATCTAAAACAATGTATTCGAAACCTGCCATCGCCACGGCTAACGGCAGGTGCTTTGGCGGCCGTTTGCGTCTCACCAAAAGCTGAGCCCCCCGACACCAGGGTTTTTGACAAGTTTGCAACATATGGTGCAACGAAGTACAGTACGGCAACAAATGGATTTGTAAGCCTGTTGCCGGCCGCTCGTTGAAGGGGCCAGAAAGGAGTGTCGCAATGAAACGTATGAAGCTGACTGGCTGGATCGTGATCGGCATGCTATTGGGGATCGCCGTAGGTTACGGCTGCCATCGCGCGATTGGCGACGCGCAAAGCCTCAAATCGGTCGCCGACGGCTTTGCGCTCGTCACCGACCTGTTCCTGCGGCTCATCAAGATGATCGTCGCGCCGCTGGTGTTCACCACGCTCGTGGTGGGCGTCGCGAAGATGGGCGACGCGAAGGCGGTCGGGCGCGTGGGCGTGCGCACGCTCGCGTGGTTTATCGGCGCGACCTTTGTTTCGCTGCTGCTGGGCGCGGTCGTCGCGAACTGGCTGCAACCGGGCGCGGGCCTGAATCTGCCGCTGCCCGATTCGCACGCGGCCACCGGCATTCAGGCGGGCGCGATTTCGATCCGCGAATTCGTCACGCATCTGGTGCCCAAGAGCGTCGTGCAGGCGATGGCCGAAAACGAAATCCTGCAGATCGTGGTGTTCGCGGCGTTCTTCAGCCTTGGCATCATCGCGATCGGCGAGCAGGCGAAGGGCATCGTCACGCTGCTCGAACAGATTTCGTCGGTGATGTTCAAGGTCACGGGCTACGTCATGGCGTTCGCGCCGGTGGCCGTGTTCGCGGCGCTCGCGCACGTGGTCGCCATTCAGGGGCTCGGCGTGCTGCTCAGTTACGGGCGCTTCATGGGCGTGTTCATCGGCGCGCTGGTGTTGCTGTGGTGCGCGATCGTCGCCGCGGGCGGCCTCGTGCTCGGCCGCCGCGTGTTCGGGCTCGTGCGTTCGGTGCGCCTGCCGATGCTGCTGGCGTTCAGCACGGCGAGCAGCGAATCGGCGTATCCGAAGCTGCTCGAACAACTCGAACGTAGTGGCGTGCCTCGCCGCATTTCGAGCTTCGTGCTGCCGCTCGGCTACTCGTTCAATCTCGACGGCTCGATGATCTATTGCACGTTCGCCACGCTCTTTATCGCGCAGGCTTATGGCATTCATCTGTCGTTCATGGATCAGGCGGCGATGCTCGCGATCCTGATGCTCACGAGCAAGGGCATGGCGGCCGTGCCGAAAGCGTCGCTCGTCGTGATCGCCGCGACGCTCGGGCAATTCAATATTCCCGAAGCGGGCCTGCTGCTGATCATGGGCGTGGACACCTTCCTCGACATGGGCCGCACGGCCACCAACGTGCTCGGCAACAGCGTGGCCGCCGCCGTGGTGACGAAGTGGGAAGGGCAGCTCGGCCCGGTGCTGAGCGAGGACGAATACGAAGCGCTCGCGAATGCGCGCGAGCAGGCGCATGGCACGATCGATCTGGTGGAAGGCGCGACGACCTGAACAGGTTCGATACGGAATCCGAATCAATCGTTATTCACGAATATCGGATAGAAAAACGGCGGCCCGCATAATGCGGCACCGCCGTTTTTTATTGCGCTTCAGCCTGGTGCGTCTAGCGGCTGATGTCTTCGAGCGAGCGTCCGCGCGTGGCCGGTCCGAGCAGCACCATCACGATGCCCACGAGCATCGACACGCCGATAAACATCGCCACGCCCGGCACGCCGTAGTGATGCAGCAGAATGCCGATCGCGAGCCCCGCGAACGCGGCCGCGATGCGGCTCCACGAATAGACGAAGCCCACGGCGCGCGCCCGCACGCGCGTGGGATACAGCTCCGCCTGATAGCCGTGATACGCATACGACATCACATTCGCGGCGAGCGTGAACAGCACGCCCAGCACGATCAGCAGCCAGGGCTGCGAAGCCTGCGCGAACAGCGCGATCACCACGGCCATGATCAGCAGGCCGCCGACGATCTGCGTCTTGCGTTCGAGTTTATCGGCGAAACAATAGCCGATCAGCGGGCCGAACGGATTCGCAATGGCGATCACGAACGCATACGCTAGGCTCTGCGTGACGTGTATGCCGCGCTCGATCAGCAGCGTCGGCACCCACGCGGCGAAGCCGTAAAAGCCGATCACCTGCGCCATGTTGAAGATCGAGAGGATGACCGTGCGGCGCAGATAGGGCGGACGCAGCACTTCGGCGAGCGAGCCCGCGCCGGCTTTTTCCGGCGCGGCGGGTGCGGGCGCGGGCAGCTTCGCGCCGGTTTCGGCTTCCACGCGGCGCTCGATGTCGGCGACGATGCGCTCCGCCTCGGCTTCGTGACCGTTGCGCGCGAGCCAGCGCGGGCTTTCGGGAATGCGTCGGCGCAGGAACCACACCACGATCGCGCCCACCGAGCCGATCAGGATCACGACGCGCCAGTAGTCGAGGCCGAGCGGCTGTGTGTCCTTGAGCGCGTAGGCGAGGAACGCCACCACCGGCACCGCGCTGAACGTGATGACCTGGTTGAGCGCGTAGGCGCGGCCGCGTTCGCCGCGCGGAATCAGTTCGGAAATATACGTGTCGATCGTCACGAGTTCGATGCCGATGCCGATGCCCGCGATGAAACGCCAGATATTCAGCGTGAGGCCCGTGGTCTGGAACGCCATGATCGCGGTGCAAACGATGTACCAGATCAGCGACCAGGTGAAGATCTTGCGTCGGCCGTAGCGGTCGGCGACCTGGCCGAACACGAGCGCGCCGACCCAGAGCCCCGCAAACGTCGAGAACACGAAGGTGCCGAAGCCCGCCACCTTCAGCGGCCCGAGCGCCGAAAAGAAGCCGAGCGATTCGGGCGTGAAGAGGCCCGCGTGGACCATGCCGGGCGCCACGTAGCCCGTGAAGAACAGATCGTAGAACTCGAACACGCCGCCGAGCGACAGCAGGATCACCATGGTCCAGACGGTGCGCGACGGCGGCAGCCGGTCGAGGCGGGCCGCGATCTCCGCCGATGTGGGAGTCGACATCGAATTCCTTTTGTTGGTTTGGGTTGCGAGAGGTGACGCCTGGCGCGGGCGCGTGCGCGCAGGAGTTATGCCGGAGCTTAATTGACGCGGCGCTTCACGGCACCTGGTTGAAACCCAACTCGCGGTTTCGTCGGGCGGGCGCGTGGACGGCGTTCGTCAGCCGCGCGAAAGGTGACGCGGGGCGTTACGGCGCAGTTCAGCGCGTTCTGGGCGTTCAGGGCGTTCAGGGCGAGGGCGCCGACGCTTGCGCGGTGCGCAGCGGCGTCGGGCGTGGCGGTGGGGAGGTGCTGGAGAAGCGAGAGAGAAGCGCGGATGGCGCGGGGTATTTGCCGCCGTTGTGCGGCACCCACGCTACAGGGCGCGCCTAATCCGCGTTGAAGCGTGCCTGGGCGCGTCCGGACGCGTTTGATGCGTTACGCGGCGCGCGGCTTGGCGCCCGCAGGCGGCGCTTCCTCGATGCCGCGGAAGATCAGCGCGGAAACCAGCGTGATCGCGCCGACAGCCGCGAAGCTCACGCGAAAGCCCAGCGCCACCGAATCCCAATGCGCGGCGACCAGACTCACGAGCGCGCCGCCGATCGTCACGCCGAGGCCCATCGCGAGCATCTGCACCATCGAAAAGAGGCTGTTGCCGCTGCCCGCATCTTCGTGCGAGAGACCCTTGAGCGTGACGCTGTTCATCGCCGCGAACTGCATCGAATTGGCCGCCCCGAAAATCGCCAGCACGATGAGCGAGACGATGACCGGCGTGTCGCGCGAAATCAGCGCGAACGCAACGATCGACGCGCCCACGATCAGCGTGTTCACGAGCAGGAACGTGTCGTAGCCGTAGCGGCGGATCAGCGGCGCGATCCAGCGCTTGGCGACCGTGCCCGCGAGCGCGGCGGGCAGCATCATGAGGCCCGAATGCAGCGGCGTGTAGCCGAGTTCGAGCTGCATGAGCAGCGGCACGAGAAACGGCACGGCGCTGGAACCGACACGGCAGACGAGATTGCCGATCAGGCCGACGCTGAAATTGGGTTCGCCGAACAGCGCGAGCCTGAACAGCGGATCGCGGCGGCGGCGCGCATACGGCACGTAGGCGAACGCGGACGCGAGGCCGAGCACGAAGAGTCCCGCCGACCACGCCGCGCGATGCGTCTGCACCGGCGCGTCGAAGGCGAGCGAAAACGCGATCATGCACAGCGAAACCAGCGCGCAACCGATCACGTCGAACGGCGGCGCGGCCGTGCCGGAACTGCGCGGCAGATAGCGCCACACCATGAACAGACCGGCGGCGCCGATCGGTACGTTGATGAGAAAGATCCAGTGCCACGTGATGGCCTGCACGAACCAGCCGCCGAGCGTCGGGCCGACGATCGGGCCCACTTGTCCGGCGACCGAAATCAGCGCGAGCGCGGACACGTATTGCTCGCCGCTCACGGCGCGCAGCACGGCGAGGCGGCCGATCGGCATCAGCATCGAGCCGCCGATGCCTTGCAGCACGCGCGCAATCACGAGTTCGCCGAGCGTGTGCGCGCCCGCGCAGCACAGCGAGCCGAGCACGAAGATGAGGATGGCGGTGAAGTAGACGCGGCGCGTGCCGAAGCGGTCGGCGAGCCAGCCCGAAGCGGGCGTGAGCATGGCCATCGTGAGCGTGTAGGCGACGATCACCGGCTGCATCATGAGCGGTTTGACGCCGAGGCTGTGCGCCATCGAAGGCAGGGCGGTGTTGACGATCGTCGTGTCGAGCGCCTGCATGAAAAAGCCTGCGGCGACGATCCACAGCAACGCCGTCTGGCTCGAATCCTTGTTCATGGGAACGTCTTGGGCGCGGCGCGAACGGCTGGAAACACGGGCGCGCGGCGCAAAAATCTGCAATGACGTCATGATATTGTCATCGCGGGCAATCGGGAACCCCACTCAGGACATTGACTGTTATCGGCAATGCCGATAACAATGGGGCATGCTCAATCCCATCTGGCTCAAGTCCTTCGCCACCGTCGCGGCCTGCCACAGCTTCACCGAGGCGGCGCGCCAGCTCGGTCTCACGCAGTCGAGCGTCAGCGACCATATCCGCCGGCTCGAACAGGAGATCGGGCGGCGTCTGTTCGTGCGCGACACCCATTCGCTCGCGATCACGCCCGATGGCGAGGCGATGCTCGCGCACGCGGGCGCGATCCTGCAGGCGATCAACCGCGCCGAATCGCAGTTCCGCGCGCCGCGCCTGAAGGGGCGCGTGCGTCTCGGTTCCTCGGACGATATCGCGCTCGGCCCGCTGCCCACGGTGCTCACGGCGTTTCGCAACGCGCATCCCGACGTCGAGCTGGAAATCATCATCGGCATGACGGGGCGGCTTTACGAGCTGCTCGACGCGGGCGCGATCGACCTGATGGTGGGCAAGCGGCGTCTCGGCGACAAGCGCGGCGTGGCGCTCTTTACCGGGCGGCTCGAATGGCTCGCGCGCACCGGCACGATGGTCGATCTCACGCAGCCGCTGCCGCTCAATCTCGTGGCCGAGCCGAGCGTCACGCGCGCCGTGGTGCTCGACGCGCTCGCGCAGACCGATTTCCGCTGGCAGATCGTGTGCACGAGCAGCAGTCATTCGGGCTGCGTGGCGGCGGCGCGCGGCGGCCTCGGCATCACGGTGCGGCCCCAGTATCTGGCGGCGCGCGGGCTGGCGCCGCCGATCAACGTCGCGAGCCTGCCTGTCTTGCCCGATGTGGAGTTCATCGCGCTCGCGGCGAAGCGCCTCAGCCGTCCCGCGCAAACGCTGATGCAATTGCTGCACGACAGCGATCTGCGCGGTTCGTGGATCGGCGAATAAGGCGTCCGTTTCCGCACGATCGGGCGCGCGCCGCACGCACGTCTGGTGTAATATCCGCCGCCTGGTTATAAGGTATTGGTAGCGTGTATTCGCAGCAGGTGAGTGATATGGATCGAAAAACAGCGGAGCGTCTGCTCGTCGACGCGGACAGGATTGCCGAATTCGTTCTGGAGTGTTTCGACCTGACGCTCGAAATGCCGCGAGGGCGCGAGCTCTACGACCATGCCTTCAGCCTCTATCTGAAGCGCGAGGCGGGCGACGTGCCCGTCGCCGATCTCTACGACGCGCTCAAAAGCCACGGCGAATTGCCGGAAGCCCCCGCGGCTTGATGCTCGCCTGAGCGCGGGCTCGCGGCCCGCGCTTTATCGGTTCGCTTTTCAGCTCGATTCCCCCGCACGTGCCGCATAAGCGCGCACGGGCGCATCTTCTTCGTCCTCGGCCAGCGCTTCGAGCGACAGGCCTTTCGTTTCGATTCCCATGATCGCCACGGCCAGCGCCGCCACGCCGAACGACAGCGCGCCGAGCGTGAACACGCCGCTCTGTCCGAAGATCGGCAGCACGACGCCCACGGCATACGGTCCGATCAGCGAGCCGACGCGTCCGATCGCCGACGCGAACCCCGATCCCGTCGCGCGCGCGCCCGTCCCGTACAACTCCGGCGTGTACGTATAGAGCACGGCCCACATCCCGAACATGAAGAACTGCATCGCGAGCCCTGCGCTGATCAGCAGCGCGGCACTTTGCAGATGCAGCGCCGTTTGCCCGTAGACCCAGGCCATCGCGCCCGCGCCGACCAGCGCGGCCACGCAGGTCGGCTTGCGGCCGATGCGTTCGACGAGCCACGCCGCGCACAGAAAACCGGGAATGCCGCCGAGCGAAATGAGCACGGTGTAGAGCACCGACTTCGTGACGGTCGCGCCCGCTTGCTGCATCAGCGCGCCGAGCCACGAGGTGAGGCCGTAAAAGCCGAGCAGCGCGAAGAACCACAGCGCCCAGACCATGATCGTGCGGCGGCGGTACGCGGCGCTCCAGATCTCGCGGAATGCGCCGCGCGAGCGATTGGCCGCCATAGCAGCCGACGACGCCGACGACGAAGCACGCGCGGGCGCAGGCAGCGTGGCGACGCCGAGCGTGCGCATGACCTGGGCTTCGATCTTCGTGGTGACGGCGTCGGCTTCGGCGACACGGCCGCGATGTTCGAGCCAGCGCGGCGACTCCGGCACGATGCGGCGCACAATCAGCACGAACAGCGCGGGAATCGCGAGCAGCGCGAATACCGTGCGCCAGCCGAATTGCGGCAGCACGAAATACGAGGCGACGCCCGCGGCGATAAAGCCAAGCGGCCAGAAGCCGTCCATCAGCGCGACAAGGCGGCCGCGTTTGGCGGCGGGCACGAACTCGGAGAGCAGCGTCTGCGCGACCGGAAACTCCATGCCCATGCCGATGCCGAGCAAGACGCGCCAGAGGATCAGCGCGTCGACGCTTTGCGCGGTCGAGCACAGATACGAGGCCGCGCCCCAGAGCACCATGCTCCACTGAAAGACCGGGCGGCGTCCGAAACGGTCCGACAACAGGCCCGCGAGCGCGGCGCCCAGCACCATGCCGAAGAAGCTCGCGCTGGCGACCAGTCCCGCCGCCGCGCTGGACAGACCGAACTCGGTCTTGATCGAGCCGAGCACGAACGTCATCGTGCCGAGATCCACGGAATCGAAGAAGAAGGCCACCGCGATGATCAGAAAAATCGTGCGGTGATACGGCGAATACGGCAGGCGTTCGAGACGCGCGGCGGCGTTGGCCGACGCCGTGCGTGCCGGCGAATGAGGCGATGGGCGGGTCATGTCGTTCCTGTCGTTCGGATGCGCGACCCGGAGCGCGGGCGCGGCGCGCGCCGGCCGATGACCGGGCCGTTTCAGTAGACGCCGCCATAAATGCCCGACATAGAACGAAACCGGCGAGGGGATGGAATGCGGCCGTCGCGCGGGCGCGGACCGGTTGTTGTCTTGCTGTAAGGCATCGCCGTGTCAGCGTGTACGCGCGGGCTAAATCTTGGCGTAAAAGGCCAGCCCCGAAACCGTAGACTGTTGTGCGAAAAGATACCGCGCGTGTTGCTGGCGGGAGCGTCTGCGCTGAATGGACCAGAAGCGCAGACCTGAAGCGCAGACCAGGCGTGCAGACCAGAAGATCAGACCAAAGGAATAGACCAGAGCATTAGAACAGCATGGAGACAACGCGCGGCAAGCCGTGTTGCGGCGCGGAATGCAAACGGGTGAACGATGACGACCATAAGAGACCGCTTGTTGTTCGGGGAACAGCCGCCGATTGCCCCGCTATCGCCACAACGGCTCACGCAGCCGACGCGGCCGCCCAGGCCGCCGCGCGCCAGGAAGGCCGCGTCATCGGCGAGCGTCGACGCGAAATCCGTTGCGCAGGCGCATTCGATCTTCCACGAACGATGGTGGCTCGACATCGCCACGCAAGGCAACTGGGCGCTCGCGACCGTCAAGCAGGACGACACCGTGCTCGGCGAAATGCCCTACGCGCTCGTGCGCCGACGCCTGTGGCGCATCTCGCATCTGCCGCCGCTCACGCGCACGCTCGGTCCCGTGATCGCGCCGGTGGCGGGCAGCGAGGCGCGGCAGCGTCGTCATCAGCTTGACGTGACCGCGCGGCTGATCGAGCAATTGCCCGCGTGCGACAGTTTTTTCCAGGTGCTCGATCCACGCGTCGACGATGCGATTGCGTTCGCGCTGCGTGGCTATACCGTGTCGGCGCGCTACACCTTCCGCATCGACGCGCATATCGGGCAGGACGAAGCGTGGTCGCGGCTCGACAGCAAGACGCGCAACGTGATTCGCGGCGCGGCGCGCGAACTGACCGTCGCGCCGATCGCCACGCCTGGCGAATTCCTCGGTTTCTACGAGGATAATCTGCGCGCCCGCTCGCGCAGCAACGCCTATGGCAGCGCGGTGATGCGCCAGCTCGTCAACGCCTTCGTCGAGCGGCAGTCGGGCGTGCTGCTGGGCGCGTATGGGCCGGGCGCGAAACTCGTCGCGGCCATCGGGCTCGTGTGGGATCAGCAGGCGATGTATTTTCTGCTCTCGTCGCGCATGCACGAAGCGCATTGCGGTTCGATCAGCCTGCTGATCTGGAGCGGCATTCAGCGTGCGATCGAGAGCGGGCTCATCTTCGATTTCGACGGCTTTTCGAGTCCGTCAACCTTCAGCTTCCTGAATGGCTTCGGCGCGACGCTTACGCAGCGTCTGGGTGTCGAGCGGCACGGCACGGCGTATCTGCTCGCACGCACGCTCAAGCGGCGGCTCGCGCCGGGATCGGTTTTTGTGCCTAATTTATAGGGGTATTGTGACGATGCGCGTCGATGCGCTTCGATCCACGTGATCGGCGCATCGATGCATCAATGCAAGACGGGACGATCAGACCAGTTCGTGCTGCGCGTGCGGCGTCGCGTGCCGCGTGGTGGCGCGCGCAAGTTCGAGCGCGCTCGACGCGAACAGCAACGGCGACCAGCGCCGGATCGCATCGCTCGCGCCGTTGGCGAAACGCTCGCGCAGCACGCCGTCGCTGCCGAGCAGGCCGATGCGCTGCGCGAGCGTGGGCACGTCGCGCGGCTCCACGACGAAACCGTTCACGCCGTCGAGCACGATCTCGCCCGCCACGCCGCAGGTGCGCGTGACGATGGCCGGGCAGCCCGCCGCGAACGCTTCGTTCACGCACAGCCCCCATTGATCGAACTCGCTCGCGAGCACGATGAACTCGGCGAGCGCATAGAGGTTCGGCATTTCGTGATTGGCGAGCGAGCTGAGGATCGACACGTCGGCGTCGAGTCCGTGCGCGGCGATGCGCGCGCGCAGCTCCGCATCGAGCGGGCCCTGACCCACGAGCACGAGTCCGATGCCGCGTTCGCGCAGACGCGATTGCGCGTAGGCGTCGATCAGCACGTCGACATTCTTGCGCGCCACGAAGCGGCTCACGCAAAGCAGAAAACGCGGCGGCAGGCCGTAACGTTCGCGCACGCTGCGGGCGTTGTCGCGCGCGCGTTGCGCGAGGCGCGCGAAATAGTCGATGTCGATCACGTCGAAGCCGATGCGCGAGCGCGCCATCGGAATGCCGAGCGAAAGCGCGTAGCGGCGATGCCGCTCGCCCGCGACGAGCGCGCCGTCGAAGCGGCTCACGATCAGCCGCTTGAGGCGCTCCTTGGTGGCGCTGCGCACGCCGTCGTCGGCTTTCGAATCGGACATGTAGATGAGCTTGAAGCGCCGCGTGAGCTGGCGCAGCACGCACAGCAGCGCGGAATACTGCGTGTTGTAGCCGAGCGTGATGACCACGTCGGGCGCGAACGCGCGCAGCCGGGCGACGAGGCGCGAGCAGTCGCGCAGTCCGAGTCCGTCGCTGTCCGAGCCGTCCTCGACGAGCGTGACGGCGTGCGGCGGCCGGCTCGCGAAGAACGCCGCGCGGCGCTCCTGCGGGAAGCCGTAGACGCCCGAGCGCGCGAACACTTCGATCAGCGACACGTCGTGGCCGCTGCGCGTGGCGGCGTCGACGAGGGCTTCGTAGCGAGGCACGTGGTAGTCGCCCAGATTGCCGACGACGAAGAGAATGCGCATGGACAAAGACCGCTCACGATTGAGTTGGCTGGAAGGTCCGTCGCGCTACGCGCCTGCGGTCCACGATCAGCGGCCCGCGGCAGTCGCGCCTTTTACATCATCGTAACCGCCCATCCTGCGCGGCAGCGTCGCCAGGCGGCGCACTGGCTGTCAGCGGCGAGGGTTTGTCCGAATCGACGGGGCGCGGGCTGCGATGCGCCGTGCATCGATTGAGGCGGCCGCCAACCCGAGCCGGAACGGGTACAGGCGATTGTCAAGCAAACGCCGGGGCTTCCGCGCACGAATGCGAGAATTTGTAAGACGACAATTTGACAATTGCGGCTTGTCATACAACAATGACTTCGCTTCGAAATCGCGATCCACGTATCGGGGACGGATCGATATCGTCGAAGCCCGAGCAGCAGCGGTACGGAAACACCCCACGGAGACCCCTCGCGACGCCACGCGCGCGAGACCCAAAACAGATAAGTTCACCGAACGAATCATGAGAATATCCACGAGACTTCTTGTTCTGGTCGCGACGGCGCTCGTCGCGCTGGTGGCCATCGGCGGCTACGGCCTCGTCAGTCTCAAGCAGGCGATGCTCGACGACACGCGCGGCAAGATCACCAATCTGCTGCACATGGCCGAACATCTCGCCACCTACTATCACGATCAGGAAAGCGCCGGAAAAATGACGCGCGAGGAGGCGCAGGCCGCCACGAAGCTCGCGCTCAGCCAGCTCAATTATTCCGACCAGAGTTTCTTCTGGGCGCGTCTGCCCGACGGCACGACGCTCGTGCACCGCAACGCGGCGATCATCGGCAAGGTCAACGCGGGCAAGGCGCCCGACGGTCGGCCCGACGGCGACCTCTACCGCGAAATGCTCGCGCGCGAGCACATTCCCGTGATGCTGACGCTCGCGAAGCATCCCGTCACGGGCCAGCTCACGCAGAAGATGAACGGCATCGTCGCGTTCGAGCCGTGGGACTGGTGGATCGGCACGGGCTTTTATCTCGACGATATCGACGCCGCGTTCTGGCGCACCGGCCGCGTGCTGATTGCGCTGATCGTGCTGGGCGTGGCGGGCATCGCGGCGCTGTCGTGGCAGATCATCCGCAACGTGGTGGGCACGCTCGGTGGCGAGCCGCAGTACGCGGTGGCCGTCACGCACCGTATCGCGACCGGCGATCTGACCGGGCGCGTCGAATTGCGCGCGGGCGACGAACGCAGTCTGCTGGCGTCGATTGCGCGCATGCAGGCGAGCCTCGTGGCGATGATCGAGACGATCCGCACGGGCGCAGAATCGGTGACCACGGGCGCGAACGAGATCGCGGCGGGCAACACCGACCTTTCGTCGCGCACCGAGGAACAGGCCGCGTCGCTGCAGGAAACCGCCGCGAGCATGGAGCAGCTGACGTCGACCGTGCAGCACAACGAGGCCAACGCGGGCGAGGCGCGCACGCTGGTCTCCACCGCGAGCGCGGCGGCCGCCGATGGCGGCGCCGCCGTGGCGGCCGTGGTCGATACGATGTCGAGCATTCAGACGTCGTCGGAGAAGATGGTGGAGATCACCGGCGTGATCGAAGGCATCGCGTTCCAGACCAATATTCTCGCGCTCAACGCCGCCGTGGAGGCCGCGCGCGCGGGCGAGGAAGGGCGCGGCTTCGCGGTGGTGGCCTCCGAAGTGCGCTCGCTTGCGCAACGCAGCGCGAGCGCGGCGCGCGAGATCAAGGCGCTGATCGACGCGTCGGTCGGGCAGGTGCGCGAAGGCTCGGAACGCGTGCGCGCGGCGGGCGGCACGATGCAGAGCATCGTGCGTTCCGTCGACAATGTGACGGACATCATCTCGGGCATCGCCGATGCCTCGTCGGAGCAGCGTACGGGCATCGAGCAGATCAGCCGCGCCGTCACGCAGATGGATACCGTCACGCAGCAGAACGCGGCGCTGGTCGAACAAGCGGCGGCGGCGGCCGATTCGTTGTCGACGCAGGCGCGCCGCTTGTCGGAGGCGGTGTCGATGTTTCGCACCTGAGCTTCTGCGCCCGGGCGCGGCTATCGACGTTGCGCTTATTTCGGCGAGACGTCGATGTCGCCGAAATATTTGCGCGCGAGCGTGGTGACGGTGCCGTCCGCTTCGAGCTTCGCGATGGCCGCGTTCAGACGTTCGCGCAGCGCGGCGTCGCCCTTGCGGATGCCGAAGGCCACGCCGTTGCCGAGGATCTTGTCGTCGCGCACGGGCTCGCCCACGAACGCGAAGCCCCTGCCGTCGGGCTTCGAGAGAAAGCCGTTTTGACCGGCGGGCGCGAGCAGCAGCGTGGCGTCGAGGCGGCCCGACACGAGGTCGGCGTAAATCTGGTTCTGGTCCTGATACGGCACGACGTTCACGCCCGCCGGTTCCCAATGCGTCTTCGCGTAGGTCTCCTGGATCGACGCCTGCAGCACGCCTACGCGCTTGCCCTTGAGCGAGGCGGGCGTGGCGACGAGACCGCTGTCGGCGCGCGCGATCAGGCGGCTCGGCACGCGGTAGATGACGGTCGTGAAGTCGATCGCTTCGCGGCGCTTCTCGGTGGCGTTCATCGCCGAATTGATGGCGTCGAACTTGCGGCCCTGAAGCGCGGGAATCAGCCCGTCGAACGAGGTTTCGACCCACGCGCAATGCAGCCGCGCGTTCGCGCAGACCGCATTGCCGATGTCGATGTCGAAGCCTTGCAGGTGGCCGTCCGCGCTCTTCGATTCGAACGGCGGATACTGCGCCTCCACGCCGAAGCGCAGCGAACTGGAATCGGCGAACGCCGGGAGCGAGCCGAGCGCGCACGCGAGCGCGAGCAGCGTGGTGAGGGGCTTCATCGTGATCTCCTTGTGTGAATCAGATCGTGCAAAGACGGCGCGCGCCTTCGAGCAATGTTTCGTCATCCTTCGCAAAACTCAGGCGGATGATGCCGTGATCGGTGGCGTCGGTGTAGAACGCCGAGAGCGGGATGGTCGCCACACGCGCGTCGCGGATCAGGCGCAGCACGAAGTCGCTGTCGCGTTCGTCCGAGAAGCCGCGAAAGCGCGCGAGCATGAAGAAGCTGCCTTCGCTCGGCAGCAATTCGAAGCGCGAGTCGGCGAGCGCGTGCGCGAGCAGATCGCGCTTGTGCTGATAGAAGCCGCCGAGGTCGAGATACGACGAGGCGTCGGCGAGCGCCGCGCTGAACGCGTGCTGCATGGGCGTGTCGGCGGCGAAGGTCATGAACTGATGCACCTTGCGGATCTCGTCCATCAGCGCGGCGGGTGCGAGGCAGTAGCCCACGCGCCAGCCCGTGACGTGATACGACTTGCCGAACGACGAGACGATCACGCTGCGCTCGGCCAGCTCCGCATAGCGCGCCATGCTGCAATGACGCGCGCCGTCGAACACCACGTGCTCGTAGACTTCGTCGGAGAGAATCACGATATCGGTGTTGCGCGTGAGCGCCTTGAGGCGCGCGATGTCCTTCGCGCCCAGCACCGTCGCCGTGGGATTGTGCGGCGTGTTCACGATGATCATTCGCGTGCGCGGATTGATCGCGGCGGCGACTTCGTCCCAGTTCACGCGGAAGTCCGGCTGCGCGAGCTTGATGGCGACGGGCGTCGCGCCTTGCAGGCGCACGATGGGCGCGTAGCTGTCGAACGAGGGCTCGAAGTAGATCACCTCGTCGCCCGGATGCACGAGCGCGCTGATCGTCGAATAGAGTCCTTCGCTCGCGCTCGCCACGACCGTCACTTCGCTCGCGGGATCGTAGTGCGCGTCGTAGAGCGCCGCGTACTTGGCCGCGAGCGCCTCGCGCAGCGCGAGCACGCCGGCCATCGGCGCGTACTGGTTGTGGCCCGCGCGCATGGCGGCGGCCACGTCGTCGATCAGTCGCGGGTTGGGCGCGAAGTTCGGCGCGCCTTGCGAGAGGTTCAGGGCGTCGTGCTCGGCGGCAAGCTGGCCGATCACGGTGAAGATGGTGGTGCCCACGTCGGGCAGTTTCGAGCGGGAAGGGGCGGCGCTGTGCATCGTCCGAAAGGCAGAAGGAAAAACGGCCATTTGGCCTAAAAGCCCGCGCGGCGGCAATCGAATTATTCTCATGCGCGCCATGCGTTCGCCTCATGGCGCGCTTTTTTGTTCGTGCATGCGCGTGTGCGCTGCGACCCGGCGGCTCAGGCTGGCGGTGCGCCGCGCGCGCGATCGCGCTCGATCCACGCGCTGAATAGCTGGATTTTCGGCTGCTGCGCGGCGAAGTCGGGATAGACGAAGTAGTAGCGCGAACCGGTGGCCACCGCGAAGTCGATCGGCAGCGCGAGCCGCTGGGCGGCCACGTCCTCGCTGACTAGCGTACGGTCGCCGATCGCCACGCCGAAGCCCTGCATCGCCGCGCTGGTCGCCAGATCGAGCGATTCGAACGTGGGGCCGCGATGGGCGTCGATCTGCGTCGCGCCGGCGCGTGAGAGCCAGAGCTTCCAGTCGGCGTGATCGCGCGTGGGATGCAGCAGCGTGAGCGGCGCGAGGTCGTCGGCGTGGGCGATCGGATGGCGGCGCAGGAATTCCGGCGTGCAGACGGGCGTGAGGTATTCGTCGAATAGCGGCACCGAATGCACATCCGCGCCCGGCGACGGACCGTAGATGATGGCCGCGTCGAACGGCTCGGCCTGGAAGTCGACTTCGTGTTGCCAGGTCGTGGTGATCTGCACCTGGAGTTCGGGATGCTCGGTCTGGAAGCGTGTGATGCGCGGCAGCATCCAGCGCATCACGCAGGTGGGCATCTTGAGCGCGAGTTCGCCGCGCTGGCGCGTGAGCCGCATCGACACTTCCTCGATGCGCCCGAAACCCTCGCGCACGGCGGGCAGCAACTGCTCGCCCTCGGCGGTCAGCGTGAGACCCTTGGGCGAGCGCTTGAACAGCGGCAGGCCGTAATACTCTTCGAGCGCGAGAATCTGGCGGCTGACCGCGCCCTGCGTGAGGCACAGATGTTCGGCGGCGCGCGTGAAGCTGCCGTAGCGGGCGACCGTTTCGAAGATCGGCAGCGCGTTGAGCGGCGGCAGGCGCCTCACGACGCGCTGTCCTTCGTGACCAGCACGAGCGGCGTTTCGACCACGTCGGGCAAGTCGTCCTGGCGGTGCTGCTCGATCAGCGCCTGCAAGACGACGTCGATGCCGTAGACGGCCTGCTTTTCCGCGAACTGGTCGACGGTGGCGAGGATGCGGCCGTCGGCGAGCATCGGCTTGATGGCGGCGCTGGCGTTGTAGCCTGTGATCAGCACGCGGCCGCGCAGATGCGCCATGTTCACGGCGTCTACCGCGCCGCGCGCCATGTTGTCGTTCGCGCACAGGAGCGCGCGCAAGCCGGGCTGCGTGGCGAGCAGTGCGCTGGCTGCCGCGCGGCCCTTCGCGTAGTCCCAGTCGCCGGTCTCGGTGGCGACGATCTTCACCGAGGCGGCCCGCATGGCCTCGCGAAAGCCCTGGTCGCGCTGCTGCGCGTTGCGGTCGGAGGCCACGCCTTCGACGATGGCGGCGCGCTCGCCGGGATGCAGCCGACGCGCGAGATAGTCGCCGACGAGCCGCGCGCCGCGCCGGTTGTCGGGGCCGACGAAGGGCACGCGCAGACCGGCTTCGCGCAGCGCGCCCGCGTCGAGCGGATTGTCGATCGTGACGGCCAGCACGCCCTGGCGCACGCACTTCGCGACGGCGGGCACGAGGCGGCGCGAATCGACGGGCGCGAGCACGATGGCGCTCACGGATTGCGCCGCCAGCGACTCGACGTACGCGGCCTGCTGCGCGACATCGGTCTCGCCTTCGGTGCTGCGCACGATCAGCTTGAACGGATAGGGCGAATGCGCCTGGAAGGCCGTGGCCGCGCGGATCATCCCGGCCGTGAACGGATCGTTGCTGGCCTTGAGAACGAGCGCCACGGTGATGTCGCGCCCCGCGCCGCGCGCAAGGGGCGTAGCCGCGCCGCAGGCCGCCAGGGCACTGGCGATCAGGAAACGGCGGCGCGTGAGCTCATGCATGGCGGGTTCGGCCGGATGCCGAAAAGCGGGTTCGGATGGCCGGGAGTTTACGCGATTGGCGCGCGCCTGGGGAGGCGGGGAAGCGAGGGGGCGCACCTCGCACCCCGCCTCAACACATCCGCTCAGTGCACCGTAAAGCTGTAATGACCCGTGGTGCGATGACCGTCCGCGGCCACGGCGATCCACTTGACTGCATATTGCCCCGCGCCGAGCGGATTCACCGTCACCGACATGCGCTTCTTGTTCGCCGCGTCGACGGCGGCTTTTTCGCGGATCACCGATTTGCCCGCCGCGTCGGTCACGTCGATCGAACTGAAGGCGGGTTCGAGTTCGTCGTCGAAATCGATCGTGACGGTGGTTTGCCCGGCGGCGACGGTTGATCCGGCGGCGGGCGTTTGATGCGTCGGGTAAGCATGCGCCCAGGCGAGTTGCGCGCCCGCGAGGGCGACGGTGGCGGCGAGCAGGCGAAGCGAACGAATGGCGTTGAAATTCATGATGAAGTCCTCAGAAAAAATTACGTTGAATGCGCGTGTTGAATGCGGTTATTGAAAGAGCGGCTTGCCGATGCTGTGCGGCGCCACGTCGTCGAAGAAAATATGCGTCTGCACGAGGATGCCCACGTGCGAGCCGCTCGCGCGGTTGATCGGAATCTGCGCCTCGATGCCGAGCTGGCCGTAACGGTTCATCCAGATGAAGCCGGGATTCACGGTGCCGGTCGTCTGTCCCTGGCTGCGCGAGAGCGGCACTTCCACGAGCGGAATCAGATTCGAGAGCGGTTGCGGCAAGCCGAGATCGTGCACGTGCTGTTGCAGATACGGCAGGCTGTACTGGAACGTGAAGCCGTAGTTGAAGGCGTTCGGCTGGCCGCCGCCCGTCGCGAGCGCCGGGCCCGCTTCGCCGGTGATGGCGATCGGGCGCAGCCACGCGAGCGAGTCGGGCAGGTCGCCCATGCCCTTGCCGGCGTAGATCGTCGGCGAGATCGTCGAGAAGTTGTCGGCGATGGCGCGGCTGCCGGTGCCGCCGATCTCGGCGTCCACGCCGACCGAGGTCATGAACTCGTGCGCATCGTTCACGTAGAGCAGGTATTTCAGGCCGACGCCGAAGTTGTCGAAGCCGCGCGCAGTCGGGTTGTTCTGCATGACGTAGCCGCCGTCGACGGAGAGTGCGAGGCGCGGCGTGATCAGCTTGTCGTATTCGAAGTCGAAGGTGTTGACGCTCTGGTCGCCCGCGTCGCCGGGCACGCGTTGGTGGCCGAACTGGAGATCGGCTTCGTCGCCGACGCCGGGGTCGTCGACGGCCATGGTCGCGGGAAACACGCGGTCGCCCGCGATCGCGTGAGCGTGGGCCGCGTGCGGCGCCAACGCCAGGCAAGCGACGGCGAACGTGAGCATGAGCGCGAGCGCAGGCGCGCCGCTACGTCGTGCGGGCGCGTCGAACGCGCTCCGGCACGGCAAGTGATGGAACATGATGATCCTGTAACGAAGTGGTTCGCGCGCCGTGCCGACGGCGCGCGCGAACGCGCAGCGGCACGCAGGACGTGGGGCCGCGCAAACGGGGCAAGCGGGTCAGGCTTCGTTCAGGCGAGAGGCGGGGCGCGCGCGAGCGCGAAGGTGAGCGGCTCGATGCGCCGCTGGCTGTCGAAACGCGCGGCAATGCGCGCGTGGACGAGGCGCGTGGCGAGCGGCAGCGCGAGCGGCACGCCGGGCACCACCGGCAGATGGACGAGCAGATTGCAGTAGCCGCAGTCCTGCATGTCGCCGGGATTGGCGTGCTGATCCGCGTGCTGCGTGGCGTGGCTGCCGCTGTGCGAAGTCATCGCCATGCCGCGCATCGAGGGCATGTCGCAATGCATGACCGATGCGCTGGCGTAAGCGCTGGAAGTGGTGGAGCCGGCAAGCAGATGCGAAATCACGGGCGCGAACGTCGTCATCAGGATCGCGAGCGTTCCTAATAGACTGACGAACTGGAGGCGGAGCCGGCGCACGGTGATCAGCGAACGGGACAGTAAAAAACGAGGCGATCATTATGCCACGCGCGCGGCAACGGGCCGGTTGGCGCGGGCAAAATGCCTCAACGAATAGATAGGTAATATATTTACCTATTTGGCGCGGTTGACTACGCGGATAGAAAGAGATGATTGCGTATATAACGTCGATATCATTCTAACGTCGATATCATTCCGTGTGCGAGCGCGTAACCCTATCAATGCGTCAAGATATTGACGTAAAACCGCAGCCACCCTAGAGTACACACGACACCCCACAACAACATCGAGACATCCGCCATGCCGACATTCGACCGGCTTTTGACCCCGCTTGCGGTCGGCCAGGCCGTGCTGCCCAACCGCATGGTGATGGGCGCGATGCATACGCGGCTCGAAACGCTCGACCGTCCGCATGAGCGCCTCGCGGCGTTCTACGCGGCGCGCGCGGCGGGCGAAATCGGCCTGATCCTGAGCGGCGGCTTCTCGCCGAACGCCGAGGGCGTCATGGAAGCGGGTGGCCCGCTGTTCGACCGCGCCGGGCAACTCGACGAGCATCGCGCCGTCACGCGCGCGGTGCACGCGGCGGGCGGCAAGATCGTGTTGCAGATCCTGCACGCGGGCCGCTATGCGAAGGTGCCCGAGTGTGTCGCGCCTTCGGCGATCAAGGCGCGCATCAACGCATGGACGCCGCGCGCGCTCAGTCTCGACGACATCCGCCGCACCATCGCCGACTTCGCCCATACGGCGGCGCTCGCCGTCGAGGCGGGTTACGACGGCGTGGAAATCATGGGCTCGGAAGGCTATCTGATCAACGAGTTCGCGGCCGCCGCCACCAATCATCGCGACGACGCATACGGCGGCAGCTTCGAGGCGCGCATCCGCTTCGCGCTCGACATCGTGCGCGCGGTGCGCGCGCGGCTCGGCGACGCGCCGATGCTGATCTACCGGATTTCGTCGATCGATCTCGTCGAAGGCGGCCTGAGCGGCGCGGAGATCGCCACCTTCGCGCAGCACGTGGAAGCGGCGGGCGCGGACCTCATCAACACGGGCGTGGGCTGGCACGAATCGGCGGTGCCGACCATCGCGGCTTCCGTGCCGCGCGCGGCCTGGCGCGAGGCGATCCGCAACGTCAAGCAGGCCGTGGGCATTCCGGTGATGGCGTCGAACCGCATCAACATGCCCGAGGTCGCCGAGGAACTGGTTGCCTCGGGCGTGGCCGATCTGGTGTCGATGGCGCGCCCCTTGCTCGCCGATCCCGAGTTCGCGAAGAAAACGCGTCTCGGTCTCGCCGATGAAATCAACACCTGCATCGGCTGCAATCAGGCTTGCCTCGATCGCATCTTCACCGAGCGCACGGCCACGTGTCTCGTGAATCCGCGCGCCGGGCGCGAGATCGAATTTCCCGCGGGCCGCGCGCGCGTGGCGAAACGCGTGGCCGTGGTGGGCGGCGGCGCGGCGGGCATGGCGTTCGCCGTGAACGCGGCCGAGCGCGGCCACGCGGTCACGCTGTATGAAGCCGCCGCGCGTCTGGGTGGGCAGCTGAACCTCGCGAAAGCGGTGCCCGGCAAGGCCGAATTCAACGAAATGCTGCGCTATTTCGCGGTGCGGCTCGCGAAGCTCGGCGTCGATGCGCGGCTCGGCGAAGCGGTCGGCGCGGCGTCGCTGGCGAGCGGCGCGTACGACGAAATCGTGCTGGCCACGGGCGTCACGCCGCGCGTGCCCGAGATCGCGGGCATCGATCATCCGAAGGTGGTGTCGTATGCCGATGTGCTGAGCGGCAAGGTCGAGGTGGGCGCGCGCGTGGCGATCATCGGCGCGGGCGGGATTGGTTTCGACGTCGCCGAATTTCTGCTCGGCGATGCGCGCGAATCGCTCGATGCCGATGCGTTTTTCCGCGCCTGGGGCGTGGATGCCGCGAACGCGGGAGCGGGCGGGCTGGCGAACGTGGCGAATGTGGTGAACGACGTCACGCCGCGCCGCAGCGTCCATCTCTTTCAGCGCAAGGCCGAACCGCTCGGCAAGGGACTCGGCAAATCGACGGGCTGGATTCTCAAGGCGCGTCTGCGCCGCGCGAATCTCATGATGATTTCGGGCGCAACGTATGACGCCATCGACGATCAGGGGCTGCATTATCGCGTCGATGGCGCGCCGCAGGTGCTGGCGGTCGATCATGTCGTGCTCTGCGCGGGCCAGCTTGCGAATCGGGCGCTGTACGACGAACTGGCCGCGCGCGGCATCCACGCGAAGCTGATTGGCGGCGCCGACGTGGCCGCCGAACTCGACGCGCTGCGGGCCATCGACCAGGCCACGCGCCTCGCCGTCGCACTCTGATCGTTCAGCGCTGAGAGCGGCGTAGCCGTTCGCGCCCCTTCATCGCGCCTGTCTCCCAGGAGTGGAACTTGCGACCTTCGCTAGGGAGCGAAGGGCCACATCGTCCACGATTTCAGGGAGGGAGCGTGTCTGTCGCACGGAACGCGAGTTTCATTCGAGGAAGCAGCGAGATGTCGGGGCGCATGCGCGACTTCGACTGGGACGCGACGCCGTTTGGCGCGCTCGCGGACTGGCCGCCGCCGCTGCGCGCCGCGCTGAGCCTGTGCCTCGGCTCGCAGTCCCCCGCCGCGATCTGGTGGGGCGACGACGCGCGCGTGCTCTACAACGACGCCTATATTCCGTTCCTCGGCGCGGGCAAGCATCCGGACGTGCTCGGCCTGCCCGGCGCGGCCGGCTGGCCCGGCACCTGGGCGCAACTCGGCGCGCACGTCGAAGGCGTGCTGCATAGCGGCGACGCCGCCTTGAGCGAGGACGAGCACGTCTTCCTCGCGCGCCATCTCGACCAGCAAGACGTTCAGGAAGAGGTCTACGCGAGCTTCGCCTACGAACCCCTCTACGCCGACGACGGCACGATCGCGGGCGTGTTCTGCCTGTGCAGCGAGACTACGTCGCGCATGCAGGGCGAGCGCCGCCTCACGACCTTGCGCGCCCTGCGCGCGTGCGCGGCGGAGACTGGCTCGGTCGTGGCCGCATGCGAGTGCGCGGCCGACATTCTCGCGGCGAACGGCTATGACGTGCCGTTTTCGGCGATCTACGCCGTGCCGCTCGGCCGCACCGATCTCGAACTGGTCGCGAGCAGCCACCTCGACGCGCCGCTCATCGCGCGTCTGCACACGCTGGCGGACGCGCGGGCGCACGCGTGGCCGCTCGATGAGGTGCTCGCGCAAGGCGAGACGCGCGAGTTCGCGCTGCCGTCGCTCGACTGGCGCGGCGACGCGGACAGCGGCTGGCCCGAGGCGCCGCGCAGCGCGCTCGCGATTCCGCTGCGCCGCGCGGGCGTGCAGGACGTCAGCGGCATCGCGGTGCTGGGCGTGAGTCCGCGCTGCGCGCTCGACGACAGCTATCGCGCGTTTTTCGATCTCGTCGCCGCGAGCGTGGAAGCCGTGGTCGCGAGCGCGCTCGGCCGCGAGGCGCTGCAAGCGGCAAATCGCCAGAAAACGGAATTCCTCGCGATGCTCGCGCACGAGCTGCGCAATCCGCTCGCGCCGATCCGGCACGTAGCCGACCGGCTCGGCGCCGAGGGTCTCACGGGGCCGCAGGCGGCGCGCTGCATCGAGATCCTGCGCCGCCAGGCGGCGGTGCTGAGCCGTCTCGTCGACGATCTGCTCGACATGTCGCGCATCACGCTCGGCCGCGTGCAGTTGCACAAGCGCGGCGTGCTGCTGCAGGAAATCATCGCGCAGTCGCTGGAGAGCGTCGATGCGCTGATCCGCGAACGGCAGCACCGGCTCACGGTGACGAGCGAGGGCGCGGCGCGCGTGGACGGCGATCCGCAGCGGCTCGTGCAGTGCCTCGTCAACGTGCTGACGAACGCCGCGAAATACACCGGTAAGCGCGGCGAACTGCATATCGAATCGTTCGAGCGCGACGGCTTCGGCGTGCTGCGCGTGCGCGACACGGGGCAGGGTATCGCGCCGGAACTGATCGAGCATATCTTCGATCTGTTCGTGCAGAGCGAGCGCACGCTCGACCGCGCGCAAGGCGGCCTCGGTCTCGGGCTGTCGCTCGTCAAGAAGGTGATGGAGCTGCATGGCGGCCACGCCTATGCGTCGAGCGACGGCGTCGGGCACGGCACCACGGTGACGCTCGAAGTGCCGCTGGCCGATTACGACGCCGTGCTGCACGAACATGAGCCGGAGGCCGCGCGGCCGGAAACGGGCGGCCCGCTGCGCGTGCTCGTGGTCGACGACAACGCCGACGCCGCCGATTCGCTCGCGATGCTGCTCGAAGCGGAGGGCCACGCGGCCACCGCCGTCTACGACGCCGACGCCGTGCTCGCCTGCGCGCGCCAGTTCGCGCCGGATGCGATCGTGCTCGATATCGGCCTGCCAAAAATCGACGGCTATCAGATGGCGCAGCGCATCCGCGCGACGCCGGACCTCGCGCGCATCACGCTGATCGCGGCGACGGGCTACGGCCAGCCGGAGGACCGCGCGCGTGCGTTCGAAGCGGGCTTCGGCGACCATCTCGTCAAGCCGGTCACGCTCGACGCCTTGCGCCGCGCGCTCGCCAAAGCCCGGCGATGACGCGCGGCACGCCCAATCGTCGGATCAATGCTTGTGCTTCTTCGGAATCTTCGCGCCCGATTTGCGCGCCTGATTCAAGGCAATCGCCACCGCCTGCTTTTGCGATTTGCCTTCCTTCATTTCGGTCTTGATGTTCTTCGAAATGGCTTCGCGCGATTTGCCTTTGCTGAGCGGCATGACGACCTCCTTTGCATGGAGCGGCTATGTTGATGAATGACGCGTTCGTGCGCGCATGCCGCGTGCCGCATGGACGTTTCCATACTTGATTCGCGCGATGATGCGCACGGCGGGCATCGTGTTTGCGCTAGGTAGATTCCCATGCCCGCCGAGGCGACAGGAGGCCATCATGCCGCGCGCAATCTGGAAAGGCGCCATCAGTTTCGGGCTCGTGTATGTGCCCGTCGAACTGTATCCGGCCACGCAAAGCGAACGCACCGGTTTCAGCCTGCTCGACCGGCGCAGCTTCGATCCGGTCGGGCATCAGAACATCAACAAGCGCACGGGCAAGCCGATTGCACGCGACGACATCGTGCGCGGCTACGAATATGAAAAGGGCTCGTACGTGGTGATTTCCGATGAGGAAATCGAAGCGGCCAGTCCCGAAGCCACGCAGACCGTCGATATCCTCGCGTTCGTCGAAGCGGCGCAGGTGTCGTTTCTGTATCTGGATACACCGTACTGGCTCGCACCCGACAAGCGCGCGGGCAAGACCTACGCGCTGCTGCGCGACGCGCTCGCGGCGAGCGGCAAGATCGGCATTGCGAATGTGGTGATGCATAGCCGTCAGCATCTGGCGGCGCTGGTGGCGACCGGTCCCGCGCTCGCGCTCCAGACCTTGCGCTGGTCGACCGAAGTGCGCGAGGACGACGCGATTCCCTCGCTGCCCAAGGCCGCGAAGGAAGCGGGCGTGAGCGCGCACGAGATGCAGATGGCGCGCAAGCTCATCGACGACATGACGACGACGTGGGAGCCTGCGTCGTATCACGACACCTATCGCGACGAAATTCTCGCGCTCGTGGAGCGCAAGGTCCGCGAAGGCAAGGCGCACGAAGTGGAGCACGTGCACGCGCCCACGCACGAGCGCCGCAGTGCCGATATCGTCGATCTGTCCGATCTGCTCAAACGCAGCCTCGGCAAACGCGGCGGCGCGGCGAGCAACGATGCGCCGCCACGCAAGAGCACGCCACGGCGCGGACGCCGCGCGGCTTGATGTGAGGCGATGACGACGAGTCCATGAATGGGGCGTCCGCGATGAAACATAATCTACAGGATTACGAATCAAAACGCCGGTTCGGCGAGACGCCCGAGCCTGCGCCGAAGTGCGGGAAAACGCGCCGCAACGGCAGCGCGTCGTTCGTGATCCAGCGCCACGATGCGCGGCGCTTGCACTACGATTTCCGGCTCGAACTCGACGGCACGCTCAAATCGTGGGCGGTGCCGAAGGGGCCGAGTCTCGACCCGAGCGTGAAGCGGCTGGCGGTGCATGTGGAGGATCATCCGCTCGACTATGGCGAGTTCGAAGGCACGATTCCCGAAGGCCACTATGGCGCTGGCACGGTGGAGATCTGGGATCACGGTAGCTGGCAACCCGAAGGCGGCATGCGCGCCGCGCGCGAGGGTTATGCGCATGGGCACCTGAAATTCACGCTCGATGGCGACAGGCTGCACGGCGGCTGGGCGCTCGTGCGCAGCCCGATGGGCGACAGCAAACAGGAGCGCTGGCTCCTCATCAAGCAACGCGACGACGATGCGATAAGCGAGGACGCGTTCAACGTCACGGACGATAACGGCGCGAAAAAGCCCGCGGCGGGACAAGGCACCCGCAAAGGCGCCCGCAAAGGCGCCCGCGAACGCGCACGCGCGTCAAAACGACAGACATCCACGCCGAAAACGCGCGATGCCATGAAAAGCACACTGGCCGATTCGAAGGCGGCGGCAAAGCGCGCTTCGAAATCCAAAGAGAAATCGCTGAACACCTCCGCGCTCGGCAAGCTCGAAGGCGCGGTTCGCGCCGCGTTGCCGGAAGCGCTCGCGCCACAACTCGCCACGCCCGCCGATGTTTCGCCCAAAGGCGATGATTGGCTCTACGAACTGAAATTCGACGGCTATCGAGTTCTCGCGCGCGTCGATCGCGGCGCGAAAGGGAAGAACGCGGTACGCATCTTCACGCGCGCGGGCCTCGACTGGAGCGCGAAATTTCCGCGCCAGGTTCAGGCGCTGGGCGCGCTCGATATCCACTCCGCGTGGCTCGACGGCGAAGCGGTCGTGCTCGACGCGCAAGGCGTGCCCGATTTTCAGGCGCTGCAAAATGCCTTCGACGAAGGGCATGAGGACGCCATCGTGTTCTGGCTGTTCGATTTGCCGTGGCTCGACGGCGTCGATCTGCGCAAGGTGCCGCTGGAGACGCGGCGCGCGCAGCTGGCGGCACTGCTCGAACGCAACGGGCAGGACGCGCTGCGTTTCTCGGCGGCGTTCGAAGGCGATCCCGAGGATTTGCTGCAAGCCGCTTGCGCCGCGAATCTCGAAGGCCTGGTCGCAAAGCGACGCGAAAGCGCCTATACGTCGACGCGCAGCGCGTCGTGGCTCAAGCTGCGTTGCGCGCGCCGCCAGGAATTCGTGATCGGCGGCTATACGGAGCCTGCGGGGAGCCGCACGGGCTTCGGCGCGCTGATTATCGGTGTCTACGACGAGGCGGGCGCGCTGCACTACGCGGGGCGTGTCGGCACCGGCTTCGATACGGCGATGCTGGAGAAACTCGCGCGCGAGCTGAAGACGCGCTCGCGCAAGACCACGCCGTTCGCGGCGGTGCCCGCAGCGGAGCGGCGCGCGAATGTGCATTGGGTACAGCCGGAACTCGTGGCCGAAGTGCGATTCAAGACCTGGACGAGTGCGGGCGTGGTGCGTCAGGCGTCGTTCGCGGGGCTGCGTCGCGACAAGGCGCCGGAGTCGATCGTTCGCGAGCCGCAGTCGCCGCCGGTGAATACGAAATCGGCATTGAAAGCGACATCGAAGCGCGCCTCGCCGGCGGCGCACAAATCGCACGATAAACCGCGCGACAAAGAGGACGCCAACGTGGACACAGAAGTATCAGGCGTGCGCATCACGCATCCCGAGCGCGTGATCGACGAACGCAGCGGCACGCGCAAGATCGACCTCGTGCATTACTTCGAGTGGATCGCGCCGCGTTTGCTGCCGCAATTGCGCAATCGCCCCGTCGCGCTCGTGCGTGCGCCGAAGGGCGTCGGCGGCGAACTGTTTTTCCAGAAGCACGCGAGCCAATTGCAGATTCCGCACGCCACGCAACATGCCGGTCTCGATCCCGGTCACGCGCCGCTGCTCACGCTCGATAGCCTCACGGCGCTGATCGGCGCGGCGCAAATGGACACGATCGAACTGCATACGTGGAACGCGCTCGCGAAGCAGATCGAGAAGCCCGACCGTCTGATCTTCGACCTCGATCCCGATCCGTCGCTCGACTGGAGCCGCATGCTCGAAGCGGCGCAACTCACGCGCGATCTGCTCGATGCGCTCGGGCTGCGTTCGTGGTGCAAGACGAGCGGCGGCAAGGGACTGCATGTCGTGGTGCCGATCACGCGCCATAGCGGTTGGGACGAAGCGAAGGATTTCGCGCAGGCGGTGGCGAGGCATATGGCCGCCACCTTGCCCGATCGCTTCAGCGCGAAGATGGGGCCGCAGAATCGCAAAGGCCGCATTTTCGTGGACTATTTGCGCAACGCGCGCGGCGCGACCGCGATCGAAGCCTACGCGCCGCGCGCACGGCCCGGCCTCGGTGTCTCGACGCCTATCGCGTGGGACGAGTTGGCGCGCGTGACGAGCGGCGACCAGTGGAACGTCGCGAATCTGCACAAACGGCTCGATGCGCTGCGCACCGATCCGTGGCACGACTACGCCGATGCGAAGCAGCGCATCACGGCGGCGATGTGGAAGAAGCTCACGGGCGAATGACGTCGCGTGGCGCTCAATGCGCGCACACGGCGGTGAGCGCGCGATCCCACTCGGTATCGGGATCGACGTCGAAGAACTTGCCCGCGCCGACCGTGGGCATCATGTCGACGCGATCGATCAACTGGTTTTGCGCGTCGTAGCTCAGGCGCGTCATGAGCGAGGCCTGGTGTTTGGTGCAGTCGAACGCCACCCGTTGCTTGAGCAACGACGCGGGCGCGACGCCATGCGCGACGGCCGTGGGCTGGTCGTAGCGGATCTGCACCCACGCGCGGCGAATCGCGCCTTCACGCACGATGGACGAGGTGTCGACCGATTCGGTCCACGTATTCGGCACCGAGCCGACGGTGGTCCACGTCGCCGCATGGGCCAGCGGCGCGGCGGCGGCGAGGGCGAAACAAGTCAGGAGTCGCCGGGCAATTCGATGCAACGGGACGCGTGGCGCATGGCGTGAGATCGGCGCCTGGGTGCCGGTTTCGACGCTCAGTTCGTGGCTCACGTCGGTGTTCACTGCGTTACTCGCTTCGGTACTCATAGGTTTCTCTGCGGACAGGTCGGCTCGCCGGGCGGCGGCGAGCGATCGCCATTGTAAGCGGTTGATGCAGACGCAAGCGGTTTCGCCCGCAACGCGTGTGAAGCGCGTGTGAAACGCGTGTGAAGCGGCGCGGCGCATCTGCTGCGTCGCACCATCCCCACGGAACGCAGGCTTTCGTTAGAATCGGTTTTCGTCGCGGCATGATCGAAGCGCGAATGCTGCTCAGATGATTCATCCTTTAACGGAGGCGAGCGTGCCAGGTTTACTTCCCAATGTCGACCGCGATGGGCTCCTTGAGTATTCGGTGGTGTACACCGACCGCTCGATCAATCACATGTCGCAACTGTTTCAGGGCGTCATGCGCGATTTATCCGCGAGCCTGAAAAGCGTTTATCACGCGCAGGCGGTCGCCATCGTCCCGGGCAGCGGGACATTCGGCATGGAGGCCGTTGCCAGGCAGTTCGCGACCAACAAGAAATGTCTGGTGATCCGCAATGGCTGGTTCAGTTACCGCTGGACGCAGATCTTCGAGATGGGCGGTATTCCGTCCGAATCGGTGGTGCTGAAGGCGCGGCCGGTCGAAGCGGGCAGGCAGGCCGCCTTTGCGCCGCCGCCCATCGACGAAGTGGTCGCGGCCATCAAGGAGCACAAGCCGGATCTCGTGTTCGCGCCGCATGTCGAAACGGCGTCCGGCATGTTGCTGCCCGATGCGTATCTGCGCGCGGTGGCCGACGCCGTGCATGCGGTCGGTGGCATGTTCGTGCTCGATTGCATCGCGTCGGGCACGGTGTGGGTGGATATGGCGGCCACGGGCGTCGACATTCTGATCAGCGCGCCGCAAAAAGGCTGGAGCGCGTCGCCGTGTTGTGCGCTCGTCATGCTCGGGCCGCTCGCGCGCGAACGCATCGACGGCACCACCAGCACGAGCTTCGCCTGCGATCTGCGCAAGTGGCTGCAGATCATGGAAGCCTACGAGGGCGGCGGCTTCGCCTATCACGCGACGATGCCGACCGACAGCCTCGCGACGCTGCGCAACGTGATGAAGGAAACCGAGGCCTACGGTTTCGCGAAGGTGCAAGCCGAGCAACTCGAACTCGGCGCGCGCATTCGCGCGCTGCTCGCCGAGAACGGCTTTAAAAGCGTGGCCGCCGAAGGATTCGAGGCGCCGGGCGTCGTGGTCTGCTACACCGACGACGACGGCATTCGCTCCGGCAAGAAGTTCGCCGATGCGGGTTTGCAGATCGCGGCCGGCGTGCCCTTGCAATGCGACGAGCCCGCCGATTTCAAGACCTTCCGCATCGGCCTGTTCGGGCTCGACAAACTGCATGACATCGAAGGCGCGGTCGCGCGTTTCGCCAATGCGTTGAAGACGCTCGATTGAGTGGTGGCTTGATGTGATGTTGCAGGGGCAGGCGCGCGCGCCTGCCCCTTTTCATTACAACGATCGCTTTACGACGATGCCAGCGTTTCGTGCGCCGCTTTCACGACGGCATCGGCGGTAATGTCGAACTTCGCGTAGACGTCCTGGATCTTGCCCGACTCGCCGAAGCTGTGCATGCCGACGAAGCGGCCCTCGGGTCCGATATAGCGATCCCAGCCCAGTTCGACGGCGGCTTCCACCGCGACCCGCGCGGGCGAGTCGCCGAGCACCGCGCGCTTGTACGCGCGATCCTGTTCCTCGAACAGCAGACGGCAGGGCATCGACACCACGGCGGTCGGCACGCCTTCGCCCTGCAATACATCGCGCGCCGCGACGGCCAGCTGCAATTCCGATCCGGTCCCGATCAGCGTGACCTTGCGTGGGCCGCCTTCGGCTTCATGCAACACGTAAGCGCCGCGCGCCGAACGGTTCTCGCCGCTCGCATCCTTGCGCAGCAACGGCACCGGCTGACGAGAGAGCGCAATCAGCGCGGCGCGGCGCGGCTGATCCAGAATCAACTCCCAGCATTCCGCTGTTTCGACCGGATCGGCGGGCCGGTAGACGGCCAGTTGCGGAATCGCGCGCAGCGCGGCCAGATGCTCGACCGGCTGATGCGTCGGGCCGTCCTCGCCGAGACCGATCGAATCGTGCGTCATCACGAAGATCGAGCGGATGCGCATCATCGCGCTCAGGCGGATCGCCGGGCGGCAATAGTCCGAAAAGCACAGAAAGGTGCCGCCGTAGGGAATCAGGCCGCCGTGCAGCGCGATGCCGTTCATGGCCGCGGCCATGCCGTGCTCGCGCACGCCGTAGTGGACATACGAGCCCGCGTATTGCCCCGGCTTGATTTCGACCTGATGCTTCGTTTTCGTGTTGTTCGACGGCGTGAGGTCGGCGGAGCCGCCGAGCAGTTCGGGAATGGCGTCGAAGAGACGATCGAGCACGTCGCCGCTGGCCTTGCGCGTGGCGATGGCGTCGCCTTTCTCGACGAAGGCTTGCCGCGCGGCCGCGATGGCCGCTTTTCAGTCGGACGGCAAACGGTGCTCGTTGCGGCGCGCGAATTCTTCGCGCAATGGCTGCGGCGCCTGCTTGACGCGTTCAGCCCATGCGAGCCGCGCCTCGCGTCCGCGCGCGCCGATCTCGCGCCACGCGCTCAGCAGATCGGCGGGAATGTCGAACGGCGGCGAAGGCCAGTCGAGGATCTTGCGCGCGCCCGCGATCTCGTCCTCGCCGGGCGCGTCGCTATGCGCCTTTTGCGTGCCCGCCTTGGTCGGAAAGCCGAAGCCGATGATCGTCCGGCACGCGATCAGCGTCGGGCGGTCGTGCGTCGCGCGCGCGGTCGTGATGGCGTCGCGGATCGCGTCGGTGTCGTGGCCGTCGATGTCGAGGACCTGCCAGCCCGAGGCGTGAAAGCGCTCGATTTCGTTGTCGGAGACCGCGAGGCTCGTCGCGCCGTCGATCGAAATCGAATTGTTGTCCCAGAACGCGATCAGGCGTCCGAGCTTCAGATGCCCGGCGAGCGAAATCGCTTCCTGGCTCACGCCTTCCATCAGGCAGCCGTCGCCGAGAAAGACGTAGGTGTGGTGATCGACGAGTTCATCGCCGAAATGCGCGTTCATGATGCGTTCGGCCAGCGCCATGCCGACCGAATTCGCGATGCCCTGGCCGAGCGGCCCGGTGGTCGTTTCGATACCTGCGGCGTGCGAATACTCGGGATGCCCGGCCGTCTTGCTGCCGACCTGGCGGAAGTGCTTCAGTTCGTCGAGCGTGATGTCCTGATAGCCGGTCAGATAGAACAGGCTGTAGAGCAGCATCGAGGCGTGGCCGTTCGAGAGGATGAAGCGGTCGCGGTCGAGCCAGTGGGGCTCGGCGGCGTCGAAACGCAGAAAATCGCGGAACAGCACGGTCGCGACGTCGGCCAGACCCATCGGCGCGCCGGGGTGGCCGCTATTCGCTTTCTGGACCGCATCCATCGAAAGAAAGCGGATACAGTTCGCCATCGCGCGCAGATGCGGGTCCCGTGGCGAGGGAATGGCATGCGCGGGCGCGCTGCCGCTGGCGGTCGGGTCGGTCATGGGGCGTCCTCTTTCGGATGGCGGATGGCAGGGTGCGGATGGCGGAGGGTGAATCCGGATTCCCGCAAGATGCGTGCCGTTACAGCGGGCTTTCGGAGCGATGAAGGTCGAACGGACCAGCACCACATCGACGATACGCCGCTTTGCGCCCCGGTGCGATGGAAGCGTGCCGGGCGGGCTCAGCTTTCCTGTAATATCCACGCCTTCGCGTCGGCTTCGGGCAGCAGGGCCACGAAGTTCTCGACGATCGAATCGGCGCCCGTGTCGCGCCACGTGAGGCCGACGTCCCAGCGCGCGTCGGCGTCGTGAATGGGCAGGCACACGACCTTGTCGCCGGGCGACTGCAAGGCCGATTCGTGCATGATCGACACGCCGAGGCCCGCGCCGACCAGCGAAAGAATCGTCAGCGACTCGTTCGCGTGCTGCACGGAGCGCGGCTCGAAACGGCGCGAGGCGCAGAAACGCACGATGTGATCGTGCAGGCCCGGCGCGCGCGAGCGTTGCAGCATCAGGAAGGGCAGCGTGCGCAGCGCGTCCGCGTCGAAGCCCGTGATGGTGTGGGCGAGCGGGCGCGGCACGACGAGCGCGAGACGGTCGGAGAGAATGCGCCGGTGCGCGAGCCCGGCCTGCACGGGCAGACGCACGAATCCCGCCTGCAGGCTGCCTTCGAGCAGCCGCTCCATCTGTTCCGCCGAGGACAGATCGTGCAGCGTGACCTCGACATCGGGAAAGCGCGCGCGAAAACGCGGCAGCACACGCGAGACCGTTTCGACCGTCGAGAAGCTATAGCCGATCGCGAGCCGTCCGACTTCGCCGCGCGCCGCGCGCTTGCCTTGCGAGAACACGCGCTCGGCCTGCTCGACGAGCGGCCGCGCTTCGCCCAGAAAATAGCGGCCCAGTTCGGTCAGCGCCGTGCCGTGACGGTCGCGATGGAACAGCGGCGCGCCGAGGTCGTCTTCGAGCCGCTTGATCTGCTTGGTGAGCGCGGGCTGCGAGAGATTGAGCGTTTGCGAGGCAGCGCCGAAGTGCAGCGAATTCGCGAGCGTGACGAAAGATTTGAGTAAATGGAAGTTCATATCCGCGTTTATCACCGCCAGTTATCACCACAACGACAACAAGTCATTGGACCGCGCGGCGCGGCTATGTTCGAATGCCGTTTCGCGCAGTATAGCGGGCACATTTGAGTCGGAGTGCCATGCAATTCATATATTGCAAACGGTGATTTCGTTATTCCGCCCATCCCTAAGCGAATACGGTTCGATGCGTGTCAACGCAATCGTTTCGTGATTCGTTCAAAGGCGGGACCATTAGCAGGAAATACATGAAACGATATTCGGGGAGATCACGCGCGGCATCCGTACCGCGCGTCGTGGCGCGTCGATTCGCGCGGCCAGTGCGCTTGAGCATGAGCGTGGGCGTGGGTCTGAGCATGAGCTTGATGGCCGCGCATGGGCTTGCCGCCACCACGGATCAGGCGGAGCAGACGGAGCAGGCGGAGAAAGCGAACAACGCGAAACAGAATGAACAAGCCGCGCCGCCCACGGCCGCATCGTCGGGCAGCGCGGTGCTGCCGACCGTCACGGTCAACGGTGCAAGCGGCAATGCGTGGCGCGCCCGCACGGCGTCCGTCGCCGGTTACGACAACGCGCCGCTGCGCGATACGCCCGCGTCGATCACGGTCGTCACGCGCGCGCAACTCGACGATCAGCAGGCCAAACGCACGAGCGACGTGGTGCGCAACGATGCGTCGGTCAACAACGATTACGCGCCCGTGGGCTACTACGAAGGCTTTTCGATTCGCGGCTTCGCGCTCGATCCGGCGAGCGCCTACCGGCTCGATGGTCTCACGCTGTCCGGCGAGCAGCAGGTGGCGCTGGAAAACAAGGAGCGCGTGGAGATTCTCAAGGGTCTCGCGGGCATCGACAGCGGCGTGATGTCGCCGGGCGGCGTGGTCAACTATGTGAGCAAGCGGCCCGAGAATGTGGCGAGTGTGACGGCGGACGTGGACAGCCGCGGCTCGACGTCGGCGGCCGTCGATCTCGGGCGGCGTTTCGGTCCCGACGATCAGTTCGGCCTGCGCGTGAACGCCGCGAAAGAGAACATGCATTCGTATATCGACGGCACGAACGGGCGGCGCACCTTCGGCTCGATCGCGGCGGACTGGAACATCGACCCGCAGGCGAGCCTGCAATTGAACGCGGAATTCCAGCAGTGGATTCAGCGTTCGGCGTCGGGTTATCAATTGCTCGGCGGCACCGTGGTGCCGTCGGCGGTGTCGTCGTCGAAACTGCTGGGCGCGCAGTCGTGGGCCAAGCCCGTGACCACCGACGCGCTCAACATCAACGGCCGCTTCGACTACGCGTTCAACGACAACTGGCGCGCCTATGTCGCCGCCGGCCGCAGCCGCACGATGATCGACGATAACGTCGCGTTCGCGTATGGCTGCTACTACGTGTCGAGTTGCGGCGCGGGCGGTACCTCGCCGTACTTCTTCAGCTCGAACGGCGATTACGACGTCTACGACTATCGCAGCCCCGGCGAATACCGCCGCAACGACGAAGTGCGCGCGGCCATCGACGGGAAGTTCACCACGGGCGCGCTGCGCCACGACGTGTTGTTCGGCACGAGCGCGCTGCATCGCGTGGTGCATCTGTCCGATGCCGTCTACGACTACGTGGGCAGCGAAAACATCTATGGCGACGATGTCGATTTCGCGCCGTCGCCGAATTCGCCGAGCGTGTCGTATCCGCAGCTCGATGCGTGGCAGTACTCGCTGTTCGCCACCGATCGCGTGAGCCTCGGCGAGCATTGGCAGGTGCTGGCGGGCGGACGTGCGGTGTTTCTGCGCCAGAAGGCGTGGACGAGCCAGGACGGCCCCGAGACCGGCACCGACAAGTCGGCGCTGCTGCCGCAGATCGCGCTCGTCTACAAGCCGGTCGAGCCGCTGTCGCTCTATGCGTCGTACAGCAAGGATTTGTCGCTCGGCGACCAGGCGCCCGTGCGCGCGAGCAATGCTTACACGTTCCTGCCGCCCGTCGAGTCGCATCAGTACGAGATCGGCGCCAAGTACGACTGGGCGAATCGCCTGAGCCTCACGGCGGCCGTGTTCTCGATCAGCAAGCCGTTCGAGTACGCGCAGCCCGATGCGTCCGAAGCCGGTTACACCTTCGTGCAGCGCGGCACCGAGCGTCACGGCGGCATCGAGCTTTCGGCGGCGGGACGCGTGACCGAGCGTGTTTCGGTGACGGCCAGCGTCGCGGCGATACGCGCGCGCGCCTACGATTCGGGCACGCCCGCGTATGAAGGGCATCAGGTCATCAACGTGCCCGCTTTGCGCGCGGCGCTCAATGCGGACTGGTCGGTGCCGGGCATCGCGGGCTTCGATCTGCTCGGCGGCCTCGAATACAGTTCGAGCCGCAATGCGAACGAAGAGGGCACGGCGCGCGTGCCGGGCTGGATCGTGTTCAACGCGGGCGCACGCTATACGACGAAGCTCGCGGGCCATCGCACGGTGGTGCGCCTGTGGGTCGACAATCTCTTCAACCGCTATTACTGGCGCGACGCGGGCGAGCAGCAGGGCGACGCGTATCTGTTCCTCGGCGCGCCGCGCACGGCGCGTCTGTCCGTGACGTATGACTTCTGATCGCGTGGTCCCTGGAGAACGTGCATGACCCGAATGACCCTGATGCTCGAATACTTCCATCCGTGGACGAACGCGGCGGGCTTCTACGTGGCGCGCGACGAGGGCTGGTTCGCCGAGGCGGGACTCGACCTGGAGATCGTCGTGCCCGATCCCGCGCGCGGCGACGCGCTCGCGCATCTCGCGCGTCACGATGTGGACTTCGGCGTGTTCCCGAGCAATCGCCTGTTCGTGCAGCGCGAGGCGGGCCATCCGCTCGTCGGCATCGCGGCGATCAACCATCGCGCGCTGGAGACGATCCAGACCGTGGCGTCCACCGGCATCGAACGGCCGCGCGATCTGGCCGGGCGGCGTCTCGCGCTGAACCCGACGCCGCGTGGACTCGCGATGGTACGTCATCTCGTGACGCACGACGGCGGCGACCCGGATGCGATCACGATCGTCGATAGCGGCGTGCGCGAACTGCCGCCCGAGAGTTTTCTCGACGGCGAGGCCGATGCCTCGTTCGGCAGCTACTGGGCGTGGGATACGCTGTTCGCCTCGCGCGTGCCCGACGACGAGCGCCGCATCTGGCCCGTCGATGAAATCGGCGCGCCCGCCTATCATAGCTATCTGCTCGGCGCGCACGAGGACACGCTGGAGACGCGCGGCGAACTCGTGCGCGGGTTTCTGGCGGCGGCGCGGCGCGGTTATCTCGCGGTCGCGCAGGAACCGGAGCGTGCGTTGCCGTCGCTGGAACGCGTGATTCCGTATTTTCCGCGCGCGCTGCTGAAGCGCTCGCTGCCGCTGATCGCGCCCACATGGACGCACGACGGCGCGTGGGGCGTGCAGCGCGATGCGCTCGTGCATCCGTACGCGCAGTGGCTCGGCAAGCATGGCGTGCTGCGCGACGCCTCGCAGAGCGCGCACGCGTTCACCAACGCTTTCCTGCCCGACGATCCGCGCCAGTAAGGCACGCGGCCGCGTCTACCCGACAACGAATCTCTTACACATCATGTCCGCACTCGAAATCATCGGCGTTATCGTCAGCGCGCTCGCCATCTGGCTCACGGCGCGCCGCAAGATGCTGTGCTGGCCGATCGGGCTGGCCTCGGTGGCGCTGTACGGCTGGATCTTCTTCGACGCGCGGCTCTATTCCGATGCGCTGCTGCAAGGCGCGTTCGCCGTGCTGCAACTCTACGGCTGGCATCGCTGGCTCGCGCAGCAGCGCGGCGGCGATGGCGAAGCGGTTCAGCCCGTCGTGCCGGTCGGCGGCGTGAGTCTCGCGCGTCTCGCGCCCGATCTGTTCGCGGCAGTGATCGGCAGCGTGCTGCTTGGCGCGGCGATGGCGCACTTCACCGATGCGGCGCTGCCCTGGGTCGATGCCTCGCTCACGGCGTTCAGCCTCGTCGCGCAGTACTGGACCGCGCGTCGCTATATCGCGTCGTGGACCTTGTGGATCGTCGTCGATGTGATTTACGTGGGCGTGTTCATCTACAAGGGCTTGTATCTGACGTCGGGGCTTTATGCGCTGTTTCTGGTGCTCGCGGCGCTCGGCTGGCGCGACTGGTCGCGTGCGCTGCGCGCCGATGCCGATCAGGCTGCACAAGCTGAGTATGCCGCTCCGGGCAGCCGCGTTTGATGCGGCGGGAAGGCCATCGATATCATCGACATCATGAAGCACGACACACCACATAACCCCGCTTCGGCAGCGAACCAGGACGCGACCGGAGCCGCGCCGCAATTCACCGTCGACGGCGAGAAAGCCGAGCGCGACTGGCCGCTCATCACGCGCGACGAAGTCGAGCGCCTGCTCGCCGGTTACGCCGATCTCGCGCCGCTCGCGAAGATCGCGTGGCATAGCCCGCGGCCGTTTTCGTCGGCGGTGCTCGCGCATACGCTCGATGGCCGCGCGTGGTTCGTGAAGCGCCATCACGCGCGTTTGCGCAGCGCCGCCGGACTGGCCGAGGAACATGGTTTCATCGCGCATCTGCGCAGCCGTGGCGTGCCGGTCGCGGATGTGCTCGTGGATCGCGCAGGCCACACGGCCATCGCGCAGGGCGACTGGACCTGGGAAGTGCACGCGGCCGCGCCGGGCATGGACACGTATCGTGGCGTGATGTCGTGGAAGCCGTTCTTTCACGCGAGCCACGCGTGGTCGGCGGGCCGCACGCTCGCGCGCCTGCATCGGGCCACCGCCGATTACGACGCGCCCGCACGCGCGTTGCAGCCGCTGCTGTCGAGCTTTCGCGTGCTGAGTTCGCCGGATCTCGATGCCGCGCTCGACGCCTGGGTGCAGGCGCAGCCGGGGCTCGCGCGCTCGCTGGCGAAGCATGACTGGCGCGCCGATATCGCGGAGGCCATCGCGCCCGCGCACGCGCGGCTCGCGCCGCTGTTGCCCGCGCTGCGTTCGCAATGGACGCACGGCGACTGGCACGCCTCGAACCTCTTGTGGACCGACGCCGCGCCGGGCGCGCAGGTGCGCACGGTGCTCGACTTCGGCCTCGCGGATCGCACCTGCGCGGTCTACGATCTCGCGCTCGCCATCGAGCGCAACGCCATCGACTGGCTCGCCGCGCCCGCAACGTGCACGGTGCAGTACGAACACATCGGCGCGTTGCTCGACGGCTATGCGTCGCTCGCGCCGCTGAGCGACGCCGAATACGAGGCGCTGATCGCGCTGCTGCCGATCGTGCATACGGAATTCGCGCTGCTCGAAGTCGAATATTTCGACGATATTCTCGGCGACGAAACGGGCGTGCGCGCCGCCTACGACGGCTATCTGATCGGACACGCGCGCTGGTTCGAGAGCGAGGACGGACAACGCTTGCTCGCGTGGCTGCGCGCGCGACGTAGTGAGGAGGGCAAATCATGAACGTTGCGAAGGGAAAGGCGATCGACGTGCACAGCGAGGCCGACGATGCCGCGCGCCGCGCACGCGTGCTGGTTGAACCGGAGGCGCTGGCGCGCGAGTTGGGCGCGACCGATCTCGTCGTGCTCGATGCGCAGGTGGAGTTGCCGTCGCCACGTTTCGACGGCGATTACCGTGTGGCGAGCGGGCGCGACGGCTGGCTCGCGCAGCGCGTGCCGGGCGCGCGGCATGCCGATCTGACCGCCGCGTTGAGCGCGCCGCACGCGACGTTGTCGTTCATGCGGCCCGCGCCGGCTGTGCTCGCGCAGGCGCTTGGCGAACTGGGCGTGAGCAACACGTCGCGCGTGGTGATCTACGATCGCGCCGATGGATTCTGGGCCGCGCGGCTCTGGTGGATGCTGCGCTGGATCGGCATCGAGGCGCGTGTGCTCGATGGCGGCTGGCGGGCGTGGCGCGAGGCTGATCTGCCGATCGAGAGCGGGCCGGCTCAAGCGGTGGCGCGTGGGTTGATCGACGTGCGTGAACGCGATGGCATGTGGGCGGATCGCGCCGACGTCGAAGCGATCGTGGCAGGCGAGCTTCGCAGCACGCTCGTGTGCGCGCTGTCGGCGGGGGTGTTCGCGGGCGAGGCGGCGAGCCGCTATGCGCGGCGCGGACATATTCCGGGCAGTTCGAATGTGCCCGCGCGTGGGTTGTTCGATGCGAGCGGACGGTACGCGGCGGTTTCCGTGCTGCGCGAGGCGCTGGGCGCGCTGGATCGGGAACAGCCGGTTTGTGTGTATTGCGGCGGGGGTATTTCGGCTGCTGTGGACGCGCTCGCGCTGACGCTGACCGGGCGCGGCGATGTGTCGATTTATGACGCGTCGTGGCAGGAATGGGCGGCGGATTTGGCGTTGCCGGTGGTGGTGGGGCGCGGGTGATTCATCGGATTGGTGCGGTCATTTGAGGGGCGTTCACTCTGTCACCGTGATCTCGACGCGACGGTTGCGCTTGCGGCCCTGAGCGGTCGAATTGTCGGCGGCGGGTTCCGCGTTGCCTTTTCCCGTCGAATGAATGCGGGCGGGTGTCACGCCTGCGGAGACGAGAATCTGGACGACTTCCAGTGCGCGAGCATCGGACAGCGTCAGGTTGGAGCCGTGTGCTGTCTGTGCGAAAGGCTGGTCGTCGGTGTGGCCGGTGACGAGGACCGTGCCCGGCGTCTGGGCAATTTCTTGCCCGATGCGGGAAATCATCGGCTTGATCCGTGGATCGATGTTCGATTGTCCGGCTTCGAAGATGCCTTCCAGCCGCAGCGTGACGGTGGTGTGCCCGGCGTTTTCGACCAGGCTGACGGTGCCCGTGCTCAAGTCGCTCGCAAGCCGGTCCGTCAGCCGGTCCGTCAGCCGGGCGGCGAGGGCGCCGGAGGGCGCTGGGGTGGAGGTCGCGGGGCTTGGCGGCACGATCGGCGTGTGCCATGAATACCCGATGGCAGCCGCGGCGGCAATTAGCAGCAGGCCGAACAACGCGGCTACCGGCCATCGCCGCGATTCCAGGCGCGTGTTCGGTGCTGGTGGCGCCTTAATCGTCACTTGATCGACCGGATGAATCTCGACCGTTGCCGGGGCGCTTTCGGCAGGCGGTTCCGCCGCCCTGACACTTTCAGCGGGCAGTGCGATGCGCGGTATGTCGGCGGTCACGGCCTGTTCGATCTGCTGCTGAATGGCCGCGATCCGCTGCGCACTGTCGTTGGCGAAACGATAGCGGCCCTTGAATCCCCGTTCGAGAATCTGCTGGATGACTGCGATCAGATGGCGATTCTCGTGCGGCGCGTGCAGCGCCTCCGTGGCGATCGCGTAGACGCGGTCGCCACCCCGGCGGTCATAACCGAACACCGTGACGAGCGCTGTCGCGCTCCAGTCCATGCCAGGCTGCGAGCCGTTGCTCCAGTCGCTCCGCCCGGCGGCTTCGTCCAGCGCCGAGCACAGGCAGTATCGGGCCTGTTCGGCGTGCTCCTGAGGCAACCTGAGTTCGCCGCAGATTTTTCCGAAAATCCGGAGCTGCTGAACCAGCCATTGCCGATGGTGGGCGACGCCAGCCACGTCGAGTGCGGCGGGCATTTCCGCAAGCGCGTCCAGTAGCGGACGGGCGGCTTCGAGCAGCGGGTTGTCCGCGCTTTCGGCGGCCCGAATACGCGCGCGATACGACACCGTGGGATCGGCGACGCGGCGCGTATCGGGCGAAGTGCCTGTCGCGTTCATGGGCCGTTTCCCGATGACATCGCGATCAACGCGCACTGGGCGGCACCGCCGGGAGGCCTGCGGGAGGCAGGCCCGGCGGCGGACCGCTATCGGTGAGACCGAACACCGGCATCGAACTCGGGCAGCGGAACGTTTTCAGCACGTCGCTGGTGAGCGGATTGGCAACGCTGCTGGTCGCGGCGATATCGAGCACGGCCTTGCGTCCATCGAAGTCGAAGGCGGCGCGGGTGCGCCCTGGCGTGGCGGTATCCGTCACATGGCCTTTGTCGAGCAGGCGCATCAATGCCCACGGGCCATTGGCCGACGCCGTCGACGTTTCGGGACGGATGCGCGGGTGGGCGGTCAGTTCGGCATGCACGCCGCCGCGCGGACCCGGCCAGGTGACGATGAAGGGCACAACCGGGCCGTGCTGGTAAAGCAGGGTCTGCCCGTCGATGTCGATCGCGAGACCGGTAATCGCGGGATCGAGTTCCGGCACCTGAATACTGGCTTTCCAGGTCATCTGATTCTGGCCCTGGCCGTTGAAGAAAACGTCGCGAATCGCCTTGGCGTGCTGGAACGGTTCGAGATCCGGTCCCTGAACGGGATCGGTCGCGCCGGGCAATGTGCGGTAGCGCCACGGCATCGCCGAGGTGTCGACGAAAGGCGCCAGCGTCTTGGTGAAGAAGTCGTCGATGACACCGCCCTGCGCAAACATCCGCGTGAAGTCGTCGATGCTCACGTCGCGCGCGCTGCCGGGCGTGAACGGGTAGTTGCCCTCGATCGTGAGCCGGCAGGTGTCGCCGATGACGGCGCCCATCTGGCGCGAGAGCAGTTGCCCGATCCCCTGATTGACTTCCTTCGAGCCTTGCTGGGCGAGTTGCAGCAGGACGGTGCGGAAGGGAGCGGGCATGGTGTTCGCCGTCATCTTCAGCTTGGCGGCCGCGTCGCTGGCGGGCGGCATGCTGTTATTGCCGATCGCGTTGTCGGCCACCGTGAGCGCGGTGTAGTAATCGTTCAACTGGTTGGTCACGCCGTCCAGCCCGGTTTTGCCGGCTTGTGCCGTGGCGTCGGCGGCGGCCTGCACCGCGGCGTTGCCCGTCACGACCTCGCGCAGCGCCGCGAAATGGCTGTCGACGATATCGCGCTCGATCTCTTCCGATGCGCGAATACCCAGCGTCGTGTCGGCCTTCTGGCTGAGCTGGTCCGTCGCTTTCTGGAGCAGGGAGCCGCCAGTGGCGGCGATGGGCTGCGTGAGCGTGGTTTCGTGCACGGCCGCCCGCGCGAGGCGCGCGAGCGGCGAGTCGGGCGCGGCGAAGCTGCGCAGCACCTGCAGGTTGAAGGCGAGACTCGTGCCCGTCACCGTGCGGATGTCGCCGAGGAACGCGTCCCATTGCTGGGTGTATTCGGTCAGATACTGACGACGGATGGCTTCCGTCAGCGGATCCTCGGCGCCGGTGGTCGCGCTTACGAGCTCAGCAGTTTTTTTTTGAGCCTGATCGGAGAGGCCGGCGAGGTAAGAGCGCCCCATGACCCACGCATCGTCGTCGCGCGCGACCTGGGTGAACTCGGGCAGACGCTTGTCGAAGAGTTTGCGGTAGCCGTCGAACGTGAACAGGCCCGGCACGCCGCGGGAGAGCGGGGCGCCGCTCGCACGCGTGAAGACCGTGCCGGCTTGCGGACCCACCGCGCGGATGAGCGTGAACTCATCCGGCGCCTCCTTCATCATCGCCGCCTTGGCCCGCTCGTAGAGCCGGTCGGTGGCATTGCTGCCGTCGAGGAAGGCGCGCGCCGACTGAATCAACGCATCGTTGCGGATCAGCGGCGACTGGACGATGCGAGTGCCGGAAAAGAGTTGCTGGACATGATCGATCATCGACGCGCGACCGCCGAAGACGGATGCGCTATCCGTCTGCGCCCAGTCGTCGAGCACCCACGCCTTGACGTCGTCGGCGTTGAATCGGGCCTTGTCGTACAGCATGAGATAGGCGCGCAGGGCTTCGTAAGTCGCCTTCGGATCCTTGTTCGCGATCGATTGCGAGATCACGTCTTCCATGCGGTGCACGATTTGCGGCAGCAGCAGGTTGTCCTCGAGCGCATCATAGGTGTGACGGCTTTCGGTGACGATGTCGGGGGCGGTGTAGAGGCCATAGCGGAACGTACTACCTGGATCCGAAAGATCGAGGCCCTGATACGTCGGCAGATAGCGCGCGGCGCTCAAGGTGTCGGGCACAGCCTCCGGCTTCGGATCGTGATACAGCTGCGTGACACGCGCGGCGAGGGCCTGCGTCTTGCGGGCGATGGCGCCGAGATAGTCACTGTTGTTGCCGAAGCTCACGCGCAAGCCGATGACCAGCCACGCGAACAGCAGCAGCGCGAGCGCATGGCCGATCAGGCGCAAGAGGCGGAAGCGGAACTCCCAGCGCAGATTCGGACGCACCAGATGCGCCTCGGGAATGACGATCTTCGTAAAGAGGTCATGCAGGAAGAAGCCTTCGCTGGCGGCTTCACGCAGCGAAGCGGCCTGGCTCGTCATGCCGGACATGATCCGCTGCATGATGGTGCGCCGTTCGGCCACGAGTTCGCTGCCGGACTGATCCGCGCTCGTGAAGTACACGCCGCGCAGCGTTGAATACAGCTGGGTGTCGTCGTAGCGCGAATCGAGGAACACGCGTTCGATCAGTTCGACCAGCGGCGCGCTCAGCGCGGCGAATTCCTGTGACAGCGCAGCGAGCTTGCGTCGATGGATCGGGTCGTATTCGTCCTGCAAGCGGGCATTGACGCCGTTGTCGAGGCGTTGCACGAGTTGGCCTAGCTCCGAGCGGCAGCGTGCGGTCACCCCTTCCTTCGCGATGGTTTCCTTGCCGTAGGGCAGGGTGAAACCCCACGTTTGCGCGCGGTTTTCGGCGGTCAGCGACGAGAAGTATTCGGTGAAACCCGTCAGCTGGTCCATGCCGGTCACAATCAGATAAACCGGAAACCGGATGCCGAGCTCGCCACGCAGTTCGGCCAGGCGCGCACGCAACGCGGCCGCCTCGGCCATGCGGCGGCTGTCGTCCTGATTCGTCAGCTCGGCGAGGTTGACGGCGAGCAGCGCACCGTTGATCGGCGCGCGCGGGCGATGCTTGCGCAGCATGGCGAGAAAGCCCAGCCATTCCGCAGCGTCGATGCGCTGCTGAGAATTGACGACTTCGGTGCGCGCCGACGCGCCGGTTGCGACAAGCGCCTCTTTGCCGCCGCTTTCTCCAACGGGAGCGCCGGACTGATCTTTCCCGCTGGCGGCGTCTGCCGCGGGCGTTGGCGCCGTCAGGATTGATGCAACGGCGAACTTGCCTTCCTCCGAGCCGTGACGGGTGTAGCGGCCTGCCGTGTCGATCAGGACGGCGTCATTGGTCAGCCACCAGTCCACGTTCGGAGTCGGCCGATGCATCGCGCCCGCTGCCCGCTGCATCTGCTCGGCGACAGGGAAGGCGAGACCGGCATTCAGCAGCGCGCTCGTCTTGCCCGACGATTTCGAGCCGAGCGCGATATACCACGGCAACTCGTACAGGTAGCGCTTGCCCTGGAACAGTCGTCCGGGGCCACGCGCACCGGTGCGCATCGCTTTCAGCCGCGCGAGCGCCCCGGCCACGATGGCGCCCACTTCCTTGAGTTGCGCCTCGGCGGGCGAGGGGTCTTTCTTGCCCCCGAAAGTCAACATCCGCTCGACCAGCGACTGGTTGCTTTTCATCTCCTGCCACAGACGGAAAAGCCAGTACACCGCGAAGACGAACAGCACGATGGCGATCGCGACGACGCGAGCCGACTCGGGCGCGAAGGGCTGCATCTTGCCGAACGTGAGCAACGGCGTGGCGTACCAGATCAGCAGGCACAGCAGCGCCACGATCACGGGGCTCGTCGACCAGCCGACCAGCCATAGCAGGACGCCTGCCAGCAATAACGCGATGACGAGCACACGCATGCCCGCGCCCGCAAGCGGCTTCAGTCCGCCGAATGCGACGAAGGGTCCGACAAACCAGATCACCAGCGCGATGACGAGCAGCGCGAGAAAGGCGAGGAACTGGCGCGAGACCAGAAACGACAGGAATTTTTTCATGCCTGGATGCTGACTGCTTTCATGGTTCCGTTTATTCCGCGACCGTGATTTCGACACGGCGGTTCTGCGCGCGGCCCTGCGGCGTGCCGTTGTCGGCCACCGGATCGGCTTCGCCCTTGCCGATGGCCTCAAGACGGCCTGCCGGCACGCCGGCGGCCTGCAGCATCTGCATGACCTGAGTGGCGCGTTCTTCGGACAGCGCGTCGTTCGAGGCGAACTGTCGGCTCTTGATCGGCACGTTGTCGGTGTAGCCGAGCACCGAGACCTTCCCCGGCACCTTGACGATCTCGGCAGCAATCTTCGAGATCAGCGGCCCCATCGACGCGTTCACGGAGACGCCGCCAGGCGGGAACATCGAATCGCCCCTGAACGTCACCGAACTGTGATGCGAGTCTTCGTCGACGCTGACCGTGCCCGCGGCAATTTCGTCCTTGAGCAGCGTCTTCAGATGCAGGGCGGGCGGCGCGGGCGGCGGCGTCATGTGACCGATGTCGGCGATCTGCTTTTGCACTTCGGCGCTGCGCCCCAACAATGTGTATTTGAAGTAGCCAAAGCAGCCGATCAGGATGATCGAAAGCAGGGCGACCGTGATCCATACCGGGAAGTCGTAGAACGATGCGCGCCGGCCCTTCACGTCGGACTGCCAGTGCGGCGAAAGCGCGACCGGCACGATGCCGCGCCTCGCCATGATTTCGTTGTAGATGCGCTGGCGCACGGCTTCGTGCTTGCGGTGACCGCCTGCTTCAAAGCGGTAGCGGCCTTCGAAACCCAGACTCAGGATGCGATAGATCACTTCGAGCAGATCGAGATGCTCCTGCGGTTCGGCCATCAGCCGGCCGATCAGCAGGTAGACCTTGTCGCCGCCTTGCCGGTCTTCGTGGAAGATCGTGGCGAGTCCGCGCGTCACCCATTCGACGCCGGCATCGTGGCTATCGCTGCCACGGTTGGGCGTCTTGTCGCCGCGCGCGGCTTGAGCGACGCCATAGCCCTTGCTGTTTTTGCCCCACGCGGTCTGCATGGCCGCCTCGTCGATGGCGGTGCAGAGGCAGTAGCGTGCGCCGAGCATGTGGTCGCGCCGAATGTTCGTCTGCTCGCACAGCCTCTGGAAGGCGCGCACCTCCTGCTCGAGCAGATCACGCAGTTGCTCCACGCGCTGATGATCGAGTTGCGCCGGCATGTCGGCCAATGCGCGCAACAGCGGGCGCGCAGCTTCGAGCAGCGGATTGCTGGCGGCCTTGATGGCCGCGAGACGGGTTCCGAGCGGCTCGCCCGGTGGCAATTCCCGCCGGGGTGTCGCGTGCTGATCCTTGAAGTCCGGGCTGTACCCGGCCGTATCGATCGTTGCCTGTGGCATGACGGCATTTCCTTGTCTGCGTATCGGTGGCCCGTCGTTATCCACGGATGCCCCACAACTCGAGCTTCAGCGACGGGAACTCGCCCGCGATGTGCAGCGCGAGACCACCACGGCGTTCGACGTCCTCCCAGAGCGCGCCCGTGCGCGAAAGCTCGTAGTAGATGTAGCCCGCGTTGAAGGGAATCTGACGCGGCGGCACCGGCAAGGCCTGTAGCGCGATGCCGGGCAGGTGCGCGCGCACGAGATCGGGCAGGCGCTCGGAAGGGCCGAGCTTGGCCTGGGCGGCAAACTGCTGCTGCAGCGTATCGGGCGGCATGGCCGCGCTGACCGCGAGCACAACCGAGGTAAAGCCATGCATTTCCACCGGGTCGACGACCGCGTTGCGCATGCCGTAGCCGGCATCCTTGAGGTCGATGCTTTGTGCGCTGCGAACGAGCACGGCATTGAGCAACTGATGCGTGTCGTCGACGACGGGCTTCAGGCACAGGTGCGGAGCCGTGTGCTGATACGCCGGATGAGAGTCGAGCGGACGGCGTGTCGTGGTCCGCACATAGGTCGACAGTTCGCCTGCCATGCTGATGAGCACGGTATAGAGTTCGGCGGGCGAGGTGGTCGGCACGCGCCGCAGATGCTGCAACAGCGGCTCGTAGCGGTTGAGCGTTTGCAGCAGCAGGTAGTCCGAGACCTCGGACGCGGTACCCGCCTTGCCGTCCGCGCCGGTCAGACGATGCGCGAGCGCGGTCGCGCGCAGGCGCGTGAGATCGTGGATCTTCGCGAGCCAGCTCGTGAGCAGCCCGCTGGCTCCATATGCCGACACGGGCGGCACGAGGGTATCGTCGAGTTCGATGCTGCTGTCCGCGCGAATGGTCGTCACGCGCGTGAGCGCAAGGCCGATCCACGCGTCGGTCATTTCCTTCTCGGGCACGAGACGCAGACGCAGATTCGACAACTGGATCTTCTGCGAGCCTTGGCCGACCGAGTTGGTGTCGCGCAGATCCGTGTTGAATACGGCGTAGCGCGCGAGCGAATCCTGCGCGTTGTCGAAGGTCGTTTCCTCGCCGTTGGGCACGCGGATCGGCACGGCCAGATAGATGAGTTGTTCAAGATGTTCGGGCCGGATCGTGAGCGGCGCGGGCGGAGGTGTGCCGCCAGGCGCGTCGAACGGTGTGCCGTCAGGAAAAACACCGGCCGCGGACTTCACGATGACCTTGCCCAGTGCGAGCGCCTCGGCGTCGAGCGAGTAGTGCGTGAAGCCAAAGAAGAATGGCGAAAGGGGCGCCGCGCGCTTGTGCGCGAAATGCTCGAGATAACGCTCCTGTTGCTGGAATAGCTGCGGGCGCATGAACAGCCCCTCGTTCCAGACGACCTTGTTATGCCAGCTCATGATCTTGGTCTTCGCCTCGCGGTTTACTTCTGCGTGTTGTCGGTAATCCTGATCGCCCCGGCGTCAAGATTGATAGTCAGATTCAGCTTTGGCGACGAGAAGCGATACCATGCTTTCTCGGGTGTCGCGGGCAGCAGATACGTGGCGCGCCACACGGCGTGCGGCAGATCGCGGTATTCGGCGAGCACGCCCAGGGTGGTCGAGTTCGCGTCGGCGACGCGGCGGATGGTCTGATGCTCGCCTGGCCGCAACTGGAACTCGTCACGTTTGACGAGATCGTCGGTGAGCACCGCCTTGTCCTTGTCTTGCAGCGAAAAATAGTCGGCTGCCTTGAACGCGTTGTCGGTCTTCAGTTCATAGACGCGCACCACGATGGGCGCGGCCCGTCCCTGGTCGTCGGGGTTGACCGTGGTCGCCGCACTGATTGTCAGGTCCAGCCGCAGCGGCATGTGCGGTTTGGGATCGCCGCTTGCACAGGCGGCGAGCAGCAGCGCGGGCGCGCAGGCTGTCACGGAGGTAATCAGGCGCATGCGATAGGGCACATCGGTATAAGACGGGACGTGCCCGACGAGTGCCGCGTGCAACGCGCACGTGGCAAACGCCGGGCGGGACTACAGCGAAACTGCCCTCAGGCAGTCGAAGCTCAGGCTTCCTTGTTGCCCTTGATGTCGTAGCTGGCCGTCACGGCGCCGCCGCTTCCGCCCTGGGCATTCTGGACGACATATTCCTGCTTCACCTTCGCGAACGACAGGCGGACCTGTTCGCGAATGCCGTTGTCGCTGTTGCTGCCTGCCGGGCTCACGTGCGTGACGAGCACGTCGTGCATCGTGATCTTGAGGTACTCGAGCGGGTTGCCGCCTGCCTTGCGAACGGTCAGGACTGCCTGGTCGATGTGCTTGCCAGTCAGGCAATACTTCATCAGATTCGGGCTGGCCCGGTCGACCGAGTGTTCGAACGACAGATCTTCCACGGTCGCCTTGCCGGCGCCGCCGCCCGAGCCGGCGTGCATGCTCGACTGTTGCGAAATGCCCCAGTTCCAGTTCGCCACTTCGATTTCGTTCTTGTGCGAAGCGTCCGGCGACTCACCGTCGATACCGTCGATCTTGAGGAAAATGTCCTGCGCCATCTTGAAACTCCTTCGTTGAAAAATGTACTTCACGGGGTATTGGACGGGCGCGTGTTGATATCCCTCACCAGACAAAGGACGGCCTGCCCGATGCGGAATGAAGCGCCCAGCATTCCCACAAGGGAATCCTCTGCAGTTGAGAAGGTGATTTTTCGCCGCGTGGATTTCGCCATCGCAGCGGCTTTTCTTCCTTCGAATCGCAGCGTTCTCGCGCCTGCGGCCGGGGAGGCCGGGCGGCGCGACATAGTGGCTTACACATTCGCAAAGCGTTTGGATGCCGCTTCAAATCACGACGCCGCGTGCGTCAGGCGGCTTCCTTGATCGACGGCAGCTTCGCAACCAGGCGTAACGACACGGTCAGGCCTTCGAGCTGGAAGTGCGGGCGCAGGAAGAATTTCGCCTGGTAGTACCCAGGATTGCCTTCGACATCCTCGACCAGCACTTCGGCGGCGGCGAGCGGCCGGCGCGCCTTGGTTTCCTGCGACGAGTTGGCGGGGTCGGCATCGACGTAATTCATGATCCATTCGTTCAGCCAGCGCTGCATGTCCTCGCGCTCACGGAACGTGCCGATCTTGTCGCGCACGATGCACTTCAGATAGTGCGCGAAGCGCGAGCAGGCGAAGAGGTAGGGCAGACGTGCCGACAGGTTGGCGTTGGCCGTCGCGTCCGCGTCCTGATACTCAGCCGGCTTTTGCATCGACTGCGCGCCGATGAAGGTCGCGTGGTCGGTATTCTTGCGGTGAATGAGCGGAATGAAGCCGTTCTTCGACAGCTCCGCTTCGCGGCGATCCGAGATGGCGATTTCGGTCGGGCATTTCATGTCGATGCCGCCGTCGTCGGTCGGGAACGTATGGCACGGCAGATTCTCGACCGTGCCGCCCGACTCGACGCCGCGAATCAGCGAGCACCAGCCGTACAGCTTGAACGAACGGTTGATGTTGACGCCCATCGCATAGGCGGCGTTGGACCATGCATAGTGACGGTGATCGGAGCCGGCCGTGTCTTCCTCGAAGTCGAATTCGTCGACCGGATTCGTCTTCGCGCCGTAGGGCAGGCGGGCAAGAAAGCGCGGCATGGCGAGACCGATGTAGCGGGCGTCCTCGGTGTTGCGCAGCGCATTCCACGGCGCATATTCGAGGTTCTGCGTGAAGATCTTCGTGAGGTCACGCGGATTGGCGAGTTCCTGCCACGATTCCATTTGCAGCACCGAGGGCGACGCGCCCGAGATGAACGGCGTGTGGGCAGCGGCCGAAATCTTGGCGATCGAACCCAGGAGGTCGACGTCCGGCGGCGTATGGTCGAAGTAGTAATCGGCGACCAGACAGCCGTAAGGTTCGCCGCCGAGCTGCCCATATTCTTCTTCGTAGATCTGCTTGAAGAGCGGGCTCTGATCCCACGCGAGACCCTTGTAGCGCTTCATCGTGCGGCGCAGATCGTCCTTCGAGATATCCATGAAACGGATCTTCAGACGCTCGTCCGTCTCGGTGTTCGAGACCAGGTGATGCAGGCCGCGCCAGGCCGACTCCAGCTTCTGGTAGTCGTCGTGGTGCAGGATCAGGTTGATCTGTTCGGATAACTTATGATCGATCTGCGCAATGATGGCGGCGATGCTCTTGTACGCATCGTCGCTGATCGTGGCCGACTGCCGGAGCGCCTGCTCGGCGAGCGTCTGGACGGCGAGTTCGACGGCTTCGCGTGCCTGCTCGGTCTTCGGACGGAATTCCTGGTTGAGCAGTTGGGTGAAATCCGAACCGGTTACGACGCCGGCAACCGATGCGTGTGCTTGCTGTTGTGCCATGACTTGTCTCTGAGGGTTTCTGTCGATCAGTTTGCGTTGCTGGTTTCGGTCGTGTCGTCGGCGGCCTTCGGCTTCGGTGCGGCGGCCAGCGATTTCAGAAGCGAAGGATCCTGGAGCAGCTGGTTCACGAGCGATTCCGCGCCCGACTTGCCGTCCATGTAGGTCTGCAGGTTCGCGAGCTGCGTGCGCGCGTCGAGCAGGTGGCGCAGCGGTTCGACCTTGCGTGCGACCGCAGCCGGCGAGAAGTCTTCGATGCTCTCGAAGGTAATGTCGACCGTCAGTTCGCCTTGACCCGTGAGTGTGTTCGGCACGGCAAACGCGACGCGCGGACGGATCGCCTTCATGCGCTCGTCGAAATTGTCGATGTCGATATCGAGGAAGCGTCGATCTGCCACGGCGGGCAACGGCTCGACCGGCTTGCCCGAGAGGTCGGCGAGCACGCCCATCACAAACGGGAGTTCGACCTTTTTCTCGGATCCGTAGACCTCGACGTCATACTCGATCTGCACACGCGGCGCGCGATTGCGTGCGATGAACTTCTGCGAATTGCTGGAAGCGGACATAGGGAAACTCCCGTGATCGGTGATAGGTGTGATAAAGGATCGGCAGCGTCAGAGAGACTGCCCGACAGTGAGAGACGCTTCGGTGCCGGTGGTGAGGTCGTCGGCCTGGCAGGCCTGAGCGGTATCCACCGACCGGAACACCAGGGCGGCGACGGGCGGCGCGTCGCGATCGCCCAGTGCGATGTCGATGCGCGAGATCGGCTGCTTCGACGAGAAGGCATCGAGCCACAGGGTCGACAGGCGAGGCAGCACATGCTGCTCGATGAAGCCAATCAACACGCGGGCGCCCGTTTCCTGCACGAGACAGCGACCGACGATGTAGTCGACGACCGCCGCGTCGTAGGTCAGCGCTATCTGGTGCGTTTGATCCATGCGGCGGACGACGCGGTCCAGATGCAGGCGGACGATGTTTGCGAGCGACGCGCTGGCGAGCGGCCGGTACGGCACGACGGTCACGCGGCCGAGAAAGGCAGCTGGAAACACCTTGAGCAACTCGGGCATGAGCGCGTCGCGCAGGCTCTCCGCGTTCGGTGCGAGCGTTGGGTCTGCGCACAGGCTCGCCGTGAGTTCGGAGCCCGCGTTGCTGGTGAGCAGGATCGTGGTATTGCGGAAGTCGATATACCGGCCGTCGCCGTCTTCCATGTAACCCTTGTCGAATACCTGGAAGAACATCTCGTGGACGTCGCGATGGGCCTTCTCGATCTCGTCGAGCAAGACCACGGAATAGGGCCGCCGCCGCACAGCTTCGGTCAGCACGCCACCCTCGCCGTAACCGACGTACCCCGGCGGCGCGCCCTTGAGGCCCGAGACCGTGTGAGCCTCCTGGTACTCGCTCATGTTCACGACGATCAGGTTCTGTTCGCCGCCGTAAAGTGCCTCGGCGAGCGCCAGCGCGGTTTCGGTCTTGCCGACGCCTGATGGCCCCACGAGCAGGAAAACGCCAAGTGGCTTCTTCGGATCGGTGAGACCCGCGCGCGCGGTTTGCACGCGCTCGCCGATCTGGTGCAATGCGTCGGGCTGACCAATGACGCGGGCCTCGAGCGTGGCGGGTAGCGTTCGAACGGCCGCGATTTCGTCGGTCACCATCCGGCCGACGGGGATGCCTGTCCAGTCCGACACGATTTCCGCGACGATGGCTTCATCGACTTCCGGGAAAACATAGGGGGCGTCGCCCCGCAGTTCCGAGAGCGCCGACTCAAGGCTGCGTAGCGACGCGGCGCAATCCTGATCGCCGGACCGTGCCGAGTCACGCGCTTGCGCAAGCGCCTGCATGGCGCCGAGCTGCGAGCGCCACTGACCTTCGATCACGGAGATGTCACGGTTCAGGCTGTCGATACGCGCACTTGCCGATGCGACGGCCTGGTCTGCATCCAGACCGATGAGCGCTTCCTGCTGGAGCAAATCGCGTTCGACGGTGGCCGCGCGCAGACGCTCGCAAAGGTTCTGCAACTCGCGCGGCGGCGTATGCTGCGAAAGCGCTACACGTGCACAGGCTGTATCGAGCAAGCTGATTGCCTTGTCGGGCAACTGGCGCGAGGGAATGTAGCGATGCGAAAACCTCACCGCTGCACGGATCGCTTCGTCGAGCACGACGACGCCGTGGTGCTGTGCAAACGTTTTCGCGAGTCCCCGCACCATGTCGATGGCCGCGAGTTCCTCGGGCTCCGCGACCTGGAGCACCTGAAAGCGGCGCGTGAGTGCCGGGTCTTTTTCGATATGCCGCTTGTACTCGGCCCAGGTCGTAGCGCCGATGGTGCGGATCGTCCCGCGTGCGAGCGCCGGTTTGAGCAGATTGGCCGCGTCGCCCGTGCCTGCCTGGCCGCCGGCCCCGATCAGCGTATGGATTTCATCGACGAAGAGAATGACCGGGACCGGTGATTTTGCGGCCGCTTCCAGCACACCTTTGAGGCGCGCCTCGAACTCGCCCTTCATGCTGGCACCCGCGAGGAGGGCGCCGACGTCGAGGCTCAGCAGTCGAACATCGATGAGTTTGGGCGGGACTTCACCCTGAGCAATTGCCAGCGCGAGACCTTCGACGACGGCTGTCTTGCCGACCCCGGCTTCGCCCGTGAGGAGTGGATTGTTCTGCCTGCGGCGCAGTAGCACATCGATCATCGTGCGTATTTCGAGCTCGCGTCCCACGACGGGATCGATTTCGCCCGCACGAGCGCGAGCGGTCAGGTCGGTGCTGAATTGTTCGAGCGTCGAGCCAGTCGAAGTCCCCAGCATGGCCTGCGAGGCTTCACCCGGAATCGCGGGAGCATAATCGCTGTAGTCATGTGCGACTTCGCTTGCCTCGGGCGAGCCGTTAATCCACGCCGGCAATAAATCAATTAGATTATCTACGGGAATTTTAGCGAAAACAGGCGAAATGGAGAGCAGCGCTCGCCGTAAATCGGGCGTGGTAAGAAGCGCCACAAGCAGCCACGCGCCGCGAATGCGATTTTCTCCCATGCCGAGCGAAGTGATGAGCCAGCCGCGCTCAATGGCGCTATCGACATGATGCGAAAAATCGCTGATAGAACTTGCTCCAGCCGGTAGCGCAGCGAGTGCTCGTGCCATATCGCGATCTAGTGTGGCCTGATCAATTTCGCAATGACGCAGTACACGATGCATGTCGGAATCAGGCTGCTGCATCAATTGATGCAGCCAGTGCACCAATTCGACATAGGGATTGCCTCTGAGCTTGCAGTACGCCGTTGCTGATTCAGCACTCCTGAACAGCGTGGCCCCCAGTTTTTGGAACAGGGACTGACGGGAAATCGCCATGGATTTATTCCAGGATTATTGTTCGCTTCATGCTTGATGCGGCCCGTCTCTCCCGGATCGCACGGTGTGGTCTTCTCTCTGTGGTCTTGCGGTGCGCGTGTGCGCTCCCTCTATAGCCCTGTGAATTCCGGTGAAAAACAGCCGCGTTGAATTGCTCGGGGCTATTTGTACGAAGAACTGTAATTCCAGAAGTCTTCGCGCGTCAATGCGGTATATGCGGTATTTCTGCTATTTTTCATACCAAATTCATCTCAAATATTGCTTTCATGGTCTATTTATTCTTGTTCCATCATCTCAATTTTTACGTCAATAGAGGTAATCCGAATTTGTGTTAAGAAGTGCAATTTTTTGATGTTGAGTAACGAAATTTAAAGAACGCTCGGGTTGTTTAAAGATGCCTCGATGATCTTTTTATGTCAGGTGAAATTTGACAAGTCGTCGCAGTAGACGAATTCAAGTTTCATGTGTTTAAAATGCGCGTCTTCAAGCATATTCATGTCACTGTCTCATGCTCTTCTTCCAGATGCTGCGCGGTCGGGAATCACCTGTGATACGCACCGAGCCTCAAGCAATCCTGACTGACGACGCGTCTAATGGAGCGTCCGCAGACACATTGGAGGCGGATAACGATCTGCTTGCGATGCTCGGCGAACATTACGCGGATGATGACCTGCGGGGCAGCGACGCCATCTTTAGTTTTATTGGATCACGTCCGGCGCTGGAGCAGGGTGCGGCGTCGCAGTCGCCGACACGCTTCGACGCCGACGATCTGATGTCGAGTCTGCACAGGCAGTACTGCCAGGCACTAGACAATCCATTCGGGCTGGGATCGGTGGCCGAGTGGGAAGCTCCGGCAGAGCCGGCTGGCCACGATGCTCATGGCGGGTCCGGTTTGCCTGTCGATCCGCATCGTCACAGGGCTGGCCATGATTCAATCGAAGCGCTCCTGACTGGCGCGCAACTGCTCGATCATGCATTTGGGTCGCTCAAGGAAAGTGATCTCGGATACCTGCCGGAATCCGAATCGGCGCCGGAGATCTTGCGCCTCTTTGCCCCGCCTGAATATCAGGCTTCAGGCTTGCGTTCCAGGGCAATGCTCCCGCCGGCGCTCGCGCGCCGCGAGCACCATTCCCTCGGTATCGACAGCCCGCTGCCCATGCCGCAAGTGAACCTGACGGAGGATTCGGAATGACGTTATCACTGGATGCACGGCTTGCTGACGTGCAGGACATGATCCGGCGGGAGCCGGCGGTTGCGGGGCATCGCTGGAGCTTGTTTCAGTTGCTTTGTGTGACGGAGCAATGGGAACGGGCGGTCCAGCAGTTGCAGGTATTTGCGCAGTTGATTCCGCAGCAAGCGCAGGCCGCGCAGGCGTATCGCGACTTGATTCGTGCTGAGCGGTGGCGCGCGAAGGTCATGAGTGGACAGGCACAACCGGGCTTTGTTCTCGATCCGCCGGTGTGGGTGGGGCGGCTTGCGGAGTCGCTCGGGCTTGCCGCAAACGGTCGACAGGATGCAGCCGACGCGATGCGAGAAGCGGCGCTGGACCAGGCGCAACTGGTACGCGGTGTCGGCAAGGACCAATCGTTCGACTGGATCGCCGACAGCGATTCGCGTCTTGGCCCGGTCTGCGAAATCATCACGGCGGGGCGCTATCGTTGGCTGCCTTTCGCCGATATCGCCGCGTGGGAAATCGCGCGTCCAGCCGCGCTGGTCGACCTCGTATGGGCGCCTTGCCTGATTACGCTCGTCGACGGCGCGAAGGTGCGGGGCTTTATGCCCGCGCGCTATCCGGCTGTCGTGGGTACAACGCACGATAACGCCACGCTGGATGCATTGCGTCTGGGTAATACGACGATCTGGTCCGATTGCGGCCGCACCAGTGTGATTGCGCAGGGCCGCAAGACATGGACCAGCAGTGTGGGCGATATTGGCCTGTTCGAGCTGGATATTTGCACGTTCGGGCATGATGCCGACCGCCGCCCGGACGACGATAACGACACGATTGCCATGCACGGTGAGGAGCGCGTCGATGGAGCGGCGTAGGCGCAAAGAGGGAGGCGCGCAGACGGGCAACGCGCCTCGGCGGGCCAATACGTTTCTCATGCCCACGTTGCTGGACCGTCTGCGTGACGACGCACCGCACAGACAGCACGAAGCACCGGGCGAGTATGCCGTGACGCGTGCGCAGATGCGCGACATTGTCCAGCGCGATCTGGCGTATCTGCTCAATTGCACCAACATCGAGGAGCAGATCGACCGGGAGCGTTACCCCCACGTCGGCTCTTCGACGGTGAACTTTGGGGTGCCGCCGCTGGCCGGCAAGTTCCTCGCGACGCGCCAATGGTCCGACATCGAGACGATCATCAAACGGGCCATCCGGGACTTCGAGCCGCGCCTCGTGCCGGACAGTCTCAGCGTATTGCCGTTGCATGACAAGGATGGCGAAGTCCAGTACAACGCCCTGGCGTTCGAAGTTCGTGGCCTGATCAGCATGGACCCTTATCCGATGGAATTCATGGTGCAAAGTTCGCTCGACCTGGAAACCAGTCAGCTCGACGTTAGCGGCGCGCGCGGCATCTGAATCAGATCGACTACGGGACAAGGCAATGGATGCACGGCTGCTCGACTACTCCAACCAGGCATTGATCTATCTGCGCGAACTCGGCGCCGCATTCGGGCGGCAACATCCGGGTATCGCGGCACGCCTGGACATGCACGCCGGCGAGGTGGCCGACCCCTACGTCGAGCGGCTGCTCGAGTCATTCTGCTTCATGGCCGCGCGCGCGCAGATCAAGATGGATGCGGAGTTTCCACGGTTCGCCGAACGGCTACTCGAAGTCATCTACCCGAACTACGTGGCGCCGACGCCGTCCATGTCAGTCGCCCGGGTTTATCCCAACAAGGCCGAAGCGAATCTGAGCCACGGCGTTCACGTGCCGCGCGGCACGGTGCTCAAGGCGCGCAAACCCGCAGGCGAGAAAACGGCGTGCCAGTTTCGCACCGGGCTGGAGGTCACGCTTTATCCGCTGGAAATTTCGGGGGCGAGGCTCACGGCGACTCCCTTGGACGTGCCCGCGCTCGATCGCTATGTTCCGCACGACCGGCAGGTGCGCGGCGCGCTGCGCCTGCGGCTGCGCACCACGAACGGCGCCCGGATTGCGGATCTCAATGCGCTCGATCGCCTGCCGGTTTATCTCGCCGGCGACGAACAGGTTGCGTCCCACCTTTTCGAACTGCTGCACGCAGGCAGCGTGGCATTGCTCATCGGCGAACCCGGCTCGTCCGGCGGGATGACCAGACCGCTTTCGGCTGTGACGTCCAATCCGGTCGCACTCGAAGGTCTCGGCGTCGACCAGGGACTGTTGCCGCTCACATGGTCGAAATTCCACGGACACAATCTTTTGCACGAATACTTCGCGTGCCCGAGCCGTTTCTTTTTCTTTGCGCTGACCGGGCTCGCGGAAGGATTCAGTCGTATCAACGGCTCGGAAGTCGAAATCATCGTGCTGCTGGATCAGCCCATCGACCGGCTCGCGAATCTGGTGGACGCATCGCGGTTCGCGCTGTTCTGCACCCCTGTCATCAACCTGTTCGAGAAGCGGACCGACCAGATCGAAATTCAGCAGGGCGAAGCGGAGATCCGCCTCGTGCCGTCGAAGCTCGAACCGCTCGACTATGAGGTATTCGCGATACGGACATTGAGCGCGCAGAACGCGTCGTTTTCGAACGAACAGGAGTTCAGGCCGCTGTTCCAGACGCTGAACCACGACGAGGGCAATTATGGGCGCTATTTTTCGAGTCGCCGCGAACGTCGCCTCGTGTCGGACTCGGGACGGCTTTACGGCACTCGCACGCCCTATATCGGCACGGAAGTGTTTGTGTCCCTGGTCGATCAGGCGCAAGCGCCGTATGGCGAAGATCTTCGCTTTTTGTCGGCCGATGCATGGGTGACCAACCGGGATCTGCCATTGCTCGTGCCGCGTAATGGCGTGAACGACCTCGACGGGCATGACGAGGCGGCGATTGAATCGATCGGGCTGATTCGCCCACCCAGTCTCCCGCGGCCGCCCTATGCGGAGCGCGAGATGGCAGCACGTCTCATCCGGCAACTGAATTTCAACTACCTGCCGTTCAGCGATATGGATCACCGCGAGGGCGGCCAGGCGCTGCGCGACCTGCTCGGTCTCTTTCTGTCGGGCGAGGACAGGGAGCGCCGGCGTCAGGTCGACGCGCTGATTGGTGTGAAGACGCAACCGGTCACCAGCATGCTGCCGGGCAACGGCCCACTCGTGTTCGGTCGAGGCATCGAATGTGTCCTCACGGTCGACGAGACGGGTTTTTCCGGCGTGAGCCCGTATCTGTTTGGTGCGATCATCGAGCACTACCTGGACCGGCATGCGTCGATCAACTCGTTCACGCAGACGGCGCTGGACTCGATGCAGCGAGGGCGCGTGGCCCGCTGGCCGGTGCGCATGGGCATGGGCGGAGCGGCGTGATGAAACGAGCGCTTTTCAAGGCACGGGTGCAGGATCTCGCGCTGTCGCCATCGCTGCTCGGACACCTGCAGGCCGAGCCCTGGCGATATGGTTTCCTTGCGCTGATGCGTCGTATCGGAGCGAACCCGGCAATCGACCCCTTGGGCACGGCCCGGCTTCCGCAGGCTGAACCTTTCCGTATCGGCCAGCAGCCGGCACTGGTTTTCGCGCCGCGCGAGATCGCGAGCGCGGGCGTTGCGCACGATCGCTTGAAGATTCGCCTCTTCGGACTCGGCATGCTCGGTCCCAATGGGCCGCTGCCCATTCACATTACCGAGATCGCGCGCGAACGCGAGGAGCATCGGCGCGACCCGACGCTCAGCAATTTTCTCGATGTCTTTCACCACCGGCATCTCACGCAGTTCCATCGGGCCTGGGCATCGGCGCAATCGGCTGCAGGTCTCGATCGCCCGGACAACGAGCGTTTCACGTTCTACGTCGCGGGTCTTGCCGGCCACGATGTCGGGGAAATCGACGAAGGCCCTTTGCCTGCCCACGCGCGGCTTTCGGCGTCGCCCCATCTCATTCGCGAGTCACGTAATCCGGGTGGACTCGCCGCCACGATTGCCCATTATTTCGGGGTGCCGGTTCACATCGAAGAGTACGTTTTTCACTGGCTGGAGCTGGCCCACGGCGAGCGAAGCAGGCTGGGCGTGCCGGGCGCGGGTTCGATCATGGCCGTGAACGGAATTCTCGGCGACAAGATACCCGATCGCCAGTGCCGTTTCCGCATGGTGATCGGCCCGGTGGATATCGACGATTACCAGCGCTTCACTCCGCGCGGATCGGATCTGCTGCGTCTGGTCGAATGGGTCCGGGCGTTTGTCGGCACGGAAATGCATTGGGAACTCGAGTTGAAGATCCGGCCGCACAGTGCGCCGCCGGCCGTGATGGGCGGTCCCCAGCAATTGGGCTGGTCGGGGTGGCTTGGGCAGTCGCCGTCGGCGGAGCCCGTCACAGGCATGCTGTTCGAGCCGGAACGCTATGTGTCCCAACTCAGGCGGGATGCAAAATCCCGTGCTGCCTGGTCGAATCAACAGGTTGAACAATGAGCCAGAAACGAAAGCAGAATCCGCAGGCTGAGAAGAACCCGCAGGCACCTCAGGGGCGCGGCGCCAACCATGACTGGATGGCGCCCATTTCAGCTGGGGAGCCTTGTGGCGTGGATCTCGAATACGACCCCGAGTTCGTCGTCCTGAGCGCGAGCGTCGCTGCGAAAGCCGATGCCCAGTACGGCGATTTCGTCGGCACACCCGAGCCGGTGAACTGGAGCGACGTGGATCGCGATTGCCGCCGGCTGATGGTGCGCAGCAAAGACTTGCGCCTGGCGCTGCTGTTTATCCGTTGCCGCACGCGTCTCGCGGCCGCCGCCGGTTTCGCGGAAGGTCTGGGCTTGCTGGCGGGATGGCTGATGACCTTTCCCGACCTGGTGCACCCGCAACTCGGCGTGGACGAAGATCGCTCCGCCGCGCTCGAGATCCGCATGAACGCCTTACAGTCGCTCACCGATGCCGATGGCCTGATTTCGGATCTCAGGGAAATCGCGCTCACCCGGTCGACACAAACACGCCTGCAACTGCGGGACGTCGAGCGCGCGTTCGCGCATCCCCGGCCGAGTGACGCGCTCACTCCAGACTCCGTGACCCGGCAGCTTGAGGAACTGCGCATGCAGCGTCCTTCGGTGCTTTCCGGATTCGACGACGCGATGGAGAGTTTGACGGCGATTGAAGGCTGGTGTCGCGAGCATCTGGGTGTGTACACGCCCGACCTCACCGCGATCAAACGGCTGCTACGCCATGTTGCCATTGCGCCGGGCAGCCGTCAGGTGGAAGCCGCCGCTGAAGAAGAGGGCGATGTTCAAGCGGATGCGGAAGAGAGCACGGCGTTGATTGAGTTACCGGCCGCTTCCGGGGAGAGTGATGCCGACGCATTGCCCGAACCCATGACGCCGCGTACAACCGCCAGGGCGTCGGATCGCCACGCGGCGCTTAACCTGATTCGTGAAGCACGCTATTGGTTTGAACAACACGAGCCAAGCAGCCCGATACCGGTATTGCTGAGGCGCGCCGAGCAGTTTGTCGGCAAGCGCTACGCCGATGTTGTCCATGCAATTCCCGCCGAACTATTGGCCCAGTGGGAGAGCGTAAGGGATGACGAATAACCAGGCCATTCTGTCGATCGACTGTAGATGAAAATTTGGCAGTGTTAAGGACTATTCACGCTCATCACGAAGATTGCACCCGTCTATCGCAAGTGCGGGAAATAGATGGAAAGAAGCGGTGAGCGCAACATGACACGCTGCTTCACAGCACGGAATTTGAGTCTGGGTGGAGGAAAAGAACGAACTATGACGAAGCCACATCAACCACCGGCAGACCCGGCACTGCTCGATTACTACACGCGCGAGTGGCTGTACACGACGGCGCTTGCACAGGAATTCGCGGCCGAGCATCCGAAGATCGGGGCACGTTTGGGCATGCAGGCGGGCGAGATCGGCGACCCTTATGTCCAGCGGCTGGTTCAGGCGTCGTCCTTCATGACGGCGCGCACGACGATGCGTCTCGACGCGGCGTTTCCCGATCTGATGCAGCCGATGCTGGAGACGATCTACCCCAACTACGTCCGGCAAACCCCGTCGATTGGCGTGGCCCGCCTGTATCCGGGACACGAAAGCGGTCATCTTGGCCAGGGCTTCGTCATCGAGCGCGGCACGGCCTTTACCTCGCGCATACCAGCGGGCGAAAGCACGCCTTGCACATTCCGCAGCAGTCAGGACGTGACCGTCTATCCGCTCAGCATCAAGCTCGCGCGGGTCACGCTGATTCCGCCCGACATTCCCTCGCTTGACCAGTATGTGGCGGACGGCTTGCGCGTGCATGGTGCCGTGCGCCTTACGCTCCAGACCACCAACGGCGCGCCCATTGCCAGCCTGGAAGGACTGGACCGGCTGCCCGTTTATCTCGCGGGTGAGGAGCGCACTGCCTCGCATCTGTTCGAACTGATCCACTCCGCGGGCATTGCCAGCGTCATGGCCGCGCCGGGCCGATTCGCCGACGGGCCACTCTACGGAGTTACACGGGGCGCAGTGGCCCACGAAGGCATTGCACCGGAGCAGGCAGTGCTGCCCGACGTGCCGCGCAGATTGCACGGGCATGGGCTGTTGCAGGAATATTTCGCGTGCCCGGCGCGCTTTTGGTTCTTCGCGCTGACAGGGCTCGGTCAGGGACTGCAGGCTGTCGCGGGTAACGAAGTCGAGATCGTCATCATGCTTAACCGGGCGCCGGGAGCGCTGTCCGAAACGGTCGATGCGGCGGATTTTGCGCTTTTTTGCACGCCGGTCGTCAACCTGTTTCCATTCCGCACGAAGAACCTCGAAATCATCCCCGGCGAGCTTGAGCATCGGCTCGTACCGGTGCCCGAGGCCCCCGCGGATTTTGACCTGCGCTCCGTGGACACGGCGCGTGGTCAGGTTGCCGAGGAAAACAGCGACGAGGTGCGCTTCGAGCCTCGGGACCGGCCAGCTGGCACCGGCGGTACAGGTGGTGCAAGCGGCATTGGCGAAGAACACTATTTCAGGCTGCGCCGCGAGACTAATCTGGTTCAAGGCGGTGGCCGGCAGTACGGCACACGCCGCCCGTTCATCGAGACGCAGAGCTTCATTTCGCTGGTGAGCGGCCAGGACCAGCCCCATGACGGCGGCATTCGGTTCCTGTCGCTGGATGCATGGCTGACCAATCGGGATCTGCCTTCGCTGCTCGAGTGCGATGGCCGCAACGATCTGACGCTTGCAGGCTCGAAGCCGGTGGCCAGCATTGGCTTTGTGCGCGCGCCGTGCGCACCCAAACCGCCGCTCGCGCGCGGCGACCTGGCCTGGCAACTGATGGGGCAACTGAAGCTCGACTACCCGTTGTTCGACGATCGCGACGAGGAGTCTCAGCCAGGCGAAGGCGTGCGCCGCCGCTTGCGGCTGTACGTCACCTCCGGCGCGGATGTTCTCTCGCGTCAGGTCGAAAGCCTTGTGAGCGCCACCGCTACGCCCGTGAACGACATGCTGCCGCCTGGCAACGGCGGGCCGGTGTTCGGACGAGGCATCCGCTGCGAATTCACGTTCGACGAAAGCGGGCTCGACGGAGTGAGTCCCTATACGCTCGGGCTGGTGCTCGAACACTACGTCGCGCGCCACGTCTCGATGCACGCGTTTACGAAAACCGTGCTGCATTCGAAACAGCGCGGCCAGCTAGCCCAATGGCCGCCGCGCCCCGGTATGCGCGACGTTTCCTGAATCGCGTCTCTGACTGGCCACCTAACGTGGCGCGAGTCCAATGCGCTCGTTTCGCTCGCCTATAACATGGGGAACCTCAGGCAGGCGCCTGGTCAAATCCGCAAGCTGAACGACGGCGGCAACGAGAGCGCGATATGTTCTGTCTAACTTTTTACAATGCCAATCATTGAGTGCAGGGAACGCGACCGCACGCGGCTATTGCGGATAGTGACAAATTTATTGCAACGCCGTTCCAGCAACGAAACACGCCTCCCATTACACGATTTCCCCATTTAAAACGACCCCTTTTTCCCCATGTGGATAAAAACCCGAAACGCATATTCTGTTTTTCTTTCTTCGCTAGAATATGCAGCGGGAATCCATAATTGGATAACCGCTGTAAATCGGGGGCGAGCGAAGCCGGGTCTTCGCTCCGTCAAAAAGGGGTACGCGCGATGCGAAACCCTGAAACAGCATCGAATAAGTTGGCGACATGTGGCGACGCTTCACTACCGTCGTTGGCAAGGTCATTCCGGGTGTGGGCAGCCCCTGTCGCAAGCGCGGATGGGCTATGCCCGTTTCCGTTGTCATCCTCGGGTTGAGCTTTCTCTGGACCGGCACGCTCGCGGATTCGAACACCCCGCGCCAGTCGGTGCTGCGCGTGCTCGCGTGGCCCGGCTACGCTGACGACGACTGGGTCCAGGCGTTCGAAAAACGTTTTCACGCCAAGGTCGAAGTCACGTTCGTCGATTCCGACGAAGCGCTATGGGCGCGCATGCATAGCGCCGTGCCGCCGCCCTTCGACGTGCTGGCGGCCAATACCGCCGAGATCGCGCGCTACGCGCAGGCGGGCATGCTCGCCACGCTCGACCTCAAGCAGATTCCCAATCGCCACTGGCAGCAGCCGTATTTTCAGCGGCTCGCCGACATCGGCGGACTCGTGCATGGCGGCCAGGCCTATGCGATTCCGTTCACCTATTCGTCGATGGGCCTCATCTACGACCGCAAGCAGATTCCGGTCGCGCCGCGCTCGATGCGCGCGATGTGGGATCCGCGCTATCGCGGCAAGGTGCTCGATTTCAATAGTGCGCAGCACAACTTCTCGTTCACGGCGCTCTCGCTGGGCTATTCCGATCCGTTTCATCTGACGCCGGAGCAGATGCGTACCGTCACGCGCGAACTCGTCAATTTGCGCCGCAATCTGCTGACGTATTACACGCTGCCCGAGGAAGCGACGGCGCTGTTCGTGCAGCATCACGCGGCGCTGATGTTCGGCAACTACGGCACGCAGCAGGTCGAGCAGTTGCGCAAGGCGGGCGTCGATGTCGGCTATGTCGTGCCCGACGAAGGCGCGCTCGCGTGGCTCGATTGCTGGGCGATCACGCGCAACGCGAGCAATGCGACGCTGGCGCACGCGTGGATCAACTATATGCAGGAGCCGTCGATCGGCGAGCAGCTGACGCAGCGAGAAGGGCTCGCGAACACGATGACGCCCGTGCCCGGCGGCGCGTCCGGCGCGGGGCCGAACCTCGTCTGGCTTCAGCTCGTCGAGAGCATCGGCCAGCGCGAAGCGCTCTGGCAGCGCATCGAATCGGGCGACCGTTTGAGGACCTTCCCGGAATGATCAAGCTCGGGTTGGCGGCCAGACTCTCGATTCTGCTGGTGTGCATCGGCGTGCTTGCGTCGGGCGCCACCGGTTATTCGACCTATCAGGCCAATCGCCAGATGCTGATGCGCGAAGCCCAGCACAGCCTGCTGACGTCGACGCAACTGCTCGGCCAGCGCTTCACCGCCGCGCTCGGCGACGTCGCCGCCGACGCGCTCGTGCTCGCGACGCTGCCTTCGTCCGCGCCGCTCGCGCGCGGCGATGCGCCCGATCCCGGCAGCGCGCGGCTCAAGCAGGTGTTCGTCAGCTTCATGCGGCAGCATCCCGAGTATCGGCAGATTCGTCTGATTTCGCGCTCCCACTTCGGGCTCGAACGCGTGCGCGTCGATCGCGGCGAGCATGACATCGCGATCGTCCCCGACGACGACCTGCAGGAGAAGGGCCAGTTTCCCTACGTGTTCGATACGCTGCTCGCGAGCGCGGGGCGCGTCTATCTCTCGCCGGTCGGGCTCGAAGGCGGCGGCGGATCGGACCCGGACCAGCCCGTGGTGAGGATCGGCACGCCCATCGTGGATGCGGGCGGCGGCAACGTCGGCGTGCTGGTGATCGACGTCGATCTGGGCCGCGTGTTCGAGCGGATCGAACGCGATTTGCCCGCCGATTATGCGGTGTACATGGCGAACGAGTGGGGCGATTTTCTGGTTCATCCCGACCCGGCGCAGACCTTCGGCTTCGAGCGCGGCCGCCGCGTGCTGATGCAGAAGAGTTTCCCGCTCACCGGTTCGCTGTTCGACGGCAGCCAGCCGAACGTGACGTTTACCGGTTACGCGCATCCGCATCAGCCGCCCGCCGAAGTGTTCGCGTTCGTGCGCCTGCCGTATGGCGTCGTCGACGGCAAGCGCTTCGTCGCGCTCGGGCTCGCGCGGCCGCTCAGCGACGTGCTCGCGCCCGCCAACGCATTGGGCGCGCAGATCGTGCGTCTCGCGCTGATATCGAGTGTCGTTGCGATCGTGCTGGCGATTCTGTTCGCGCGTGCGCTGGTGCGTCCGCTGCGCACGCTCGCGCACGCGGTGACGCACATTTTCGACGATGACGCGATGCAGCGTCTGCCCGTGTCGCGCTCCGATGAAATCGGCGTGCTCGCGCGTTGCTTCGAACACATGCGCAGTGAGATTCGCTCGCAGGTCCACGCGCTCCATGCGCGGCAGGAAGAGTTGACGCATCTCGCGGGGCACGACACGCTGACCGGTTTGCCCAATCGCATGCGCTTCATGGATCAGCTTGAGATGTCGATCCGTCGCGCGGCGCTGTGCGGCGAAAGGCTGGCGGTGCTGTTCGTCGATCTGAACGGCTTCAAGCAGATCAACGATCAATTCGGCCACTCGGCTGGCGACGCGGCGCTCGCGGTGGTGGCGCAGCGTCTGCGCGCGGCGCTGCGCGATACGGATATCGTGGCCCGCTTCGGCGGCGACGAGTTCGTCATTCTCGCCAGCGACGTGCGCTCGCCGGAGTCGATCGCGGCGACGGCGGCGCGCATTCAGGCCGCGATGGAAGTGGCGGTGCCGCTCGGCGCGCAGTGGGTCGATGTCGGCGTGAGCATCGGTGTCAGCGAGTTTCCCGACGATGGCGACCATGCGAGGGAATTGCTCGCGAAAGCCGATGCCGCGATGTATATCGCCAAGACATCGGTGGGCGCCGACTATGTGCGTTATCGGGACCGCGCCAATTCACGCGCTAATTTACGTGCAGATTCACAGGCCGATTCACAGGCCGATTCACACGACATTGCGCCCGAAGGGATCGCCGATACCGACACTCCTTCGCGCGGCGACGAATAAAACAATCGTTCGTGCGTTTGCTCGATCCGCTTCCTGATTAAGCCTGCTTTTATTCCATCGACGTTACAAAACAAATTTAGGGTGTCATGGATTTTTGCTGACGCTGCGATTACACTCGGGGCAGATTTGTACCGAATGGTTAATTCGGTAAGCTGATTTCCCCGCCGCGTTTGCTTCCCCGGCAACGATCGGCTTGTGCCAGCTAGCGCTGGCTCTTTTTATTTCATCCGTCGGACCATTGCCGTTCGCGGATATCTCTGGATCGAATGCGCGGGCGCTTTGCTCGCGCGTCGACATTCGTTGCCCGCCGACACCCGATAAGTCTGCGTCGCGCCGCTTTCCCCATAGCGATGCGAGTCGATCGGCGTGCGCAACGCTCTCCGCTTTTCAAAACGTTCCCGCGTGATTCCGCGCGACGAATGCCTGCGCTTCGGAGTCGCCGAAGCCGCCAAATCGACTATCGCCTGCCGGCCGCTGGACGCCCTGATCGTTGAACTGGGCCGCCTATTTCCTTACATTTTCATTCGGACGTTTCGGGGCAGCGAATACGTTGCAGTGCACAAAACGGTGTGTTCGCTGGCGCGTGAGCGGCGAAATTGCCATACTGGAGGGCCGCCGACCATTACGGGCGCTTTTTTTCTGCATTTTTTACACGCCATGAACAAGACTGCCACTCCCCAGCCCGAGTTTGCCCTCGAACGCCACCCGCAGCCGACGCCCGCCGACGCGATCACCGCATTGATCGCCGAACCCGTATTCGGCAAGGTGTTTACGGACCACATGGTCACGATCCGCTGGAAGGAAGGGCTCGGCTGGCACGACGCCAAAGTCGGTCCGCGCCGCGCGTTCGAAATCGATCCGGCCTGCGCCGTCCTGCATTACGCGCAGGAAATCTTCGAAGGCATGAAGGCCTACCGTCGCGACAACGGCGAGGTTTCGCTGTTCCGTCCGCTCGAGAACGCCAAGCGCTTCCGCGCCTCGGCCAGCCGCATGTCGATGCCCGAACTGCCGGAAGAACTGTTCCTCGGCGCCGTCGAGGCGCTCGTCGACATCGACCGCGCGTGGGTCCCGGGCGGCAACGGCAGCAGCCTTTATCTGCGCCCGTTCATGTTCGCGATCGAGAACTATCTGGGCGTGCGCGCGGCCTCGGAATACGTGTTCTGCGTGATCGCGTGCCCGGTCGGCCCCTATTTCAAGTCGGGCAAGTCGGCGGTCACGGTCTGGGCGTCGGACACCTACACGCGTGCCGCGCCCGGCGGCACCGGCGCGGCCAAGTGCGGCGGCAACTACGCGGCCAGCCTGATCGCGCAGACGGAAGCCTCGTCGCACGGCTGCGATCAGGTGGTGTTCCTGGACGCCGCCTCGCATCGCTGGATCGAGGAACTCGGCGGCATGAACATCTTCTTCTTGATGGACGACAATTCGCTGCGCACGCCGCCGCTGTCGGGCACGATCCTGCCGGGCATCACCCGCGCGTCGATCATCGAACTGGCGCGCGCCGAGGGCTTCACGGTCAATGAAGCGCCGTATGCCTTCGACGAATGGCAGGCCGATTCGGCTTCGGGCCGCGTCAAGGAAACCTTCGCCTGCGGTACGGCGGCGGTCGTGACCGCGATTGGCGCGGTGCGTCACGCCGGCGGCGAGTTCACGATTGGCGACGGCGGCGAAGGCCAGGTCACGCGCCAGCTGCGCACGCTGCTCACCGACATCCAGCGCGGCAAGGCGCCGGATTCGCGCGGCTGGGTGCGCACGGTCGAGGCTCAGCCCGTGACGGCCGGCCAGTAAGCGGTTCTCTCGGCATCGCGCGATGCCGATATCGCGTAAAAACGGCGCTCGTTGAGCGCCGTTTTTGCGTTTACGTGCTATCGGCGGTTCGAAGCGGGCTGAGCCGGAAATCAGAAATCGGTTGCACGGCGCCCGGTTTACGCTATACGATCCATATACGTTTCATATATACGGAGTGGCAAATGGGCATCGTCAACATCGACGACGAATTGCACGATCAAATCCGCAAGGCGAGCGCGGTGTCGTGCCGCTCGATCAACGCGCAGGCGGCGTTCTGGATCAAGATCGGCATGCTGTGCGAAATGAATCCGACGACGCCGTTCAACGAGATCGTCGCCCGCGAACTGCGGGCCGCGGGCGTGGCGGCGGAAGCGCTCAAGGTGGCGTCGGCGTGACCAAGCGGCCTGAGGAAATCGCCTTGATGGCGGAGTCGGGCAAGTTGCTCGCGGACGTGTTCGGCTATCTGGACCGGCTGAACCTGATCGGCATGTCGACGATGCAGGTGAACGATCTCGTCGATGGCCTCATCGTCAACGAGCTCAAGTCGCGCCCGGCCAGCAAGGGGCAGTACGGCTACGCCTACGCGCTGAACGCTTCGCGCAACCACGTGGTCTGTCACGGCGTGCCGTCGGCGGCGGAGATTCTGCAAAGCGGCGACATCGTCAATTTCGACATCACGCTGGAGAAGAACGGCTATATCGCCGATTCCAGCAAGACTTATCTGGTCGGCGAGGTGTCGCCGCTCGCGCAACGTCTTGTCGATGTGACTTACGAGGCGATGTGGAAGGGCATTCGCGCTGTGCGTCCGGGCGCGACGCTCGGCGATGTCGGGCACGCGATCGAGCGGCATGCGCGGCGCAATGGTTATTCGGTCGTGCGCGAATATTGCGGGCACGGCATTGGCCGCGAAATGCACGAGGATCCGCAGGTGCTGCATTGGGGCAAGCCGCGCACGGGCTTGGCGCTGCGCGAGGGCATGGTGTTCACGATCGAGCCGATGCTCAATCAGGGCCGCGCCGCCGTGGCGACCGGGGACGATGGCTGGACGGTCGTGACGCGCGACGGAAAACTGTCCGCGCAATTCGAGCACACGGTGGCCGTGACGCGCAACGGCGTGCGCGTGCTGACGCTGCGGCCCGGCGAGACGTTGAACAGGCATTGAAAACCGTCGCCGATCCGCCTGGGTCCGCTTACTCGCTGATACGGAAATACTCGCTCGGCACCACGCCGAGCTGCTTTTTGAACATCGCGGTAAATGCGCTCGGACTGTCGTATCCCATGCCGAGCGCCACGTCGAGAATGCTCTGACCCGTCGCCAGCCGTTCGAGCGCCATGAGCAGACGCGCCTGCTGCCGCCATTGCCCGAAGGTCATGCTCACTTGCTGGGCGAACGCGCGTTGCAGCGTTTTCGCATCGACTCCGGCGACTTTCGCCCATTCACCGAGTGTTCGTTTGTCGTCGGGCGCATCGAGCAACTGCTGGCAAATATCGGCCAGATACGGGTGCGTGGGCAACGGCAAATGAAGCGGCAGCACGGGCAGGAAATTGAGTTCATCGAGCAGCAAACCCATCAGGCGTCCGTCGCGTGAATCCGCGGTGTAATCGCCCGTTATCTCCATCGCGCTGACAATCAATTGCCGAAGCAGATCGGAGATCGCCACGGTATGGCACTGCCTGGGCAAACCTTGCGCGGCGTCCGGTTGAATATAGAGCGTGCGCATCGTCACGACTGCCTTTAACCGGCAATCTCCGCATCCACGCATTCGCCGCCCACTTTATCGAGCGCATTGAGCAGCCCCGCGCGCAACTCGCTCAGCGCGTGACTTTTTTCATCGAGTTCTTTTAGCTTGGCCTGAAGACAGACGACCTTATCCGCCGTGCCGAAACCCGGGCTATCCCATACGTCGATCACATCGCGGATTTCCGCCAAAGTGAAACCGAGCGCTTTGGCGTGGACGATCAGACGTATGCGCTGAAGCGAAAGCGCCGAATACTGCTTATAGGTATTCGTGACGTGCGGTTGCGTTGCCTTGTCGAGCAAACCAAATCGTTCGTAATAGCGAACCGTATCGCGAGACACGCCAGCCTGTTTACAGAGTTCGCCAATAAGCATGCTGTTTCCATTCGGATTCGTGAGCCGACATTAGGACTTGACCGTGGTCTTTAGTCAACGGTTTAGAGTCGGAGTCGTCTTTCACTCTGTGTTTCACACGCTCAACAGGCTATGACCATTCCTTTCGATTTTCGCGGAAAGACCGCACTCGTCACCGGCGCGTCGTCGGGTATTGGCCGCGAATTCGCGATTGCGATCGCGAGGCGCGGGGCCAAACTGCTGCTGGTGGCGCGCTCGGGCGACACCTTGCGCAATCTCGCGGAAACCTTGCGACGCGAGTATGGCTGCGAGGCCGATTTCCTGAGTATCGATCTGAGCGCGCCGGGCGCCGTGGATGCCGTTGCCGCGCATCTGAAAGCCACCGGAAGTCATATTGACGTGCTGATCAACAACGCAGGCTTTGCGACATACGGGCGATTCGAAACGATTGCAATGTCGCGTCAGCGCGAGGAAATGCTCGTGAATTGCATGGCCGTAGTCGAGCTGACACATCTCGCGCTGCCGGGCATGCTGGCGAAATCGAATGGCGTCGTCATTAATGTGGCGTCCACCGCCGCATTTCAGCCCGATCCGTATATGGCTGTTTACGGCGCGACCAAAGCATTCGTGCTGTCATTTTCCGAGGCGATCTGGGCTGAAAACCGGCAGAAGGGGATTCGCGTACTCGCCTTGTGTCCGGGCGCGACGCAAACGGGATTCTTCGATGTCGTCGGCGCGCAGGAGGCCGCTGTTGGCGTGCCGATGCCGGTGGAAAGCGTCATTCAGGAAGCGTTCCGGGCCGTGGATCGCAACGAGTGCCATCGGGTCGTGGGCGCGAAGAACTGGTTGCTCGCCCAATTGCCACGGCTATTGAATCGTCAGGGCGCCGCTCGGCTCGTCGAAAAAATCCTCAGACCAAAGCCGACTCAATTCACGACAAAACACGCTGGCGGCTAAACACGGCCGCGATTAGAAAAGCCGTCGCGACCGGGGGGACGCGACGGAAAGATCTTTCCCGGAGCGGAATCGATCTGGAGGTATCCGCGGCAATCACGCCACGGACAGGAAAACGGTATCAGGGCAATGCACGCGCGTCTATTTGCCTAAATTACGTCGGCTTACGTAGCGGATTGCGCGCGGAGTGTCCAGCGAATCGTCACATGAACGCGCCATTCACGGTATTTGTGAATGAAGTGTTGGCTGTAGCGATTTAGCGAAGTTGATCGAAAACTTACCGTCGATTACCTTCTCGGCACGCCGTCATTCATGAACGGCGATTCGCTGGAATCTGAGAGACTGTTGATGACCGACGAATGTGTTTGCCGCCCGGGCGGTAAGCACATTCGCGCGGCCATTACGGATTGTCTTCGTCCGATCGTGTCAGGCGCATCGAAATCGAAAAGCGCTCGGCCGGATGCACGGTCACCGACACCTCGAACGTTTTCCCCGCTGCATCCAGATATCGGCGCACCACGCGCAACGCTGCCGTTCCGGCCTCGACGGCCAGGCGCGCGGCCATGTCCGGCGCGAGCAGCAGCGCGCTCACATCCTGGCGAATCTCGGCCACGCGTCGTCCGTAGCGCGTTTCGATCAGCGAACTGATGAGCGTGTCCGGCTCGGCGCGCGCCTGATCGGCCACTTCCTGATACGCCGGATCGATATAGACATCGGTCCATCCCACCGGCACGGCCCGTTCCGCCGCGCGCGCGCGCGGCGCGTCGCGCTGCACGCGCAGACTCGAAATCCGCAGCCAGCGCTCGCCCTCGTCGCATTGCAGGACGTCCGCGAGCCCGGCGTCCGCCACCACGTCCTCCACCGACTGCACTTCGCGCAGATGCTCGCTGCCGAACTGCACCAGATCGTCCACCGAAGCCAGCGTCGGCCGAAAGCCGTTGCGCGGCTGCGCCGACTCCACGCGCGTGCCCGCGTTCTTGCGGCGCGAAACGAAACCGAGTTGCTGAAGCTCGTGCAGCGCCGCGCGGATCGTGTGGCGGCTCGTCTGGTACTGGTCGCGCAATTCCAGCTCGGTCGGCAAGTAGCTGCCGACCGGAAAGCGGCCGGAGGCGATGCCCTCGGTCAGATCGCGGGCGATTTCGGCAAAGCGGGGTCTGTTCATGACGGAAGTTTAAGGCGCGCACGTCCGGCGTAGGGGTAAATCACGACTTGCTCGATATGTTCGAACATATTAATCTAAATATGTCCGAACATATTCGGCGATTCCTTCGCCGGTTCGTCCCTGAATGTCGAGTCCAAGCCTGATACCGAACATGATCCCCAGCCAGATGCCCGCCTCCAGCACCGTCGTCGATTCCATCCTGTTTCGCGACGCCTTCGGCACCGCCAAAATGCGCGCCGTTTTCTCCGATACCGCGCTGATCCAGCGCTACATCGACGTCGAAGTCGCGCTCGCGAAAGCCGAGGCGCGCTGCGGCGTGATCCCGGCCGAGGCCGCCGACGCCATCGCGCGCGAGTCGCGCATCGAGCGCATCGACTTCGACCATATGCGCGAGGAAACCGACATCGTCGGCTATCCGATCCTGCCGCTCGTGCACCAGCTCGTCGGCATGTGCGGCGAAGCGGGGCGCTATGTGCACTGGGGCGCCACCACGCAGGACATCATGGACACGGCCGTGGCGCTGCAGGTGCGCGACGCGCTCGATTCGATCGACGCCGATATCCGCGAACTGCGCGGCATTCTCGGCGACCTGGCGAACAAGCATCGCGACACGCCGATGGCGGGCCGCACGCATCTGCAGCAGGCGCTGCCCGTGACCTTCGGCTATAAGGCGGCGATCTGGCTCGCGATGTTCGACCGCCATCAGCAGCGCATCGCGCAACTGCGCCCGCGCGTGGCCGTGGTGGAATTCGCGGGCGCGGCGGGCACGCTCGCGTCGATCGGCGAGAAGGGTTTCGCGGTGCAAAAGGCGCTCGCGCAGGAACTCGGTCTGGGCGTGCCGGCCACGACCTGGCACGTCGCGCGCGACGGTTTCGCCGAAGCCGTGAACCTGCTCGCGCTCGTGACCGGCTCGCTCGGCAAGATCGCGACCGACATCATGATCATGGCGTCCAACGAATTCGCCGAAGTCTACGAGCCCTTCGTGAAGGGCCGCGGCGCGAGCAGCACGATGCCGCAAAAGCGCAATCCGATTTCGAGCGAACTGATGCTCGCGGCCGCCAAGGCCGTGCGTCAGCACGCGGGCCTGATGGTCGACGCGATGATCCAGGACTTCGAGCGCGCGACCGGCCCGTGGCACGCCGAATGGATCGCGATTCCCGAGAGCTTCATTCTCGCGTCGGGCGCGCTGCATCAGGCGAAGTTCGCGTTGGGCGGCCTGATCGTCGACACCGGGCGCATGAAGCACAACCTCGGCATCAGCAAGGGGCTGATCGTGGCCGAGGCCGCGATGATGCAGATGGCGCCGTACACGGGCCGTCAGCAGGCGCACGATCTGGTCTACGACGCGTGCCGCACAGTCAACGAGCACGGCGGCACGCTGGCCGAGGCGCTCGCCGCGCTGCCCGAAGTCACGCAACATTTCGATCGCGCCGCTATCGATCGCATGACCGATCCGGCCAACTATCTGGGCCTCGCGCCGCAGATGGTGGACCGCGCGCTCGCCTTGTCGAGCGAGATCTGATCGGACGGAGCTGGAGGAGCACACATCATGAACGACAAGATCCTCGCGAACGAGGCACACGAATCGTTGGCGCCGCTCGCGCGGCAACCGTGGTACAAGCGGCTGGGCATGCAGGTGATGATCGCGCTCGTGCTGGGCATCGGCGTGGGTCTTGCGTTTCCGGCCTTCGCGGCGCAGCTCAAGGTGCTCGGCGACATTTTCCTCGCGCTCATCAAGGCGGGCGTCGCGCCGCTCGTGTTTCTGACGATCGTGCATGGCATTGCGTCGGCGGGCGATGCGCGCAGCGCGGGCCGCGTGGGCTGGCGCTCGCTCGTCTACTTCGAGGGCGTCTCGACGATCGCGCTCGCCGTGGGTCTGCTCGCCGGCAATCTGTTCCAGACCGGCAAGGGCATGACCGCGATCGCGCCGCACGCGGCGGCGAATGCCGTGGCTGCCGCGAAGGCGCCGCCGCCGCAGACCTTCAGCGCGTTCGTGATGCACCTCGTGCCCGACAACTTCATCGGCGCGTTCGCGAAGGGCGAGTTGTTGCAGGTGGTCGTGCTCGCGGTGATGGTCGGCATCGGCATTCTGGCGATTCCCGAAGCGCGGCGCGTGCGCATCAGCGAAGGACTCGATCTCGTTTCGCAGGTGCTGTTCGCGTTCGTCAACGTGGTGATGAAGCTCGCGCCGCTCGGCACCTTCGGCGCGGTCGCGTTCGCGGTGGGCAGCAACGGCACGGCGGTGCTCATCGCGCTCGCGCAACTGGTGCTGAGTTTCTATGCGGTGATCGCGCTGTTCGTGTTCGTCGTGATGGGCGCGATCGCGCGGGTCGCGGGCTTCAGCATGTGGCGTTTTCTCCGCTATATCAAGGACGAAATCCTGATTGTGCTGGGCACCGCCTCATCGGAAAGCGCGTTGCCGCGCCTGCTCGTCAAACTCGAACGACTCGGTTGCGCGAAGCAGACCGTCGGCCTCGTGCTGCCGACCGGTTATGCGTTCAACCTCGACGGCACTTCGATTTTTATGTCGATGGGCGTGCTCTTTATCGCGCATGCGTACAACGTGCCGCTGACGTTCGAACATCAGCTCGGCATTCTGCTGCTGATGCTGCTGACCTCGAAGGGCGCGGCGACGGTGTCGGGCGGCTCGTTCGTGGTGTTCGCGGCCACGGTTGCGTCGACGGGCGTGCTGCCGGTCGAAGGCGTGGCGATCATCTTCGGCGTGTATCGCTTCATGTCGATGGCGATTGCCACCTGCAACACGATCGGCAACGCGCTGGCGACCGTGGTGGTCGCGAAGTGGTCGGGCACGTTCGATGCGCAGGTCGCCGAGGACTGGCTGAATGCACGCGCACCGATATCGCACGACGATTCGCACACGCATGAGCACAAGCCCATCATGTCGATCGACGGAAGGAACGTGCGTTGAGCGCGCGTTGAGCCGCTGCGCGTGTGATTGCGCGCGCATGTAATGTCGCATGTAATCTTTATGCAAGCCGCTATTTCAATGGAAGAGATTCCATTGCGAAAAAATAGCGGCTGCATTAAGATCACCCGGTCGCCGCAATGGCGGCCGTAAGCGTTTACGTCAACCAACGCGTACCTGGTCGTCAGCCCGTCAATGCGGGTCGATGGCTTTCTACGCTTGATCGACGCCATGAATACGCTTATCGACTTTCTCGCTGTCTTTCCCGCTTGTTTCAATTCGCGCGCTATCGATTCCGGTCGATGGACGAGCTTAAGTGCGTCGATCCGGCGAAATTCGTTCGTCATCCCGATTAATTGAGCGCCGATGGAGTCTGACTTTGCAATCACACATTGAACATCCGCAGCGCCCGGCAGAAGGGCAAGGCTTGCCGGAGCGCCAGCGCTGGCTCGTCATGAGCTGCATCCTGCTCGGCATCCTGCTGAGCAATCTCGACAGCGCCATCGCCAATATCGCGCTGCCGACGCTCGTCCGCGAACTCGGCACCAGCGACGCGGCGGTCGTCTGGGTCGTCAACGGTTATCAGCTTGCCGTGGCCGTATGCCTGCTGCCGGCCGCCGCGCTCGGCGAAATCATCGGGCACAAGCGCATTTACGCCATCGGGCTGGTGCTGTTCCTGATCGGCTCGGTGTGCTGCGCGAGCGCGCCGTCGCTGCCCGTTCTGGTGGCCGCGCGCGTGCTTCAGGGTGTCGGCGGCGCGTGTCTCGCGGCGCTGGGTCCGGCACTGGTGCGTTCCATTTATCCGCGCAGCCTCATTGCTCGCGGCTTTGCTTCGATTGCGCTGGTGGTCGCGATGTCGGGGGCATTAGGGCCGACGGTGGCGGCGCTGATCCTCTCGATCGCCGCATGGCCGTGGCTCTTTCTCGTCAACGTGCCCGCGTGCCTCGTGGCGATTCCGCTGTTTCTCGCCGTTGCGCCGCGTAGTCAGGGCGCGCCGCGTCCGTTCGATCTCGCGGGCGCCGCGCTCAACGCGATCGCATTGGGCTTGCTCGTGATGGGCGTCGATATTCTCGGCCACGATACGGGCCGGGCGGTGATCATGCTGGTGGTGGGCGCGTTGTTCCTGATGGCCCTGGTCTGGCATCAAAGCCATCGTGCGACGCCGCTACTGCCGCTGGATTTGCTGCGCATTCCCGTGATCGCGCTCTCGGCGGTCACGTCGGTGTGCTCGTACGCGGCGCAGATCATCGCGTATATCTCCGTGCCGTTTCTGCTGCAAACCTTGCTGCATCGCTCGGCGGTCGAGACCGGCTTGCTGGTGACGCCCTGGCCCTTGCTCGTCGCCGCCGCCGCGCCCATCGCCGGTCGTCTTTCCGCCCGTTACCCGGCTGCGGTGCTCGGCAGCGTCGGGCTGGCGGTGCTGGCGGGCGGGCTGGTCTCGCTGGTGCTGTTGCCGGGCACGCCGACCGACCTCGAAATCGCCATCCGCATGGCCGTGTGCGGCGCGGGCTTCGGCTTCTTCCAGACGCCGAACAACACGACGATGATGACGTCCGGGCCGGTCGCACGCAGCGGCGCGGCTGGCGGCCTGGTGGCGGTCGCGCGGACGGTGGGATGGTGCCTGGGATCGTCGCTCGTGACGATGCTGTTCCAGTTGAACGTCACGGAGCGGACGACGAAATGTCTCGCTGTGGCGGCGATCTTCGCGGGCATTGGCGCGGTTGTCAGCCTGACGCGCGGTTTGACGGCGTCGGGCGCCGGCGCGCAAGCGCGCGGCTAGCGCGCTGCGGGCGAGTTTCTGCGGGCGGATCAGTCCGTAATGGCGATATGCGTGCTGTCCTCGGCGTCGAGCCGGATCTCGTTGACGCGTCCGGCGCGCACGTCGAGCAGCAGCCGGTCGAGGGCTTCGATCTTGGCCGGATCGCGACCGACCGGCTTGATCAAGGTCGGCGCGCCGCCTCGGGCCGTTGCGTGGGCTTCGAGCAGCAGGTGAATGACTTCTTCGCGGGTCATGAAGATGCGGTTCATACCGGGGTTCCCCTGTGTGGCGAATCATTTTGTATGAGGGAATTATATTCGGCCACGGTTGAATCGGCATCGAAATGAACCCGGACGCGCCCACGCAGACCCTCGCTCGGGAACTGCGCCCGCGTTAGTGAAATGCTCCTTTCATTGAATGGGAGTCCGTACTATCTGCACGCGACGCATGAACGCCGTGCGGAAACGACGAAAGCGGCAGCATTTCCGACACGCGCATCCAGCGGCTGCGGCGCGTGCCCGCGAGCCGCGCGAGCAGCGGCGCTTCGGAAACGTCGCATTCGACCGGAAAACAGGGCGAGCCCTGCGAAGCGAGCCACAGCGCGCGCGCCACGCCGTCGATCACCGAAAGATAAGGCTGCGCCGTTGCGTTCAGGGCGACAGTCTCGTTGATCGACGGCGCGCCGATTCTGGGTCTCACGCCGCAGCGCACTTCCATCAGCGGAACGGGATCGCTTATGCCGAGCCGGAATCCTTCATCGGCGAGTTCGATCTTTTCGCTCAATACCGCAGCGTCGAGGCCGCGGGCCGGAAGCGCGCGGATCGCGCCGGGCATGTCGTTGCGCCACAGGCCGAACAGCGCATCGCGCCGCACTTCCACGACCGCGCGTTCGTCGTTGCCGAATTCCGTGCGGCCGACGCTCATAAAGACTTCGCCCAGGCGCGTGGGCACCTTGAACAGGGCGAGTATCTGGCCGTTTGCGGCGAGGCGCGGACCGAGGTAGGTTTGCACGAGGCTGTCCTGTCGGGCGGGGCGGCGGCGCGTGCGCGCCTCAGCTATATACCGGGAAGCGCGTCGTCAGCTCGGCGACCTGCGCCTTCACGCGCTCGATCGTGGCGGCGTCTTCCGGGGCTTCGAGCACGTCGGCGATCAGGTTGCCGACCCGTTCGACTTCCTTCACGCCGAACCCGCGCGTGGTCATCGCGGGCGAGCCGAGACGGACGCCGCTCGTCACGAACGGCTTCTCGGGGTCGTTCGGAATCGCGTTCTTGTTGACGGTGATATGCGCCGCGCCGAGCGCCGCTTCCGCCGCCTTACCGGTGATCTTCTTCGCGCGCAGATCGACCAGCATCACGTGGCTTTCCGTGCGGCCCGAGACGATACGCAGACCGCGCTTGACCAGCGTTTCGGCCAGCACGCGTGCGTTCTCGACCACTTGCTGCTGATAGGTCTTGAATTCCGGCGACGCGGCTTCCTTGAACGCGACGGCCTTGCCGGCGATCACGTGCATCAGCGGACCGCCCTGGATGCCCGGGAAAATTGCCGAGTTGATGGCCTTCTCGTGCTCGGCCTTCATCAGGATCACGCCGCCGCGCGGGCCGCGCAGGCTCTTGTGCGTGGTCGTGGTGACGAAGTCGGCGAACGGCACCGGGTTCGGGTAGACGCCCGCGGCGATCAAGCCGGCGTAGTGCGCCATGTCGACCATGAAGTACGCGCCGACGGCCTTGGCGACCTTGGCGATACGCTCGAAGTCGATGCGCAGCGCGAACGCCGATGCGCCCGCGATGATCAGCTTCGGCTTC
>NZ_CAJMZH010000021.1:0-160340 GCF_905220285.1 Paraburkholderia sp. J94 | reverse complement strand
GACTCTACGCCGATGATAGTGCGGATTGCCCGTGTGAAAGTAGGTAATCGTCAGGCTTCTTATTGCGAAACCCCGGCCCTAAAAAGCCGGGGTTTTTGCTTTTTCGCTCTCCCTATAAGTGAGAGCGTTGTGGGTTCAGCGCCGAATAAAGTGCTTGACACAGTTCGGAACTTACCCCATAATCATCAGTTCTCTACGGAGGGGTGCCCGAGTGGCTAAAGGGGGCAGACTGTAAATCTGTTGGCTTACGCCTACGTTGGTTCGAATCCAACCTCCTCCACCAGAATTCAGCTGAAGTTAAGTGTCGGGAATCGGCAGTAGTCGGAAAAACTTCGCGGGTGTAGCTCAATGGTAGAGCAGAAGCCTTCCAAGCTTACGACGAGGGTTCGATTCCCTTCACCCGCTCCAGCGACGCAATAAAGCAGTTCAGAGCAGTTTTTGCCCATGTGGCTCAGTGGTAGAGCACTCCCTTGGTAAGGGAGAGGTCGGCAGTTCGATCCTGCCCATGGGCACCAGCCGGTATCTAGCAGGCCTCCAGAAGCGTTCAGAAGGCCTCGCATCGAGCAGGCAGCAGCAACCCAGTGATTGTTTGCGCGCCCCGCGCAACGTACGGAAAAATCCTCTTAGGAGTCGAAAATGGCCAAGGGTAAGTTTGAGCGGACCAAGCCGCACGTGAACGTGGGCACGATCGGTCACGTTGACCACGGCAAGACCACGCTGACGGCAGCTATCACGACGGTTCTGACCAAGAAGTTCGGCGGCGAAGCCAAGGCTTACGACCAGATCGACGCGGCACCGGAAGAAAAGGCACGTGGTATTACCATCAACACTGCGCACGTCGAGTACGAAACGGCTAACCGCCACTACGCACACGTCGACTGCCCGGGCCACGCTGACTATGTGAAGAACATGATCACGGGCGCGGCACAGATGGACGGCGCGATCCTGGTTTGCTCGGCTGCTGACGGCCCGATGCCGCAAACGCGTGAGCACATCCTGCTGGCACGTCAGGTTGGCGTTCCGTACATCATCGTCTTCCTGAACAAGTGCGACATGGTCGACGACGCCGAGCTGCTCGAGCTGGTCGAAATGGAAGTGCGCGAGCTTCTGTCGAAGTACGACTTCCCGGGCGACGACACGCCGATCGTCAAGGGTTCGGCCAAGCTGGCGCTGGAAGGCGACACGGGCGAGCTGGGTGAAGTGGCGATCATGAGCCTGGCCGACGCGCTGGACACGTACATCCCGACGCCGGAGCGCGCAGTTGACGGCGCCTTCCTGATGCCGGTCGAAGACGTGTTCTCGATCTCGGGTCGTGGCACGGTGGTGACGGGTCGTATCGAGCGTGGCCTGGTCAAGGTCGGCGAAGAAATCGAAATCGTCGGTATCAAGCCGACGGTGAAGACGACCTGCACGGGCGTGGAAATGTTCCGCAAGCTGCTCGACCAGGGTCAGGCAGGCGACAACGTCGGTATCCTGCTGCGCGGCACGAAGCGTGAAGACGTCGAGCGCGGCCAGGTTCTGGCCAAGCCGGGTTCGATCACGCCGCACACGCACTTCACGGCTGAAGTGTACGTGCTGAGCAAGGACGAAGGCGGCCGCCACACGCCGTTCTTCAACAACTACCGTCCGCAGTTCTACTTCCGTACGACGGACGTGACGGGCTCGATCGAGCTGCCGAAGGACAAGGAAATGGTCATGCCGGGCGACAACGTGTCGATCACGGTGAAGCTGATCGCTCCGATCGCGATGGAAGAAGGTCTGCGCTTCGCAATCCGCGAAGGTGGCCGTACCGTCGGCGCCGGCGTGGTTGCAAAGATCATCGAGTAAGTTTTTGCCAGTCTCGTTGATCGACTAAGTGGTTTCCGGGGTGGTGGTTACCGCCACCCCAAAATGGTTTAGGGGTATAGCTCAACTGGCAGAGCGTCGGTCTCCAAAACCGAAGGTTGGGGGTTCGATTCCCTCTGCCCCTGCCAACTTCACGCGCTACGGCGCGTTGTTCTTTAAGGTGTTATGGCGAATCCTTCCGTCGAAACTGTAAATACTTCCAGCGACAAGCTCATGCTTGCAGCAGGTGTATTGTTGGTTGTGGCCGGGTTCGTAGGGTTCTACTGGCTCGGTAGCCAGGAGTGGTATGTCCGCGGTGCAGCGCTTGCAGTTGGCGTGATCGCGGGGGTGGTAGTCGGTCTTCTCTCGGCGCCCGGCAAGAGCTTCATCGCGTTTGCCAAAGACTCGTACAAAGAAGTTCGCAAGGTCGTCTGGCCGACTCGTAAAGAGGCCACGCAAACGACGTTGGTGGTCTTCGGTTTTGTGCTGGTAATGGCCATCTTTCTGTGGGTTTGCGACAAATCCATCGAATGGGTGATTTTCTCGGCGATTCTGGGTTGGAAATGATATGAGCGATACACCGGCATCCCCGAGCGGAAAACGTTGGTATGTGGTGCACGCCTACTCCGGGATGGAGAAGAGCGTGCAACGTGCGCTTCAGGAGCGCATCGATCGTGCCGGCATGCAAGACAAGTTTGGCCAGATCCTCGTCCCGACTGAAGAAGTCGTCGAGGTGAAGGGCGGTCACAAATCGGTGACCGAACGTCGTTTCTTCCCGGGCTACGTCCTGGTTGAAATGGAAATGACGGACGAAACGTGGCACCTCGTGAAGAACACGGCAAAGGTGACCGGTTTCGTCGGCGGGGCGCGTAATCGCCCGAGCCCGATTTCGCCGCGCGAAGTCGAAAAGATCATGTCGCAGATGCAGGAAGGCGTTGAGAAGCCGCGCCCCAAGACCCTGTTCGAAGTCGGCGAGATGGTCCGCGTGAAGGAAGGTCCGTTCACGGACTTCAACGGCAGCGTCGAAGAAGTCAACTACGAAAAATCGCGCGTCCGGGTCTCCGTCACCATTTTTGGCCGCGCCACACCAGTCGAACTCGAATTCGGCCAGGTCGAAAAGCTGTAAATCGAATACGACGGATCGCATCTCTGGTGCGATCCGTTTTTCCGCGCTTACGGTCCGCGTCATGGCCGTAGAGGAGCGCCAGTACTCCAGTCGGCTGTAAAAGATGTTTGGTACAGCGAAGATTGGGCGAGCGCGCGCTACCACTCACCCGAACGCTCACGCGTTCCAAAGAGGTTTTCAACATGGCAAAGAAAATCATCGGCTTTATCAAGCTGCAGATTCCTGCAGGTAAAGCCAACCCGTCGCCGCCGGTCGGTCCGGCACTGGGCCAACGCGGCCTGAACATCATGGAGTTCTGCAAGGCGTTCAACGCGCAGACCCAGGCACTGGAACCGGGTCTGCCGATTCCGGTCGTCATCACCGCGTTCGCCGACAAGAGCTTCACGTTCGTCCTGAAGACGCCGCCGGCTACGGTCCTGATCAAGAAGGCAGCGAAGGTCGACAAGGGTTCGGCCAAGCCGCACACGGACAAGGTCGCTACGATCACGCGCGCGCAAGCCGAAGAAATCGCCAAGACCAAGATGCCGGACCTCACGGCAGCCGATATGGATGCAGCGGTCCGCACGATCGCTGGTAGCGCCCGCTCGATGGGCATCGTCGTGGAGGGCGTGTAAATGGCTAAGGTTTCGAAGCGTCAAAAGGCTCTGGCCGCCAAGATCGATCGCCAGAAGCAATACGCAATCGTCGACGCACTGTCGCTCGTGAAGGAATGCGCTACGGCGAAGTTCGACGAGTCGATCGACGTCGCAGTCCAACTCGGCATCGACGCGAAGAAGTCGGACCAGGTCGTTCGTGGTTCGGTCGTTCTGCCCGCAGGTACCGGCAAGTCGGTTCGCGTTGCTGTGTTCGCACAAGGCGAAAAGGCTGAGCAAGCCAAGGCAGCTGGCGCAGAAATCGTCGGCATGGAAGACCTCGCCGAGCAGATCAAGGGCGGCAACCTGAACTTCGACATCGTGATCGCTTCGCCGGACACGATGCGTATCGTCGGTACGCTGGGTCAGATCCTCGGCCCGCGCGGCCTGATGCCGAACCCGAAGGTCGGTACGGTTACGCCGGACGTCGCCACCGCGGTCAAGAACGCGAAGGCTGGTCAGGTGCAATTCCGTGTCGACAAGGCCGGTATCATCCACGCGACCATCGGCCGTGCATCGTTCGAAGCGACCGCGCTGCGCAGCAACCTCGACGCGCTCCTCGAAGCGCTGACGAAGGCCAAGCCGGCAACGAGCAAGGGCGTGTACCTGCGCAAGATCGCTGTTTCGAGCACGATGGGCGTTGGCGTTCGCGTCGACCAGTCGTCGCTGGCAGCCTGATTGCCGCAATAGCGTCGCAACAAGTTTTGCCGCGCTGAGGTCTGGAGCGTAGCTTGCTACCCTGATCGCAGTGCGGATTTAAAGGGCTTTGGGCGGTTGTGCAGCGGCAGTCTGCGCGGCACAACCGGTTGTCAAAGACCGTTGGCGGAAGTGCAGTCGTTGGGTGCTTCCTTAATGCAAAGCCAACGCAGATGGCGAACCCGAAAAAGTTTTGAAGTGCTGATGTGAGCTGAATCAGGCGGAAACGCCTGCAGATGCAAACTGATTTACTCCGGACTGGTCGGTCGCCGTTGTTGAACGCGGCATCTGGCGCAATCGCGTTGGGTGTCGAATCTGGAGGTTAACCGTGCCACTGAACAAAGAAGGTAAGCAGGCCGTCGTGGCTGAAGTCTCCGCGCAAGTCGCGAAGGCTCAGACCGTCGTGTTGGCCGAGTATCGTGGAATCGCGGTTGGCGATCTGACCAAGCTGCGCGCGAAAGCGCGTGAGCAGCAGGTGTACCTCCGCGTGTTGAAGAACACGCTGGCGCGTCGCGCTGTTGAAGGTACCCCGTTTGCTCCGCTGGCAGAGCAGATGACTGGCCCCCTGATCTACGGCATCTCGGAAGATGCAATTGCTGCAGCGAAGGTCGTGAACGACTTCGCAAAGAGCAATGACAAGTTGGTCATCAAGGCTGGTTCCTACGAAGGCAAGGTGATGGACAAGGCAGGCGTGCAAGCGCTGGCCAGCATCCCGAGCCGCGAAGAACTGCTCTCGAAGCTGCTGTTCGTTATGCAAGCTCCTGTCTCCGGTTTCGCGCGTGCACTCGCCGCGCTGGCAGAGAAGAAGCAAGCAGAAGCTGCCTGAGTTCAGGCAGTCGAACAAGCAAGAGCGAGCGAATATCGCTAGCTGTTTCCGAATTCAAATCTGGAGTAATTTCAAATGGCAATCGCAAAAGAAGACATCCTCGAAGCCGTTGGCGCGATGTCGGTTCTCGAACTGAACGAACTGGTCAAGGCATTCGAAGAGAAGTTTGGCGTGTCGGCAGCTGCTGTTGCAGTCGCTGGCCCGGCAGGCGGCGGCGCTGCTGCTGCTGCTGAAGAGCAGACCGAATTCACGGTCAACCTGCTCGAAGCAGGCGCGAACAAGGTTTCGGTCATTAAGGCCGTTCGTGAACTGACGGGTCTCGGCCTGAAGGAAGCGAAGGACCTGGTCGACGGCGCACCGAAGCCCGTGAAGGAAGCGGTGCCCAAGGCTGCTGCTGAAGAAGCGAAGAAGAAGCTGGAAGAAGCCGGCGCGAAGGCTGAAATCAAGTAAGTTTCAGCGCGCTGTGCGAAGGCTGGCGGTTTTTACACCGCCGGCCTTTTTGTGCTTTGTGGGGACTGCGTTTTTGTGTTCGATTTTCAGGAGTCGGAGGCAGGATGCGGGACCCAGAAGCCAAAGAAAAACGTCTTGTTCAGGGTGAGTGCCAGAACGGCATGAGGAACATCCAGACGCACGACGCTTCTCTTTGTCTTCTGAAGCGACTGCAGAAGGCAAGTTTGGTCGGGCAGCGGGCAAGTTATGACAAGCCCAAATCCGCTGCCGTCAGCCAGCGGTTGGTAGAGGCCAACCACCAAGCTTCCAAGGCTCGCGAAGCCATCGGGTCTCAGTCGGTGAACACTCGGGTCGTCCTACCCGCCGTGATTCGGAGATCGTATGCAATATTCCTTCACCGAGAAGAAGCGTATTCGCAAGAGTTTCGCGAAACGCCCCATCGTTCACCAAGTTCCTTTCCTGCTGGCTACCCAGCTTGAATCATTCAGCACGTTCCTGCAAGCAGAAACGGCGAGCGCCCAGCGCAAGTCGGAAGGTCTGCAAGCAGCGTTTTCGTCTGTTTTTCCTATTGTTTCCCATAACGGCTTTGCTCGTCTAGAGTTCGTCAGCTACATGCTGTCGCCGCCGGCATTCAACATCAAGGAATGCCAGCAGCGCGGTCTGACGTACTGCTCGGCGCTGCGCGCCAAGGTGCGTCTGGTCCTGCTCGACAAGGAATCGCCGAGCAAGCCGGTCGTCAAGGAAGTGAAGGAGCAGGAAGTGTACATGGGCGAAATTCCGCTCATGACGCCGACCGGTTCGTTCGTTATCAACGGCACCGAGCGTGTGATCGTCTCGCAGCTGCACCGTTCGCCTGGCGTGTTCTTCGAACACGACAAGGGCAAGACGCACAGCTCGGGCAAACTGCTGTTCTCCGCTCGTATCATTCCTTACCGCGGTTCGTGGCTCGATTTCGAGTTCGACCCGAAGGACGTGCTGTACTTCCGCGTCGACCGCCGCCGCAAGATGCCGGTCACGATCCTGCTGAAGGCCATCGGCCTCACGCCGGAACAGATCCTCGCGAACTTCTTCGTGTTCGACAACTTCACGCTGATGCCGGAAGGCGCGCAGATGGAGTTCGTGCCGGAGCGTCTGCGTGGTGAAGTCGCGCGCTTCGACATTTCGGATCGCGAAGGCAAGGTCATCGTCCAGAAGGACAAGCGCATCAACGCGAAGCACATTCGCGACCTCGAAAGCGCCAAGACCACCTACATTTCGGTCCCCGAAGATTATCTGCTCGGCCGCGTTCTGGCGAAGAACGTCGTCGACGGCGACACGGGCGAAGTGATCGCGAACGCGAACGACGAAATCACCGAAGGTGTGCTCGACAAGCTGCGCGAAGCGAAGATCAAGGACATCCAGACGCTCTACACGAACGATCTGGACCAGGGTCCGTACATCTCGTCGACGCTGCGTATCGACGAAACCGCCGACAAGACGGCCGCGCGCATCGCGATCTACCGCATGATGCGTCCGGGCGAGCCGCCGACCGAAGAAGCGGTCGAAGCCCTGTTCAACCGCCTGTTCTACAGCGAAGAAGCGTACGACCTCTCGAAGGTGGGTCGTATGAAGTTCAACCGCCGCGTCGGCCGTGACGAAATCGTCGGCCCGATGACGCTGCAGGACGACGACATCCTCGCGACGATCAAGATCCTCGTCGAGCTGCGCAACGGCAAGGGCGAAGTGGACGACATCGACCACTTGGGCAATCGTCGCGTGCGTTGCGTCGGCGAACTGGCGGAAAACCAGTTCCGCGCCGGTCTCGTGCGTGTCGAACGTGCAGTCAAGGAACGCCTCGGCCAGGCCGAAAGCGAAAACCTGATGCCGCACGACCTGATCAACTCGAAGCCGATTTCGTCGGCGATTCGCGAGTTCTTCGGTTCGTCGCAGCTGTCGCAGTTCATGGACCAGACCAACCCGCTGTCGGAAATCACCCACAAGCGCCGCGTGTCGGCACTTGGCCCGGGCGGTCTGACGCGCGAGCGCGCTGGCTTTGAAGTCCGCGACGTGCACCCGACCCACTACGGCCGCGTGTGTCCGATTGAGACGCCGGAAGGTCCGAACATTGGTCTGATCAACTCGCTCGCACTGTACGCGCACCTGAACGAATACGGCTTCCTCGAAACGCCGTATCGCAAGGTCGTGGACAGCAAGGTGACCGACCAGATCGACTACCTGTCGGCGATCGAAGAAGGCCGTTACGTGATCGCTCAGGCGAACGCGATGGTGGCTGAAGACGGCACGCTGACCGACGAACTCGTCTCGTCGCGTGAAGCGGGCGAAACGCTGATGGTCACGCCGGACCGCATCCAGTACATGGACGTGGCGCCGTCGCAGATCGTCTCGGTTGCAGCTTCGCTGATCCCGTTCCTCGAGCACGATGACGCGAACCGCGCACTGATGGGTTCGAACATGCAGCGTCAGGCCGTGCCTTGTCTGCGTCCGGAAAAGCCGGTCGTCGGTACGGGTATCGAGCGTACGGTTGCGGTCGACTCGGGTACGACGGTTCAGGCGCTGCGTGGCGGCGTGGTGGATTACGTCGACGCGGGCCGTATCGTGATTCGCGTGAACGACGATGAAGCCGTCGCCGGTGAAGTCGGCGTGGACATCTACAACCTGATCAAGTACACGCGTTCGAACCAGAACACGAACATCAACCAGCGTCCGATCGTGAAGATGGGCGACAAGGTTGCGCGTGACGACGTGCTGGCTGACGGCGCATCGACCGATCTGGGCGAGCTCGCGCTCGGCCAGAACATGCTGATCGCGTTCATGCCGTGGAACGGCTACAACTTCGAAGACTCGATCCTGATCTCGGAGAAGGTCGTTGCGGACGATCGCTACACGTCGATCCACATCGAAGAACTGAATGTCGTTGCACGCGACACGAAGCTCGGACCGGAAGAAATCACGCGCGACATTTCGAACCTCGCGGAAGTGCAGCTTGGCCGTCTCGACGAGTCGGGCATCGTGTACATCGGCGCGGAAGTCGAAGCGGGCGACGTGCTCGTGGGCAAGGTCACGCCGAAGGGCGAAACCCAGCTCACGCCGGAAGAAAAGCTGCTGCGCGCGATCTTCGGCGAGAAGGCTTCGGACGTGAAGGACACGTCGCTGCGCGTGCCCTCGGGCATGAGCGGCACGGTCATCGACGTGCAGGTGTTCACGCGCGAAGGCATCACGCGCGACAAGCGTGCGCAACAGATCATCGACGATGAACTGAAGCGTTATCGCCTCGACCTGAACGACCAGCTGCGCATCGTGGAAGGCGACGCGTTCCAGCGTCTCGCACGTATGCTCGACGGCAAGGTCGCGAACGGCGGTCCGAAGAAGCTCGCGAAGGGTACGAAGATCGATCAGGCTTACCTGAGCGACCTCGACCACTACCACTGGTTCGACATCCGCCTCGCGGACGAAGAAGCAGCGGCGCAGCTCGAAGCGATCAAGAACTCGATCGAAGAAAAGCGTCACCAGTTCGATCTGGCGTTCGAAGAGAAGCGCAAGAAGCTCACGCAAGGCGACGAACTGCCGCCGGGCGTGCTGAAGATGGTCAAGGTGTACCTCGCGGTCAAGCGTCGTCTGCAGCCTGGCGACAAGATGGCCGGCCGTCACGGTAACAAGGGTGTCGTGTCGAAGATCGTCCCGATCGAAGACATGCCGTACATGGCCGATGGCCGTCCGGCCGACGTCGTGCTGAACCCGCTGGGCGTTCCGTCACGGATGAACGTGGGTCAGGTTCTCGAAGTGCACCTCGGTTGGGCCGCGAAGGGTCTGGGCTGGCGTATTGGCGAAATGCTCGCGCGTCAGACCAAGATTGCAGAACTGCGTGAGTTCCTCACGAAGATCTACAACGAATCGGGCCACAAGGAAGACCTCGACAGCTTCAGCGACGACGAAATCTTCGAACTCGCGAAGAACCTGCGCGAAGGCGTGCCGTTCGCAACGCCGGTGTTCGACGGTGCGACCGAAGAGGAAATGGGCAAGATGCTCGATCTGGCATACCCGGACGACATCGCCGCGAACCTCGGCATGACGCCGTCGAAGAACCAGGTGCGTCTGTACGACGGCCGCACGGGCGAGATGTTCGAACGCACCGTGACCGTGGGTTACATGCACTACCTGAAGCTGCATCACCTTGTCGACGACAAGATGCACGCGCGTTCGACGGGTCCGTACTCGCTCGTCACGCAGCAGCCGCTGGGTGGTAAGGCGCAGTTCGGTGGTCAGCGCTTCGGTGAAATGGAAGTGTGGGCGCTCGAAGCGTATGGCGCTTCGTACGTGCTGCAGGAAATGTTGACGGTGAAGTCGGACGACGTGAACGGCCGGACGAAGGTGTACGAAAACCTCGTCAAGGGCGACCACGTGATCGATGCAGGCATGCCGGAATCCTTCAATGTGCTGGTGAAGGAAATCCGCTCGCTCGGTATCGACATCGACCTCGACCGCAACTAATCGGACTACGGAGAGAAGGCAATGAAAGCTCTGCTCGATCTATTCAAGCAAGTCCAACAAGAAGAAGTTTTTGACGCGATCAAGATCGGTCTGGCCTCGCCGGACAAGATCCGCTCGTGGTCGTTCGGCGAAGTGAAGAAGCCGGAGACCATCAACTACCGTACGTTCAAGCCGGAACGCGATGGTCTGTTCTGCGCGAAGATCTTCGGGCCGATCAAGGACTACGAGTGCCTGTGCGGCAAGTACAAGCGCCTGAAGCATCGTGGCGTGATCTGCGAGAAGTGCGGCGTTGAAGTCACGCTGGCGAAGGTGCGTCGCGAACGCATGGGCCACATCGAACTGGCCTCGCCGGTCGCGCACATCTGGTTCCTGAAGTCGCTGCCGTCGCGTCTGGGCATGGTGCTCGACATGACGCTGCGCGACATCGAACGCGTGCTGTACTTCGAAGCGTATGTGGTGATCGAACCGGGCATGACGCCGCTGAAGGCGCGTCAGATCATGACCGAAGAGGATTACTACAATAAGGTCGAAGAGTACGGTGACGAATTCCGCGCCGAGATGGGCGCGGAAGGCGTGCGCGAGCTGCTGCGTGCGATCAACATCGACGAACAGGTCGAAACGCTGCGCACCGAGCTGAAGAACACCGGCTCGGAAGCGAAGATCAAGAAGTACGCGAAGCGCCTGAAGGTGCTCGAGGCCTTCCAGCGTTCGGGCATCAAGCCCGAATGGATGGTGCTCGAAGTGCTGCCGGTGCTGCCGCCCGAACTGCGTCCGCTGGTGCCGCTGGACGGTGGCCGCTTCGCGACCTCGGACCTGAACGACCTGTATCGCCGCGTCATCAACCGTAACAACCGTCTGAAGCGTCTGCTCGAGCTGAAGGCGCCGGAGATCATCGTCCGCAACGAAAAGCGGATGCTCCAGGAAGCGGTTGACTCGCTGCTCGATAACGGCCGTCGCGGCAAGGCGATGACGGGCGCGAACAAGCGACCGCTGAAGTCGCTCGCCGACATGATCAAGGGTAAGGGCGGCCGCTTCCGTCAGAACCTGCTGGGTAAGCGCGTCGACTACTCGGGCCGTTCGGTCATCGTGGTGGGTCCGACGCTCAAGCTTCACCAGTGCGGTCTGCCGAAGCTGATGGCGCTCGAACTGTTCAAGCCGTTCATCTTCAACAAGCTGGAAACGATGGGCGTCGCGACGACCATCAAGGCTGCGAAGAAGGAAGTCGAGAACCAGACGCCGGTGGTGTGGGACATCCTCGAAGAGGTGATCCGCGAGCATCCGGTCATGCTGAACCGTGCACCGACGCTTCACCGTCTTGGCATTCAGGCTTTCGAGCCGGTGCTGATCGAAGGTAAGGCAATCCAGCTGCACCCGCTCGTTTGCGCGGCGTTCAACGCCGACTTCGACGGTGACCAGATGGCTGTTCACGTTCCGCTGTCGCTCGAAGCGCAGATGGAAGCGCGCACGCTGATGCTGGCGTCGAACAACGTCCTGTTCCCGGCCAACGGCGATCCGTCGATCGTGCCGTCGCAGGATATCGTGCTGGGCCTGTACTACGCCACGCGTGAAGCGATCAATGGCAAGGGCGAAGGCATGACGTTCACGGGCGTGTCGGAAGTGCTCCGCGCGTACGAGAACAAGGAAGTCGAGCTGGCTTCGCGCGTGAACGTGCGTATTACCGAAATGGTCCACAACGAGGACAAGTCGGAAGGCGCACCGGCATTCGTGCCGAAGATCTCGCTGTACGCGACCACGGTCGGCCGTTCGATCCTGTCGGAAATTCTGCCGCCGGGCCTGCCGTTCTCGGTGCTGAACAAGCCGCTGAAGAAGAAGGAAATCTCGCGTCTGATCAACACCGCGTTCCGCAAGTGCGGTCTGCGTGAGACGGTGATTTTCGCTGACCAGCTGATGCAGTCGGGTTTCCGCCTGGCAACGCGCGCCGGTATTTCGATCTGCGTGGACGACATGCTCGTGCCGCCGCAGAAGGAAACCATCGTCGGCGAAGCCGCGAAGAAGGTGAAGGAATACGACCGTCAGTACATGTCGGGTCTCGTCACCGCGCAGGAACGCTACAACAACGTGGTCGACATCTGGTCGAACACGTCGGAAGCGGTCGGCAAGGCGATGATGGAGCAGCTCGCGACGGAACCGGTTATCGACCGCGACGGCAAGGAAACGCGTCAGGAATCGTTCAACTCGATCTACATGATGGCCGACTCGGGCGCGCGGGGTTCCGCAACCCAGATTCGCCAGCTGGCGGGTATGCGCGGCCTGATGGCGAAGCCGGACGGCTCGATTATCGAAACGCCGATTACCGCGAACTTCCGCGAAGGTCTGAACGTGTTGCAGTACTTCATCTCGACCCACGGTGCACGTAAGGGTCTGGCTGATACGGCACTGAAGACCGCGAACTCGGGTTACCTGACGCGTCGTCTCGTCGACGTCACGCAGGATCTCGTGGTCGTCGAGGAAGATTGCGGCACGTCGAACGGCGTGGCGATGAAGGCACTCGTGGAAGGCGGTGAAGTCGTCGAAGCGCTGCGCGACCGTATTCTCGGCCGCGTTGCAGTGGCGGACGTCGTCAATCCTGAAACCCAGGAAACGATCTACGCTTCGGGCGACCTGCTCGACGAAGACGCAGTCGAAACGATCGAAAGCCTCGGCATCGACGAAGTGCGCGTGCGCACGCCGCTGACCTGCGAAACGCGTTACGGTCTGTGCGCGTCGTGCTATGGCCGCGACCTGGGTCGTGGCTCGCGCGTGAACGTCGGCGAAGCAGTCGGCGTGATCGCGGCACAGTCGATCGGCGAACCGGGCACGCAGCTCACGATGCGTACGTTCCACATCGGTGGTGCGGCATCGCGTGCAGCAGTGGCCTCGTCGGTGGAAGCCAAGTCGAACGGTACGGTCCGCTTCACGGCGACGATGCGTTACGTCACGAACGCGAAGGGCGAGCAGATCGTCATTTCGCGCTCGGGCGAAGCCATCATCGCCGACGATCACGGCCGCGAGCGCGAGCGTCACAAGGTGCCGTACGGCGCGACGCTGCTGCAACTCGACGGCGACACGATCAAGGCCGGCACGCAGCTCGCCACGTGGGATCCTCTGACGCGTCCGATCATCACCGAGTACGGTGGTACGGTGAAGTTCGAAAACGTCGAAGAAGGCGTGACGGTTGCGAAGCAGATCGACGATGTGACGGGTCTGTCGACCCTCGTCGTGATCGACGTGAAGCGCCGCGGTTCGCAGGCTTCGAAGAGCGTGCGTCCGCAGGTCAAGCTGCTCGACGCGAACGGCGACGAAGTCAAGATCCCGAACACCGAGCACTCGGTGCAGATCGGCTTCCAGGTCGGCGCTCTGATCACGGTGAAGGACGGTCAGCAAGTGCAGGTCGGTGAAGTGCTCGCACGTATCCCGACTGAAGCGCAGAAGACGCGTGACATTACCGGTGGTCTGCCGCGTGTGGCGGAACTGTTCGAAGCACGTTCGCCGAAGGACGCAGGTATCCTGGCGGAAGTCACGGGTACGACGTCGTTCGGTAAGGACACGAAGGGCAAGCAGCGTCTCGTTATCACGGACCTCGAAGGCAATCAGCACGAGTTCCTGATCGCGAAGGAAAAGCAGGTTCTGGTTCACGATGCACAGGTCGTCAACAAGGGCGAAATGATCGTGGACGGCCCGGCCGATCCGCACGACATCCTGCGTCTGCAGGGTATCGAAGCGCTGTCGCGTTACATCGTGGACGAAGTGCAGGACGTGTACCGTCTGCAGGGCGTGAAGATCAACGACAAGCACATCGAAGTAATCGTGCGTCAGATGCTGCGCCGCGTGCAGATCACCGACAACGGCGATACGCGTTTCATCCCTGGCGAACAAGTCGAGCGTTCGGACATGCTCGACGAGAACGACAAGATGATCGCGGAAGACAAGCGTCCGGCGACGTACGAGAACGTGCTGCTCGGTATCACGAAGGCATCGCTCTCGACCGACTCGTTCATCTCGGCGGCATCGTTCCAGGAAACGACCCGCGTGCTGACCGAAGCGGCGATCATGGGCAAGCGCGACGATCTGCGTGGCCTGAAGGAAAACGTGATCGTCGGCCGTCTGATTCCGGCCGGTACGGGTCTCGCGTTCCACAAGGCGCGCCGTGCGAAGGAATCGTCGGATCGCGAGCGTTTCGACCAGATCGCAGCGGAAGAAGCGTTCGACTTCGGCGCACCGGAAACCCCGGCTGCCGAAGTGCCGGAACAGCCGCATACGACGGACGAGTAAAGCAGGGGGCGGCGCAAGCCGCCTGATGCTGAACTCGCGCGCCATGCGCACCCAAAAAGCCGTCTGGTTTACGCCAGACGGCTTTTTTTATGGGCTTTTCTCGCGTATGTGCCGGTTTGTGTGCGCGCACCGATTCGCAGTCCCTGGTATTTTTTGCGAAGTGTGTGCGGGTCGTGCGAGGCCTTGCAAGGACATTGCGGGGCCGTCGCGTGTGCGACCTCGCGCCGCACTGCTGGCGCGGTCGCTGCGCGTGTCTGCGGCGCGTGCTAACGTAGCGCGCCAAGTCTGTCGGCGTACGAACTTTCGCGGCGCGCCGGCAGCATCTTTCTGAATCTGGAGGCGGTAATCATGTGGGTCGTTGGTGTCGGTCTCATCCTGAATCTGGTGGCGTGCATCGCCGACTTTTCGCATCTGCTGCATCACGTCGGAAATCAGGAGGCCGCCATGTTCTTCGCGACCTTCCTCGTGATGTGGGCATTCCTGATCATCGGTTACATCATGCAGCTGGCGGGCAAGGTGAAGATGGGCGGGCTGCTGCTCGCGCTCGGCTCGTTGCTGCTCATCGTGGGCAGTTTCGTGCAGTTGCCGTTCGGCGGGCTCGTGCTGTTTTCGGTGGTGGCGGGCATCGTGACGTTCGTCGGTGCGCTGCGCGTCGCGCAAAAGCGCGCCTGAGTCTTCCGGTTCGCTTGCCGCAGGCGCGGGCTCTCCGCGCTCGTCGCGTCGTCTTTTGAAAGCAGCGTGCGCACCCGACGCGCACGCGCGTTTCTGCCGTTTTTCCTCCGCGGGCTTTCGCTCTTTTCCCCGCTTTTCCCTCGCCTTATCTGCGCCGCCCCCTGGCCTGATGGCTAATCTTCGCGGTTGCGGCGGTCAAGGCGCGCCCGGGTTGGTAAAATCCGGTCCACCGCCTTCGCTTCACGCCTCCTCCTTACCCACCGTCGCCGCCTTCATGTCCCGTTCGCTCGAAATCCTCAACGAAGTCTTCGGTTATCCCGCCTTTAGAGGGCAGCAAGCCGAGATCGTCGAGCATGTCGCGGGCGGCGGCGATTCGCTGGTCCTCATGCCCACCGGCGGCGGGAAATCGCTCTGCTACCAGATTCCCGCGCTGGTACGCCACGAGGCGGGCCTCGGCGCCGGCATCGTGGTGTCGCCGCTGATCGCGCTGATGCAGGACCAGGTGGCCGCGCTGACCGAAGTCGGCGTGCGCGCGGCGTATCTCAATTCGACGCTCACCGGCGCCGAGGCGGCCGCCACCGAGCGCGCGCTGCGCGAAGGCGACCTCGATCTGCTCTACGTGGCGCCCGAGCGCCTGATGACGTCGCGCTTTCTCGAACTGCTCGAGCGCACGCGCATCGGCCTGTTCGCGATCGACGAGGCGCACTGCGTGTCGCAATGGGGGCACGATTTCCGCCCCGAGTACATTCAGCTGTCGGTGCTGCACGAGCGCTTCCCGAACGTACCGCGCATCGCGCTCACGGCCACCGCCGACGCGATCACGCGCGACGAGATCATGCATCGTCTCGCGCTCGACGACGCGCGCGTGTTCGTGTCGAGCTTCGACCGGCCGAATATCCGCTATCGCATCGTCGAAAAGGACAATGCGCGTACCCAGCTGCTCGATTTCATCCGCGCGGAGCACACGCGCGCCGACGGCACGACCGACGCGGGCGTGGTCTATTGCCTCTCGCGCCGCAAGGTCGAGGAAACCGCGGAGTGGCTGAAGGGGCAGGGCGTGCGCGCGCTGCCGTATCACGCCGGCATGGAATTCGAGGTGCGCCAGAAGCATCAGGAGCTGTTCCAGCGCGAAGAGGGCGTGGTGATGTGCGCGACCATCGCGTTCGGCATGGGCATCGACAAGCCGGATGTGCGCTTCGTCGCGCATCTGGATTTGCCGAAGAGCGTCGAAGGCTACTACCAGGAAACCGGCCGCGCGGGCCGCGACGGGCTGGCGGCCAATGCCTGGATGGCCTATGGCCTCGGCGACGTGGTGCAGCAGCGCAAGATGATCGACGAGTCCGACGCCGACGAGCAGCACAAGCGCGTGCAGACCGGCAAGCTCGACGCGCTGCTCGGCCTATGTGAAACGGCCACTTGCCGCCGTGTGCGCCTGCTCGCGTATTTCGGCGAAGAGAGTCAGCCCTGCGGCAACTGCGACAGCTGTATCGAGCCGCCCGCCACGTGGGACGCGACGCGCGAGGCGCAGATGGCGCTGTCCTGCGTGTTCCGCGCGCAGCGCGCGAGCGGCTTCAATTTCGGCGCGGGCCACCTGATCGACATTCTGCGCGGCAATCGCAACGAGAAAATCCTGCAGCGCGGCCACGAGAAGATCTCGACTTTCGGCATCGGCGCGGCGCTGTCCGAGGCCGAGTGGCGCGGGATCTTCCGTCAGCTGGTGGCGTTCGGCTATCTGACCGTCGACCACGAGGGCTTCGGCGCGCTCGTGCTCACGGAGGCGAGCAAGGCGGTGCTCAAGGGCGAGCAGCAGGTCACGATGCGCCGCTACGTGAAGCCCACGCGCACCCGCGCGTCGTCGAGCCGCACCAGCGAGCGCGCCGATCCGACCGTGGGTATGAGCCCGCGTCAGCGCGCGCGCTGGGAGCGCCTGCGCCTGTGGCGCACCGATACGGCCAAGAGCGAGGGCGTGCCCGCCTACGTGATCTTCCACGACGCCACGCTGGCGGAAATCGCGCGCAACGGCCCCGAATCGGTCGACGATCTGCGTGACATTCCGGGTATCGGCGCGCGTAAGCTCGAGCGTTTCGGCGAGGAGCTCGTCGAGGTGGTCGGCGACGAGTGAGCGCCGGCCGGCGGCGACAATCGCGAGCCGAAAGAGAGTCGAAAAAGGGTTGAAAGCACCACCGATGCGCGATCGGTGCGTGACCGCCATGGCGCGTGCGCACCGTCATTCCGGCGTCCCAAACCGCCTGAGGCGCGCCGCAGCGAGAATGCCGGCTTTTCCGCGCGCTGCGGCGCTGTCATTTACCGGTGAGCGTGCGTTTTATCGCTGCCGCACCGCAACACGCCGCACACTTCTTCCGTCGTCCGAAATACCGCAAGCCGTTGACTTGCTTGGTATTTTCGGAATATCATGCTGGGTTCCGGTTCTTGGGTTGTCTGCGCACGTCAGTTAGTTTGACTAATTCGGCGTAAAAGCACTTCGGAGTGCGCTCCAGGTGTGTGCGTCGCAGGCGCCAGTTTTAGGAGCCGGAATTCTCGTAGGAGTTTAGATGCGTGGTTTTCCGCTTTGCCCGGAAATAAACGCGTCGATTTTGTTCAATTTCAGGAATAAACAATGCCAACCATCAATCAACTGGTTCGCAAAGGCCGCACTTCGGAAGTCACGAAGAGCAAGTCGCCGGCCCTGCAGGACTGCCCTCAGCGTCGCGGCGTGTGCACGCGTGTGTACACGACGACGCCGAAGAAGCCGAACTCGGCACTTCGTAAAGTTGCCAAGGTTCGTCTGACGAACGGCTTCGAAGTCATTTCGTACATCGGTGGTGAAGGCCACAACCTGCAGGAACACTCGGTTGTGCTGATCCGCGGCGGCCGTGTGAAGGACTTGCCGGGTGTGCGTTACCACATGGTTCGCGGCTCGCTGGATACCCAGGGCGTCAAGGATCGTAAGCAGGCTCGTTCGAAGTACGGCGCGAAGCGCGCGAAGGCTGCGAAGTAAGAGTCGAGCGTCGTCTGCGCTTTCGGGCGTTGGCGATAAAAGCGACAGGTGCCGGATTGGCCGGTGCTGTCGAGTAAGTGGTCACCCGACCAGGCTGGTAAGTCGTGAGATGAATCGGGTTAGTTGGTGGCCGCGGAGCGTAGGGTTCCATCCACGCTTCAACTGAAAAGTTAAAGGAAGAAACATGCCGCGTCGTCGCGAAGTCCCCAAGCGGGAAGTGTTGCCGGATCCGAAGTTCGGCAACGTTGATGTAGCCAAGTTCATGAACGTGCTGATGCTCTCCGGCAAGAAGTCGGTTGCCGAGCGTATCGTGTACGGCGCTTTCGAACAGATCCAGACCAAGGGTGGCAAGGACCCGCTGGAAGTGTTCACTGTCGCGCTCAACAACGTGAAGCCGGTGGTGGAAGTGAAGAGCCGCCGCGTTGGTGGTGCGAACTATCAGGTTCCGGTCGAAGTGCGCCCCTCGCGTCGTATGGCATTGGCGATGCGTTGGCTGCGTGAAGCCGCGAAGAAGCGCAGCGAGAAGTCGATGGCCCTGCGTCTGGCAGGTGAACTCTCCGAAGCGGCCGAAGGCCGTGGCGGCGCGATGAAGAAGCGCGACGAAGTTCACCGGATGGCAGAAGCGAACAAGGCGTTCTCGCACTTCCGCTTCTAAGAGAAAACCCCTTCTGGGGTTGACTCAAAAGACGGAAAAAATTCCGGGCGGGTGCGCTTATCAAGCGCCTCGCCCGTTTGTGTTCAGGCGCGTTGGGATCGACCCGGTCGGGTTCGGCCCCGGCGCGCACCTCCCGATAGAGGATCAAAGTGGCTCGCAAGACTCCTATCGAGCGCTACCGTAACATCGGTATTAGCGCTCACATCGACGCCGGCAAGACGACGACGACCGAGCGCATTCTGTTTTACACCGGCGTGAACCACAAGATTGGTGAAGTTCACGACGGCGCCGCGACCATGGACTGGATGGAGCAGGAGCAGGAGCGTGGCATCACGATTACCTCCGCTGCTACGACCGCGTTCTGGAAGGGCATGGGCGGTAACTACCCCGAGCACCGCATCAACATCATCGACACCCCGGGCCACGTCGACTTCACGATTGAAGTTGAGCGCTCGATGCGCGTGCTCGACGGTGCATGCATGGTCTACTGCGCAGTGGGCGGCGTTCAGCCCCAGTCGGAAACCGTGTGGCGCCAGGCGAACAAGTACAAGGTTCCCCGTCTCGCGTTCGTCAACAAGATGGACCGTACGGGCGCGAACTTCTTCAAGGTCTATGACCAGCTGAAGACGCGTCTGAAGGCGAACCCGGTTCCGGTCGTGGTGCCGATCGGCGCAGAAGACACGTTCCAGGGCGTGGTCGACCTGATCAAGATGAAGGCGATCATTTGGGACGAAGCGTCGCAAGGCACGAAGTTCGACTACGTCGACATCCCCGCTGAACTCGTTGACTCGTGCAACGAATGGCGCGAAAAGATGATCGAGTCGGCTGCTGAAGCCAGCGAAGAGCTGATGGAAAAGTACCTCGGCGGCGAAGAGCTGACCGAAGCGGAAGTCGTCAAGGCAATCCGCGACCGTACCATCGCTTGCGAAATCCAGCCGATGCTGTGCGGCACCGCGTTCAAGAACAAGGGCGTGCAGCGTATGCTCGACGCCGTGATCGACTTCCTGCCGTCGCCGGTGGACATTCCCCCGGTCACGGGCGAACTCGAAAACGGTGAGAAGGCAGAGCGCCGCGCAGCCGACGACGAGAAGTTCTCGGCACTCGCGTTCAAGATCATGACCGACCCGTTCGTCGGCCAGCTGATCTTCTTCCGCGCGTACTCGGGCGTCGTCAACTCGGGCGATACGGTGCTGAACTCGACCAAGGGCAAGAAGGAACGCCTTGGCCGTATTCTGCAGATGCACGCGAACAACCGCGAAGAAATCAAGGAAGTTCGTGCAGGCGACATCGCCGCAGCCGTTGGCCTGAAGGAAGCAACCACGGGCGACACGCTGTGCGACCCGGCGAACCCGATCATCCTGGAACGCATGATTTTCCCGGAGCCGGTGATTTCGCAGGCCGTCGAGCCGAAGACCAAGGCTGACCAGGAAAAGATGGGCCTCGCCCTGAACCGCCTGGCACAGGAAGACCCGTCGTTCCGCGTCCAGACGGACGAGGAATCGGGCCAGACCATCATTTCGGGTATGGGCGAGCTCCACCTCGAAATTCTGGTCGACCGTATGAAGCGTGAATTCAACGTGGAAGCGACCGTCGGCAAGCCGCAGGTTGCATACCGCGAAACGATCCGCGCAACGGCGAAGGACGTCGAAGGCAAGTTCGTCAAGCAGTCGGGCGGTCGCGGCCAGTTCGGTCACGCTGTCATTACGCTTGAGCCGAACGAGCAGGGCAAGGGCTACGAGTTCCTGGACGAGATCAAGGGTGGTGTGATTCCGCGTGAATTCATCCCCGCGGTCGACAAGGGTATCCAGGAAACGCTCAAGGCCGGCGTGCTGGCGGGCTTCCCGGTCGTCGACGTCAAGGTTCACCTGACGTTCGGTTCGTACCACGACGTTGACTCGAACGAAAATGCGTTCCGCATGGCCGGTTCGATGGCGTTCAAGGAAGCAATGCGCAAGGCTCAGCCGGTCATCCTCGAACCGATGATGGCTGTCGAAGTCGAAACGCCGGAAGACTACATGGGCAACGTGATGGGCGACCTGTCGGGCCGTCGCGGTATCGTCCAGGGCATGGAAGACATGGTTGGCGGCGGCAAGATCGTTCGCGCCGAAGTGCCGCTGTCGGAAATGTTCGGCTACTCGACGTCGCTGCGCTCGCTGTCGCAAGGTCGCGCAACGTACACGATGGAATTCAAGCACTACGCAGAAGCACCGCGTAACGTGGCCGACGCGATCATCAGCGCGAAGGCGAAGTAAGCATCGGCATTCAGTTGACCATGCGGCGAACCGGACATGGGTCCGGTTCGCATCGCCCAGTCACCGATTCACCACTTTTTTGAAAGAAGAGAAACATGGCAAAAGGTAAATTCGAACGGACCAAGCCGCACGTCAACGTCGGCACGATCGGTCACGTTGACCACGGCAAGACCACGCTGACGGCAGCTATCACGACGGTTCTGACCAAGAAGTTCGGCGGCGAAGCCAAGGCTTACGACCAGATCGACGCGGCACCGGAAGAAAAGGCACGTGGTATTACCATCAACACCGCGCACGTCGAGTACGAAACGGCTAACCGCCACTACGCACACGTCGACTGCCCGGGCCACGCTGACTATGTGAAGAACATGATCACGGGCGCGGCACAGATGGACGGCGCGATCCTGGTTTGCTCGGCTGCTGACGGCCCGATGCCGCAGACGCGTGAGCACATCCTGCTGGCACGTCAGGTTGGCGTTCCGTACATCATCGTCTTCCTGAACAAGTGCGACATGGTCGACGACGCCGAGCTGCTCGAGCTGGTCGAAATGGAAGTGCGCGAACTTCTGTCGAAGTACGACTTCCCGGGCGACGACACGCCGATCGTCAAGGGTTCGGCCAAGCTGGCGCTGGAAGGCGACACGGGCGAGCTGGGTGAAGTGGCGATCATGAGCCTGGCCGACGCGCTGGACACGTACATCCCGACGCCGGAGCGCGCAGTTGACGGCGCCTTCCTGATGCCGGTCGAAGACGTGTTCTCGATCTCGGGTCGTGGCACGGTGGTGACGGGTCGTATCGAGCGTGGCCTGGTCAAGGTCGGCGAAGAAATCGAAATCGTCGGTATCAAGCCGACGGTGAAGACGACCTGCACGGGCGTGGAAATGTTCCGCAAGCTGCTCGACCAGGGTCAGGCAGGCGACAACGTCGGTATCCTGCTGCGCGGCACGAAGCGTGAAGACGTCGAGCGCGGCCAGGTTCTGGCCAAGCCGGGTTCGATCACGCCGCACACGCACTTCACGGCTGAAGTGTACGTGCTGAGCAAGGACGAAGGCGGCCGCCACACGCCGTTCTTCAACAACTACCGTCCGCAGTTCTACTTCCGTACGACGGACGTGACGGGCTCGATCGAGCTGCCGAAGGACAAGGAAATGGTCATGCCGGGCGACAACGTGTCGATCACGGTGAAGCTGATCGCTCCGATCGCGATGGAAGAAGGTCTGCGCTTCGCAATCCGCGAAGGTGGCCGTACCGTCGGCGCCGGCGTCGTCGCGAAGATCATCGAGTAAATCGAGTAGAATACTCGGCTTGCTGTAGAAGTTGATGTACCCTGGGACCATCCGGCGGCGTCTTGCCGCAGGGTGGTCCTGCGCTCTTTATATTGTCTGGCGGCGCAAGTCCGCCTCGCTCTTTTTAAGGAATCGTCATGCAGAACCAAAAAATCCGTATCCGCCTGAAAGCTTTCGACTACCGCCTGATCGACCAGTCGGCTGCTGAAATCGTCGATACGGCGAAGCGCACGGGCGCAATCGTCCGCGGTCCGGTGCCGCTGCCGACGCGTATCCAGCGTTTCGACATCCTGCGCTCGCCGCACGTCAACAAGACGTCGCGCGACCAGCTCGAAATCCGCACCCACCTGCGCCTGATGGACATCGTCGACCCGACGGACAAGACCGTTGACGCGCTGATGAAGCTGGACCTCCCGGCTGGCGTGGACGTCGAAATCAAGCTGCAGTAAGAGTCTCGAGCGCGGCCAGGATGACCTGATCGCGCTAAGTCTTTGATTGCTTGCGGAAATCGTGGGAGGGCGTTATACTTGACGTCTTTTCGCGCATTTGCGCAAAAAAATCGGTGTGCCTTGCGAGCCTTTACCTCGGAAACACGCCGGTACTTTGTAAATTAGCCCCGACCAATCGCAGTCGGGAATGGAGAAAACGATGAGCCTTGGACTCGTAGGTCGCAAGGTTGGCATGACCCGTATCTTCACGGCCGAAGGGGATTCGATTCCCGTGACCGTGCTGGACGTGTCCGACAACCGCGTGACGCAGATCAAGACTGTTGAAACCGACGGCTACACGGCCGTGCAGGTTGCGTTCGGTACGCGCCGCGCTTCGCGCGTGACGAAGCCGATCGCAGGTCATCTCGCCAAAGCCGGTGTTCAAGCCGGTGAAATCCTCAAGGAATTCCAGATCGACGCCGCCAAGGCTGCCGAGCTGTCGAATGGCGCCGTGATCGGTGTGGACCTCTTCTCGGAAGGCCAGAAGGTCGATGTGCAAGGCACCTCGATCGGTAAGGGCTACGCCGGTACCATCAAGCGTTACAACTTTGCTTCGGGTCGTGCTTCGCACGGTAACTCGCGCTCGCACAATGTGCCGGGCTCGATCGGTATGGCGCAGGATCCGGGTCGTGTTTTCCCGGGTAAGCGCATGACCGGTCACATGGGTGACGAAACCGTGACGGTGCAAAACCTCGAAATCGCCCGTATCGACGCAGAGCGTAGCCTGCTGTTGGTCAAGGGTGCCGTGCCGGGTGCAAAGGGCGGCAAGGTTTTCGTGACGCCGGCTGTCAAGGCACGCGTCAAGAAAGGAGCGCAATAATGGAACTGAAGCTCCTGAACGCTAATGGTCAGGAAGGCGCAGCAGTTAACGCGTCGGACGTCGTGTTCGGCCGTGACTACAACGAAGCGCTGATCCATCAGATCGTTGTCGCCTATCAGGCGAACGCGCGCAGCGGTAACCGCGCGCAGAAGGACCGTGAGCAGGTCAAGCACACCACCAAGAAGCCGTGGCGTCAGAAGGGTACGGGCCGCGCTCGTGCCGGTATGTCGTCGAGCCCGCTGTGGCGTGGCGGTGGTCGCATCTTCCCGAATTCGCCGGAAGAAAACTTCGCTCACAAGGTCAACAAGAAGATGCATCGCGCAGGCCTCTGCTCGATCTTCTCGCAGCTGGCCCGTGAAGGCCGCATCTCGGTCGTCGAAGAGCTGTCGCTCGAAGCGCCGAAGACGAAGCTGCTGGCCGAAAAGTTCAAGGCCATGGGTCTCGAATCCGTGCTGGTCATCACCGACACGGTCGACGAGAACCTGTTTCTCGCGTCGCGCAACCTGCCCCACGTGGCAGTCGTTGAGCCGCGTTTTGCCGACCCCCTCTCGCTGATCTACTTCAAGAAGATCCTGATCACGAAGGCAGCGGTCGCCCAGATCGAGGAGTTGCTGTCATGAGCGAGATTCGCAAGAACGATCATCGTTTGATGCAGGTCCTGCTCGCGCCGGTGATCTCCGAAAAGGCGACGCTGGTGGCGGAGAAGAACGAACAAGTCGTCTTCGAAGTCGCCCCGGATGCGACGAAGCAGGAAGTCAAGGCTGCTGTCGAGCTGATGTTCAAGGTGGAAGTCGACTCCGTCAACGTGCTGGTCCAGAAGGGTAAAGCCAAGCGCTTTGGCCGCTTCAACGGCAAGCGCAAGGACGTGAAGAAGGCGTACGTCTGCCTGAAGCCCGGCCAGGAAATCAACTTTGAAGCGGAGGCCAAGTAATCATGGCAATCGTGAAAGTTAAGCCGACTTCGCCGGGTCGCCGCGCGATGGTCAAGATCGTCAACAAGGATCTGCATAAGGGTAAGCCGTTCGCCGCGCTGCTCGACACGCAATCCACGACGGCTGGCCGTAACAACAATGGTCGCATCACGACCCGTCACAAGGGTGGTGGTCACAAGCAGCACTACCGTGTGATCGACTTCCGTCGTACGAAGGACGGCATTCCGGCAAAGATCGAACGCCTGGAATACGACCCGAACCGTAGTGCGAACATCGCGCTGGTTCTGTACGCAGACGGTGAGCGTCGCTACATCATCGCCCCGAAGGGCGCGGTGGTTGGCCAGCCGCTGATGTCGGGTTCGGAAGCGCCGATCAAGTCGGGTAACGCTCTGCCGATCCGTAACATCCCGGTCGGTACGACGATCCACTGCATCGAAATGCTGCCGGGCAAGGGCGCGCAGATCGCGCGTTCGGCTGGTACGTCGGCAATGCTGCTGGCACGCGAAGGCGTCTACGCGCAGGTTCGTCTGCGTTCGGGCGAAATCCGCCGCGTCCACGTCGAGTGCCGCGCGACGATCGGTGAAGTTGGCAACGAAGAACACAGCCTCCGTCAAATCGGTAAGGCTGGTGCGAACCGCTGGCGCGGCATCCGCCCGACGGTCCGCGGCGTTGCAATGAACCCGGTTGATCACCCGCACGGTGGTGGTGAAGGCAAGACTGCTGCAGGTCGCGATCCGGTTAGCCCGTGGGGCACGCCGGCTAAGGGCTACCGCACCCGTAGCAACAAGCGCACGACGAGCATGATCGTCCAGCGCCGTCACAAGCGCTAAGGAGTAGGCAATGGCACGTTCTATTAAGAAAGGTCCGTTCTGCGACGCCCATTTGCTGAAGAAGGTTGAGGCAGCTGCAGCATCGCGTGACAAAAAACCGATCAAGACCTGGTCGCGTCGCTCGACGATCCTGCCGGACTTTATCGGCCTGACGATCGCCGTTCATAACGGCCGTCAACACGTTCCCGTGTATGTCACGGAAAACATGGTCGGCCACAAGCTTGGCGAGTTCGCACTGACCCGTACGTTCAAGGGTCACGCGGCCGACAAGAAGGCCAAGAAATAAGGGGCAATCAAGATGGAAGTGAAGGCAATTCATCGCGGTGCCCGCATCTCGGCGCAGAAAACGCGCCTTGTGGCTGACCAGATCCGCGGTCTGCCGGTCGACAAGGCACTGAACGTTCTGACGTTCTCGCCGAAGAAAGCGGCTGGCATCGTGAAAAAGGTTGTGCTCTCGGCGATCGCAAACGCGGAACACAACGAAGGCGCTGACATCGACGAGCTCAAGATCAAGAGCATCTACGTCGACAAGGCGGCTTCGCTGAAGCGTTTCACCGCGCGCGCCAAGGGCCGCGGCAACCGCATCGAGAAGCAATCCTGTCACATCACTGTGACGGTCGGGAATTAAGGAGCCATACGATGGGACAGAAAATTCATCCGACTGGCTTCCGTTTGGCCGTCAGCCGCAATTGGGCTTCGCGTTGGTACGCGAACAACAACAATTTCGCGGCGATGTTGAAGGAAGACATCGGTGTTCGTGAATACCTGAAGAAGAAGCTGAAGAACGCTTCGGTGGGCCGTGTTGTGATCGAGCGTCCGGCAAAGAACGCTCGCATCACGATTTACAGCTCGCGCCCGGGTGTGGTGATCGGCAAGAAGGGCGAGGACATCGAACTCCTCAAGGCCGAACTCCAGAAGCGCATGGGCGTTCCGGTTCACGTGAACATCGAAGAAATCCGCAAGCCGGAAACCGACGCGCAGCTGATCGCCGACTCGATCACGCAGCAGCTCGAGCGCCGCATCATGTTCCGTCGCGCAATGAAGCGCGCGATGCAGAACGCGATGCGTCTGGGTGCCCAAGGCATCAAGATCATGAGCGCCGGCCGTCTGAACGGTATCGAAATCGCACGTACCGAGTGGTACCGCGAAGGTCGAGTGCCGCTTCACACGCTGCGTGCTGACATCGACTACGCAACCTCGGAAGCGAAGACGACGTACGGCATCATCGGCGTGAAGGTTTGGGTCTACAAGGGCGACACGCTCGGCCGCAACGACGCACCGGTGGTGGAAGAAGTCGCCGAAGAAAAGCGTCCGCGCCGCAACGCGCGTCCGGGCGATCGTCGTCCGCGCCGTGATGGCGAAGGTGCACCGGGCGCACGCCGTGGCGCACCGCGCCGTGGCGCTGCCGGCGGTGACGGCAAGAGTGGAGAATAACGATGCTGCAACCGAAACGCAGGAAGTATCGCAAAGAGCAGAAGGGTCGTAACACCGGCGTCGCAACTCGCGGCAACGCAGTTTCGTTCGGCGAATACGGTCTGAAGGCTATCGGTCGTGGTCGCCTGACCGCGCGTCAGATTGAAGCGGCGCGTCGTGCAATGACGCGTCACATCAAGCGTGGCGGCCGCATCTGGATCCGTATCTTCCCGGACAAGCCGATCTCGCAAAAGCCGGCGGAAGTGCGTATGGGTAACGGTAAGGGTAACCCTGAGTACTACGTCGCAGAGATTCAACCGGGCAAGATGCTGTACGAAATGGATGGTGTGTCCGAAGAACTGGCCCGTGAAGCGTTCCGTCTGGCTGCAGCGAAGCTGCCGCTGAAGACGGTCTTCATGGTTCGCCAGCTCGGCGCCTAAGGAGTTAATGATGAAGGCATCTGAACTTCTTCAGAAAGACAAGGCCGCGCTCGATCAAGAGCTGTCGGACCTCTTGAAGGCGCAATTCGGCCTGCGCATGCAACTCGCGACCCAGCAGCTCACGAACACGAGCCAGCTGAAGAAGGTTCGTCGCGACATCGCACGTGTGCGGACCGTCCTGACTCAGAAGGCGAACCAGAAATGAACGAAAGCGTGAAAACCTCGCTTAAGCGGACGCTGGTCGGCAAAGTCGTCAGCAACAAGATGGACAAGACGGTCACCGTCCTGGTCGAGCGCCGCGTCAAGCACCCGATCTACGGCAAGTACGTCGTGCAGTCGAAGAAGTACCACGCTCACGACGAGTCGAACACGTACAACGAGGGTGACCTCGTTGAAATCCAGGAGACCCGTCCGCTGTCGAAGACGAAGGCCTGGACCGTGTCGAAGCTGGTAGAAGCAGCACGCGTCATCTAAAACGTCCGTTTCAGATGATGAAACATCCCGGGGTTCTCCCCCGGGATGCAGAAGTAGTTGAAATCGCAGAAGATTTCGCTTGCTAGACCAAGATTATCGAGTTATAGTCTTGGTCTTCCCTCTTTATGGGTTCGCTGTTGGCAAAGCAGCGGGTAAACATGAAAGGGGAAGCAAAATCCGGGCGCCAGTCCGGGTTAGCAAGATTCACCGGAATGCGATGGCCGGTTTCGTTTGCCGTCGCTGCTGTTCATACCCAAGCAGCTGAGCGGTCGTTCTAGTGGCGGCGCGGCTGACGGGACCAAGACTGACCGGATGTGCCATGGTGGCGCGACCGGATTAAGTTGGGATAGATAAACCATGATCCAGACCGAAACTCGGCTTGAAGTAGCCGACAACACGGGTGCGCGTGAAGTCATGTGCATCAAGGTGCTCGGCGGCTCGAAGCGTCGTTATGCCAGCATTGGCGACATCATCAAGGTGACCGTCAAGGAAGCAACGCCGCGCGGGCGCGTGAAAAAGGGCGAAATCTACAACGCTGTTGTGGTTCGCACCGCGAAGGGCGTGCGCCGTCAAGACGGCTCGCTGATCAAGTTCGATGGCAACGCCGCCGTGCTTTTGAACACCAAGCTTGAGCCGATCGGCACCCGTATTTTCGGGCCGGTTACGCGTGAGCTGCGTAGCGAACGATTCATGAAGATCGTTTCGCTGGCGCCGGAAGTGCTGTAAGGAGTCGCGATGAACAAGATTCGCAAGGGTGACGAAGTTATTGTCGTCACTGGCAAAGACAAGGGCAAGCGCGGCGTCGTGGTGGCAATTGGCGAAGACCGCGTGACCGTCGAAGGCATCAACATCGCGAAGAAGCATGTTAAGCCGAACCCCATGAAGGGTACGACGGGTGGCGTTGAAGCCAAGGCAATGCCGCTGGCTATCTCGAACGTCGCATTGGTCGACGCGAACGGCAAGCCGTCGCGCGTGGGCATCAAGGTCGAAGGGGACAAGAAGGTTCGTTTCCTTAAGACGACCGGTGCTGTTCTGAGCGCCTGACGCTGCGGAGTAAAAAATGGCACGTTTGCAAGAATTTTATAAAGAGAAGGTCGTTCCCGGCCTGATCGAGAAGTTCGGTTACAAGTCGATCATGGAAGTGCCGCGCCTCACCAAGATCACCCTGAACATGGGTGTCGGTGAAGCCGTTGCTGACAAGAAAGTACTTGAGCACGCCGTGGGCGACCTCACGAAGATCGCCGGTCAGAAGCCTGTCGTGACGAAGTCGCGCAAGGCAATCGCCGGTTTCAAGATTCGTGAAGGCTACCCGATCGGCACGATGGTCACGCTGCGTGGCCAGGCAATGTACGAATTCCTGGACCGTTTCGTGACGGTTGCGCTCCCCCGCGTGCGCGACTTCCGTGGCGTGTCGGGCAAGGCGTTCGATGGCCGTGGTAACTACAACATCGGTGTGAAAGAGCAGATCATTTTCCCCGAAATTGACTACGACAAGATCGACGCGCTGCGTGGGCTGAACATCAGCATCACGACGACCGCGAAGACCGACGAAGAAGCAAAGGCACTGCTCGCCAGCTTCAAGTTCCCGTTCAGAAACTGAGGTTACCGTGGCTAAACTGGCACTGATCGAACGTGAAAAGAAGCGCGCTCGTCTGGCAGCGAAATTTGCGCCGAAGCGCGCAGAGCTGAAGGCGATCATCGACGACCAAAGCAAGTCGGAAGAAGAGCGTTACGCAGCTCGCCTCGAACTGCAACAACTGCCCCGCAACTCGAACCCGACCCGCAAGCGTAACCGCTGCGCGATCACGGGTCGTCCGCGTGGCACGTTCCGCAAATTCGGTCTCGCACGTAACAAGATTCGTGAAATCGCGTTCCGTGGTGAGATCCCTGGCATCACCAAGGCGAGCTGGTAATAGGAGAAACATAAATGAGCATGAGTGATCCTATCGCCGATATGCTGACTCGCATCCGCAATGCGCAGATGGTCGAGAAAGTTTCGGTTGCTATGCCCTCGTCGAAAGTGAAGATTGCGATTGCGCAGGTTCTGAAGGACGAAGGTTATATCGACGACTTCGCGGTGAAAACCGAAGGTGCGAAGTCGGAATTGAACATCGCGTTGAAGTACTACGCTGGCCGTCCCGTTATCGAGCGCATCGAACGCGTCTCGAAGCCGGGTCTGCGCGTGTACCGCGGCCGCAACGACATCCCGCAGGTCATGAATGGCCTCGGCGTTGCGATCGTGTCGACGCCCAAGGGTGTGATGACGGACCGCAAGGCGCGCGCTACTGGCGTCGGCGGCGAAGTTATCTGCTACGTCGCTTAAGGCCTAAGGAGAAGAAACATGTCTCGAGTAGGTAAGAGCCCGGTCGCGCTGCAAGGCGCAGAAGCGACGCTCAGCGACGAGAAGATTACCGTCAAGGGCGCGCTGGGCACGATTTCGCAAGCTGCGAACCGCCTCGTGAAGGTGGTGAACGACAACGGCACGCTCAAGTTCGAGCCGGCCGACGACAGCCGCGAAGCAAACGCAATGTCGGGCACGATGCGCGCGATCGTCGCGAACATGGTGCAGGGCGTGACGAAGGGTTTCGAGCGCAAGCTGACGCTGGTTGGCGTCGGTTACCGTGCTCAAGCACAAGGCGACAAGCTGAACCTGTCGCTGGGTTTCTCGCACCCCGTGGTGCACCAGATGCCGGAAGGCGTGAAGGCCGAAACCCCGTCGCAAACGGAAATCGTGATCAAGGGGATCGACAAGCAGAAAGTCGGCCAAACCGCAGCCGAAGTGCGCGGTTATCGCCCGCCTGAGCCCTACAAGGGCAAGGGTGTGCGTTACGCCGACGAGGTTGTGATCCTCAAAGAAACGAAGAAGAAGTAAGGGTGCGCAATCATGGATAAGACTCAATCTCGCCTGCGCCGCGCTCGTCAGACGCGTCTCAAGATCGCTGAGCTGCAAGTCGCGCGCCTGGCCGTGCATCGCACGAACACGCACATTTACGCGCAAGTGTTCTCGCCCTGCGGCACCAAGGTGCTGGCCAGCGCATCGACGCTTGAAGCCGAAGTGCGTGCGCAACTGGCTGACCAGTCGGGCAAGGGTGGCAATGTCGCCGCTGCCTCGCTGATCGGCAAGCGTATCGCAGAAAAGGCTAAGGCCGCCGGCATCGAATCCGTCGCCTTTGACCGCTCGGGTTTCCGCTACCACGGCCGCGTCAAGGCGCTGGCTGATGCAGCGCGCGAAGCCGGGCTCAAGTTCTAAGGAAGGAATTCGTCATGGCAAAGATGCAAGCGAAAGTTCAGGCTGACGAACGCGACGACGGCCTTCGTGAAAAAATGATTTCGGTCAATCGCGTGACCAAGGTCGTGAAGGGTGGCCGTATTCTCGGCTTCGCCGCACTGACCGTGGTTGGCGATGGTGATGGCCGCGTCGGTATGGGCAAGGGCAAGTCGAAAGAAGTGCCCGTCGCTGTCCAGAAGGCGATGGAACAAGCTCGTCGCAACATGTTCAAGGTGCCCCTGAAGAACGGCACCCTGCAACACGAAGTGCACGGCAAGCATGGCGCATCGGTCGTCCTCCTCGCTCCGGCGAAGGCTGGTACGGGCGTGATCGCCGGCGGCCCGATGCGCGCAGTGTTCGACGTGATGGGCGTGCAGAACGTCGTGGCCAAGAGCCACGGTTCGACGAACCCGTACAACCTCGTTCGTGCAACGCTGGACGGTCTGCGCAAGCAGTCGACCCCGGCTGACATCGCGGCGAAGCGCGGCAAGTCCGTCGAAGACATTCTGGGCTAAGGGTGGGCACTATGTCTGAAAAAACTGTCAAGGTTCAGCTCGTCAAGAGCCTGATTGGGACCCGCGAAACGCACCGTGCCACCGTGCGCGGTCTCGGCCTGCGTCGCCTGAACTCGGTCTCCGAGCTGCAGGATACGCCGGCTGTGCGCGGCATGATCAACAAGGTCTCGTACCTCGTTAAGGTCATCGGCTAAGCGGTCGACCAAGACTCCAGGAGTTGAAAATGGAATTGAATAACCTGAAGCCGGCAGAAGGCGCGAAGCACGCAAAGCGTCGCGTCGGTCGCGGCATCGGCTCCGGCCTCGGCAAGACCGCTGGCCGTGGTCACAAGGGTCAGAAATCGCGTTCGGGCGGCTTCCACAAGGTTGGCTTCGAAGGCGGTCAAATGCCGCTGCAGCGTCGTCTGCCGAAGCGTGGCTTCACCTCGCTGACGAAGGAATTCGTCGGTGAAGTGCGCCTCGCCGACATCGAGAAGCTGCCGGTCGACGAAATCGATCTGTTGGCTCTCAAGCAGGCAGGCCTGGTTGGCGAACTGACCAAGAGCGCGAAGATCATCGCCACCGGCGAGATCAAGCGTAAGGTCGTCGTGAAGGGCCTGGGTGCGACGAAGAATGCGCGTGCTGCGATTGAAGCAGCAGGCGGTTCTTTTGCCGAGTGATTGTGAGTGGTGCGCGCGGGTTCGCCCGCCGTCACTAACATCTGCATCGGAGAAGCTACTTGGCTACTAGCCCGAGTCTCGCAAAAACCGGTCGCAGCGCTCCGAAGTTCGGCGACCTGCGTCGGCGTGCAATGTTCTTGCTGCTGGCGCTGGTCGTTTATCGTATCGGTGCGCACATTCCGGTTCCGGGTATCGACCCAGACCAGCTGGCGAAGCTCTTTCAAAGCCAGTCGGGCGGCATCCTGGGCATGTTCAACATGTTCTCGGGTGGCGCGCTGTCTCGCTTCACGATCTTCGCGCTGGGTGTGATGCCGTATATTTCGGCGTCGATCATCCTGCAGCTGATGGCGATCGTCTCGCCGCAGCTGGAAGCGCTGAAGAAGGAAGGGCAGGCCGGACAACGCAAGATCACGCAGTACACGCGGATCTTCACGGTGGTGCTGGCGACGTTTCAGGCGTTTGGCATCGCGGTCGCGCTGGAAAACCAGCCTGGCCTCGTGATCGATCCGGGCATGGTGTTTCGCCTGACGACGGTCGTAACGCTCGTGACGGGCACGATGTTCCTGATGTGGCTTGGTGAGCAGATCACGGAACGCGGTCTCGGCAACGGCATTTCGATCATCATCTTCGGCGGGATCGCAGCGGGCTTCCCGAATGCGATTGGCGGTCTGTTCGAACTGGTTCGCACCGGCTCGATGGGCCCCGTCTCGGCGATCATCATCGTGGCGCTGATCGCGGCTGTGACGTACCTGGTGGTGTTCATCGAACGCGGCCAGCGCAAGATCCTCGTGAACTATGCGAAGCGTCAGGTCGGTAACAAGATTTACGGCGGGCAGTCGTCCCACCTGCCGCTCAAGCTGAACATGTCGGGCGTGATTCCGCCGATCTTCGCATCGTCGATCATCCTGTTCCCGGCAACGATTCTGAATTGGTTCAGCTCGGGTTCGCGATCCAACTGGTTCGCAGACACGCTGCACAACCTGGCTGAAGCTCTCAAGCCCGGCCAACCCGTGTACGTGTTGCTGTATGCGTTGGCGATCGTCTTCTTCTGCTTCTTCTACACCGCACTGGTGTTCAACAGCAGGGAAACGGCCGACAACCTGAAGAAGAGTGGCGCGTTCGTACCTGGCATCCGCCCGGGCGATCAGACGGCTCGCTATATCGACCGCATCCTCACGCGTCTGACGCTGGCCGGTGCGATCTATATCGTGTTCGTCTGCCTGCTGCCGGAGTTTCTGGTGCTGCGCTGGAATGTGCCGTTTTATTTTGGTGGCACGTCGCTGCTGATCATTGTCGTCGTCACAATGGACTTCATGGCGCAGGTGCAGTCGTACGTCATGTCGCAACAATACGAATCGCTGCTCAAGAAGGCGAACTTCAAGGGTGGCGGAGTCCCGATGCGCTGAAGGACATATGGCCAAAGACGATGTGATCCAGATGCAAGGTGAGGTCATAGAAAACCTCCCTAACGCTACTTTCCGGGTGAAACTGGAAAACGGCCATGTGGTCCTTGGGCATATTTCCGGGAAGATGCGGATGCACTATATCCGCATCCTTCCGGGCGACAAGGTGACGGTTGAGTTGACGCCTTACGATCTGTCGCGTGCGCGGATCGTGTTCCGGGCGAAGTGATTTAGAAAAAGGGTAATATCATGAAAGTGATGGCATCGGTAAAGCGCATGTGCCGTAACTGCAAAATCATCAAGCGCAACGGCGTCGTTCGCGTGATTTGCAGCACGGACCCGCGCCACAAGCAGCGTCAAGGCTGATCAGCGCGCTTTTTGCTTGCGCTTTTTGTTTGAGGAAAAACAATGGCTCGTATCGCAGGGGTTAACATCCCGAACCACCAGCACACGGAAATCGGCCTTACGGCGATCTTCGGTATCGGCCGCACGCGTTCGCGCAACATCTGCGTCGCTGCTGGTGTCTCGTTTGACAAGAAGGTCAAGGACCTGACCGACGCGGATCTCGAAAAGCTGCGTGATGAAGTGGGCAAGTTTGTCGTCGAAGGCGATCTCCGCCGTGAAACGACGATGAACATCAAGCGCCTGATGGATCTCGGCTGCTACCGCGGCGTGCGCCATCGCAAGGGCCTGCCCCTGCGTGGCCAGCGTACGCGTACCAACGCACGTACGCGCAAGGGTCCGCGCCGCGCAGCACAGTCGCTGAAGAAGTAAGCGGTTCTGACAGTTACAGGAAAACGTAATGGCTAAGGCTTCGAACAACTCCGCGGCGCAACGCGTTCGCAAGAAGGTTAAGAAGAACGTCGCCGAGGGCGTGGTTCACGTTCACGCGTCGTTCAACAACACGATCATCACGATCACCGACCGTCAAGGCAATGCACTCGCCTGGGCAACGTCGGGCGGTCAGGGCTTCAAGGGTTCGCGTAAGTCGACGCCCTTCGCAGCTCAGGTCGCAGCTGAATCGGCTGGCCGTGTTGCAATGGAATACGGCGTCAAGAACCTCGAAGTGCGTATCAAGGGCCCCGGCCCGGGTCGCGAATCGGCGGTGCGCGCGCTGCATGGTCTTGGCATCAAGATCACCGCGATCTCCGACGTGACGCCGGTCCCGCACAACGGCTGCCGTCCGCCGAAGCGCCGTCGTATCTAAGGCGTCGCGCTTGCCGACTGCCTGAGCCGCCGGTAACGGCGTCCCAGGCTCTCGGCGCTATTGAATTGACTAAGCCCACCGTTCGGTCCAAAGGGCCGGACTAGCGCGAGTCGCGGGGTCTCCCCGTTTCAGGCTTCGCGTGATCAATTATCGAAGGAAAGCAACGTGGCACGTTATATCGGCCCGAAGGCCAAGCTGTCCCGCCGTGAAGGCACCGACCTCTTCCTGAAGAGCGCACGCCGCTCGCTCGCTGACAAGTGCAAGCTCGACAGCAAGCCGGGTCAACACGGCCGCACCTCGGGTGCGCGCACGTCCGACTACGGCACGCAGCTGCGCGAGAAGCAAAAAGTGAAGCGTATCTACGGCGTGCTCGAGCGTCAGTTCCGCCGCTACTTCGCGGAAGCTGACCGTCGCAAGGGCAACACCGGCGAAAACCTGCTGCAACTGCTCGAATCGCGTCTCGACAACGTCGTGTACCGCATGGGCTTCGCATCGACCCGCGCTGAAGCGCGTCAGCTCGTGAGCCACAAGGCTCTCACGCTGAACGGCGTCGTTGCTAACGTCCCGTCGATGCAAGTGAAGGCAGGCGACGTCGTCGCTATTCGCGAAAAGGCGAAGAAGCAGGCGCGTATCGCTGAAGCCCTCTCGCTGGCAGAGCAAGGCGGCATCGCAGGCTGGGTCGCAGTCGACGCGAAGAAGTTCGAAGGTACGTTCAAGGGCGTGCCGGAGCGCAGCGACATCGCTGGCGACATCAACGAAAGCCTGATCGTCGAATTGTATTCGCGTTAATCGAATTGACGGCCGGGGTAACCTCTGTGCTTCGCGCAGGAGGAAGCCTCGGCTGTTTTTTTCAGGTTGTGGCCATCTCAGCCTTATCGGTGTAACGAGCCGAGGGTATTGAAAAGGAAAACCTATGCAAACCAGTTTGTTGAAACCCAAGATCATCGCTGTGGAATCGCTCGGCGACAACCACGCGAAAGTGGTCATGGAGCCGTTCGAACGCGGTTATGGCCATACCTTGGGTAACGCGCTTCGGCGCGTGCTGCTGTCGTCGATGGTGGGCTACGCGCCGACCGAAGTGACGATCGCAGGCGTCGTGCACGAATACTCGACGCTCGATGGTGTGCAAGAGGATGTGGTCAACCTGCTGTTGAACCTGAAGGGTGTGGTCTTCAAGCTGCATAACCGTGACGAAGTGACGGTTACGCTGCGCAAGGAAGGCGAAGGCGTTGTCACCGCTGGCGACATCGAACTCTCGCACGACTGCGAAGTCATCAACCCGGAACACGTCGTTGCGCATCTGACGAAGGGCGGCAAGCTCGACGTCCAGATCAAGATCGAGAAGGGCCGCGGCTACGTGCCGGGCAACGTGCGCCGTTACGGCGACGAGTCGGCCAAGATCATCGGCCGCATCGTGCTGGACGCTTCGTTCTCGCCGGTTCGCCGCGTGAGCTACGCAGTGGAAAGCGCGCGTGTCGAACAGCGTACCGACCTCGACAAGCTCGTGATGAACATCGAAACCAACGGCGTGATCTCGCCTGAGGAAGCGATCCGCCAGTCGGCGCGCATCCTCGTGGATCAGCTGTCGGTGTTCGCTGCACTGGAAGGCACGGAAACGGCGGCGGAAGCCCCGTCGCGCGCACCGCAGATCGATCCGATCCTGCTGCGTCCGGTGGACGATCTCGAACTCACGGTTCGCTCGGCGAACTGCCTGAAGGCCGAGAACATCTACTACATCGGCGACCTGATCCAGCGTACCGAGAACGAGCTGCTCAAGACCCCGAATCTGGGTCGCAAGTCGCTCAACGAGATCAAGGAAGTGCTCGCTTCCCGCGGTCTCACGCTCGGCATGAAGCTCGAAAACTGGCCGCCGGCTGGTCTCGACAAGTAAGAAGTCTGGCACGGACGCGGATTTTCCTTTAAAATCCGCGTCTTGCCTTTTTCACGTACCGGCCCGTGCCTTGGTAGTCTCGAGGCGATAGAAGAGCTGGACCAAAACTTTGTTTCAAGGAAATTGAAATGCGTCACCGTCATGGTCTGCGGAAACTGAACCGCACGAGCAGCCACCGTCTGGCAATGCTCCGTAACATGTCCAACTCGCTCATCGAGCACGAAGTCATCAAGACGACGCTGCCGAAGGCGAAGGAACTCCGTAAGGTTGTCGAGCCCCTCATCACGCTGGGCAAGAAGCCGTCGCTGGCAAACCGTCGTCTGGCGTTCAACCGCCTGCGCGATCGTGACTCGGTCACGAAGCTGTTCGACGTGCTCGGTCCGCGTTTCGCGAACCGTCCGGGCGGCTACCTGCGTATCCTGAAGTTCGGTTTCCGTGTTGGCGACAACGCACCGATGGCACTGGTCGAACTGCTCGACCGTCCGGAAGTCACGGAAGAGAACATCCAGGAAGCGGAATAAGCTTTCAGTCGCTCAATCCCGTATTGAGCGATGTGCGAAAAAGCCAGGCCTAGCCTGGCTTTTTTGTTTTGGGCGCCTCCAGACTGGAAACCGATCCTCGATCTGCTTGCTTAAAGACAGCGGAGCTTGACGTACTGCGACCTCGGCGCGGAATCGTCACCGTATAGTCAGGGACAGAAGCGGGCGTCGCCGGCGATGGAGGAGACATGGATCACTGGTCCCAAAATATTTTAGGATTCCGTAGTAATAGTGCGCGTGAAGTATGCAATATCGCGGCGCGTTCGGCGCTTCGATTCGTCATGGCGTGTTGCGCGATGCTTGCCGTGCTGGCGCTCGGCGCTTGCGGCAGTTCTCTCGACAGTTCAAAGTCACCCGGCGCCCAGGCCGCAAAGCTCGGCGACAGCCTGAAGCTGAGCGTCGCGATCGATACGAACGATGCGAGCCAGGCGGGCGTGTCCTGCGCGAATCTCGGCGCGGACTGGGCGAGTTGCGCGCGCGGTCGCCTGATCCTCGAAAATCGCGGCTCGGAGCCCGTGAGCGCGGGCGGTTGGACGCTCTATCTGCACAGCATCCGGCGCGTGCTGGCGATCGACAATGCGGCGATCGCGTGGCGTCACATCACGGGCGATCTGTATGCCCTGTCGCCGGCCCAAGGGGCGTTTACGCTGGCGCCGGGGCAGCGTCTCGAAGTGCCGTTCGTGGGCGAATACTGGTATCGGCGCTATAGCGATTTGCTGCCGCGTGCCTACGTGGTGGTCGAGGGCGCGCCGGCGGTTGTCCTCAAGGCGAACAATACCGACGATGAAACGCAGTACGTCGAAGGTCTGCCGCCCAACGCGGACAGCGCGGCCGATTTCGAGCAGACGCCTGCGCAGATCCAGCGCGCCCGCGCCGAGGCCGCCGCGCCGTCCGCGCAGCAGGTCGCGGCGCGCGCGGTTCCGGCCGTCCTGCGCGAGCAGGCGGGCGACGGCGATCTGAGCGTCGGCGGCGTGGCGCTCGCGGCGCCCGATCTTCAGGCCGGGCAACTGGCGGCACTCGAGGCGCGGGCATCGGCGCTCGGGCTGACGGGTACGCCGGTCGCGGTGACGGGCCGCATCGCGCCCACTGCGCTGCCCAGCGACGTGGCCGTGTCGGGCGGCTATCGCCTGACGATCGCGCGCGGCGGCGTGACCATCGACGGCTACGACGCCGCCGGCGTGTACTACGGCGTGCAGACGCTCTTTGCGCTGACGCCCGCAGGCGGCGGCCGCGTGCCCGCGCTGACGATCGAAGACGCGCCGCGCTACACGCATCGCGGCATGATGGTCGATCTCGCGCGCAACTTCCGCCATCCGGCCACGCTCGAGCGCTTGATGGACCAGATGAGCGCCTACAAGCTCAATCGCCTCCATCTGCATCTGTCCGACGACGAAGGCTGGCGCATCCAGATTCCCGGCTTGCCCGAGCTGACCGACATCGGCGGCCAGCGTTGCCATGATCCCGACGAGAACCGTTGTCTGCCGCCGCAACTGGCTTCGGGCCCGAACAACGAATCGGGCGGCGGCTACCTGAGCCGCGCCGACTACGTAGCGCTCGTGCGCTACGCCGCGGATCGCTTCATCGAAATCATTCCCGAAATCGACATGCCCGCCCACGAACGGGCCGCCGTGGTGGCGATGGAGGCGCGTTACCGCAAGCTGCACGCGCACGGTGACGAGCCGGGAGCGAACGAATACCGGCTGCTCGATCCGCAGGACACCACGAACATGACGTCGGTGCAGTTCTACGACCGGCGCACGGCGCTCAATCCGTGTTCTGAGAGCGCGCGCCGCTTCGCCAACAAGGTCATCGGCGAAATCGCGGCGATGCACCGGGACGCGGGCGCGCCGCTCTCGCTCTGGCACTTCGGCGGCGACGAGGCGAAGAACATCCTGCTCGGCTCGGGCTTCCAGGCGCTCGACGGTAGCGACGCCGGCAAGGGCCGCATCAATCTCGCGGCGCAGGACAAGCCGTGGGCGCGCTCGCCCTGGTGCGCGGCGTGGATTCAGCAAGGCAAGGTCGCTTCGGTCGACGAACTGCCGACGAAGTTCGCGACCGATGTCAGCCAGCTTGTCAGCGCCAACGGCATCAACGCGATGGCGGCCTGGCAGGACGGCGTCAAGCACGCCAACGGCCCGCAGGACTTCGCGACGAAAAGCGTGATGGTGACGCTCTGGGACACGCTTTACTGGGGCGGCGCGGACACGGTTCAGTCGTGGAGCCAGAAGGGCTATCGGGGCGTGCTCGCGTTGCCGGATTACCTCTACTTCGATTTCCCGTACACCATCGATCCACACGAGCGCGGCTACTACTGGGGCTCGCACGCGACGGACAGCTTCAAGGTCTTTTCGCTTGCGCCCGACAATCTGCCGCAGAACGCCGAGATCATGCCCGATCGCGACGGCAAGCCGTTCGAGATCACGACTGCGGGCACGGCGCCGCACATCGAGGGCATGCAGGGGCAGGCGTGGGCCGAGGTGATTCGCAACGACCAACTGTTCGAGTACATGGTGTATCCGCGACTGCTTGCGCTGGCCGAACGCGCCTGGCACCGCGCTCCCTGGGAACTGCCGTATCGGGTGGGCGAGCGCTTCAAGCTCGGCGAGACCGACAAGGTCGACAAGGCCGCGCTGGCGCAGGACTGGGCCGCGTTCATGCGCGTACTCGAGACGCGCGAGATTGCCAAACTTCAGCGCTCGGGCGCGGTTGTGCGGCCGTCGCTCAGACTTTCCGGCAACTAACGGATCTCGCGCGATCCAGCGCTGAGCAAGGCGCGCGCAAGCCAGGTCTGCAACCAGTCCTGGCTTTTTCTGTTGCGTGCGTGGAATAAAGCGCGAGCCGCCGCGTTTGCCTGGTTGGCCCCGTCTTGTTGGCTTCGCTGCCGCGGAGTGCATGAACGAAGCCAATCGATGGCGGTGGTACGATAACGTCCTGCCTCAAGTCCCCGGCCTTTCGCGTGCGTACATACGCGGTGGCGCGCGCGGGACGCCCAGCCGGAGTTCGCCGTGACCCTCAATGTGACCCTGATGCTGACCACGGTGCCCGACGAGGACACCGCCGACAAGCTCGCTTCCGCGGCACTCGCGGCGCGGCTCGCGGCCTGCGTGACGCGGCTCGGCGCCGTGCATTCGCAGTATCACTGGCAGGGCAAGATCGAGTCCGGCAGCGAGATCCAGCTGCTTTTCAAGACGAGCCTCGCCCGCGCGGCCGAGCTCGAACAGTTCATCCAGACCCAGCATCCCTACGACACGCCCGAGATCCTCGCCTGGCAGGCGACGGCGTCGACCGCTTACGGGCAGTGGGTCAATACCGAAACCCAGCGTCCCCTCCATGTCTAACCGCTTCGATCGGCGCCTGCGCGCCGCGCCGTACGCTTCGCTGCTGGCCTCGCTGTTGTCGTTCTTCGCGTTTGTGGTCTGCGTGCTGCCGCTGCTGTTCGGCGCGTCGCCCGCGCACGCCGACGACGACTTCCTGCCGCCCGACCAGGCCTTCACGTTCAGCGCGAGCGAAGAGCCGGGCATGGTCGACGTGCACTTCAAGATCGCCGACGGCTACTACATGTACCGCGAGCGTTTCGCGTTCGAGGCGCAGAACGGCGCGACGATCGGCGATGCGCAGATTCCGCCCGGTCACGTGAAGTTCGATCCGACGTTCAACAAGAACGTCGAGACCTACCGCAAGGAGCTGACGATCCGCGTGCCGGTGAAGCAGGCGAGCGGCGCGTTCGATCTCACGGTGACGTCGCAGGGTTGCGCCGATGCGGGCATCTGCTATCCGCCCGCGCAGCACGTTTATCACGTGAGCGGCGCGGCGCTGCAGGCGGCGAATGCGTCGACGAACGCCACGAACGCTACGAGCGCGACTACGATCACCGCAGCAGCAACCACCACCGGCAGCACCGAAGAACCCTGGTACGAACGCGCCACGAGCGCCGACTACGCGCAATCGCTGCTGCAAGGCGGCGGCTTCTTCGCGGTGATCGGCCTTTACTTCGTCGCGGGCATGGTCCTGAGCCTGCTGCCCTGTTCGTATCCGATGATCCCGATCCTCTCGGCGATCATCGTCGGCGAGGGCGCGCAGGTGACGCGCTCGCGCGGCTTCGCGCTCTCGTTCGTCTACGTGCTCGGCATGGCGCTGGTCTACACGGTGCTCGGCATCGCGGCCGCGCTGGTCGGCCAGAGTCTGGGCGCCTGGCTGCAGAATCCGTGGGTACTCGGCGTGTTCGCCGTGCTGCTCACCGCGTTCGCCGTGATGCTGATCGCGGGCTACGACATCGCGCTGCCCCAGCGCTGGCAGGACGGCGCCTCGCGCGCGTCGCAGGGCCGTTCGGGCGGCAAGTTCGCCGCCGTCGCCGTGATGGGCGCGCTTTCCGCGCTCGTGGTGGGCGCGTGCATGACGGCGCCGCTGTTCGCCGTGCTCGCCTTCATCGCGCACACGGGCAACGCGGTGCTCGGCGGCGCGGCGCTGTTCGCGATGGGCATCGGCCTCGGCGTGCCGCTGATGATTCTCGGTCTCGGCGCGGGCACGCTGCTGCCGCGCGCGGGCACGTGGATGGACGGCGTGAAGGTGTTCTTCGGCGTCGTGCTGCTGGCCGCCGCGCTGTGGATCGTCTGGCCGGTGCTCGGCGCGACCGCGCAAATGCTGCTCGCCGCGCTCTGGCTGCTGCTGGCCGCCGCCGCGCTGGGCCTGTTCACACCGAATGCGGGCGCAACCAATGTGTGGCGGCGTCTCGGACGCGGTCTCGGCGCCGCATTCGCGATCTGGGCAGCGACGCTGATCGTCGGTCTCGCGGCGGGCTCGGTTGATCCGCTGCGTCCGCTTGCGGTGCTCGCCGCGCGCTCGGGAGGCGCGGGCGAGGCGGTAGCGGGTGCGCAACCGGGCGCGTCCACGAATGGCGCGGATGCGCTCGCGTTCGCGCCCGTGCGTTCGTCGGCGCAACTCGACGCGGCGCTCAAGTCGGCGGGCAAGCCCGCGATGCTCGACTTCTACGCGGACTGGTGCGTGAGCTGCAAGGAGATGGAGAAGTTCACGTTCAGCGACGCGCGCGTGCAGGCGCGTCTCGCGCAACTCGGCCTGCTGCGTGCCGACGTGACCGCCAACAGCCCCGACGATCAGGCGCTGCTCAAGCGCTTCGGTCTGTTCGGGCCGCCGGGCATCATCTTCTTCGATGCTCAGGGCAACGAAGTGCTGCGCGTGGTCGGTTACGAGAACGCCGACAAATTCCTCGCGCGGCTCGATCGCGTGGTCCCGGCGGCGAACACGCAGTCGTAAGCCGCGCACATCGACGCGCATCGACACGCATCGGCACGCATCGCCGCAAGACGCACAAATGAAAAAAGCCCCGGAAAACCGGGGCTTTTTTCGCATCTGAACGCGGTGAGCGCGTCGCTTACTTCTGCGCGCGCAACAGTCGCGCAGCGTCGAGCGCGAAGTACGTCAGGATGCCGTCGGCGCCCGCGCGCTTGAACGCGAGCAGCGATTCCATCATCACCTTGTCGTGATCGAGCCAGCCGTTTTGCGCGGCGGCCTTGAGCATCGCGTATTCGCCGCTCACCTGGTAGACGTAGGTCGGGAAGCGGAACTCGTCCTTCACGCGGCGCACGATATCGAGGTACGGCATGCCCGGCTTGACCATCACCATGTCCGCGCCTTCCTCGATGTCGAGGCGCACTTCGCGCATCGCTTCGTCCGAGTTCGACGGGTCCATCTGGTAGGTCATCTTGTTGCTCTTGCCGAGATTCGATGCCGAACCCACGGCGTCGCGGAACGGACCGTAAAACGCCGACGCGTACTTGGCCGAGTAGGCCATGATCTTCGTGTGGACGTGGTTCTCGCTCTCGAGCATTTCGCGGATCGCGCCGATACGGCCGTCCATCATGTCCGAAGGCGCGACGATGTCGACGCCCGCTTCGGCCTGCGTACGTGCCTGCGCAACGAGGATCTCGATGGTTTGATCGTTGATGACGTAGCCGTTCTCGTCGAGCACGCCGTCCTGGCCGTGGCTCGTGTACGGATCGAGCGCGACGTCGCAGAGCACGCCCAGATCGGGGAAGCGCTTCTTGAGTTCGCGCACGGCGCGCGGAATCACGCCGTCGGGATTGGTCGCTTCGATGCCGTCGGGCGTCTTGAGCGACGGATCGACAACGGGGAAGAGGGAGAGCACCGGAATGCCCAGCTCGACGCATTGTTCGGCCACACCCATCAGCAGGTCGATCGACACGCGCTCGACGCCGGGCATCGACGGCACGGCTTCGCGCACGTTCTCGCCCGCGATGACGAACACCGGGTAGATCAGATCGTTGGTGGTGAGGAGGTTTTCGCGCATCAGGCGGCGCGAGAAGTCGTCGCGGCGCATGCGGCGCGGACGGTGATGCGGATAGAAGCTCATGTCGGCGGATATCTCGAATCGGGGCGGCGGGCCAGGGCTGAAAACCAGCCGCGGTCGCGCGTGCAATTCATTTGCAATTGCTTGAAATGGAACCGCGCCGTGGGCGCAGGAAACTTTTCAGGACAATGGTATATCATACCGATCGAGCGAGGCGCCTTGCGCCAGACTCCCCGCTTCTCCTCCCTGAGCGGGTGCCTGTCGTTTTTCGATAAGGCTGTTTAGCCCGCCGGCACTTACGGCGGGTTTTTTTATGCGCAGTCGAAAACGTGCATTACGCATATTCTGGACGTCGCGCACGGTGTGCCGGGCGGCCTTTATGTGGGCTGCCGCACACTCACGCAGAGAAAAATCGGGATGGACTCGCCGGATGGCGGCGGCGCGCCCCGCGGCGTTGCTGCGCGGGGCCTGCGCCGATACTGCGGAGGAGCCGGGGCGCGCTTACGCGCCGGCTTTGGGGGTGGTGTCGCCGAGGCTGACCTGGGGCACGATCCAGCTTTCGATGACCGCGTGCGCCTCGTCGAGCCCGACACGCTTGAGCGCCGAAAAGAGCTGCGCGCTCAGCTTGCCCTGATAGCCCTGCTGACGGTATTCGTCGAACGCCTTGTTCGTCGTGCGCAGCGCGAGCACGCTTTCCTGACGCGTCAATTTGTCGCATTTTGTCAGGAGTGCGTGGATCGGCTTACCGGTGGGCGCGAACCACTCGATCATGCGGCAGTCCAGATCGGTCAGCGGACGGCGCGCGTCCATCATCATCACGAGGCCGCTCAGTTGCGCGCGCGTCTGCAGATACACCGAGAGCAGATGCTGCCAGTGCTGCTTGGCCGCTTCCGGCACTTCGGCGTAACCGTAGCCGGGCAGGTCGACCAGATAGCCGGACGGATCGTCGGCGAGACCCACCGAGAAATAGTTGATGTGCTGCGTGCGGCCGGGCGTCTTCGACGCGAAGGCGAGGCGCTTCTGGTTGCACAGCAGATTGATCGCAGTCGATTTGCCCGCATTCGAGCGGCCGGCGAACGCCACTTCCGGCCGCGCCGTGGCGGGCAGGTCGCGTAAATGATTCACCGTCGTGAAGAAACGGGCTTGATGCAGCAGGAAGGCCATCTGTAGGACCACATTATGAAATAACGAGGCGGCTGACCTACCTCGCCCGGAGACGCCCGGGAACGATATGGAGATATCGGGGAGAGGCCCGACTGGCGCGGTTGCGCCTTGCGCGCTATTGTACAATGCGACGGTTTACTGAAGACCCGTGAGGCCGGCGCGGGCTTTTCGAGCGAGATCGGTCGCCGTCGTACATTGCAGAACCTGATTCCCACAAGACGAAACAAGGTGCGCGAATGAATCGACTGTGCAAGTCCCTGAAAGTACTCAATTTTGCGATTGTTACGGTAACGGCAGGTCTTGCAGCAGGGGTGTCGATGATAGCGATGGCGGCGGATCCGGCAACCCCGGCGAAGCCCGACCTCGCGCGGGGGCAGGCGATCGCGGCGCAGGTGTGCGCGGCCTGTCACGCGGCCGACGGCAACAGCGCGGGCGGTGCCTATCCGAAGCTCGCCGGCCAGCACGCCGACTATCTCGTCAAGCAGTTGAAGGATTTCAAGCCGCAGCCCGGCGGCAAGCCCCCCGCGCGAAATAATGCGATTATGGCGGGCTTCGCATCGGCGCTGTCCGATCAGGATATGATCAACGTCGCCGCCTGGTTCGCGTCGCAAACGCCCAAGCCCGGCTTCGCCCACGACGCGAAGACCGTGCCGCTGGGCCAGAAGATCTGGCGCGCCGGTATCGCCGACAAGGGCGTGCCCGCCTGCGCCGCCTGCCACGGTCCGACCGGGCAGGGCATTCCGATCCAGTATCCGCGCTTGTCGGGCCAGTGGTCGGAGTACCTCGTTACGCAGCTCACGGCTTTCCAGCAGGGCACGCGCAACAACAACGAGCCGATGCATACGATCTCGCACCGTCTTTCGGACGACGAGATCAAGGCGGTGGCGGATTACGCGGCCGGCCTGCATTGACCGGTTCGCCGGAGTCGAAGAACAAGAAAAGGGTGTGGGCGCCGCGCGTATGCGGCGGTCCCGCACCCTTTTTTGCTGTAAGCGCGCACGTCGTGCGCACTCGAAGCGGAGTTTGAATGAGCGTCACCACGCAGGGTCTGCAGTTGAATGTCCGCCAGAAGGCGGTGAGAAGCGCCGTCGAACTGCTCAGTTCGATGCGTTTTGCCATCTCGCTGCTGGTCGTGCTGGCCATCGCGAGCATCATCGGCACGGTGCTCACGCAGGACGATCCCTATCCCAACTATGTGAATCAGTTCGGTCCGTTCTGGGCCGACATCTTCCGTTCGCTGAGCCTCTACACGGTCTATAGCGCGTGGTGGTTCATGACCATCCTCGGCTTTCTCGTGATCTCGATCTCGCTGTGCGTGATCCGCAACGGCCCGAAGATGATCGCCGACATGAAGAGCTGGAAGGACAAGGTGCGCGAAGGCAGCCTGCGCGCCTTCCATCACAAGGGCGAGTTCGCGCTCGAAGGCGCCACGCGCGAGCAGACCGCCGCGACGCTCGGCAAGCTGGCGGACCGCCTCGGCTACAAGTTCGTCACGCGCGAGACCGAAGGCGCCACGCTGATCGCGGCCAAGCGCGGCGCGCTCACGAAGATCGGCTATATCTTCGCCCACCTCGCGATCGTGGTGATCTGCGTCGGCGGCCTGCTCGACAGCAACCTGCCGATCAAATTCCAGATGTGGCTGTTCGACAAGTCGCCGATCCGCAGCAATGCCGTGATCAACGACATCTCGCCCGAACACCGCCTCTCGACCTCGAACCCGACCTTCCGCGGCTACGCGTGGGTGCCCGAAGGCCAGTTCGTCTCGACGGCCATCCTGAATCAGCCCGACGGCTCGCTGATCCAGGACCTGCCCTTCTCGATCCAGCTCAACAAGTTCATCGTCGATTACTACTCGACCGGCATGCCCAAGCTGTTCGCGAGCGACATCGTCGTGATCGATCACAAGACGGGCCAGCGCATTCCGGCGCGCATCGAGGTGAACGAGCCGTTCACGTACGACGGCGTCTCGATCTATCAGTCGAGCTTCCAGGACGGCGGCTCGCAGATGCAGATGACGGCCTGGCCGATGAGCGGCGCGAGCGCGAAAAGCTTCCCGTTCGGCGGCACGATCGGCAACTCGGCGCCGCTGAAGCTGCCCGCGGGCCAGAGCGTGCCGGGCGTGGACGGCCAGACCATCGAGTTCGCCGATTTCCGCGCCATCAACGTCGAGAACATCTCGAACGGCAGCGGTCAGACCGACGCGCGCGGCGTCGCGCATCAGACGCTCAAGGAAGCGTTCGACGAGCGTCTGGGTTCGGGCGCGAAGAGTTCGAAGCCGCTCGATCTGCATAACGTCGGGCCGTCGGTGCAGTACAAGGTGCGCGACAAGGACGGCCAGGCGCGCGAGTACAACAACTACATGCTGCCCGTCGACGTGAACGGCGAGCGCATGTTCCTCGCGGGCATGCGCGAGAATCCCGACGATCCGTTCCGTTACCTGCGCATTCCGGCCGACAGCGGCGGCACCATGAAGGAATGGATGATGCTGCGCGCCGCTTACGAGGACCCGGCGCTGCGCGCGCAGGCGGCGCATCGCTTCGCCGTGCGCTCGGTTCCCGAAGCGAACCACGAGCTTCAGCAGCATCTCGAAGACAGCGCGTCGCGCGTTCTGACCCTGTTCGCGGGCGCCGACGATTCGACTCAGGGTGCGCCGAAAGCGCAGCAGGGCGGCTTCCAGGCCGTGGCCGCGTTCATCGACAAGTCGGTGCCGAAGGAGCAGCAGGAAAAGGCCGCAGGCCTGTTGCTGCGCATGCTCGAAGGCGCGACGTGGGATCTCTGGCAGCTCGCGCGCGAGCAGGCCGGCGAGCCCGACCTGAAGCCGGACGCCGACTCGGCGCGCTTCGTTCAGGACTCGATCAATGCGGTATCTGACAGCTTTCTGTATGGATCGCCCGTCTATCTACAGCTCGATTCATTCAAGCAGGTGCAAGCTTCGGTATTTCAGTTGACGCGCGCACCGGGCAAAAAAGTCGTGTATCTTGGCAGCCTGTTGCTCGTGCTCGGCATCTTCTCGATGTTCTACGTGCGCGAGCGGCGTCTGTGGTTCTGGCTGAAGGACCGGAATGGCGAAGCAGGCGGCGGGCAGGGCGTGAACGTCATCATGGCGATGTCAACCGCGCGCCGTACACTCGACTTCGAGAAGGAATTTGCCCGTACCCGCGAAGCGGTCGCGCGCGCGCTCGGCGCGAAAGCGCAGGCCGCCGATGCTGAAGCCGACGCGGACGCCGAAGCCCACGCCAAGGCGGACCGCCATGCAAACGAAGGCGGGACGGACCGTGCACCTTGATCCTCGCGATCCTTGCGCGCTTTCCACGTTTTGCGCGCGCTTCACGGACATTCACGATCAACACCGGTAAGCCCATGGACTTGACTCAGGTTTCCTCATCCGCAAAAGCCCGCCGCGCCGACCGCGCCGCGGTGCAAACGGCGGCGCACGATTTGCCCGCCGATGACTTCTTCGACGAACGCCCCTTCCTGCGCCGCCTGACGCTGGTCGACTGGCTGTTCGCCCTGGCGATGGTGGCAGGCGCGGGTTTCGCGCTGTCGCGCTACCACGCGCACATGAACTACTACGACAAGCTGGTGATGTGCGGCACGGTGCCGGCGCTCGTCGTGCTCGGCTGGCGCTGGAAGCCGTCGCGCCTGCTGATGGCGGCCATCGCCGTCATGTCGATCGGCGCGATCCAGATCTATCAGGGCGACCTCGCGCGCGCCGACCAGGCCTTCTTCCTCAAATACTTCCTCTCCAGCCAGTCGGCCATTCTGTGGATGAGCGCGCTGTTCGTGCTCGCCACGCTGTTCTACTGGATCGGCCTGCTCTCGCGCTCGCCCTCGGGCGGCTCGATCGGCTCGAAGCTCACCTGGGCGGCCGTGCTGATGGGCTTCACGGGCCTGATGGTGCGCTGGTACGAGTCCTACCTGATCGGCGCGGACGTCGGCCACATTCCCATCTCGAACCTCTACGAAGTGTTCGTGCTGTTCAGCCTGATCACGGCGCTGTTCTACCTGTATTACGAAAAGCACTACAACACGCGCGCGCTCGGCGCCTTCGTGCTGCTCGTGATCAGCGCGGCCGTGGGCTTCCTGATGTGGTACTCGATCTCGCGCGACGCGCAGCAGATCCAGCCGCTCGTGCCCGCGCTGCAAAGCTGGTGGATGAAGATCCACGTGCCGGCGAACTTCATCGGCTACGGCAGCTTCGCGCTGTCGGCGATGGTCGGCGTGGCCTACATCATGAAGGAGCGCGGCATGCTGGCGGACCGCCTGCCCGCGCTCGAAGTGCTCGACGACGTCATGTACAAGTCGATCGCCGTCGGCTTCGCGTTCTTCACCATCGCCACGATCCTCGGCGCGCTGTGGGCCGCGCAGGCGTGGGGCGGCTACTGGAGCTGGGACCCGAAGGAAACCTGGGCGCTGATCGTCTGGCTGAACTACGCCGCGTGGCTGCACATGCGCCTCATGAAGGGCCTGCGCGGCGGCGTCGCCGCCTGGTGGGCGCTCACGGGTCTGCTGGTCACGACCTTCGCGTTCCTCGGCGTGAACATGTTCCTCTCGGGGCTGCATAGTTACGGCAAGCTGTAACCGATCTTCGCCGCACAACGAACTAACCGCCGGACGCCACGCGCTCCGGCGGTTTTTTTTCGTCGCATGGGAAGGATTACGCGGCGCGTGCGTTTGCCTGGGTACAGGGCTCCGAACGATCCAGCGTGGAGCCGGTCGACACACAGGCAGGGCAGCAGACAGCAGACGAGGGCAACATCATGTGGACGAAGCGCAGCAGCAGGATCATCCTCACCGGCGACGACATCGCCGCAAGCGAGATCACGCCGCAAACGGTGTTCGAACAGCGTCGGCGGATGATGAAGGCGGCGGGCGCGCTGGCGCTCGGCGGCGTGACGGGCGGGCTCGGTCTGTTCGGCGCGCGCGATGCGTTCGCGCAATACGCGCCGGGCGACCCGAAAGCGATCAAGCTGGCCGCGAAGACCAACCCGAAGTTCGTCGCGCTCGACAAGGCCACGCCGTACAAGGACGTGACGACCTATAACAACTTCTACGAGTTCGGCACCGACAAGGGCGATCCGGCCGAGAACGCCCACACGCTGCGCCCGCGCCCGTGGAAGGTGAGCGTGGAAGGCGAGGTGAAGAACGCGAAGGTCTGGGACATCGACGACATCCTCAAGATCGCGCCGCTCGAGGAGCGCGTGTACCGTCACCGCTGCGTGGAAGGCTGGTCGATGGTGATTCCGTGGATCGGCATCTCGCTGTCCGAGCTGATCAAGCGCGCGCAGCCGACCGGCAACGCGAAGTACGTGCAGTTCATCACGCTCGCCGACCGCTCGCAGATGCCGGGCCTCGCCGAGCCGATTCTCGACTGGCCGTATTCCGAAGGCCTGCGCATGGACGAGGCGATGAATCCGCTGACGCTGCTGACCGTCGGCCTTTACGGCCAGGTGCTGCCGAACCAGAACGGCGCGCCGGTGCGCGTGGTGCTTCCGTGGAAGTACGGCTTCAAGAGCGCGAAGTCGCTCGTGAAGATCCGCTTCGTGGAGAAGCAGCCGCCGACGAGCTGGAACACCTACGCGTCGAACGAGTACGGCTTCTTTTCGAACGTGAATCCGAACGTCGATCACCCGCGCTGGAGTCAGGCGACCGAGCGGCGCATCGGCGAAGACGGTTTTTTCCAGCCCAAGCGCAAGACGCTGATGTACAACGGCTACGGCGATCTGGTGGCGTCGATGTATCAGGGCATGGATCTGCGCAAGAACTTCTGAGCACGCGATGGAGCACAACGTGAATTCGACGACCGACACCGCTGGACGCCGCGTGGGCGGCGGGCCGTCCGTGCGGGCGGCGCAAACGGCGAAAGTGCGCGCCGCGAGCGGCCCGCGCTGGCTGCCGTGGGCGAAAGGCGCGGTGTTCGTCGCCGCGCTGTACCCGCTCGCGCGCATCGTGCTGTTCGGCTTCACGGACCGGCTGGGCGCGAACCCGATCGAATTCATCACGCGCTCGACGGGACTCTGGACGCTCGTGTTCCTCTGCATCACGCTCGCCGTCACGCCGCTGCGCCGCCTCACGGGCTGGACCGCGCTGATCCGCTTTCGACGCATGCTCGGCGTCTACGCGTTCTTCTACGCGGCGCTGCACTTCACGACTTACATCTGGTTCGACAAATGGTTCGACGTGGCCGCGATGCTCAAGGACGTCGGCAAGCGGCCCTTCATCACGGTCGGTTTCGCCGCCTTCGTGCTGCTGATCCCGCTCGCCGTCACGTCGACGCGCGCGATGGCGCGCAAGCTCGGCCGTCGCTGGCAGACGCTGCATCGGCTGATCTACGCGATCGGCGTGCTCGCGATCCTGCATTTCTGGTGGATGAAGGCGGGCAAGCACGATCTCGCGCTGCCGAAACTCTACGGCGCGATCATGCTCGTGCTGCTGGGCTGGCGGATCGGCGCGTGGCTCGTCGCGCGCTTCAAGGCGGGCGGGCCGACACGCGCGACATGAGCGCCGCGGCTTCTCTGCCCGCGCAATGAAAAAAGCGACGCACACGGCGTCGCTTTTTCGTTTCACGCAGTCGGACGATCAGTCCGGCAGCAGATGCTCGCCCGCGAACAGTTGCGGCACCGTTTCGCGTTCGCGCGCGACGTGTGCGCGCGTGCCGTCGACCATGATTTCGGCGGCGCGCGGACGCGTGTTGTAGTTCGAGCTCATCGTGAAGCCATACGCGCCCGCCGAGCGGATCGCCAGCACGTCGCCCGGCGCGATCGCGAGCGTGCGCTCGCGGCCCAGCCAGTCACCGCTCTCGCACACCGGACCGACGATGTCCCACGTCTTCGTCTCGCCCGCGTGCGGCGCGACCGTCTCGATCGCGTGATACGCCTCGTACATCGCGGGGCGCGCCAGATCGTTCATGGCCGCGTCGACGATCGCGAAGTTCTTCTCCGCGCCCGGCTTGAGGAATTCGACCGTCGTCAGCAGGATGCCCGCGTTGCCGACCAGCGAACGGCCCGGCTCGAACCAGACTTCGCGCGACTTGCCCGTCTTCGCGCCATGCGCCTCGATGCGGTCGAGCACGGTGCGCACGAACGCGCCGATATCCGGCGGCGTCTCGTCGTCGTAGCGGATGCCGAGGCCGCCGCCCACGTCGATATGATGAATCGCGATGCCGTCCGACTCGATCTGGTCGACGAGTTCGAGCACCTTGTCGATCGCGTCGAGATACGGCGCGACTTCGGTGATCTGCGAGCCGATATGGCAGTCGATGCCCACGACCTGCAGATTCGGCATGGCCGCCGCCGCGCGATAGGTGGCGCGCGCGTCTTCGAAGGCGATGCCGAACTTGTTCGACTTCAGGCCCGTGGAGATGTACGGATGCGTCTTGGCGTCGACGTCGGGGTTCACGCGCAGCGAGACCGGCGCCTTCTTGCCCAGTTCGCCCGCGACGGCGTTCAGGCGGTCGAGTTCGGGAATCGACTCGACGTTGAAGCACTTCACGCCCGCTTCGAGCGCAAGGCGCATTTCGTCGGCATGCTTGCCCACGCCCGAGAACACCGTGTTCTGCGCCTTGCCGCCGGCGGCCAGCACGCGCGCCAGTTCGCCGCCCGAGACGATGTCGAAGCCCGCGCCTTCACGCGCGAACACGTTGAGCACGGCGAGGTTGCTGTTGGCCTTCACGGCCACGTGCACGCTCGCGCGGCGGCCCGCGCAGGCGTCGGCGTAGGCGTGCCACGCGGTGCTGAGCGCCGCGCGCGAGTAGACGTAGAGCGGAGTGCCGTGCTGCGCGGCGAGGTCGGCGGCGGACACGCCTTCGACGAAAAGCGTGCCGTCGACACGATGAAAAGCGGGCTGGGTCATGCGAGCGTCTGGTTGGGTCGGTGCTATTGAGCGGGCGCGGCGGCCGAGGCCGCTTGCGCGCCGCTGGCGGCCGCGGGCGCGGAATTCAGTTCAGGGTCGGTCGACAGCGACAGCGGCGTGCCGGTGGTATCGGGCACCGAGTCGGCCTGCGTGCCCGATGCCGCGTTCGGCGCGTTGTCGTCGGGCTGCGTTTCGAAATTCGGTTTCTGCGGGAGCGGCGGCACCGTGGGCATGTAGAGCGGCCCTTTCTGGCCGCAACCTGCGAGCGACGCGGCGCCGATCGCGAAAGCCGTTAGAATCGCGCCGGACGCCGAGATGCGGGATGCCAGAGCGCGCATCCTGGAATTGACACGCATAATTGTCCCTGAATGATTAACCGGTGGAGTTTAGCATGGCAGATAGTGACTACCTGAGCCGCGCGGAGGCCGTGCTGGCGGCCGTCGAGCGCGGTGTCGACGCGAGCGGGGCCGATATCGAGCTCGAGCGCAGCGGCAACGTTCTGACACTCGAATTCGAGAATCGCTCGAAGATCATCGTGAATCTGCAGCCGCCGATGAAGGAGATCTGGATCGCCGCGAAAGCGGGCGGTTTCCACTACCGTTTCATCGACGAGCAGTGGCTCGACACGCGCACGGGCACCGAGTTTTTCTCGGCGCTCACCGCCTACGCGACGGAGCAGGCGGGCGAGACGGTGACGTTCACGCCGTGAATCTGCGTTGAAGCGGCCGTGAATCTGTAGCGGCCGCATCAAGAAAAACGGGCACCCTCGGGTGCCCGTTTTGCGTTTGCAGCATCGGGTGAATCAGTGCTTGCGGAACAGATTCATGATGTCTTCCTTCTCCTGCGCATTGACGTGCGCGGGCTCGCTCTCGGCCGAACCTTGCGCGCCCTGCTCGCCGCTCGCCGCCGCGTCGAGCGCCGCCTGGCTGATGCCGACCGTGGAGACGAAGCCGTGGCCCGGCGTGGCGTCGGCGTAATAGAGTTCGTCGCCGAGCGTGACGATGCCGTCGGGCATCGGCATCTTGTACTCGGGCACGCCGTTGAGCGCCTTCTGCATGTAGTCGATCCACACGGGCAGCGAGAGGCCGCCACCGGTTTCGCGGTCGCCGAGGCTGCGCGGATTGTCGTAGCCGATCCACGCGATGGCCGCGAGCGTGTGCTGATAGCCCGCGAACCACGCGTCGCGCGAATCGTTGGTCGTGCCGGTCTTGCCGCCGAGGTCGGTGCGTTTGAGGACGTTCGACTTCGCGCCCGTGCCGCGCTGCGCGACGCTCTGCAGCAGGCTGTTCATGATGTACGCGTTGCGCGGATCGATCGCGCGCGGCGCGTTCTGCTCCGCCACGAGCGGCTGCGCCTGCGCGACCACCATGCCGCGCTGATCGGTGACTTCGGCGATCAGATACGGATTCACGCGATAGCCGCCGTTCGCGAACACGGCGTAGCCGCCCGCCATCTGCAACGGCGTGACGAGGCCCGCGCCCAGCGCCATCGGCAGATAGGCCGGATGACGCTCGGCGTCGAAGCCGAAGTGCGTGATGTACTGCTGCGCGTACTTCGTGCCGATGTGGTTGAGGATGCGGATCGACACGAGGTTCTTCGACTTCATGAGCGCCGTGCGCATGGTCATGGGGCCGTCGAAGCCGCCGCCGTAGTTCTTCGGCTCCCACGCCTGGCCGCCGGTTTCGGCGGCGCTGAAGAACAGCGGCGCGTCGTTGATGACGGTGGCCGGTCCGAGCCCCTTGTCGAGCGACGCCGAATAGATGAACGGCTTGAAGCTCGAACCCGGCTGGCGCCACGCCTGGGTGACGTGGTTGAACTTGTTCTTGTTGAAGTCGAAGCCGCCCACCAGCGCGCGGATCGCGCCGTCCTGCGGCACCACCGAGACGAACGCGCCCTCGATCTGCGGCAACTGCGTGATCGACCATTCGCCTGCGTTGTTGCGCGCCACGCGGATGATCGCGCCCGGGCGGATCTTCTGCGAAGGCTGCGCGCGCGCGGAGAGGTTGTACTGCGCGAAGCGCAGGCCGTCGCCGGTGATGCTGGCCGTGTTGCCGTCCATGAAGGTGGCCTGGACTTCCTTCGGGCTCGCCGAGGTGACCACGGCCGCGACGAGTTCGCCGTTGTCGGGGTGCTCGATCAGGGCGTCGTCGATGGCCTGTTCGCGGTCGTCGGCGTCGGCGGGCAGGTCGATGAAGGCTTCCGGGCCGCGATAGCCGTGACGCCGCTCGTAATCCATCAGCCCTTTGCGCAGCGCGCGGTAGGCGACGTCCTGATCGGCGGAATCGATGGTCGTGACCACGTTCAGACCGCGCGTGTAGGCCTCTTCGTGGTACTGCGCGTACATCATCTGACGCACCATTTCCGCCACGTACTCCGCGTGCACGCTGAACTCCTTGCCCTGGCCCTTCACGACCAGCGGTTGCGCGGCGGCGTCGTCGTATTGCTGCTGGGTGATGTAGTGCAGCTCCAGCATGCGCTCCAGGATGTACTCCTGGCGCACCTTCGCGCGCTTCGGATTGACGACCGGGTTATACGCCGACGGCGCCTTCGGCAGCCCGGCGAGCATCGCGCATTCGGCGAGCGTGAGGTCCTTGAGATCCTTGCCGAAGTACACGCGCGCGGCGCTCGCGAAACCGTAGGCGCGCTGCCCCAGATAGATCTGGTTCATGTAGACCTCGAGGATCTGGTCCTTCGAGAGCTTCGACTCGATCTTGTAGGCGAGCAGCATCTCGTAGATCTTGCGCGTGTAGGTCTTCTCGCTCGACAGGAAGAAGTTGCGCGCGACCTGCATGGTGATGGTGCTCGCGCCTTGCGACGCATGGCCGTTCGTCAGCGCGACGATGCCCGCGCGCGCGATGCCCGTGAGGTCGACGCCGCCGTGCTCGTAGAAGCGCGAGTCTTCGATCGCCAGAATCGCTTTCTTCAGATTGTCCGGCACGTCCCGGAAATGGACGACATCGCGCCGCTCCTCGCCGAATTCGCCGATCAGCACGTGGTCGCGCGTGTAGATGCGCAGCGGCACTTTCGGCCGGTAGTCGGTGAGCGCGTCGAGCGACGGCAGATTCGGCGTGGCGACGATCAGCGCGTAGCCGAGCACAAGCGCGACGCACGCGGCGCCGCCCGCGATCAGCACGACGAAGCCGATCAGCAGCTTGGCCCACCAGGGCCGCTTGCGCCTGGTCGGGGCGGGCGGCTCCGGCGGCGTGGACGGAGCGGACGAAGGAGGCTGGGCGTCTTGCATACGGTTACCGAAAAAACAGTCCCGCGATTATAGCCGTGCGTTCCGCGCGCTTTCGGAAAGCTTACGCGGCGCTTGAGGCGGGTCGTGTGGGTTCGTTCCCGGCGCGCGGCGCGCGTGCGGGACGGTGCCAGGAGAGCACCAACGCAGCACCAACGCAGCGGGACAGATGACTCACTCTAGCCGCGTCTCGTGGCGCGGAGAAGCATCCAGGTCGGATTCGACGCGAGATTGGCCGTTTGGCCGAGTGTTCGCGCGATCGGACCCTTCGCACAATCCCAGCAAGCGCCACGAACGGTTCGCGGCGCAACGCACACGGGAGGAATGCGATGAGCTTGCTCAATCCGCTGTTGTTGAATGCGCGCCGCTTTGGGGCGGGCGTGGACGTGAGCGCGCGCGGCATCACGCTGGTCGTGCTCAGTGAGCGGCTGTTCGGCGGCGCGCCGCTGCGCATCGAGTGGCTGGCGCACGCGCCGCTCGCGCGCGAGACGCTGGCGGGCACGGAGATCGCCGACCGCGCGGCGCTGGCGGCGGCGCTGCGCGAGCTGTTCGGCGCGCTGCCGCGGGCGTGCACGCAAGCCACGCTGCGCTGCGCGATGGCGCTGCCCACGGGCGCGACGCTGCTCGCTTCGGTGCCGCTCGCGCGGCTCGTGCCCGAGGCGGGCGCGGCGGCGTGGAAGAAGGACGTCTCGGGCCTTTACACCGAACTCGAACCGCTGGTGCTGGCCGAGGCCGAGCGCGTGGCGGGCATCGAGCGGCACGAACTGGCGGTCGACTGGCACGTGGGGCCGTTCGGGGCGATCGGTTCAGCAGGTTCATCGGGTTCATCGGGTTCCGGCGCGGCAGCGTTGCGCGAGGCGCGCGTGACGATCGCGGCCACGGCGCGCTCGCATCTGGAAGCGCGCATCGAGTGCGCGGCGATGGCGGGCATCACGCTCTGTGCGCTCGACGACGAAGCCCACGCGGCGCTGCGTGCGATGCGTCACGCGGCGGCGTTCGAATTGCCGCCGCACGAAACCTGGGCCGCGCTCTGGATCGGCGCCGCCGGCATTCACGGCTGGCTCGTCACCGACGAATGCGTCTCGCGCACCATGCGTTTTCCCGCGCTCGAATACGCCGATCTGGTCGAGGCGCTGCGCGATCTGGCAGGCGATGCGCAGGTCGGCTGCACGCTGGTGTCGGGCGATTTCTCGATGCTGCTCGGCGTGCAGTTCTCGCTCGCGGATATCGGCGACGTGCTCGGCAGCCCGGTGCTGCCGTTCGAATGCGCGCCGCTCGCCGACGCCGACCATCCGCTCGACGTCAGCCTGCTGCACGACCCGTCGTGCGTGGTGGCTTTCGGCCTCGCGCTGCGCGGGGTGAGCGAATGAGGCGGCGCGGTGTGGCGACAGTGGCGGCAGGGGAACTCGACGGTTTCAATCTGCTGCCGTGGCGACCGGGCGCGATGCGGCGCGTGCGTCGGCGACGCGTACTCGAATGGCTCGCGGCGGCGCTCGTCGGCGGCGCGTGCGGGTGCGCGGTCGCGGGTTGGCAGCACGTCGAGCAGGCGCGTATGCAGACGCAGCGCGCCGCACTGGCGCGTCAAATGGCGACGCTGGGCGCACCGCTGGCCGAAGCGCAGCGGCTTGCGCGCGAGGCCCGCGCGCGGCGTCTGGCGCTGAGCGAAGCGCTTGAGCGGGCGCGGCCATTCCGGCGGTTGTTCGCGCTCGTCGACGGGCTCGCGCGGGCGCGCACCGAGGGCGTCGCGCTCGAGCAACTGGCCCAGCACGGCGACGCCACCGAGTTGATCGCGAGCGCCGCCGACGAGGTCGCGGCGGCAGCGTGGCTCGAACGCTTGCGCGCGTTGTCCGAGGTCGAGGCCGTGAGCGTGCAGGAGATGAAGCGCGCGCAGGAGGCGGGCGGGGCGCGCACGCCACGCGGCGTCGCGCCGATTCACGTGGCGGCGCGGCTCGTCTGGAAGGGCGCGCTCGCGCCTGCTTCGGCTGTTGCGGCTGCTTCGGCTGTTGCGGCGAAGGAGGCGAAATGAACGGCGCGGCGATGTGGCGCGGCTGGCGGCCGCTGCACGCATGGACGCGAAGGCGGCGCGCGCTGGTTGCCGCGACGCTCGCATTGTTTGCCGCGCTGCTGAGCGGCGCCGCGTGTTTCTTCACCGATGCGGGCGGCGCACAGGCTGCCCGAGACGCGCTGACGCAAAGCGAGGCGCAACTTGCGGACGCGCGGCGCACGCTCGCGCGGCTGCCCGCTTTGCGGCGCGAGGCCGAAGGCTGGCCGCATGGTGCGGGGACGGAGCGCACGTCGCAAACGAACACGCACGCCGACGACATCCACGGCGTCTCCCAACTGGCCGCGCAAGCCGGACTCGTGCTGATCGCGCTGGAGCCCGCCGCGCCGGGCGGCGCGAAAGCGCAGGCCTTCCGCGCGACGAAGCTCGCGGCGCAGGGCGGTTTCGCGCAGCTTCGCGCGTTTCTCGAAGGCCTGGCCGAGTGGCCCGAACTCGCGGTGCCGGCGGATATCGTCGTCAAACGTAGCGGCGGCGTGCTCGCCATCGCGGCCACGCTGCACGTGTTCGACGGCTTGCCCGCCGTCGCGATCGAACCGGCCGAGGATGCCGAGCCGGGCGATGCGGCGCGCGATCCGTTCGCCAGCCGCTTTGCGCTCACTGCGGGCGGCGCTGCCGCGCCTGGCCTGGCTGGCGGGCCGGGCGTGCAGGGCGATCGCGCGCTGCGGCTCGCAGGCACGCTGACCGAGCGCGGGCGCGTGCTTGCGCTCGTCGAAACCGCCGAGGGCACGTTCGCCGTGCAGCCTGGCGCCTCGCTTGCGGGCGGGCGCGTGACGGGCGTCGGTGCTGAACGGGTTGTCCTGTCCGTCGATGGCGCGACGCAGGTGTTGAACTGGGCGGAGGACAGCCGATGAAACGCGCTCGCCTCGCCCCGTCACGATTCCGCTCCCTCGCGTGGCTGACGCTCGCGCCCGCGTTGGGCGCGCACGCGGCGCTGCCGCCATCAACGCCGCCGTTGCCAACGCCCGCGTGGCGCGCGGCGGCGCAGATGATCGCGCGTCACGAGGTGCCTCCGTTGCCAGAGGGCGATCAAGCCGATGCGCCCACGGGCTGGACCGCCAATCCGTTTTCCGCAGCGCAGGACGCGCCTGCCGATCCAGGCGATTCGGCCACGGACCCGCGCGCCGCCACGCCGCTATCCACGATCGATCCCGTGGCGGCGCCCGCCACTGCGCCCGCCGCCGCCGCGCCCGAACCGCTCGAAGGCCCGCCCGTGCCGCTGCCCGCGCCGTCGCGCCTCGCCGACACCGCGCCCAAGGACGACGGCCTGCCGCCCGATCGCCCGATCTCGCTCAATTTCCAGCGCGCGGAACTCACCGCCGTGCTGCACGCGTTCGCGCAGTTCACGCGGCTGAACATCGTCGCGAGCGAGCGCGTGCGCGGCCAGATCACGCTGCGGCTCGACCGCGTGCCGTGGCGCGCCGCCTTCGACCTGCTGCTCGAATCGAACGGCCTTGCGATGGAGCGTCACGGCGGCGTGCTCTGGGTCGCGCCCGCCGCGGATCTGGCGGCGCGCGAGCGGCAGCGTTTCGAGGCGCATGCGCGCGCCGCCGAACTCGAACCGCTCGCGAGCCGCGCGTTCGAACTGCACTACACGCGCGCCGAGGACCTGCGGCGGCTCCTGAGCGGTTCCGGCACGCAGCGCGCGCTGTCCAAACGCGGCGCGGCGGTCGCGGACGCGCGCACGAATCTGCTGTTCGTCACCGATCTGGCGGGGCGGCTCGATCAGATCGCCGACCTGATCCGGCGGCTCGACGCGCCCGCGCGGCAGGTGCTGATCGAGGCGCGTATCGTCGAAGGTGACGAAGGTTTGTCGCGCGAACTGGGCGTGCGGCTTGGCGTGACCCCGAGCGCGGTCGAGGGCACGGCGCGCGGTCTGCGCGGCAGCGCCGCCGACGGCACGCTCTACGATCTGGGCGCGGGCGCGATCAACGGCTTCGGGGCCGCGCAGCTCGGCCTCACGCTACTCGCCGCGCGCGCCACCCGGCTGCTGGACATCGAGTTGAGCGCGCTGGAGGCGCAGGGGCGCGGGCGCGTGGTGTCGAGCCCGCGCGTGGTGACCGCCGACCGCACCAAGGCCGTGGTCGAGCAGGGCACCGAGCTGCCGTATCAGGCCAAGGTCGGGCAAGGCGTGTCGGGCGTGCAGTTTCGGCGCGCAAGCCTGAAACTGGAGGTCGAGCCGCAGATCACGCCGGACGGCCGCGTGATCCTCGACCTCGACGTGGCCAAGGACAGCGTGGGCGAGCAGACCGCCGCAGGGCCGGCGATCAACACGAAACACGTGCAGACGCGCGTCGAAATCGAGGACGGCGGAACGGTCTCGATTGGGGGTATCGATGCGACTGACGACCGCGATGATGTGACGCGCGTGCCGCTCCTGGGCAAAATACCGTTTTTGGGCGCGCTTTTTTCGCATCGCGCGCATTGGGACAAACGCAGCGAACTGGTGGTGTTCATCACGCCGCGCGTCGTCGCCGGTGATTAGCGGTTGACTGGCGGTCGATCGGCGGCGATTTGCGGTGATTGGCGGCGGGCCCACGCGGATCGCCTCGCGTGCGCAGATCGCGCACGAACCGGCCCCAAATCGGCGGAAATTCGCGTGAAAATGGCGATGAATCCGCTTCGGGGCCGGATCGCACGGGCCGCAGGCTCGACAACGCCGCCGCTTTGCCAGTAAGCTGCGGCACCAACCTTTCGTAGGAAACGCTGCAAGTGCGGGACGCTAACGCCAATGTATTTTTCGTAGGGCTCATGGGCGCCGGGAAGACGACCGTGGGCCGGGCGGTCGCGCGCCGGCTTGAGCGTCCGTTTTTCGATTCCGATCACGAGGTCGAGGCGCGCACCGGCGCGCGCATCCCGGTGATCTTCGAAATGGAAGGTGAAGCGGGCTTTCGCGAGCGCGAAGCGCAGATGATCGACGAGCTGAGCGCGCGCGAGGGCATCGTGCTCGCGACCGGCGGCGGCGCGGTGCTGCGCCCGGAAAACCGCGCGGCGCTCAAGGAGCGCGGCTTCGTCGTCTACCTGCGCGCTCACCCGCACGATCTGTGGCTGCGCACGCGGCGCGACAAGAACCGTCCGCTGCTACAGACCGAAGACCCGAAAGGGCGGCTCGAAGCGCTCTACGAGCAACGCGATCCGCTGTACCGCGAGATTGCCGATTTCGTGATCGAGACCGGCCGGCCTTCGGTCAACGGGCTCGTCAACATGGTGCTGATGCAGCTCGACATGGCCGGCGTGCTGCGCGCCCCGGCGCGCGAGTAACGCGTCACGCAACCAAGCCGCGTTCCCCCATCAGCGCCTCACCACTGAACTACTGCCTGGCATGATTACCGTCAACGTCGAACTGGGCGACCGCGCCTACCCCATCCACATCGGCTCCGACCTCATCGGCCAGACGGCGCTGTTCGCGCCGCATATCGCCGGCAAGTCGGTGACGATCGTCACCAATACCGTCGTCGATCCGCTGTATGGCGACACGCTGCGCGCCGCGCTCGCGCCGCTCGGCAAGGACGTCAACACGGTCGTGCTGCCCGACGGCGAGGCGCACAAGAACTGGGAAACGCTCAATCAGATTTTCGACGCGCTGCTCACGTCGCGCGCCGACCGCAAGACCACGCTGATCGCGCTGGGCGGCGGCGTGACGGGCGACATGACCGGCTTCGCGGCGGCCTGCTACATGCGCGGCGTGCCGTTCATCCAGGTGCCCACGACGCTGCTTTCGCAGGTCGATTCGTCGGTGGGCGGCAAGACCGGCATCAATCATCCGCTCGGCAAGAACATGATCGGCGCGTTCTACCAGCCGCAGGCCGTGATCGCCGACATCGGCGCACTGCGCACGCTGCCGCCGCGCGAGCTGGCGGCGGGCGTGGCCGAAGTCATCAAGACGGGCGCAATCGCCGACGCCGAATTCTTCGAGTGGATCGAAGCGAACGTCGAAGCGCTCAACCGCTGCGAGCCCGAGGCGCTCGCGCACGCGGTCAAGCGCTCGTGCGAGATCAAGGCATCGGTGGTCGCCGCCGACGAGCGCGAAGGCGGTCTGCGCGCGATCCTCAATTTCGGCCACACCTTCGGTCACGCGATTGAAGCGGGGCTCGGTTACGGTGAGTGGCTGCACGGCGAGGCCGTGGGCTGCGGCATGGTGATGGCGGCCGATCTGTCGGTGCGCGTCGGCATGCTCGACGAGGCGTCGCGCGAACGGCTCGTGCGCGTGGTAGAAGCGGCGCATCTGCCGGTCGTCGCGCCGGCGCTCGGGGCCGAACGCTATGTCGATCTGATGCAGGTCGACAAGAAGGCCGAGGGCGGCGCGATCAAGTTCATTCTGCTCAAGCGCTTCGGCGAAACGCACATCGGCCGCGCGCCCGACGAAGCCGTGCAGGCCACGCTCGCCGCGACCGTCGCGCGCTGAGCGTGTCGCCGCGCGCGGCTCGCGCAACTTGCGCAACTCGCGGCGGCGCATTTTGCGGCGCAGTTGAGGGCGCATTTTGCGGCGTAGGCGAGGGTGCATTGAGCGACACACCCGGCGCGCATTCTGGACGCATCTAGCGACTTGGTAAGCGACGTAGCAAGCGATGCAGTCGGCGACGGAGTCGATGACGCAGTTCACGATTGAGTCGGCGACCCGCATCGCGATCTTTGCGGAGGAACCGTTGAGCGACACCCGCAGCAATCCTGGCGCGCCGTTCGCCGACGCGCTGAACGCCTCACCCGACGCGGGGCTCGCGCCCTACGCGGCGCACGCCTCGCAGTCGCGCGGCCGACGTCACACCGAAGCGCCGCCCGCCGCGCGCAGCGAATTCCAGCGCGACCGCGACCGCATCGTCCATTCCACGGCGTTCCGCCGGCTCGAATACAAGACTCAGGTCTTCGTGAATCACGAAGGCGATCTGTTTCGCACGCGGCTCACGCATAGCCTCGAAGTCGCGCAGATCGCGCGTTCGGTCGCGCGTCAGCTGCGCGTGAACGAAGATCTCGTCGAGGCCATTTCGCTCGCGCACGACCTCGGCCATACGCCGTTCGGCCATGCAGGCCAGGACGCGCTCAACGAATGCATGGGCGAGCACGGCGGCTTCGAGCACAACCTGCAAAGCCTCGCGGTCGTCGACGAACTGGAGGAGCACTACGGCGCGTTCGACGGCCTCAATCTCTGCTTCGAGACGCGCGAGGGCATTCTCAAGCATTGCTCACGCGAGAACGCGCGGCGTCTGGGCGAACTGGGCGAGCGCTTCCTGCTCGGGCGTCAGCCGTCCATCGAAGCGCAGATCGCAAATATCGCCGACGAAATCGCCTACAACAATCACGACGTCGACGACGGCCTGCGTTCCGGTCTCCTCACCATCGAGCAGCTCGCCGAAGTCGAACTCTGGCAGATGCACTACGACGCTGCGCGCGCCGAATATCCGCAGATCGACGGGCGTCGGCTGATACACGAAACCGTGCGGCGCATCATCAATACGCTGATCGTCGACCTGATCGGGCAGACGAGCCGCAATCTCGCCGAGCACGCGCCGCGCTCGCTCGACGAGGTGCGCGCCGCGCCGCCGCTCGTCGCGCACAGCGAGCGCGTCGCGGCGCAGGCGGCCGCGCTCAAGCGCTTTCTGTACCGCAACCTGTATCGCCACTATCGCGTGATGCGCATGGCGAACAAGGCGCGGCGCGTCGTGAAGGGGCTCTTTGAGGCGTTCACCGACGATCCGCGTCTGCTGCCGCCCGCGTACCAGATGCACGACGAGACTACGCAGCCGCGCCAGATCGCGCATTACATCGCGGGCATGACCGATCGCTACGCGCTCAAGGAATACCGCCGTCTGTTCGTGGTCGCCGACGACGTCTGACGAACGCACACAGCACACACGCAGAGCAAACGCAGAGCAAACGCAGAGCAAACGCAGAGTACACGCAGAGTACACGCATGGAACCGATGAAGACCTGGCCTTATCCGCGCGTGGCCGCGCATCGCGGCGGCGGCACGCTCGCGCCGGAGAACACGCTTGCGGCGCTGTGCGTGGGCGCGGGCTTCGGCCACACGATGGCGGAGTTCGACGTCAAGCTTTCCGCCGACGACATCGCCTTCCTGCTGCACGACGATACGCTCGATCGCACCTCGAATGGCAAGGGCGCGGCTGCGCAACTGCGTTATCGGCAGATCGCGGCGTTCGACGCGGGCAGCTGGCTCTCCGAACGTTTCGAGGACGAGCACATGCCGACGCTCGCCGAAGCGGCGCAGTGCTGTGGCGAGGAAGGGCTCGCGGCGAATGTGGAGATCAAGCCGTGTCCGGGTCGCGACGCGCAGACGGGCCGCATCGTCGGCGCCGAGGCCGCACGTCTGTGGGCGAAGCCGATGGCGGCGGGCGCGTTGCCGCCGCTGCTGTCGTCGTTTTCCGTCGCGGCGCTGGCGGCCGCGCGCGAGGCCGCGCCGGATCTGCCGCGCGGCCTGCTGGTCGAGCGCGTGCCCGACGACTGGCGCGAGCAGACCGCCGCACTCGGCTGCGTCTCGCTGCACGCGAGCCATCGTCATCTCGACGAAGCGCTCGTGGCCCGCATCAAGGACGCGGGCCTGTTCATCCTGGCCTACACGGTGAACGACCTCGAAACCGCGCAGCGCCTCGCGCGTTGGGGCGTCGACACCATCTGCACGGACCGCATCGATCTGATCGGCCCGCACGCGCTCGACTGAACCCTCATCGCGTTCACGCACGCGCCGCGCCGGCACGAACCGGCGCGCTCACGACGCAGCGCTTGCGCAGTGTCGCGCGGCGTGTGGCGCCGCGCCTCTCAGGTTCGCGCGGCCTGGCGGCCGCGCACGTCCAGCCTGATCCGACTTACCGGCAGCGCGCGAGAATCGCGCCGGCGACCAGCGCCACGCCGCCCACGATCGCAATCGCTTGCCATGGGTTCGCGTGCACGTAGTCATCGGCGTTATCCATCGCCTGGCTGGCACGCTCGCGCGTGGCGGCACGCGCGACTTCGAGCCGCTCGCGGGCCGCGTCGAGGCGTTTGCGAACGTCCGCGCGCAAGGCTGCGGCATCGGCCTGCGTGCCGTCGCCCAGCGTGGTTTCCAGTTCGGCGAGCAGGTCGCGTAGCTCGTCAGCGATGTCAGATGCGGCGCTGCGGCCGCGGCGCGCGATGCGGCGCGCGTGGCGGCCGGTGCGCGTCCAGGATTCTCCGAGGGCGTCACGCGTATTCGGAAATGCGCTCATGAATGGCTCCGTCTTGGAAAGCAGGTAAAAGGCTCGCGCCGTGCGCACGAAAAAGGGCATCACGGTCGAGGACTGGAGTTGAAGTATTGCGCAAATCCGGTGCCCGGCGCGCGAGCCTGCGCAGGCGAAACGACGCGCATGCCCGTCCGGCGCGGCTTTGCGGCGCATGGGCGCGACGACTGAAAGATAAATGATTACGGGGACAGCACGCTTTTTCCGAGAGGCATAGAATCAAGAAAAGCCCGTCGAAATGTCAGGAACATCTGGTGCTGATGTAAGGAGACGAGATGCGTGGGAGGCAAGACAACGCTGAGGCGTGCTGCTCTCCGTCGAGCGCCGCATGGGCGGGACGGAGAGCCAATCCGTGTCGCGCTGGATGGGCGCGTGCGGTTTCGTGCGCCGGGCGGCAATCAGAACATGTAACCAACTTTCAGGTACGTGACGAGCGGATTCAGATGGATCTTCGATTCCGCCTTGCGCGTCGTGCCGAGTTGGGTGGTGCTGGTGTAGGTGGCCGTCACGCTGACCGGGATGTACGACAGCGAGAAGCCGGCGAACCAGTGCTTGGTGAAGTTGTAGTTGAAGCCGGCATTAAATACGGGCGCCCAGGAACGATCCGTCGAAACACTGGTCGGACCCCCAAGTACGCCTTGTTCGAATGCGGCGTTGGTGATCTTCGCGTCGGTGAACCACACGTAAGTCGCGCCGAGGCCCACGTACGGACGGAACTTGGCGTCGGGTTTGTTGAAGTAGTACTTGAGGAGCAGTGCCGGGCTCCACTGGCGCGCGGAACCTACCTTGCCGTATGCGGAGAGGCTGCCGCCGCCCGAGATGTCGAACTTCGGCGGAATCCCGAGTTCGGCTTCGGCCGAGAGGCTGTCGGTGATGAAGTAACCGAGCGAGAAGCCCAGCGTATCCGCGGAACTGATGCTGGCGCCCGTGCCCGGGTAAGCCTGGTTGACCGTCGTGCCGCCCACGCTGTCGATCTTGAGCGGATCGCTCGAGTCTTGCGGCATGAGACGGAACCACCCCGTTGTTACGTAGAACGTGTTGGCCGATTGTGCGTACGCCCCCGACATGCCGGCGACCGCGAAAATCGCTGCCAGCGCCTGTTTTAATTTCATATGTGCTCCTCCATTAAAGGCCCGCACATTATGTACACAACGTTTGCAACAAACCATATGCGTTCGTTAGAAGTATCTCCCTAAGCGCCGCGCGCTTTCCGCCCGAGCCGCATGCCCGCGAGAGCGAGCGCCGGCGCGGCCTGGCGGGCATGCGGGTATTCACCAACGTACCAGGAAAATCGAGCATGGCACGGCTTGCACGTCTTTATGTTCCTGACCAGCCGCAGCATGTGATTCTGCGCGGACTGGATCAGCAGCCCGCTTTCGTCGACGACCAGGACTACGAACTGTTCATCGACTGCCTGAAGGCAGCGGCGCGCGATCACCACCTGGCGGTGCATGCGTGGGTCTTGATGCCCGGCGCGGTGCAGCTGCTCGTCACCCCCTCCGACGAATCGAGCCTTCCCAAGGCAATGCAGGCGGTCGGCCGACGTTACGTCGCGCACTTCAACCGGCGTTACGCGCGGCGCGGCACGTTGTGGGAAGGGCGCTACCGCGCGACCGTCATCGAGGGCGAGCGCTTCTTCCTGCTCGCGAGCCGCGTGGTCGAGCTCGCGCCGGTGCGCAATCACCTCGTCGCGACGGCGGAGGATTACCGCTGGTCGAGTTACCGACATCACATCGGGCTCACCGTCGACAGTCTGATCACCGACCATCCGCTGTACTGGGCGCTCGGCAATACGCCGTTCGAGCGGCAGCGCGCGTATCGCGAACTCTGCGAGCAGCCGCTCGACGAGCGCGAAAGCAATCAGCTGATGCAGGCGACGCTCAAGGGCTGGGTGCTCGGCGGCGACACCTATCGCGAATGGGCGGGGCGCACGGCCAACCGGCGCGTCTCGCCGCTGCCGCGCGGGCGGCCGCGCAAGGTCCGCGAAGCGCCGGGCACGACGTCGGGTGCCGCGCCCGCAGGTGCGGCGGCTGGTGCGGCTGGTGCGTCGGGAGCGCTCGGCGCGGCGGGCGCGGCTGCGGCGGGCACGGCGGCGGCCACCGCGGCAACTTCGGCGCCTTCGGCGGGCGCCCAACCGGGCGGGCAGACTTCGGCGCCTGGTGCGCACGAATCCGCCCCCAATTCAGCTTCGACGAGTCCCGCGCACCCAGGCGGCCACGGCGGCACGCACGCAAGCAGTGGTTCCGGCGCAACGCCAGGTACAAATCCGGGTGGCTCGACGGGCCATTCTGGCTCATCGACGGCGTCGGGCAGCGGCAGCGCCGCCAGTCCGTCATCGGCGCATGAGGAGCGCAAACCGGGCACCGGCACGCACTGATCGCTACATCGATCCATTACGGATCAACGGCTTACCTCCGAAAACGGCGACCGCGAACGCCGTTTTCTTTTGCCCTTTTATGATATGGCACTAATAAAAATACGGTGCAATGCACCAATCTGATAATTGGGGTCTAAACATGCAGTTTTATTTGCATGCCCTTGATTCGTCGCGTATATTCGCCTTTCGGCTCTCCTTGTCGCACAACGCGGGAAGCCAGCATCGCCCGCGCAACGCCGTACAGCGGTCACGCAAGCGGCGGGAAAAAACAAAGTACGGAATCAACGGCCATCCCCTGGCCTCTCTTGGACGGTGTCCCCATGAACGATCACCAGCAGCGCGACGCGGTGCCCGCCGCGCAAGGTCTCTATGACCCGCAAAACGAACACGACGCCTGTGGCGTCGGCTTCGTCGCCCATATCAAGGGCAAGAAGAGCCACGAAATCATTCAGCAAGGCCTGAAGATTCTCGAAAACCTCGACCACCGGGGCGCCGTCGGCGCCGATCCGTTGATGGGCGATGGCGCGGGCATCCTGATCCAGATCCCGGACGCGTTCTATCGCGAAGAAATGGCCAAGCAAGGCGTGACGTTGCCGCCGGCTGGCGAATACGGCGTCGGCATGATCTTCCTGCCGAAGGAACACGCTTCGCGTCTCGCCTGCGAACAGGAACTCGAGCGCACGGTGCGCGCCGAAGGCCAGGTCGTGCTGGGCTGGCGCGATGTGCCGGTCGACCACACGATGCCGATCTCGCCCACGGTCAAGGCCAGCGAGCCGCTGATCCGCGAGATCTTCATCGGCCGCGGCAAGGACGTGATGGTCACGGACGCGCTCGAGCGCAAGCTGTACATCATCCGCAAGACCGCGAGCCACCGCATCCAGGCGCTCAAGCTCAAGCACGGCAAGGAATACTTCGTGCCGTCGTGCTCGGCGCGCACGGTCGTCTACAAGGGCCTGCTGCTGGCCGGTCAGGTGGGCGTGTACTACCGCGACCTGCAGGACGAGCGCGTCGTCTCGGCGCTGGCGCTCGTGCACCAGCGCTTCTCGACGAACACGTTCCCGGCGTGGGAACTGGCTCACCCGTACCGCATGATCGCCCACAACGGTGAAATCAACACCGTGAAGGGCAACGTGAACTGGCTGAACGCCCGTACCGGCGCGATCGCCTCGCACGTCCTCGGCGACGACCTGCCGAAGCTCTGGCCGCTGATCTATCCGGGCCAGTCGGACACGGCGTCGTTCGACAACTGTCTCGAACTGCTGGTGATGGCGGGTTACCCGCTTGTCCACGCGATGATGATGATGATCCCGGAAGCCTGGGAACAGCACACGCTGATGGACGAGAACCGCAAGGCGTTCTACGAATACCACGCAGCGATGATGGAGCCGTGGGACGGCCCCGCTGCGATCGCCTTCACGGACGGCCGCCAGATCGGCGCGACGCTCGACCGTAACGGTCTGCGTCCGGCGCGCTACATCGTCACGGACGACGACCTGGTCATCATGGCGTCGGAAGCCGGCACGCTGCCGATCCCCGAGTCGAAGATCGTCAAGAAGTGGCGTCTGCAGCCGGGCAAGATGTTCCTGATCGACATGGAACACGGCCGCATCATCGACGACAAGGAACTGAAGGACAACCTCGCCAACGCCAAGCCGTACAAGAGCTGGATCGACGCCGTGCGCATCAAGCTCGACGAGATCGAGCCGAAGGCGGAAGACGTCGCGACCGCGCGCGCTGAAGCCGCTGCGCTGCTCGACCGTCAGCAGGCGTTCGGCTACACGCAGGAAGACCTGAAGTTCCTGATGGCGCCGATGGCGATGTCGGGTGAAGAGGCTGTCGGTTCGATGGGCAACGACTCGCCGCTGGCGGTCATGTCCAACAAGAACAAGACGCTCTACAACTACTTCAAGCAGCTGTTCGCGCAGGTCACCAACCCGCCGATCGACCCGATCCGCGAAAACATGGTGATGTCGCTCGTGTCGTTCATCGGCCCGAAGCCGAACCTGCTCGACACCAACAACATCAACCCGCCGATGCGTCTCGAAGTGTCGCAGCCGGTGCTCGACTTCAAGGACATCGCGAAGATCCGCGCGATCGAGCAGTACACGGGCGGCAAGTTCAGCAGCTACGAGCTGAACATCTGCTATCCGGTGTCGTGGGGCAAGGAAGGCATCGAAGCGCGTCTCGCGTCGCTGTGCGCGGAAGCCGTCGATGCGGTCAAGTCGGGCTACAACATCCTGATCGTGTCGGACCGCCGCGCGGACCGCGACAACGTCGCTATTCCCGCGCTGCTCGCCACCTCGGCGATCCACTCGCACCTCGTGCAGCACGGTCTGCGCACGAGCACGGGTCTCGTCGTGGAAACGGGCTCGGCGCGTGAAACGCACCACTTCGCGCTGCTCGCGGGCTTCGGCGCGGAAGCCGTGCACCCGTACCTCGCGATGGAAACGCTCGCGCAGATGGCGCAGGGCCTGAAGGGCGATCTGTCGTCGGACAAGGCCGTCTACAACTTCACCAAGGCAGTGGGCAAGGGCCTGCTCAAGGTGATGTCGAAGATGGGCATCTCCACGTACATGTCGTACACCGGCGCGCAGATCTTCGAAGCAGTCGGCCTCGCCGACGAGCTGATCGCCAAGTACTTCAAGGGCACGGCCTCGAAGGTCGGCGGCATCGGCCTGTTCGACGTCGCGGACGAAGCGATTCGCATGCACCGCGACGCGTTCGGCGACAACCCGGTTCTCGCGAACATGCTCGACGCGGGCGGCGAGTACGCGTATCGCGTGCGCGGCGAAGACCACATGTGGACGCCGGACGCGATCGCCAAGCTCCAGCACTCGGCGCGCAGCAACTCGTATCAGACGTACAAGGAATACGCGCACCTGATCAACGATCAGACCAAGCGCCACATGACCTTCCGCGGTCTGTTCGAATTCCGCCTCGACCCGGCGCGCGCGATCTCGATCGACGACGTCGAACCGGCGAAGGAAATCGTCAAGCGCTTCGCGACTGGCGCGATGTCGCTCGGCTCGATCTCGACGGAAGCGCACGCCACGCTGGCGGTCGCGATGAACCGTATCGGCGGCAAGTCGAACACGGGTGAAGGCGGCGAAGACGAGAAGCGCTATCGCAACGAACTGCGCGGCATTCCGATCAAGAACGGCGACACGATGCGTTCGATCATCGGCGAGGAAGTCGTCAAGGACATCCCGCTGAAGGACGGCGACTCGCTGCGTTCGAAGATCAAGCAGGTTGCGTCGGGCCGCTTCGGCGTGTCGGCGGAATACCTGTCGTCGGCGGACCAGATCCAGATCAAGATGGCGCAGGGCGCGAAGCCGGGCGAAGGCGGTCAGCTGCCGGGCCACAAGGTTTCGGAGTACATCGGCAAGCTGCGTTACTCGGTGCCGGGCGTGGGCCTCATCTCGCCGCCGCCGCACCACGACATCTACTCGATCGAAGATCTGGCGCAGCTGATTCACGATCTGAAGAACGTGAACCCGGTTTCGTCGATCTCGGTGAAGCTGGTGTCGGAAGTGGGCGTGGGCACGGTGGCAGCGGGCGTGGCGAAGGCCAAGGCCGACCACGTCGTGATCGCGGGCCATGACGGCGGCACGGGCGCATCGCCGCTCTCGTCGCTCAAGCATGCGGGCACGCCGTGGGAACTGGGTCTCGCGGAAACGCAGCAGACCCTCGTGCTGAACCAGCTGCGCGGCCGTATCCGCGTGCAGGCCGACGGTCAGATGAAGACGGGCCGCGACGTGGTGATCGGCGCGCTGCTCGGCGCGGACGAATTCGGCTTTGCGACGGCGCCGCTCGTCGTGCAGGGCTGCATCATGATGCGCAAGTGCCATCTGAACACCTGCCCGGTCGGCGTCGCGACGCAAGATCCGGTGCTGCGCGCGAAGTTCTCGGGCCAGCCCGAGCACGTCGTCAACTTCTTCTTCTTCATCGCTGAAGAAGTGCGCGAAATCATGGCGCAACTGGGTATCCGCAAGTTCGACGATCTGGTCGGCCGCGCGGATCTGCTCGACACGCGCCGTGGCGTCGAACACTGGAAGGCGAAGGGTCTCGACTTCTCGCGCGTGTTCTACCAGCCGCAAGTGGGCGACGAAGTCGCACGCAAGCACGTCGACACGCAAGACCACGGTCTGGACCGCGCGCTCGATCACACGCTGATCGAGAAGGCGAAGGCCGCGATCGAGAAGGGCGAGCACGTCTCGTTCATCCAGCCGGTGCGCAACGTCAACCGTACGGTCGGCGCGATGCTCTCGGGCGTGGTGGCGAAGCAGTACGGCCACGACGGCCTGCCGGAAGACTCGATCCACATCCAGCTCAAGGGCACGGCGGGTCAGAGCTTCGGCGCGTTCCTCGCACGCGGCATCACGCTGGATCTCGTCGGCGACGGCAACGACTACGTGGGCAAGGGCCTTTCGGGCGGCCGCATCATCATCCGTCCGACCAACGACTTCCGCGGCAAGTCCGAAGAAAACATCATCTGCGGCAACACGGTGATGTACGGCGCACTCGAAGGCGAAGCCTTCCTGCGCGGCGTCGCGGGCGAGCGTTTCGCGGTGCGTAACTCGGGCGCGACGGCGATCGTCGAAGGCACGGGCGACCACGGCTGCGAATACATGACGGGCGGCACGGTGGTCGTGCTCGGCGAAACGGGCCGTAACTTCGCGGCGGGCATGTCGGGCGGTATCGCCTACGTGTTCGACCCGGAAGGCACGTTCGCCGGCAAGTGCAACAAGGCGATGGTCGCGCTCGAACCGGTGCTGCAACAGGCCGAACAGGAACGCACGGTCGACCGCGCACTGTGGCACGCAGGCCAGACCGACGAAGCGCTGCTCAAGGGACTCGTCGAGCGTCACTTCCAGTTCACCGGCTCGCCGCGTGCAAAGGCGCTGCTGGAAAACTGGGACGCGGCGCGCCGCCAGTTCGTGAAGGTGTTCCCGACGGAATACAAGCGCGCACTGGGCGAAATCGGCGCGAAGAAGGCAAACCAGGAAGTGCTGGCCGCCTGATTCCGCGAAGACGATTCCAAGACGATGATGCGCCCGCCGCGCACCTGATGCGGCGGCGGGCGCGGTCCCCCTCACTGAATAGATTAGATAGACGAGAACCACATGGGTAAGGCAACCGGTTTTCTCGAGTTCGAGCGCCAGCATGAGGCGTACGAAGCACCGCTCACGCGTGTGAAGCACTACAAGGAATTCGTGGCGGCGCTCTCCGACGCCGACGCGAAGGTCCAGGGCGCTCGCTGCATGGACTGCGGCATCCCGTTCTGCAACAACGGCTGCCCGGTCAACAACATCATTCCCGACTTCAACGACCTCGTGTTCCGCCAGGACTGGAAGAGCGCGATCGAAGTCCTGCACTCGACGAACAACTTCCCCGAGTTCACGGGCCGTATCTGCCCGGCACCCTGCGAATCGGCGTGTACGCTCGGCATCAACAACGACCCGGTCGGCATCAAGTCGATCGAGCACGCGATCATCGACAAGGCCTGGACCGAAGGCTGGGTCGCGCCGCAAGTCGCGAAGCACAAGACGGGCAAGAAGGTTGCCGTCGTCGGTTCGGGCCCCGCGGGTCTGGCTGCGGCGCAGCAACTGGCGCGCGCCGGTCACGATGTGACCGTGTTCGAAAAGAACGACCGCATCGGCGGCCTGCTGCGCTACGGCATCCCCGACTTCAAGCTGGAAAAGTGGCTGATCGACCGCCGCATGCGCCAGATGGAAGCCGAAGGCGTGACGTTCCGCACCAGCGTGTTCATCGGCAAGGGCGACCTGCCGGCGTGGATTGGCAACACGGCGAAGGAAACCATTTCGCCGGACGAGCTGAAGGATCAGTTCGACGCCGTGGTGATCGCGGGCGGTTCGGAAACGCCGCGCGACCTGCCGGTGCCGGGCCGCGAACTCGAAGGCGTCTACTACGCGATGGAGTTCCTGCCGCAGCAGAACAAGGTCAACGCGGGCGACAAGCTGACGGACCAGCTGGTGGCGAAGGGCAAGCACGTCGTCGTGATCGGCGGCGGCGATACGGGCTCGGACTGCGTGGGCACGTCGAACCGTCACGGCGCAAAGAGCGTCACGCAGTTCGAACTGCTGCCGCAGCCGCCGGAAGTCGAGAACAAGCCGCTCGTGTGGCCGTACTGGCCGGTCAAGCTGCGCACCTCGTCGTCGCACGAGGAAGGCTGCTCGCGTGACTGGGCGGTCGCGACCAAGCGCCTCGAAGGCAAGAACGGCAAGGTCGAGAAGCTGATCGCCGCGCGCGTCGAGTGGAAGGACGGCAAGATGGTCGAAGTGCCGGGCTCGGAATTCGAAATGAAGGCCGATCTGGTGCTGCTCGCGATGGGCTTCACGCAGCCGGTTTCGCCGGTGCTCGAAGCGTTCGGCGTCGACAAGGATGCGCGCGGCAACGTGCGTGCCTCGACCGAAGGCGAGAAGGCGTACTACACGTCGGTCGACAAGGTGTTCACGGCAGGCGATATGCGCCGTGGCCAGTCGCTGGTGGTGTGGGCGATCCGTGAGGGCCGTCAATGTGCGCGCTCCGTCGATGCGTTCCTGATGGGTAGCACGGAGCTGCCGCGTTAAGCGGCGTCGCGCTGCGCTAAATCCAGCGCGTCCGTCGCCAGGACAGGACGCGCGGGAGACGGCAGGAGACACATGCCAGGAAGCCGGGCACCCTTCGGGGTGACCCGGCTTTTTTTTCGTCTGGAGCCCGCGCGCGTGCGGATGTTTGCGGGTTGTCACGGGCGTACCGCGCCGCGCGGGCGCGCTACCATGTGTCGATTGTCGATTGTCCGACCGTTCGAGGACTGCCGATCATGTCCGAAGCCCGGGAAGCCAACGCAGACGCAGGAAGACACGCCAGCAGCAAGGACGCCGATCAATGGCGGCGCTGCTTCATCGCGCTCGCGCCCGATGCGCCGTCGCGCGACGCGCTCGCCGCGCTCGACGTGCCGCCCGATGCGCGGCGCGTGCCCTACGCGCAACTGCACATGACGGTGGCGTTCATCGGCGCGATGTCGTTCGCGCAGGGCGAGGCGCTGTCCGGGCGGCTCGCGCAACGGGCCGCGACGCTGGCCTCGCCGTTTCCGGCCGCGCCGGTCACCCGTATCGAATGCTGGCCCGCCCGCGCGCAGCCGCGTCTGATGGTGGCCGTGCTGCCGATGTCCGAGGCGTTCACGGCGCTCGACTGGGGCGTGCGTTCGTCGATGGGCGAAGTGGGGTTGTCGCTCGATGCGCGCGCGTTTCGTCCACATGTGACGCTCGCGCGCTTCACTCGCGATGCGCGCGCCGCGCCGCCCGCGGCGGACGGCGACGGCTTGCCGCCGCTGCGCTTCACCTCGCTCGTGCTGTATTCGAGCACGCTGGCGAAGCAGGGCGCGAAGTATGAGGCGCTGGCGAGTGTGACGCTTTAAACGAGGCTCCAACGCCTCGCACGTTCAGCTTTATCGCCGATACCGCGCCAACGTCAGCCCATCGAGATCGATCTCCGGCGCGTGCCGCGTCACGAGATCGGCGACCACGCGGCCCGAGCCCATCGACATCGCCCAGCCCGTCGAGCCGTGGCCCACGTTCATCCACAGACCGTCGACGCCTGACGCGCCCAGCAGCGGCGCGCCGTCCGGCACCATCGGCCGCCTGCCGACCCAGAATTGCGCCGACGACGGCGTGGCCGCGTGCGGGAACCAGTCGTCGAGCACTTTCATGAGCGTTTGCAGCGCCTGCTCGCGCAGCGTCGTGCGATGGTTGCCGAGTTCCGCCGTGCCCGCCACGCGCAGATAAGGCCCGAAACGCGTGATCGCGGTCTTGAGCGACTCGTCCATGAGCGCGGCGCGCGGCGCCTTGTGCTCGTCGACCACCGGCAGCGTGGCCGAATACCCCTTCACCGGATAAAGCGGCACGCGCACGCCCAGCGGCGCGACGAGCGCCGCGCTTTCCACGCCGAGCGCGACCACCACGGCGTCGGCGGCCAGCGTTTGCGGCGAGGTGTCGGCGGCGGGTTCGGCGCGATCGGCGGGGCGCAGCACTTCGGCGGGCGCGCGGCGCTGCTCGCGGCGGTTGCGCGCCTCGCGGCCCGGCACGGCGCGCACGCGCACGCCCGTCACCTTGCCGCCCGCGGCTTCGAGCGCGAGCACTTCGGTATCGAAGACGAACTTCACGCCGCGCGACTCGCACACGGCGCGCAGCTCGCGCGTGAAGCGCGCGCAGTCGCCTGCTTCGTCGTCGGGGAGATAGACGCCCGCGACCGGCTTCACGCGCGACCACGCGAGGCCCGGCTCGATCTGCGCGCAGGCGTCGGCGTCGAGTTCGCGATACGCGATGCCCGCGTCGCGCAGCACGTTCAGCGCGGGCTGCGCGAGTTCGACGTCGTAGTCGCTGCGAAAGAGTTGCAGATAGCCCTGGCTGCGGCCGTACTCGAACGCATGCTGCGCGCGAAACGCGTGCAGGCATTCGCGGCTGTAATAGGCGATGCGCTGCATGCGCTGCTTGTTGACGCGAAAGCGCGCGAGGTCGCATTCGCGCAGCCAGCGCGCGATCCAGCGCCATTGGGCGGCGTCCAGCGCGGGCCGGAAGATCAGCGGCGAAGTGGGCTTGAGCAGATACTTGATGAGCTTGGCCGGCATGCCCGGCGCGGCCCACGGCGTGACGTAGCCGGGCGCGATCACGCCCGCGTTGCCGAAGCTCGTGCCGAGCGCGACGCCCGGCTCGCGCTCGATGACCGTGACGTCGCAGCCTCGTTCGCTCAGATAGTACGCAGTAGCGACGCCGATCACACCGGCGCCGAGGACGATCGTTTTCATGCCGGTCGTATTGGGAGGGACGGGAGGTATTGCAGCATGTTCGGGCTCATCGTGCAGTGGAGTCCGCAGGCGGCTGGCTAGTCGTTTGGGCGGGCGTTTTAGTGCGTGAGTCGGCGTGCATATCGGCGTGCATATCGCCATGCATATCGGCGGCGCTCGAAGCATCGTCCGGCGCACCGTGATCGCCCAGCACCTTGCCCTTCGTTTCCGGCAGGCACAGCGCCGACACGATCACGAGCAGATAGCCCGCGCCCGCCACCGCGCCGATCGCTTTCACGAGCGTCGTGGTCTGCGCGAGCGTGCCGACGAGAATCGGAAAGAACGAGCCGAGGCCGCGTCCGAGGTTGTAGCAGAAGCCCTGTCCCGAGCCGCGGATCGCGTTCGGATACAGCTCCGAGAGATACGCGCCGACGCCCGCGAAAATCCCCTGCACGACGATGCCGAGCGGAAAGCCGAGCGCGAGCATCGCGGCATCGGTGATCGGCAGCATCGTGTAGGCCATGCCGAGCGCGAACGAGCCGATCGCGAACAGGATGAACGAGGCGCGCCGGCCGATCTTGTCGCAGAGAATCGCGCCGACGATATAGCCCGTGAACGAGCCGACGATCAGCACGATCAGATAGCCGCTCGTGTTGAACACGGACAGATGGCGCACCGTCTTCAGATAGGTGGGCAGCCACGTGGTGATCGCGTAGTAGCCGCCGAGCATGCCGGTGCACAGCGCGCTGCCGAGCAGCGTGGTCGCGAGATGCGCGGGCGCGAAAATCTGCAGGAAGTGGCCCTGCACGTCGCCGGCCTCGCGCGCGCGGCGCGTTTGCAGGAACACCTCGGGATCGCTCACGTTGCGGCGCACGTAGAGAATCCACAGCGCGGGCAGGATGCCGATCCAGAAGCACGCGCGCCACGCGTATTCCTCGGGCAGCAGCGCGAAGAACGCCCAGTAGAGAATCGCCGCCGCGCCCCAGCCGAACGACCAGCTGCTCTGCACGGTGCCCACGGCCTTGGCGCGATGCTGCGGCGAGCGGATCGTCTCGGCCATCATGATCGTGACGACCGACCATTCGCCGCCGAAGCCGATGCCTTGCAGCGTGCGCGTGGCGAGCAGTTGCCAGAACGAGTGCGTGAAGCCGGAGAGGAACGTGAAGAGCGCGAACGTGGCGATGGTCCATTGCAGCACGCGCACGCGGCCGTAACGGTCGGCGAGGATGCCCGCGAGCCAGCCGCCGATCGCCGACGAGATCAGCGAGCTGGTGGCGATCATGCCGGCTTCGCTTTTCGTCATGCCCCAGGCGGCGATGAGTGTCGGGATCAGGAACGAGTAGATCATGAAGTCGAACGCATCGACGGCGTAGCCGCCGAAGCCCGCGTAGAGCGTGCGGCGCTCGCGTGCGTTCAGTTCCTTGAACCATTGAAATGCTGCCATCGCGCGTCGTCCCCAGATTGTTGTGCGCGCCACGACCGGCGTGGCGACGGGTGGCGAAAGCGGCGTCCGGTGGGTCGGGCCGCTGGCGATGCGTCGAGGCGCGCGTTGATGGCGGGCCGCCGATGCTCGAACGGCGCTATTTTACGGTGCGACAGGCTGCCGCGGCCAGGGAAGCCGTAAGGAAGCCGGGCATTGTGTGCGCTTTCGCTCGCGAATTCGCGCGATGGTGCACGCGTGTTCGCGTCGCGTGCGAATTGCGTGGGCGATGTTTGCGCTGCGTGCGCGGTTTGCGGCGGCGGTGATTCGCTAGCGAGCGAATGAATGGAGCGGGCTACGCGGGATCGGCGTGAAGCGATCAGCCCAGCGTCAGTCCGCCGTCGACGTGGATGGTCTGGCCGGTGATATGACGCGCGGCGTCCGAGAGCAGGAAGGCGATGAGTTCGGCGACGTCGGCGGGATCGGCCACGCGGCCCAGCGGTGTCGCTTCGGCGGCGCGTGCCCAGGCAGGCGCGTTTTCGGGCGTGGGGCCGGCGTCCTTGCGCGTATAGCCGGGCGCGACGCAATTCACGCTCACGCCGTGCGGCGCGAGTTCGGCGGCGGCAGTTTTCGCGAGCGATTCGAGCGCGGCCTTCGCGGCGGCGGTGGCCGCGAACGGCGCGTCGGCGCGATAGCGATGCGCGACGAACGAACTGACCGCCACCACGCGGCCGCGCGCCGAACGCAGGAGCGCCGGCCGGGCCGTGCGCACGAGCGCCGCGAACGCGGCGGGCATGGCGGCGAAGGCGTCGGCGAGCGCGTCGGCGTCGAGTTCGGCCAGCGTCTGACGCCGCGCGTGGCCCGCGTTGGCGACGAGTTGATCGAGCGCGCCGAAGCGTTCGAGCGTGGTGTCGATCAGTCGCGCGGCGGCGAGCGTTTCGGCGAGATCGGCACAGGCCGTCGCGCAGAGTGCGCCGTGCGTTTCGCACGTTTGCGCGACCTCGGCCAGGCGCGCGCGCGAGGCTTCATCGGCGCCGCGTGCGTGCAGCATCAGCGACACGCCAGGCGCGGCGAGCCGGCGCGCGAGCGCCGCGCCGATGCCCGAGCCCGCGCCCGTGATCAGGACGACGCGCGCATGATCGGCCGCGATAGTCACGCGGCCACGCGCTCCTCAGGCGAGCGCGCGATTTCGAGCGTCTCGTCGTGATACATCGAGAGCGATTCGCGATGCGCGACGCTCACGATCGCCGCCTTCGGCAGACGCTCCATGAACAGCTTGTAGAGACGGCTTTCGTTGTCGGGATCGAGCGCGCTGGTCGCTTCGTCGAGGAACAGATAGTCGGGCTTGTGCAGCAGCACGCGCGCGCCCGCGAGACGCTGCTGTTCGCCCGGCGAGAGCACGCGCGTCCAGTGCGCCGATTCTTCCAGACGGTCGACGTAGCCTTCGAGACGGCACGCGCGCAGCGCTTCGCGGCATTCCTCGTCGCTGTAGGCGTCGGCGTGCGCGGGGTAGGTGAGCGCCGCCTTGAGCGTGCCGATCGGCAGATAGCTTTGCTGCGGGATGAACATCATGCGCGCATCCACGGGCGCGTCGATCGAGCCTTCGCCGAACGGCCAGAGGCCCGCGAGCGCGCGCATCAGCGTGCTCTTGCCCGCGCCCGACGGGCCGCGCACGAGCCAGCGCGAACCCGGCTTGATGGCGATGTCGCGCACTTCCGAGAGCGGCTGGCCGTTGGGTAGCGCGAGCTTGAGGTGCCCGGTGCTCAACTCGCCCGCATCGACGTAATGCAGATTGATGCCGCCGTGCTCGGTGGCCGGCGAGACGGTTTCCTTCAGACGCGGCGAATGCACCACGCGCGAGAATTCACGCAGACGATTCACGGTAGCGCGCCATTCGACGAGGCTCGCGTAACTGTTGATGAACCACGAGAAGCAGTCGCTCACGGTGCCGAAGGCCTGCGAGATCTGCATCAGCACGCCGAACGTGAAGGCGCCCGCGAAGTAGCGCGGCGAGGCCACGACGATCGGGAAAATGATCGCGATCTGGCCGTAGAAGCTCAGCACGAAGGTGAGGCGCTTCGTGTACTTCATCACGCGCCACCAGTTTTCGCGGATGTGCTCGAAGAGGCCCTGCGCATTGTCGCGCTCGGTTTTCATGCCGTCGTAGAGCGCGATCTGCTCGGCGTTTTCGCGCAGGCGGATGAGGCCGAAGCGGAAGTCCGCTTCCACCTTCTGTTGCTGATAGTTGATCGACACGAGCGGATGGCCGACCTTCTGGATCACGACCGAGCCGAACACGGCGTAGAGCGCGGCGGCCCAGACCATGTAGCCGGGAATCGTGATGGGCGTTGCGCCGAGCGAGAAGGTGAGCGCGCCCGCGATCGACCACAGGATCGTGATGAACGAGACCAGCGTGACGATCGTCGAGAGCAGATCCAGCGTCAGCGAGAGCGTGGTGGTGGCGAACGATTGCAGGTCGTCGCTGATACGCTGGTCGGGGTTGTCGGCGAGACGGTCGCGCTCGATGCGGTAGAACGCGCCCTGTTCGAGCCATTCGTTCATGAAGCGCGTCGTGAGCCACTGGCGCCAGCGGAAGCCGAGCATCTGGCGCAGATACCGCCCATAGACCGCGAGGATGATGAAGCCGAACGCGAGCGCCGTGAAGATCATCAGCAGATGCGGGAACTGCTTGACGTCCTTGTTTTGCAGGGCGTTGTAGAAGTCCGCGTTCCAGCTGTTCAGGCGCACGTTGATCCACACGACGGCGAGATTCATCGCGATGATCGCGACGAGCAGGCCCAATGCGATCCAGCGTTCCTCGGAGACCCAATAGGGCTTGATGAGGCTCCAGGCCGTGATCTTGTGATGCTCGTTCTGATCCGGCGTGGCGCGGGGAGTGGGGTTGGTCATGAGCGTCCTGATGTTGTGCCCTGATGGCGGTTGCCTGGCGATTCTGTCGCGAGCCGCTTAAGTGAGTCTTAATGCCACGCGGGTCCCATTCTCTCACCGCCCGCGCACGGCAGGGCGGCTTCCGGGAGATCGGGGCATTGTGCCAGAGCGCCGCTTGCACGCCCCGCTCCGAAGGGCCAGGACAGCACGGAAACGATGAGGAAAACGCATGAATGCGCCCGTGCCGGCGCACAGGAATTGACCCATGAAAAACCGTGATAAATCGCCCGCAATGCAGCATTTGAAGCACCCAAACCGGCCTGCTGGGCGGTTTGCGGCGCGCGCGTCTTTTGTGGTCTAATGACCGCTGACGAAACAGGGGTGCTTCACCGGTATGCCGGGCATGCCGCAGTGAGGCTGAGAGAGACCCTTCGCACCCGATCCGGGTAATACCGGCGCGGGAAGTTTCCGGAAAGTCTTGCTGGCGCTGTTTTTATGGGTCCGTTCCTCCGGTTCGGGCACGGGCGTCCAGATTCCCGCCGGGCAACGCGTGCAGCGCAGCTTCCATTTCGCGCGCATCGTTTGCACGGCCGGCCTTGCCAGCCGGTTTCGTCCTTGGGTACGCATGCTTCTTGCCGTACGGAAAGGATACGATGACCGCACCTTCTTCATCTCAAACAGTTCGCTCCCCGATTACGGCGACTTCGCCGCTTGCTTCGGTGTCCTCTGCCGTGCCCGATTTCGCCGTCGTCGGCGGCGGCCTGTGCGGACGTCTCGTCGCGTGGCGTCTCGCGGGCGCGGGGCATCGCGTGGCGCTTTACGAGCGCGGCGGCCCCGAAGGCGGCGAAGCCGCGGCCTGGGTCGCGGCGGCCATGCTCGCGCCGCTCGCGGAAGCCGCCGTCGCCGAACTGCTGATCACCGAACTGGGCGTCGAATCGCTCGACACCTGGCCGCGCATTCTCGCCGAGCTGCCCGAGCCCGTGTTCTTCCAGCGCAACGGCACGCTCGTGGTCTGGCATCACGCCGACCGTACCGAAGCGCCGCTGTTCGAGCGCCGCGTGCGCGCCAACGCGCCGCGCGCGCTCGCCGACGCGCATTTCATGACGCTCCAGGGCGCGCAGCTCGACGCCGCCGAACCGGCGCTCGCCGGGCGTTTCGCGCGCGGCTGGCTGCTCGACGGCGAAGGCCAGCTCGACAACCGCCAGGCGCTGGCCGCGCTCGCTGCGGGCCTCGCGCAGCGCGGCGTGCAAACTCACTGGAATACGACCGTCGATGATGCGAATCCGCCGCCCGCACGCGTGACGATCGACTGCCGCGGACTCGGCGCCAAGCCCGTGATGCCCGCGCTGCGCGGCATCCGCGGCGAGGTCGCGCGCGTGCACGCGCCGGGTATCGGCCTGACGCGTCCGGTGCGCCTGCTGCATCCGCGCTATCCGCTCTATATCGCGCCGAAGCAGAACGACGTGTACGTGATCGGCGCGACCGAGATCGAAGGCGAGGACCGCTCGCCGGTGAGCGTGCGCTCGGCGCTCGAACTGCTGAGCGCGGCCTTCGCCGTCCATCCGGCGTTCGGCGAGGCGCGCATTCTCGAACTCAATTCGCAGTGCCGCCCGACCTTGCCCGACCATCGTCCCGCGCTCTATTGGGACGGCGAGAACACGCTGCGCGTGAACGGCCTGTATCGCCACGGTTTCATGATCGCGCCCGCCGTCGCCGACGAAGCGGTGCGCGTGGCCGAAGCGCTGCTGGCCGGACGCATTCAGGACGCCGATGGATTCGAGGCGCTGCGCGGCGAATCGCGCTGGGCGTCGATGCTGCACGACCGCCGCGCCGAAGTCGCGCAGCACGCGCACGAACCGGCCTGAGCCGCGCGCGGGCCACGCACACGAACACGGCACGCACACGCCGCACAGAACCACGAAGGCGCGCCGCTTGCGCCGCGCCTGAATCAAACGTAGTCAGACGAATCGTTATGGACATTCAGATCAATCAGAAGCCGCTCACGCTCCCCGAGGGCGCGACCGTCGCCGACGCGCTGGTCGCGTTCGGCGCGCGTCCGCCGTTCGCCGTCGCCGTGAATGGCGATTTCGTGGCGCGCGCCCAGCATGGCGCGCGCGCGCTGTCGGCGGGCGACCGCCTCGACGTCGTGAGCCCGGTGGCCGGCGGCTGATCCGCCGATCCGCGCGCCTGCGAAGGCCCGCGAACGCCACCGCCGCCCACGCTACCCGACAAGGATTCCTGTCATGACCACCCAACCGAGCGCCGACGCGCTCACGCTCTACGGCGAAACTTTCCAGAGCCGCGTGCTGCTCGGCACGTCGCGCTATCCGTCGCTGCAATCGCTGTCCGATTCGATGGCCGCCGCGCGCCCCGGCATGATCACCGTCGCGCTGCGCCGCCAGATGAACGAAGGCGGCGCGGAAGCCGGTTTCTTCGATCTGCTCAAGCGCCACGGCGTGCCGCTGCTGCCGAACACGGCGGGCTGCCTCACCGTCAACGAAGCCGTCACCACGGCGCACATGGCGCGCGAGGTGTTCGACACCGACTGGATCAAGCTCGAACTGATCGGCGACGACTACACGCTCCAGCCCGATCCGGTCGGCCTGATCGAAGCCGCCGCGCGGCTCGTGAAGGATGGCTTCAAGGTGCTGCCGTACTGCACCGAAGACCTCGTGATCGGCCGCCGTCTGCTCGACGCGGGCTGCGAGGCGCTGATGCCGTGGGGCGCGCCGATCGGCACCGGCAAGGGCGTGATCAATCCGTACGGCCTGCGCGTGCTGCGCGAGCGGCTGCCCGACGTGCCGCTGATCGTCGATGCGGGCCTCGGCCTGCCGTCGCACGCGGCGCAAGTGATGGAGTGGGGCTTCGACGGCGTGCTGCTGAACACGGCGGTCGCGCAGGCGACGCATCCCGATGCGATGGCGCGCGCGTTCGCGCTGGGCGTGGAGGCGGGCCGCAGCGCGTATCTCGCCGGACCGATGGCCGAGCGCGAAGCCGCCGTCGCGAGCACGCCGGTCGTCGGCATGCCGTTCTGGCACCAGGATGGAGGCAAGTAATGAGTGAAACGTTGCATTTTCAGGACCGTGAACTGTTCTGGCCGCCCGCCGACGCGCTGACCGCGACGGCGGAGCGCATCCGCGCGCGTCTGGGCGACTGGGCGGCGACGCAGGCGCCGTGGCGCATCTGCCTGACGCCGCCCGACGCGCCCAACGGCGGCGATCTGATCGTCGTGACCGACGCCGCGCCGCATCTCGCGAACATCGCGCGCTGGATGACCGAAGGCGCGGGCGTGATCGAAGCCGCCGGCGACGATCCGCAGCAGGCGCGCGTGACGCTGCATCTGGGCGGCGAGCGCTACGCGCTCGAAGGCGCGCTGGCCGAGGACTGGATTCCGGCGCTGGCGGCGTTCCTCGACTGCGGTTTCGATCCGCACGACGCGCTCGTGCTCGCGCTCGCCTGGCGCGACGGCGACGAGCAGAACGCCGACGCCTGGCCGGTCGACATCGCGCGCTTCCCGCGCGTGCTCGGCCTGCCCGACGCGCCCGCGCAGCCGTTCGCGCCGTGCCCGGCGCGGCTCGGCCTGTATCCCGTGCTGCCGACGGCCGACTGGGTCGAGCGCGTGCTCGACTACGGCGCGACGACCGTGCAGCTGCGCAGCAAGCAGCCCGAATCGCCGGAACTCACGCGCGAGATCGAGCGCTGCGTCGCGGCGGGCCGCAAGCACGATGCACAATTGTTCATCAACGATCACTGGCAGGCCGCGCTCGCCGCGGGCGCCTACGGCGTGCATTTGGGGCAGGAAGATCTGCGCGAAGCCGACCTGAACGCGATCGCGGCTTCGGGCACGCGGCTCGGTCTGTCGACGCACGGCTATTTCGAGATGCTGACGGCGCTGCACTTCCGCCCGAGCTACATCGCCTGCGGCGCGGTGTTCGCCACCACGACCAAGCAGATGCCGACCGCGCCGCAAGGTCTCAAGCGTCTCGCGCGCTATGTCCAGCTGCTCGACGGCGTGGTGCCGATGGTCGCGATCGGCGGCATCGACGCCGCTGCCTTGCCCGCCGTCCTCGCCACCGGCGCCCCGTGTGCGGCCGTCGTGCGCGCCGTCACGGAAGCCGCAGATCCGGCTGCCGCCGTTGCTGCATTGCGCAACGCGTTTACGCAATAATGGTCCGCCTCGTTGCCGGTCGCGCCCCTGTTGCGTGACCGGCGCGAGGAGCGAGCAGCGGGGCCTTTCACGGCCTTTCCGCCTGCATCAAGCGGCTTGGGCGCATCACGGCAGCAATTCCACGATGGCCCTATAATCCCGCCTTCGTGTAAATGGACTGTCAGCCACGTGCCCCCAAACTCTGAGACCCTTCTGGAGCTGCGCGACGTCGACTTCGGTTACGGCGATCGGCTCGTCCTGTCCGGGCTGAACATGCGCTTCGGGCGCGGCCAGGTCATCGCGGTCATGGGCGGCTCCGGCGGCGGCAAGACCACGGTGCTGCGCCTGATCGGCGGCCTCGTGCGCGCACAGCGCGGCCAGGTGCTGTTTCACGGCCAGGACGTCGGCGCGCAAACGCGCGACGGCCTCTACGCCTTGCGCCGCAAGATGGGCATGCTGTTCCAGTTCGGCGCGCTGTTTACCGACATGTCGGTGTTCGATAACGTCGCGTTCGCCCTGCGCGAGCACACCGACCTGCCCGAAGAACTGATCCGCGACCTCGTGCTCATGAAGCTCAACGCCGTGGGCCTGCGCGGCGCGCGCGACCTCGCGCCGTCGGAAATCTCGGGCGGCATGGCGCGCCGTGTGGCGCTCGCGCGCGCCATCGCGCTCGACCCCGAACTCATGATGTACGACGAGCCCTTTGCGGGACTCGACCCTATTTCTCTCGGCATCACCGCGAACCTCATCCGCACGCTCAACGACGCGCTCGGCGCGACGTCGATCCTCGTCACGCACGACGTGCCCGAGTCGTTCGCGATCGCCGACTACGTGTATTTCCTCGCGAACGGCAAGGTGCAGGCGCAGGGTACGCCCGACGAACTGCGCGCCTCGACCGATCCGATCGTGCGCCAGTTCATCGACGGCGCGCCGGACGGTCCGTTCCGTTTTCACTACCCGACGAACGTGCCGCTCGGCGCGGACTTCGGCATTGGCGGAGACCGCTCATGACCGGCGCCATCAGTTCGGTCGGCCGCGCGGTGCTCGAGAGCATCACGCGCGCGGGCCATGCCACGCGTTTTTTCGTGCGCCTCGTGCTGGAATTCTTCCCGCTGCTGCGCCGTCCGCGTCTTGTCACGAAGCAGATCCACTTCGTCGGTAATTATTCGCTGCTGATCATTGCGGTGTCGGGCCTGTTCGTCGGCTTCGTGCTCGGTCTGCAGGGCTATTACACGCTCAATCGCTACGGTTCGGAGCAGGCGCTCGGTTTGCTGGTCGCGCTCTCGCTCGTGCGCGAGCTCGGTCCGGTGGTCACGGCGCTGCTGTTCGCCGGTCGCGCGGGCACCTCGCTCACGGCCGAAATCGGCCTGATGAAAGCGGGCGAGCAGCTCACGGCCATGGAAATGATGGCGGTGGACCCGGTGCGCATCGTGGTGGCGCCGCGCATGTGGGCGGGCGTGATCGCCATGCCCATTCTGGCGGCCATCTTCAGCGCGGTCGGCATTCTGGGCGGTTACGTGGTGGGCGTGCTGCTGATCGGCGTCGATTTGGGCGCGTTCTGGTCGCAGATGCAGGGCGGCGTCGATGTCTGGACCGACGTCGGCAACGGCGTGATCAAGAGCATCGTGTTCGGATTCGCCGTGACCTTTACCGCGCTGTATCAGGGTTACGAGGCGAAACCCACGCCCGAAGGCGTGTCGCGCGCGACCACCAAGACGGTGGTGTACGCGTCGCTCGCGGTGCTCGGCCTCGACTTCCTGCTCACCGCGCTGATGTTCAGCTAAAGCAAAGCGCTCCGGCGTCTCGCGCACCGAACGGATCGGGCGCGGGCGGCGGGGCGGCGCGGCAGGCGCAGCGGCATTCCGGGTTTCCGGGCCGTGCGCCGCCGCAACGGATTCTCATTGGGATGACGATGAAAAAGACTGCTCTCGACTTCTGGGTCGGCCTGTTCGTGGTGCTGGGTTTCATTGCGCTGCTGTTTCTCGCGCTGAAGGCCGGGAACATGAGCTCGCTCTCGTTCCAGGCGACTTACCCCGTGAAGCTCAAGTTCGACAATATCGGCGGCCTCAAGCCGCGCGCGCCCGTCAAGAGCGCGGGCGTGACCGTGGGCCGGGTGGCGTCGATCGGCTTCGATTCGAACACGTACCAGGCGCTGGTCACGATCAATCTCGACCAGCAGTATCAGTTTCCGAAGGATTCGTCCGCGAAGATCCTGACCTCGGGTCTGCTCGGCGAGCAGTACATCGGACTCGAACCGGGCGGCGACACGGAAATGCTCAAGGCCGGCGACACCATCTCGATGACGCAGTCGGCCATCGTGCTCGAAAACCTGATCGGACAGTTCCTCTACAGCAAGGCTGCCGACTCGGGCGCGTCGAAATCGGGTAACAGTGGAAGTGGGGCCGCAAATGGTCCGGCAGGCGGGGATAGCGCCGCGCCGGTCCAGGCACCCGCGCCGGCAGCAGCCGGCTCGGGCGCGGCGGCGCAATAAGGAGAAAAACGATGATGACCACACGCATGCGCGCCGTTTCAATCGGTGTCGCGGCGCTCGCCCTCACGGCGTGCTCGACGGTGCAGACGCCGTCGAAGGACGATCCGTGGGAAGGCTTCAACCGCACCGTCTACACGTTCAACGACAAGGTCGACCAGTACGCGCTCAAGCCCGTCGCCAAGGGCTACGTGAAGATCACGCCGCAGCCCGTGCGTGACAGCGTGACGAACTTCTTCGCCAATATCGGCGACGTCTACAACGCGGCCAACAACCTGCTGCAGCTGAAGATCACCGACGGCGTCGAGGACATCATGCGGATCGTGATCAACACGGTCTTCGGTGTCGGCGGTCTGTTCGACGTGGCGACGCTCGCCAAGCTGCCCAAGCACAACCAGGACTTCGGCCTGACGCTCGGCCACTACGGCGTGCCCGCCGGTCCGTATATCGTGCTGCCGCTGTTCGGGCCGAGCACGGTGCGTGACGGCGTGGGCCTCGTGGGCAACTACTTCATCAATCCGCTCACCTATGTCGATCCGGCAGCGCTCTCGTGGGGCCTCTACGGCCTGAACGTGGTGAGCACGCGCGCGAATCTGCTGGGCGCGAGCGACCTGCTGGAAGGCGCGGCGATCGACAAGTACTCGTTCGTGCGCAACACCTACCTGCAGCGCCGCCGCTATCTGCTCTCGGACGGCCACGCGTCGTCGGATAGCAGCCTGCCCGATTACGGCGACACGCCGCCGCCGAACTACGAAGACGCCGACCAGGGCGCAGCCCCGGCAGCGGGCGCGTCGGGTGCCGCGGCGGCGGTGCCGGCGTCGGGCGCGGCACGTGCTGCTACGCCCACGGCGGCCAGCATGGCGCCCGCCGCACCGGAAGGCGCCTCGGCGGCGGTCGGCGCGCCGGCCACGCTGGAAGGACCGGCAGGCGCGGCGGCCGAACCGGCTTCGGCCGCTTCGCAAACCACCGTACCGGGCGGCGATGTCGTGCCGCCGGCGCGCATCGGTTTCCCGAGCTTGCTGCGTCTGCGCTGAACGGCCGGACAAACGGCCGGACGAACCGCCGCGCAGGCGGCTCGCACCGGGCGGACGCCGGTTTCCCGGCGTCCGGGGCGCTCAGATCCGACGTAACAAGCTGAAACGCTTGTCGCAATTTCCTGGCACTCTTTGACTCAGTGCGATAGAACTCGCGTGCTATCGTTGGCTCGAATCTCAGGCGCGATTCGCGGCTCACCGCCCGACATCGCGCCTCCCCAACTTGCAGGACTCGCTATGAAAAAATTCTTGTTGTTCCCGATTTTCGCCATGTTTTTCGCGTTTGCCGGCACGGCGTCCGCGCAGACCGTCGACACCAGCAACCCCGACGCGATGGTCAAGACGATCACGCAGCAGGTCATGGACCAGATCAAGGGTGACAAGTCGATCCAGTCCGGCGACATCAGCAAGATCACGCAACTGGTCAACGAGAAGATCCTGCCGTACACCGACTTCCGCCGCACCACGCAGCTCGCAATGGGCCGCAACTGGCGCACGGCGACGCCGGAGCAGCAGCAACAGGTCATCGAACAGTTCAAGACGCTGCTGATCCGCACGTACTCGGGCGCGCTCGCCCAGGTCCGCGACCAGCAGATCGAATACAAGCCGTTCCGCGCGAACCCGGACGACACCGATGTCGTGGTCCGTTCGACCGTTATGAACAACGGCCAGCCGATCGAGCTCGACTACCGCCTCTACAAGACGGCGCAAGGCTGGCGCGTGTATGACATCAACGTGCTCGGCGCATGGCTGATCCAGGCGTACCAGCAGCAGTTCCAGGAAAAGATCCAGCAGGGCGGCGTGCAAGGTCTGATCACCTTCCTCACGCAGCGTAACCAGCAGCTGGCTTCGGGCAAGGCCGCTTCGTGAGCGAACGCTTCGCCACCGGCGCCACGCTGACCCACGAGAGCGCGAAGGCCGCGCTCTCGGCGGGTCTCGCGCAGATCGCGTCGGGCGCTACCGCCGTCGACTGCGCGTCGCTCACGCAGTTCGATTCGTCCGCGCTCGCCGTGCTGCTCGCCTGGCAGCGCGCCGCGACTCAACGCGGCGCCACGCTGAGCGTCGTCAATCTGCCCGCCGCGCTCGCGTCCCTCGCGCGCGCCTATGGCGTCGATTCGCTTCTCCACGAGCGACATTGACGCGCGACGGCGCCTCGCCGCCGTCGCGTCCTCTTCAAGTCAACGCCAGGCCCAGGCCGGGCTTTCCGACTTGGCCTATAATCAAATGTTTTTTGGGCGTTGCCCCGGCTCGATCGGGGAGCGCAGACGGGCAGACGGCGGGCAGCAGGCGGCCTGTGCCGTCCCCAATTCCGGTCTTCCCCGCAGCATTGATGAACTTACCGGCCGCGCCGTTTACCACGGGCGGCGTCTGAGTCATGCCAGCCATAGAAATCCGCAACGTCAAGAAGCGCTACAAAGAGCTTCAGGCGCTTAAAGGCGTCAGCTTCACGGTCGAAGAAGGCGAGTTCTTCGGGCTGCTCGGCCCGAACGGCGCGGGCAAGACGACGCTCATCAGCGCGCTTGCCGGCCTCGCGCGTGCCGACGAAGGCACCATCGAAGTCCGCGGCCACGACGTCGTCACCGATTACCGCAACGCGCGCCGCAATCTCGGCGTCGTGCCCCAGGAACTGGTGTTCGATCCGTTTTTTACGGTGCGCGAAACGCTGCGCATCCAGTCCGGCTACTTTGGTCTGCGCAATAACGACGCGTGGATCGACGAAGTCATGGCCAATCTCGACCTCACCGAGAAAGCCGACGTCAACATGCGCGCGCTGTCGGGCGGCATGAAGCGCCGCGTGCTGGTCGCGCAGGCGCTGGTGCACCGTCCGCCCGTGATCGTGCTCGACGAGCCCACGGCCGGCGTCGACGTCGAACTGCGCCAGACGCTCTGGAAGTTCATCGCGCGCCTGAACCGCGAAGGGCACACGATCGTGCTCACCACGCACTATCTGGAAGAAGCGGAAGAACTCTGCGACCGCATCGCCATGCTGCGACGCGGCGAGGTCGTGGCGCTCGAACGCACGAGCACGCTGCTGCAGCGCTTCGCGGGCACGCAGTTGTTCCTGCGTTTCTCGGAAGGCGCGCTGCCCACCGAATTGCGCGCGCTCGAAGTCGATACCTCGAATCTGCCGAACGGCGGCGGCAATCAACATCTGCTGCGCCTGAACAGCTACGACGAGGTGGAGCGCATCCTCTCGCTGTGCCGTGCGAACGGCTGCAAGCTCGAAGAAATGGAAGTGCGCAAGGCCGATCTCGAAGACGTCTTCGTGCAGGTGATGAACGGTCCGGAAGTGATCGAGGGGCTCGCATGAGCGGCTATAGTGGTTTCAGTACGCTTTTTTACAAGGAAGTGCTGCGGTTCTGGAAAGTCGCGTTCCAGACCGTGCTCGCGCCGGTCATCACCGCGCTGCTCTATCTGACGATCTTCGGCCACGCGCTGCGCGGCCATGTCGAGGTTTATCCGGGCGTCGAGTACACGAGCTTCCTGATTCCGGGCCTCGTGATGATGAGCGTGCTGCAGAATGCGTTCGCGAATTCGTCGTCGTCGCTGATCCAGTCGAAGATCACGGGCAATCTCGTATTCGTCTTATTGCCGCCGCTGGCCGCCTGGGAGATGTTTGGCGCCTACGTGCTCGCCTCGATCGTGCGCGGCCTCGCCGTCGGCGCGGGCGTGTTCGTCGTGACGATCTGGTTCATTCCGATGAGCTTCGCCGCGCCGCTCTACATCATCGCCTTCGCGGTGCTCGGCTCGGCGATTCTCGGCACGCTCGGCCTGATCGCCGGCATCTGGGCCGAGAAGTTCGACCAGCTCGCGGCGTTTCAGAACTTTCTCATCATGCCGCTCACGTTCCTTTCGGGCGTGTTCTATTCGACGCATACGCTGCCGCCGGTGTGGCGCGAAGTGTCGCGGCTCAACCCGTTCTTCTACATGATCGACGGCTTCCGCTACGGTTTCTTCGGCTTGTCCGACATTAACCCGCTCGTGAGCCTCGCGATCGTTTTCGTCTTTTTCGTGGTGCTGGCCACGCTCGCGATGCGTCTGCTCGCAAGCGGCTACAAGCTGCGCCACTAAGTGCAATTCAGGCAGGAGCCTTTCACCATGTTGTCTTCGGAACAGCTCAAGCAATACATCCTGGCCGGGCTCGCGTGCGAGCATCTGGAGGTCGAGGGCGACGACGGCACGCACTTTTCCGCGGTCGTCGTTTCGTCGGCCTTCGAAGGCAAGCGTCTGATCCAGCGCCATCAGCTCGTCTATGCGGCGCTCGGCGACCGCATGCGTGCGGAAATCCACGCGCTCAGCATGAAGACGCTCACGCCCGCCGAATGGCAGAACGCATAATCTGGAATCTCAGTGCGAATTACCCAGGATAAAGGCGCCGCAGCCAGCGGCGCCGTTCAACACGACGCAGCGCCGCAAGCCGGCCGCACCGATCAGGAAACCTCAGGCATGGACAAACTCGTCATCGTCGGCGGGCAGAAGCTCGCGGGGGAAGTCACCGTTTCCGGTGCGAAGAACGCCGCGCTGCCCATTCTCTGCGCCGGTCTGCTGAGCGCGGAACCCGTCCAGCTCGACAACGTGCCCGACCTTCAGGACGTGCGCACGACGCTCAAGCTGCTCAACCAGATGGGCGTGCGCACCGAACAGGACGGCGCGCGCGTGCAGCTCGACGCCTCGAACGTGAACAACCTCGTCGCGCCGTATGAGCTGGTCAAGACCATGCGCGCCTCGATCCTCGTGCTCGGGCCGCTCGTCGCGCGCTTCGGCGAGGCGAAGGTGTCGCTGCCGGGCGGCTGCGCGATCGGCGCGCGTCCGGTCGACCAGCACATCAAGGGCCTGCAGGCGATGGGCGCCGAGATCAGCATCGAGCACGGCTTCATCGAAGCCCGCGCGAAGCGCCTGAAGGGCGCGCGCATCGTGACCGACATGATCACGGTCACCGGCACGGAAAACCTGCTGATGGCCGCCGTGCTCGCCGATGGCGAGACCATCATCGAAAACGCCGCGCGCGAGCCGGAAGTGGGCGACCTCGCACACCTGCTGGTGGCGATGGGCGCGAAGATCGAAGGCATCGGCACCGACCGCCTCGTGATTCAAGGCGTGGAGAAGCTCCACGGCGCGCAGCACACGGTCATTCCCGACCGCATCGAAGCGGGCACGTTCCTGTGCGCGGTCGCGGCCGCGGGCGGCGACGTCATGCTGCGCAACGTGCGTCCGCACACGCTCGACGCGGTCACGGACAAGCTGCGCGAAGCGGGCGTGACGATCGAAGAGGGCGACGACTGGATGCGCGTGCGCATGCAAGAACGCGCGCGCGCCGTCAATCTGCGCACCTCGGAATACCCGGCGTTCCCGACCGACATGCAGGCGCAGTTCATGGCGCTCAACACGATCGCCGACGGCACCTCGCAGGTCGTCGAGAACATCTTCGAAAACCGCTTCATGCACGTGCAGGAACTGAACCGCCTGGGCGCGCACATCACGATCGACGGCAAGACCGCGCTGATCGCGGGCGTCGAAAAGCTCTCGGGCGCGAAGGTCATGGCGACCGATCTGCGCGCGTCGGCGAGCCTCGTGATCGCGGGTCTGTGCGCCGAAGGCGAAACGCTGATCGACCGCATCTATCACCTCGACCGTGGCTACGACCGCATGGAAGCGAAGCTCACGAAGATCGGCGCGGACGTCAAGCGCATCAAGGGGAGCGAAGCATGAGCACGGTTGAATCCCGGCCGACGCCGGCCGCCGCCTCCAGCGCGCCGCTGACGCTCGCGCTCTCGAAGGGCCGCATCTTCGAAGAGACGATGCCGCTGCTGGCCGCCGCGGGCGTGCACGTGGCCGAAGACCCGGAAACCTCGCGCAAGCTGATCCTGCCGACCACCGATCCGAACCTGCGCGTGATTATCGTGCGCGCGACGGACGTGCCCACCTATGTCGAGTACGGCGCGGCCGACTTCGGCGTGGCGGGCAAGGACGTGCTCAACGAGCACGGCGGCGGCGGGCTCTATCAGCCGGTCGATCTCGACATCGCGCGCTGCCGTCTGTCGGTGGCCGTGAAGGCGGGCTTCGACTACGCGAACGCGGTGCGCCAGGGCGCGCGCCTGCGCGTCGCGACCAAGTACACCGAAGCGGCGCGTCAGCATTTCGCGGCCAAGGGCGTGCACGTCGACCTGATCAAGCTCTACGGCTCGATGGAACTGGCGCCGCTCGTCGGCCTCGCCGACGCGATCGTCGACCTGGTCAGCACCGGCGGCACGCTGCGCGCCAACAATCTGGCCGAAGTCGAGGAGATCATGCCGATCTCGTCGCGTCTCGTCGTCAATCAGGCGGCGCTCAAGCTCAAGCGCGCCGCACTGCGGCCGTTCCTCGACGCGTTCGAACGCGCGTCGCGCGGCGAGCAGGCCGCATAAGCAGTCCGCGCGCCGCGCGCCTCGTGTGAGGCGCCGCGCGCACAACCGATACGGATGGATACCAGCATGGCTATCACGATGCGCAAACTCGATTCCAGCGCCGAAGGTTTCAAGAAGGCGCTGCACGCGGTGCTCGCTTTCGAGGCGAGCGAGGACGAGGCCATCGAGCGCTCGGTGGCGCAAATCCTCGCCGACGTGAAGGCGCGCGGCGACGTCGCCGTGCTCGAGTACACGAACCGCTTCGACCGCCTGAGCGCCACGAGCGTCGCGGCGCTCGAACTGCCGTTCAGCGAACTCGAAGCGGCGCTCGAAAGTCTCGAACCGAAGCAGCGCGCGGCGCTCGAAGCGGCGGCGGCGCGCGTGCGCGGCTACCACGAGAAGCAGCGCATCGAGTGCGGCTCGCATAGCTGGCAGTACACCGAATCGGACGGCACCGTGCTGGGCCAGAAGGTCACGCCGCTCGACCGCGTCGGCCTGTATGTGCCGGGCGGCAAGGCGGCGTATCCGTCGTCGGTGCTGATGAACGCGATTCCCGCGCGCGTCGCGGGCGTGCGCGAGATCGTCATGGTCGTGCCCACGCCGGACGGCGTGAAGAACCCGCTCGTGCTGGCGGCGGCGCTGATCGCCGGCGTCGACCGTGTGTTCACGGTCGGCGGCGCGCAGGCCGTGGCGGCGCTCGCCTACGGCACGCAAACCATTCCGGCCGTCGACAAGATCTGCGGCCCGGGCAACGCGTATGTGGCGTCGGCCAAGCGCCGCGTGTTCGGCACGGTCGGCATCGACATGATCGCCGGTCCGTCGGAAATTCTCGTGATCTGCGACGGCACGACCGATCCGCGCTGGGTCGCGATGGATCTGTTCTCGCAGGCCGAGCACGACGAACTCGCGCAGTCGATCCTGCTGTGCCCGGACGAAAGCTTCATCAAGCGCGTGGAAGCGGCCATCAACGAACTGCTGCCCACCATGCCGCGCGCGGAAGTGATCGCCACGTCGCTCACGAACCGCGGTGCGCTCGTGAAGGTGCGCGACATGTCCGAAGCCTGCGCGATCGCCAACGACATCGCGCCGGAACACCTGGAAATCTCGGCGCTGGAGCCGCAGAAGTGGGGCGCCGAAATCCGCCACGCGGGCGCGATTTTCCTCGGCCGCTACACGAGCGAAAGCCTCGGCGACTACTGCGCGGGCCCGAATCACGTGCTGCCTACGTCTCGTACCGCACGTTTCTCGTCGCCGCTGGGCGTCTATGATTTCATCAAGCGTTCGAGCCTGATCGAAGTCAGCGCGGAAGGCGCGCAGACGCTGGGCGAGATCGCCGCGGAACTGGCCTACGGCGAAGGGCTGCAAGCGCATGCGCGCAGCGCCGAATACCGCATGAAGCCAGTCTGATGACGCCGGCCTGATCCAGGGCCGGGCGGCGCCGTCGAGTCCGGTTCGCGGCGCCGCAGCGTGCCTTGTGCCGGGCTCGATGGTTGGAAATCCGAACTAACCGGCTGGGCCATCGCCGCCGGCGATTCGACGAGATTCGACGAGATTCGCTGAAGTTTGCCGACGTTTGTCGACGTTTGCCGAACCGCCCGCCCGCGGCGGACACGAAAACAACGCGAGACCAACGCTAAACCAACGATAACCAGAACGGCCACGCAGCCTCGCGCTGCGAACGAGCCGTTCGTGCCGGCTTGCCGCCCCGGGCGCGCGAGTCTTCCGACATGACGACACCTCAAGATCTGATCCGCTCCGACGTGCTCTCAATGACGAGCTATCCGGTGCCCGACGCCTCCGGCTTCGTGAAGCTCGACGCGATGGAAAACCCGTTTGCGCTGCCCGCCGATCTGGCGGCGAAGCTCGGCGAGCATCTCGCGGGCGTCGCGCTGAACCGTTATCCGGCGCCGCGTCCCGAGGCGCTGCTCGCGCGGCTCAAGGGCGCGCTGCGCGTGCCGTCCGAGTGCGACGTGCTGCTCGGCAACGGCTCGGACGAGATCATCAGCATGATCACGATGGCGTGCGCGAAGCCGGGCGCGAAGGTGCTCGCGCCGGTGCCGGGCTTCGTGATGTACGCGATGTCGGCGAAATTCGCGCAGCTGGAGTTCGTCGGCGTGCCGCTCAAGGCAGATTTCACGCTCGATACCGAAGCGATGCTCGCCGCCATCGCCGAGCACAAGCCGGCCGTGATCTGGCTCGCGTATCCGAACAATCCGACCGGCACGCTGTTCGACGACGCCGATATCGAGCGCGTGATCGCGGCCGCCGCCGCCGCGGGCTCGCTCGTGGTGATCGACGAGGCATATCAGCCGTTCGCGCAGGCGAGCTGGCTGCCGCGCGCGGGCGCGTTCTCGAACGTGGTCGTGATGCGCACGATGTCCAAGCTGGGCCTCGCGGGCATCCGTCTGGGCTATCTCGTGGGCCGCTCCGCGTGGCTCGACGAATTCGACAAGGTGCGCCCGCCGTACAACGTCAACGTGCTGACCCAGGCGACCACCGCGTTCCTGCTCGATCACCTCGACGTGCTCGACGCGCAGGCCGCGCAACTGCGCGCGGGACGGGCGCAACTGGCCGCCGAAGTGGCGAAATTGCCGGGCGCCGAAGTGTTCCCGAGCGCCGGCAATTTCCTGCTGGTGCGCGTGCCGGATGCCCACGCCGTGTTCGATACCCTGTTGACCGCGCGGGTTTTGATCAAAAACGTGAGTAAAATGCACCCATTGCTGGCGAATTGCGTGCGCCTGACCGTCGGGACCCCCGACGAAAACGCGCAGCTGGTCGCCGCCCTGAAGCTTGTGCTCAAGTGAATCGTCCCCACTGTTCACCGTATTCCGAAGCTCGCTTCGTTCTCTAAAAACCCTCCTGTACGGGCTGTTTGAAGGAAATTGCCATGCGCGTCGCGCAAGTCGTTCGCAACACCAGCGAAACGCAGATCAGCGTGAAAATCAATCTGGACGGCACCGGTGAGCAAAAGCTCAAGACCGGCGTGCCGTTTCTCGACCACATGCTCGACCAGATCGCACGACACGGTCTGATCGATCTCGAAGTCGAGGCGCATGGCGACACGCATATCGACGACCACCATACGGTCGAAGACGTCGGCATCACGCTGGGCCAGGCGGTCGCGCAGGCGATCGGCGACAAGAAGGGCATCCGCCGCTACGGCCATGCCTACGTGCCGCTCGACGAGGCGCTCTCGCGCGTCGTGGTCGACTTCTCGGGCCGTCCGGGCCTGGAGTTCCACGTGCCGTTCACGCGCGCGCGCATCGGCACCTTCGACGTCGACCTGTCGATCGAATTCTTCCGTGGCTTCGTCAATCACGCGGGCGTGACGCTGCACATCGACAACCTGCGCGGGCTGAACGCCCACCATCAGATGGAAACCGTGTTCAAGGCTTTCGGCCGCGCGCTGCGCCAGGCCGCCGAGTTCGACGAGCGCCAGGCCGGCAAGATTCCGTCGACCAAGGGCAGCCTGTAAGCGGTGCCGGGTGGCGCCGGCCGGTGCGATGCGCCAGCCGATGTGCCAATTAAAGTGCCAACTAAAGTGCCAACTAAAGGCGCGCCGCGGTGGCAAGGCGTACATTGACGGGTCTGAACGGTCGCGGCGGCTCGCGCGCCGCGCATGCGGCTTGCGGTACCACGAAGCCGACCGGGCAAAACCAGGCTTACCAGGCAACATCCGGGCACGAACAGGCAGCCGCCTGATCACGCCCAACATGGCCGACGCGGCCTGAATCGAGATGAAAACTTCAATTGCGATTGTGGATTATGGGATGGGCAACCTGCGTTCGGTCGCCCAGGCGCTGAAGCAGGCCGCGCCGGAAGCCGACGTGCAGATCGTCGAGCGTCCCGAAGCGATCCGCGCAGCCGACCGCGTCGTGCTGCCGGGCCAGGGCGCGATGCCCGACTGCATGCGCAGTCTCGCCGAGTCGGGCCTGCAGGATGCTGTGCTCGAAGCCGCGCGCAGCAAGCCGCTGATGGGCGTGTGCGTGGGCGAGCAGATGCTGTTCGACTGGAGCGCGGAAGGCGACACGAAGGGCCTCGGCCTGTTGCCGGGCAAGGTCGTGCGCTTCGACCTCGCGGGTCAGCTGCAGGACGACGGCTCGCGCTTCAAGGTGCCGCAGATGGGCTGGAACCGCGTGCGCCAGGCGCGCGCGCATGCGCTGTGGGACGGTGTGCCCGACGAAAGTTTCTTCTACTTCGTGCACAGCTACTACGTAGTGCCGGACGATGCGTCGCACACGGTTGGCGAAACCCCTTACGGCGCGGCCTTTACCTCGGCGGTGGCGCGGGATAACATTTTCGCCACCCAATTCCACCCGGAAAAGAGTGCGGCGGCGGGCTTGCGCGTCTATCGCAACTTCGTCGACTGGAACCCCTGATTTCGAACGCGGCGCGCTCCGGGGCGCGCCGGGGCCTGGCCCACGAGGCCGCCCCGTGCCGATCCCCGTTGGCAAGGCCACCGAAAGAGTTGTACTAAACTAGCGAAACGGCGTCGGATCGGGCCTTTTATCCACCGAAGCCGGCTGATTTCAACCTCATTCCCAGATATTCCCCGATTGCTATGCTGCTGATTCCGGCCATCGATCTCAAAGACGGTCACTGCGTACGCCTGAAACAAGGCGATATGGACCAGGCGACGATTTTCTCCGAGGAACCGGCGGCCATGGCCCGACATTGGGTCGAGCGCGGCGCGCGCCGTCTGCACCTCGTCGATCTGAACGGCGCGTTCGCCGGCAAGCCGAAGAACGAAGACGCCATTCGCGAAATCATCCGCGAAGTGGGTGACGCGATCCCCGTGCAGCTCGGCGGCGGCATCCGCGACCTCGACACCATCGAGCGCTATCTCGACGACGGCCTCTCCTACGTGATCATCGGCACCGCCGCGGTCAAGAACCCGGGCTTCCTCCAGGAAGCGTGCACGGCGTTCGGGGGCCACATCATCGTCGGCCTGGACGCCAAGGACGGCAAGGTCGCCACCGACGGCTGGAGCAAGCTCACGGGCCACGAAGTCGTGGATCTCGCGCGCAAGTTTGAGGACTACGGCGTCGAGTCGATCATCTACACCGACATCGGCCGCGACGGCATGCTGCAAGGCATCAACATCGAAGCCACGGTGCGCCTCGCGCGCGCGGTGAAGATTCCGGTGATCGCGAGCGGCGGCCTGTCGAATCTCGCCGACATCGACGCGCTCTGCGAAGTGGAAGACGAGGGCGTTGAAGGCGTGATCTGCGGCCGCGCGATCTACTCGGGCGACCTCGATTTCGCGGCGGCGCAAACGCGCGCGGACAGCCTGCGCGAATCGGACGACGCGTAAGCGTCGCCCCCACGGCCTCCGCGAGCGGAGGCCTTTTGCTTTTTGCCGCTCGCGGCCCGAAAGCGGCCCAGGGCGGCGCCGCATCCGCCGCCGCGCCCGACGGACACTAACCTGGCATCACCGGCAAGATCATGGCTCTACCCAAACGCATCATCCCCTGTCTCGACGTGACGGCCGGACGGGTCGTCAAGGGTGTCAACTTCGTCGAACTGCGCGACGCGGGCGACCCCGTCGAAATCGCGCGCCGCTATGACGATCAGGGCGCCGACGAACTCACCTTCCTCGACATCACCGCCACCTCCGACGGGCGCGACCTGATCCTGCCGATCATCGAAGCGGTGGCGTCGCAGGTCTTCATTCCGCTGACGGTCGGCGGCGGCGTGCGCGCCGTGGCCGATGTGCGGCGCCTGCTCAACGCGGGCGCGGACAAGGTCGGCATGAACTCGTCGGCGGTCGCCAATCCGCAACTGGTGCGCGACTCGGCCGACAAGTACGGCTCGCAGTGCATCGTGGTCGCGATCGACGCCAAGCGCACCTCCGCGCCGGGCGAACCGGCGCGCTGGGAAGTGTTCACGCACGGCGGCCGCAAGGCCACCGGCATCGACGCCGTCGAATGGGCGCGCAAGATGGCCGAATTCGGCGCGGGCGAAATCCTGCTCACGAGCATGGACCGCGACGGCACCAAGAGCGGCTTCGACCTCGACCTCACGCGCGCCGTCTCGGACGCGGTGCCGGTGCCCGTGATCGCCTCGGGCGGCGTGGGCGGCCTGCAGGATCTGGCGGATGGCATCGTCAAGGGCCACGCCGACGCGGTGCTCGCAGCGAGCATCTTCCACTACGGCGAGCACACGGTCGGCGAGGCGAAGCGCTTCATGGCCGACCAGGGCATTTCGGTGAGGATGTAAGCCATGACGACCGCATCGATCGAACAAGCCGGCTGGCTCGACAAGATCAACTGGGACGCCAACGGCCTCGTGCCGGTGATCGCCCAGGAAGCCACCAGCGGCGACGTGCTGATGTTCGCGTGGATGAACCGCGAGGCGCTCGCCAAGACCGTCGAGCTGCGCCGCGCGGTGTACTTCTCGCGTTCGCGCCAGCGCCTGTGGTTCAAGGGCGAGGAATCGGGCCACGTGCAGCACGTGCGCGAGATTCGCCTCGACTGCGACGAAGACGTCGTGCTGCTCAAGATCGAGCAGGTGTCGGGCATCGCCTGCCACACGGGCCGCCACTCGTGCTTTTTCCAGCAATTCGAAGGCACTGTCGACGAGGGCCGCTGGGTCGCCGTCGATCCCGTGCTGAAAGACCCCGAGCACATCTACAAATGACGCAACTGAACACCAACGACACCTTGCTGCGCCTCGCGGCGGTGATCGACAGCCGCAAGGGCGGCGATCCCGATGCTTCCTACGTCGCGCGCCTGTTCCACAAGGGCGACGACGCGGTGCTCAAGAAGGTCGGCGAAGAGGCGACCGAAGTCGTGCTGGCCGCCAAGGACGTGCGCCAGGGCGGCGCGCCCAAGGCGCTGGTCGGCGAAATGGCCGATCTGTGGTTCCATTGCCTCGTGACGCTCTCGCATTTCGACCTGAGCCCCGCCGATGTGTTGGCGGAACTCGAGCGCCGCGAAGGCCTTTCGGGCCTCGAAGAGAAGGCGCTGCGCAAGAGCCAGGAGCGCGAGTCGAACGGCGACTGACGGCAACTGACACGGGCCCGCGCGGGTCCGGGTCGCACTGGCGCGCATGCCGCCGGGCACACCGGCGGCGCTTGCCCACCCACGCGGCGCGCGCGCCGCACATCAGGGGAGACGCAACATGTCCACGACGCCCGGCGGCTATCCGCCTCCAGTGGTGCGCGAACCGATCGACGCGGACCGCCTGCGCAGTCTGCGCACCCTCACGCATGTGCTCTACGGCCTCTACGCGTTCTACTGGCTCACCGGCGGCGTGACCGTGCTGGTCGCCATCATCATCAATTACCTCAAGCGCGACGAAGCGGCGGGCACGCCCTACGAGCAGCATTTCACCTGGCAGATCCGCACCTTCTGGCTCGGGCTGGCGGGGCATCTGATCGGTATCGCGCTGTTTTTCGTGCTGATCGGCATTCCAATTTTGTGGGCTGTCGCGATCTGGACGTTGTACCGTATCATCAAAGGCTGGCTGTATCTGCACGACAGCAAGCCGCTGCGCGATCCGCGCGCGTGGGTGTGATCGGCGGGTTGTCGGGTCCGCGCATTTCGGGAGCATCATGAGCCAAGGTGACAGCCACGACCGCAGCACCTGTCTGTTCTGCAAGATCGCAGACGGGGCGATTCCGAGCACGCGCGTCTACGAAGACGACGAATTCGTCGCTTTCCGGGACATCCGGCCCGCGGCGCAGACGCACGTGCTGGTGATCCCGCGCGAACATATCGCGACGCTCGCCGATTGCGGTGAAAAGGACGCACCGCTGCTTGGTAGAATGTTCGTGCTGGTGGCGCGTCTCGCGAAGGATCTCGGCGTGTCGTACACCGGCGGTGAAACCGGTTTTCGCACCGTCGTGAACACGGGGCCCGGCGGCGGTCAGGAGGTCTACCACCTGCACGCGCATTTGCTGGCCGGGCCGCGTCCGTGGCAACGCATGGGCTGAAGGCGCGTCGCGTGCATCACCGATGAGTGACGCACGAGGCAGGCACGAAGCGCATTGAGCAGATAAAGCAACAACGCCCGCTGAAAAAGGGTGGCATGCCATGCAGCCGCCACACCTCGCAGGCACTATTTACTATCGGACCGGTTTTTACGCAGCGCGCCTCGGCGCGCCAACGTTTTCACGCTGCGCACGAGGCGCGGCGCGGGGTTAAGGAGAGTTTTGATCATGGGTTCGTTGAGCATCTGGCATTGGCTGATTGTGTTGTTGATCGTGGCGCTCGTCTTCGGCACGAAGAAGCTGCGCAATATCGGCAGCGACCTCGGCGGTGCGGTCAAGGGTTTCAAGGAAGGCATGCGCGACGGTGAGGAAGCTCCCGACGCGGCCAAGCGCGAGCTGCCGAAGAACGGCGGCACGGTCGACGTCGACGCCAAGGACAAGACCTCGAGCAACGACCTCCGCTAAGCGCGGTGGTCGTCTGCTTGCCGTGTCTGTTTCGCTTTTTCCTGCTCCAAGGCTGACGGAAAGCTCCATTCATGCTTGATCTGGGTCTCACGAAGATGGCGCTGATCGGCGTCGTCGCGCTGGTCGTTCTCGGACCGGAGCGCCTGCCGCGCGTCGCGCGCACCGCAGGCGCGCTGTTCGGGCGCGCGCAGCGTTACATCAACGACGTCAAGGCCGAAGTCACGCGCGAGATCGAACTCGACGAACTGCGCCGCATGAAGGGCGAGTTCGAACAGGCTGCGCAGAACGTCGAGAAGAACGTTCACGAGAATCTGCGCCAGCACGAAACCGAGCTCAACGACGCCTGGAACCAGGGTACGAGCGTGTCGCCCAGCATCGCGGGCGGCGCGGACCCGGCTGCCGTCACGGCGCAAAGCGCGGTGTCCGGCACGTCCGGTAGCGCGGGTTTCGCCGACGGTTCGTCAGCCTCCACGTGGCGTTCCGGCGACGCCGGCGCGTCCACGGCGAAGCGCAAGAACTGGCGCGTGAAACAGACGGGCACGCCCGTGTGGTACAAACGCGCGACGCTGCGGCGCACGCGCGTGCAGTCGGGCGCGGCGCGCGTCGCGCAGCACACGCCGGCCAGCCTGCGCCGGCCCACGCGTTTCTTCTGACGCGCATTCACCGATTCCGATGCCGCAGCCGCATTCGAACTTCCCCATCTCCAACCCCCGAGGGCCGGTGTGAGCGACCCCCAGCAAAACCAGGGCGAGGGCACTGAAGAGACCTTCATCTCGCACCTCGTCGAACTCCGCGACCGTATCATCCGCGCGGGCATTGCCGTCATCGTCGTGTTCGTCGGGCTCGTCTACTGGGCGCCCGACATCTTCAGGCTGCTCGCGCGTCCGCTCATGCAGAACCTGCCGCGCGACGGCAAAATGATCGTCACCGACGTGACCGGCTCGTTCTTCGTGCCGATGAAAGTGACGATGCTCGTCGCCTTCGTGATCGCGCTGCCTGTCGTGCTTTATCAGATCTGGGCGTTCGTCGCGCCGGGGCTCTATCAGCACGAGAAGAAGCTGGTCGTGCCGCTCGTGGCGAGCAGCTACACGCTGTTCCTGTGCGGCATGGCGTTCGCGTACTTCGTGGTGTTTCCCACGATCTTCCGCGTGATGGCGCACTACAACGCGCCGCTCGGCGCGGAGATGACGACCGATATCGACAATTACCTGAGCTTCGTGCTCACGATGTTCATCGCGTTCGGCGTCACTTTCGAGGTGCCGATCATCGTCGTGCTGCTCGTGCGCATGCACGTGCTCACGGTGAAGAAGCTCAAGGAAATCCGTCCGTATGTGATCGTGGGCGCGTTCATCGTCGCCGCCGTGGTGACGCCGCCGGACGTGTTCTCGCAGCTGATTCTGGCGCTGCCGCTGATCATCCTCTACGAAGCGGGCATCATCGCGGCGCGCGTTTTCATCGGCACCGGCGAAAGGAAGACCGCCGACGAGAGCGAAGCGACAAGCTGACGTCGCGCGACATCCCCGCAGAACACAAAGGCCGCGAACGGTGACGTTCGCGGCCTTTGTGTTTCTGGCGCCGGGTTGCCCGGGCGAGGCGAGCCGCGCGTGCGGCCTTCGCCCCGCGGTAAGTAGAACCTCAACCGCCTTCGTCGTCGCCTTCGCCGTCTTCGTTGGCGGGGTGCTTGGGCGGCGGCGGGCGCTTGCCGATCATCACGTCGAGGTCCATGTCCTTGTTCTTGCGCACGAGGTGGACCTTCGCGTCGGTGCCCGGCTTGATCTGCGCGATCACGTTCAGCAGGCGCGTGGTGTCGGTGATGGCCTCGCCGTTCACCGAAAGCAGGATGTCGCCCGGCTTGATGCCGGCCTTGTCGGCGGGGCCGCCTTGCAGCACGCCCGCGACGATCGCGCCCGACTTCTCGTTGATGCCGAACGATTCGGCGATCTCGGGCGTCAGATCCTGCGGCTCCACGCCGATCCAGCCGCGCGTGACCGAACCGGTCGTGATGATGCTTTCCAGCACGCTGCGCGCCGTGGACACGGGAATCGCGAAGCCGATGCCGAGCGAGCCGCCCGAGCGCGAGTAGATGGCCGTGTTGATGCCGAGCAGATTGCCGCTCACGTCGACGAGCGCGCCGCCCGAGTTGCCGGGATTGATCGGCGCGTCGGTCTGGATGAAATTCTCGAACGTGTTGATGCCGAGGTGATTGCGGCCCAGCGCGCTGATGATGCCCATCGTGACCGTCTGGCCCACGCCGAACGGGTTGCCGATGGCTAGCACGACGTCGCCCACGCGGGCCTGATCCATCCGGCCGAGCGTGATCGTGGGCAGGTTCGGCAGATTGATCTTGAGCACGGCCAGATCGGTTTCCGGGTCGATGCCGATCACCTTGGCGTTGGTGGTGCGGCCGTCGGAGAGCGCGATTTCGATCTGATCCGCGCCGTCGATCACGTGCTGGTTCGTTAGAATGTAACCGTCTGGACTGACAATGACGCCCGAACCGAGATTCGCCGCGGGCTGTTGCTGCTGCTTGCGGTTGTTGTTGCGATCGCCGAAGAAGTAGCGGAACAGCGGGTCGTTCTGGCGCGGATCGGGCGGCAGCGAGCCGTCCTTGCTGGAGAACACGTTGACGACCGCGGGCATGGCCTTCTGGGCGGCGTCCGCATAGGACCCCTGGCTGCCACCGCCGCCGCCGATGCCCGGCGCCACTTCGCGTAGCGCGACGATGGGTTCGGCGAGCTGTTTGCCGAGTTGCCCCTGGTGCTGAAGCCACTGCGGCTTGAGCGTCGCGATGATGAACATCAACGCCAGCAGGACCGTCACCGCCTGGGCGAAGAACAGCCAAAAGCGTCTAAGCATCTGAAGATTAGAGGATTATATGGATCGGATCGAACTGGAATTGTATCTGAACAATCTTCTGGAAACCGGGCGGTTCAAGGACTACTGCCCCAATGGCCTGCAAGTGGAAGGGCGGCGGCGCGTGCAGAAGATCGCGACCGGCGTGACCGCCTCGCTGGCCTTTCTGGAAGCCGCGCTCGAGTGGGGCGCCGACGCCGTGCTGGTCCATCACGGCTACTTCTGGAAGAACGAGGCGCCGCAGATCACGGGCCGCAAATACCGCCGCCTGAAGACGCTGCTCGCGCACGACCTCAACCTGTTCGCTTTCCATCTGCCGCTCGACTGCCACCCGGAATTCGGCAATAACGCGCAGTTGGGCGCCAAACTCGGCTGGATCAGCGAACAACGCTTCGGCGAGCAGGATCTCGGCTGGATGGCGACGCTGCCCATGCCGATCACGCTCGCGCACTTCTCCGCGCAGGTCGAGCAGACGCTCGGGCGCGCGCCGCTCGTGCTCGGCGATCCCGACTGGCAGCTGCGCCGCGTGGCGTGGTGCACGGGCGCGGCGCAGAGCCTGTTCGACTCGGCCATCGACGCGGGCGCCGACGTGTTCCTCACCGGCGAAATCTCCGAGCCCACTTTTCACACCTCGGCGGAGAGCGGCGTGGCCTTCCTCGCGGCGGGCCACCATGCGACCGAGCGCTTCGGCGTGCAGGCCGTCGGTGCGCATCTGGCCGAAACATTCGATATCGATCATCTCTTTATCGACATCGACAATCCGGTTTAAGTATTCGGCCGTCTTTGCGCGCGGCGTCCGAATCGCGCGACGCCCGCGCGCGTCTCCCAGATCGCATGGATTTATTCACCGGGCATTTACAAGCCGAAAAGAAATGTGCCCTGATTTCTGGGGGAAAACCCCGATTTATCAAGGACTTCGGGCGCTTTTTCGAGATCGCCCCTTGTAAATGCCAACTCCATTCGCGCAAACTAGCGTTCGGCAGCATGCGGGTCATCAACGGCGTGACGGAAAAATCCAACTCAGAAGTGGGGCGATGTGATGCGAGACAAAGAAAATGACCGCGTCGATGGCAGCCGCCGTACCTGGCTGATTGCGACGTCCGTAGCAGGTGGCATAGGAGGCGTGGCCACTGTCGTACCTTTCGTAGGCTCGTTTGCACCATCCGAAAAAGCACGCGCCGCCGGCGCGCCCGTCGAAGTCGATATCAGCGGTTTGCAGCCCGGCTCGCTCATGACGGTCGCCTGGCGCGGCAAGCCCGTGTGGATCCTGAACCGCACCGACCGCATGCTGGCGGACTGCAAGAAGGCCGACGCCGAACTGGCCGATCCCGAATCCGAGCATCCGTTTTCCATCCCGATGCCGGACTACTGCAAGAACGAATACCGCTCGCGCGCCGAGCATCAGCACATTCTCGTGGCCGTCGCCGTGTGCACGCATCTGGGCTGCACGCCGACGCCGCGTTTCCAGGAAGGCCCGCAGCCGAACCTGCCCGATAGCTGGCCGGGCGGCTTCCTGTGCCCGTGTCACGGCTCCACCTACGATCTCGCCGGCCGCGTGTTCAAGAACAAGCCCGCGCCGCAGAACCTCGACATCCCCCGCTACATGTTCACGTCACCGACGCAGATCGTGATCGGCAAGGACGAAAAAGGAGAAGCGTGATGGCCACGGGACAAGAAAAACAGGTGGTGGAGACGACGGGCCTCGCAGGCTGGATCGACAAACGCTTTCCGATGACCGCGACGTGGAAAGCCCACGTCTCCGAGTATTACGCGCCGAAGAACTTCAACTTCTGGTACTTCTTCGGCTCGCTCGCGCTGCTCGTGCTGGTGAACCAGATCGTCACGGGCATCTTCCTGACGATGAACTACAAGCCCGATTCGACGCTCGCGTTCGCCTCGGTCGAGTACATCATGCGCGAGGTGCCGTGGGGCTGGCTGATCCGCTACATGCACTCGACGGGCGCGTCGATGTTCTTCGTGGTCGTCTACCTGCACATGTTCCGCGGGCTGCTCTACGGTTCGTACCGCAAGCCGCGCGAACTCGTGTGGATCTTCGGCTGCGCGATCTTCCTGTGCCTGATGGCGGAAGCCTTCTTCGGCTATCTGCTGCCGTGGGGGCAGATGTCGTTCTGGGGCGCGCAGGTGATCGTGAACCTGTTCTCCGCGATTCCCTTCATCGGCCCGGATCTTTCGCTGTGGATTCGCGGCGACTACGTGGTGTCGGACGTCACGCTCAACCGCTTCTTCGCGTTCCACGTGATCGCGATTCCGCTCGTGCTGATCGGGCTGGTGGTGGCGCATGTCGTCGCACTGCACGAAGTGGGCTCGAACAACCCGGATGGCATCGAGATCAAGGATAAAAAGGACGCGAACGGCATTCCGCTCGACGGCATCCCGTTCCATCCGTACTACTCGGTGCACGACTTCATGGGCGTGTGCATCTTCCTGATGATCTTCGCGGCGATCATCTTCTTCGCGCCGGAAATGGGCGGCTACTTCCTCGAAGCGAACAACTTCGTGCCGGCCAACCCGCTGCAGACGCCGCCCGAGATCGCGCCGGTCTGGTACTTCACGGCGTTCTACGCGATGCTGCGCGCCACGACCGACCCGTTCAAGATCGTGCTGATGATCGTGATCGGACTGCTCGGCCTGTTCGCGCTGGTGCGTGCGCGTGGCAAATGGCGCGCGGGGCTGCCGGTGCTGGCGGTGCTCGTGATTCTGGCGATGGCCTTCACCGAGTCGAAATTCTGGGGCGTGGTGGTGATGGGCACGGCGGTGATCTCGCTCTTTTTCCTGCCGTGGCTCGACCGCGCGCCGGTGAAGTCGATCCGCTACCGGCCGTTCTTCCACAAGGTGTTCCTCGGGATTTTCGTGGCGGCCTTCCTCACACTGGGCTTTCTCGGCACCCGGCCGCCATCGCCGGCGGCCACGCTGATCGCGCAGGTGTGCGCGCTGATCTACTTCGCGTTCTTCCTCGGCATGCCGTTCTGGACGCCGCTTGGCACGTTCAAGCAGCCGCCCGAACGCGTGCGGTTCAAGCCCCATTAACTTGCGAGCGAGGAAGACATGACGATGGCATCTCTCTTTTCGACGCTCGCGCGGGCGCGCAATCTGCTGCGCAACGTTCAGCGCGGTGCTCAACAGCGCGTGTGGCGGGGCGTCGCGACGCTCGCGATGGCGTGCGGCCTGGCGGTGGGTTTGGGGTTTGGGGTCGGAACGGTAGCGGCGCAGGAAAACATTCCGCTCGACCGCGCACCCGATAACGGCGAAAATCTTGCTTCGCTGCAACATGGCGCGCAATTGTTTGTAAACTATTGCCTGAACTGCCACAGTGCGAATCTGATGCGCTACAGCCGGTTGCAGGATCTCGGCATTCCGCAGAAGCAAATCGAAGATAATCTCTTGTTCACGACGGACAAGGTCGGCAACACGATGTCCATCGCCATGCGCCCGGACGACGCCAAGGCGTGGTTCGGGGTGGCGCCGCCGGACCTCTCCGTCGAAGCGCGCGCGAAAGGGCGCGACTGGCTGTATACGTATCTGCGCAGCTTCTACCGCGACGACACGCGTCCGACCGGCTGGAACAACATGGTGTTCGAGAACGTGAGCATGCCGCACGTGCTCTGGGAATTGCAGGGCGTGCGCACCGCGAAGTTCGAAGACACGGTGGACGAGGAATCCGGGGAAAAAGTCCGCCGCTTTGTGGGGTACCAACAGGTCTCGCCGGGGAAGCTCTCGCCGGTGGATTATGATTCTGCCGTGGCCGACCTGGTGGCTTACCTCGGCTGGATGTCCGAACCGGAGCAGAAAACCCGCAAGCAGCTCGGCGTCTGGGTGCTGCTGTTCCTCGGCGTCCTGAGCTTTTTCGCGTGGCGACTGAACGCCGCGTACTGGAAAGATATCAAATAGGCACGTTCTGACCGACGTGGGGCCGGTGTCACGAAACACCGTCTGACGGCCGCTAGGCCTCAGGCGGTGTTTTTGCCCGTCGGCCTTTTGGGTTTATTGAGGAAATGTAAATCATGATGGTTCTGTACTCCGGCACTACCTGCCCGTTCTCCCAGCGTTGCCGGCTGGTGTTGTTCGAAAAGGGCATGGACTTCGAAATCCGCGACGTCGACCTGTTCAACAAACCGGAAGACATCGCCGTGATGAATCCGTATGGTCAGGTGCCGATTCTGGTCGAGCGCGACCTGATTCTGTACGAGTCGAACATCATCAACGAGTACATCGACGAGCGCTTCCCGCATCCGCAGCTGATGCCGGCCGATCCGGTCCAGCGCGCCCGCGCGCGCCTGTTCCTGCTCAACTTCGAGAAGGAACTGTTCGTGCACGTCAGCACGCTCGAAAACGAGAAGGGCAAGGCCGCCGAGAAGAATCACGAGAAGGCGCGCCTCGCGATCCGCGACCGCCTCACGCAGCTCGCGCCGATCTTCCTGAAGAACAAGTACATGCTCGGCGAAGAGTTCTCGATGCTCGACGTCGCGATCGCGCCGCTGCTGTGGCGTCTCGATCACTACGGCATCGAACTCTCGAAGAACGCCGCGCCGCTGATGAAGTACGCCGAGCGTATCTTCAGCCGTCCGGCCTACATCGAAGCGCTGACGCCGTCGGAAAAGGTGATGCGCCGCTAAGGCGGCCATCGCCGTTGCAAACCGGAGGCGGCGCGCTGCTCGCGGGTGGGCCGCCTCGTCAGAGGACTGTTGATGCAAGAGATTTCCACCAAGCCGTATCTGCTGCGCGCGCTGTACGAGTGGTGCACGGACAACGGCTTCACGCCGCATATCGCGGTGCGGGTCGACAACCGCACGCGGGTGCCGCGCCAGTTCGTGCGCGACGGCGAGATCGTGCTGAACATCAGCTTCGAGGCCACGAGCCAGTTGCAGATGGGCAATGAGATGATCGAGTTTCACGCGCGTTTTTCCGGCAAGTCGCACAAGATCGAAGTGCCGGTGTCGAACGTGCTGGCGATCTACGCGCGCGAGAACGGCCAGGGCATGGCGTTCCCGGTCGAAGCGCCGCCGGGCGACGCGAACGACGTGCTGCCTTCGGCTCAGGACGAGCATGAGGACACGGCTGCGCCCGCAGTGGTGCCCACGGCCGGTCCGACGGCGGTGCCGAGCGTCGCGCCTGCTGCCGTGCAGAGCGAGACCGACGAGTCCGCCGTGTCCGCGAAGACCGGCAAGGGCGATTCCGGCGACGACGGTGCTGCAAAGGGCGGTAAGGGTCACCTCAAGATCGTGAAATGAAGTAGAATCACGGGCTACGCCGGCTTAGCTCATCTGGTAGAGCAGTTGATTTGTAATCATCAGGTGGCGGGTTCGAGTCCTGCAGCCGGCACCAAAACAGTTCGAGAAAGGGTTACAGCGCATCAGCTGTAGCCCTTTTTCTTTTTCAGGCGCGGTGTTGCGTGGTGATGCCGCCGCGTTTGCCCGCGCCGCGTCCATCGCCTTCGATCAGCGCGATCTCGTCTTCCCCCAGCCCATACGCCGCGTAAAGCGCGCGGTCGATCTCGCGCATGAGCGCCTCGCTGCGTGGCGCGTGATCACCCGACCGCAGCGCATCGAGTAATCGATCCACGCACTTCACCACGTCCGCACGCGCGCTCGCGTCGCGCGGGACCGGAATCGCATCGATCATCAGTTTGGTGAAGGCCACGCCGCCGTTGTAGCTCGATGCGCCGAATCGCGCGCGCGTGACGAAGGCCGCGAGCGGGCCGTTCAGCACCGCTGCCGCGAACTTGAGCAGGGCGTCGTCGTCCGCGCGCAGGATCAGCGTGGTCTTGCCGGGGATCGTGTCGCCGGCGAGGTCGAGCGTGGCGTCGAGATGCGTGAGCCCCTTCACGATTACTTTCTTCGCCGCGGCCTTCTCACGATACCGATTCGCGAACGCCGCCTCGAAGCGCGCGCGTCCGACGACGGGTTCAGCGTAACGCTGGTCGAGATAGGTCATCGGCTTCACGCCCCAGCGCGAGACGTAGCGCCCGAGCGTGCCGGTATTCACGACGCGATAGTGATCGCGTGCATCGAAGGCGCCGCGCGCTTCCTCGATGCACGGCGCGAGCCGATACGCATCGGCGGTCGCGCATGCGTTTTCGCAGGCGATCAACTCACCGAGCGTCGCATGCGCGCGCGCGAGCCGCTGCACGAACGCGTAGTGCGGCGAGAGCAGCGCGTCGAGCGTCCACGGCGCTTCGAGGTCGCGCTTCGGTGCAAGGGTGAGCGGCGTCAGCCCAGCCGGATCGAGACGCGACGTCTCGATCTTCTCGCAGCCCGACCGCCGATACACCGTCACGATCGCATCGACCAGCGCGTGCTCGAACACGTCGCGGCCCAGCGCGACGATGCGCTCGATCATGTCGAGATGGCGCGCGCGGAACGCCGCGCCGAACGGCTTCGCGAGCCACTTGTCGGGCGTGAGAAACGCCATCGTGCCGTGCGGCGCCGTGAGCGCGAGGCCGAGTTCCATGAACACGATGTAGAGATCCCAGTTGCCGCGCGCGCTCGGCCAGCGTCGCGCCAACTGCTCGCGCAGCGCGCGCTGGCCTTCGTTGATCATGCGCTCGGAGTCGACGTAGGGCGGGTTGGCGAGCACGGCGTCGAAGCCCGCGAACGCGCCGCGTGCGTCGCATAGCGCGGGAAACTCGGTGCGCCAGTCGAAGGCTTGCGTGGTGTCGTGGTCGGTGAATTGGTCGTCGACGCGGCTCAGCACCGCATTGCCTTGCCGAAGATTGGCGGCGAGGTTCGGCAGCGTCGCGAAGCGGCCCGCGTCGTCGTAGGCGGCGTGCGCGAGCAGTTCGAACGCGAGCCGCCGCCGCGCCATGCCGAGCGCGTCGGCATCGATATCCACGCCGAACAGATTCTGCTCGACGATCGCGCGTTTCTCGCGATAGAGCGCGGCGTCGATACGGCGCTGTTGCTCGCGGCCGGGCGCGCCGCCGTGCGGGAGCGACACACTGAGCCGATCGTTCACGACTTCGATGCGCAGGCCCGCGAGCGCGTGGTCGGGCGCGTCGTCGAAGAGGCGCAGACGCGCTTTCAGCACGATCAATTCGTCGAGCGCCGAGACGAGCAGATGCCCCGTGCCGACCGCCGGATCGCACACGCGCAGCGAGGCCAGCAGTGCGCGCGCTTCGTCGCGGCGATTATCTTTGTCGATTTGTTCGGATAACTGATCGAGCGTCGCGCAGCGCCGGCCTTCGAGCAGAGTGAAGCACCCGAGCGCCGCGCCCGTGACGGCCTCGCGCGCCAGCATCATGGCGACGCGGCCCGGCGTGTACCACGCGCCGTCGCGATAGCCGTTGAGCTTTTCGAAGACGAGGCCGAGCGTGGCCGTGTCGATGCGTTGTCGATGCGGCGGCTGGCTGGCGTTCGTCGGCGTGCCTGAATCGAAGCCGAATTCGAATGCGTCGAGGAAATCGAGCAGATAGGTGACGGTGTTGCGCGCGTGCGATGCGGGCGCGGAATCCAGCGCGGTTGCTTCGAACGGCGCGAGCGGGGCGTCGTCCGCGAGCGCGGCGAAGCCGATGCCGAACGCCGCGAGGTCGGCGGACTCGAACATCGCGCCATCGAAACGCGGCAGGTGCGGATGGCCTTCGCCGTTGCCGAACACGTCGTGGCAGAGCGAGTCGAGTTGCGCGAACGTGCCGATGCGCGCGCTGCGCAGAAACGCATACGCGCGGTCGCCCTCGTGCAGCGCGAGCAGGCGCGCTTCGAGCAGCTTGAGGAACACGAGGCGGCCAAGCCACGCGATGCACAGCCGCAGCGCCGTGCGGAACGTCTGTGAAGTTTGTGGGATGTCGCGCGAGTCGATGGCCGCGAGCGCCAGTTCGATCAGCGCGCCCGGCTGGCGCTGCGCGCCGTCGCGCCGCGCAACCACGGTCTTGGCCGCCGCCGCGCTTTCCTGAAGCCCGGCGATATGCAGCAGTTCGGCGTAGAAGTCCGCATCGAGCCCGGGCTTCGCGTGGCGGTTCTTCCCGCGCCGCGCGCTTGATGCGCCCTGTGCGTTCGGTGGACTGGCGGCGCGTCTCGGTGGGTTGGTCTCGGACATGTTCTCGTTGTGGCGCGAGGCACCGTTGCGCGGATCGGCGCTCATTGTACTGGCGGCTATTGGCGCTGAGCGAGGAACCGTCCTGTGCCTTCCGGCCTATGTCGTTCGGCCTATGTCTTCTGGCCGAGTCGACGGATACGCGGCGCTGCGCGATGATGCCTCCATGCCCGCGCGGCGCCCGCACGGCTGTATTTTCGGGCGCACGGCGCGGAACGCGGCCGCGCGCTCTGCTATATGATGGCGCGCGTCTTGCGCCGCCGCGTTGCGGCGCGCCTTAAAGCATTCGAATCCTATGACCGACTTTCCCACCTTGAGCTGGCCCGACACGGACGGCCCGCGCACCGTCCGCTGGCGTTCGGAGGCGGGCGCACCCGCGCCGAAGCGCGTGGTGATCGCCGACGACCGCACCACGGCCGACGACGCCTATCGGCTCGCCTGCGAAGGCACCGCGCTGCTCTGGCACGGCGACTTTCAGAACGCGCGGCAACTGCTGCAGGCCATGGCGCGCCGCGCCGAACGCAAGCCGAAGAAGGGCGCGCCCAAGCCGCCGGCCACGCCGCTCGAAGCATTCCATCTGCATCGCCAGGCGCAGGCGCAGCGTGCGCGCACGCTCGGCATGGTGCTGCTGCCGCTCGAAGGCGACTATGGCATCGCGCTGCGCCGCGCGCCCGACGTGAAGCTCGCGTGCGAGGAAGCGTGGGGCGCGCCCGATGGCGAGCCGTCGGCGGTGTCGCTGCGCGAATTGCTTGGCCTGATCGGCGCGCATGAATGGCGCAAGAAGGGCGTGCCGATTCCCGCGCTCGACGGGGCGCATGTGCATCCGTACTACGGCGTGTTTTCGCCGGTGCGCGGCGAGTATCTCGATCTGATCGCGCGCGTGCCGCTGCCTTCGGTCGAGAAGGCGTTCGACATCGGCACCGGGACCGGCGTGATCGCGGCGGTGCTCGCCGCGCGCGGCGTCAAGCAGGTCGTCGCGACCGATCAGGACGCCCGCGCGCTCGCCTGCGCGCGTGAGAACCTGGAGCGGCTGGGCCACGGTGAGCGCGTCGAGGTGATCGAGGCGGATCTGTTCCCGCCGGGGCGCGCGCCGCTGGTGGTCTGCAATCCGCCGTGGGTGCCGGCGCGACCGGCGTCGCCCATCGAATATGCGGTGTTCGATCCCGACAGCCGCATGCTGCGCGGCTTCCTCGGCGGTCTCAAGGATCATCTGGAGCCGGGCGGCGAAGGCTGGCTGATCCTCTCCGATTTCGCCGAGCATCTGGGTTTGCGCACGCGCGAGGCGCTCGTGGAAATGATCGTCGAGGCGGGGCTGGAAGTGGCGGGGCGCGAAGACATTCGTCCGCGTCACCCGAAGGCGAGCGATCCGAACGATCCGCTATATCGTGCGCGCGCGGCGGAGATCACGTCGCTGTGGCGCCTGAAGGTGCGCAAGGCATGATGCACCGCGCGCGGTTTCGCCAATTCATTCGGAAGCCACGATGAATGAAAGGGCCGAAACAGCGCGAGCGCGAAGATAAAAGCCGGCGATGAGCCGTTGCGTGACGCGAACGGCTCGCACAAAGTGACGATGCGTCGGCGCATCGGCGCATCAGCCGATCTCCAGCGCACGTCGCGCCGCGCGGCCCGCCTGTATGCCGGGCCGTGAAAACGCCGCGCGTTCGCCTGCTTTCCCGCGGTGTTGGCGGTCGTCGCTAACCTGGATACGCCTCGTCGACGGCCAGGCCGGCGAGCTTGAAGATCACGCGTAAAGTCTGGGGTTTGATGTCGCGCCGCGCAGCGAGCGCCGACATCACGAAATCGAGCACTTTGGCGTATTTCAGCAGGATCAGGCAATTCTCGAGATCTGCCGCGCCGTCGCGCATCTCTTCGGCCAGGCGCAGCATCTCGACCGAGATGTCACGCGCCATTTCGAGCTCCAACTGCTGCTTTTCCGTCCACTCGGGCACTTCAACGAGTCTGGCAAGCAGTTCCTGGAATTTTTGCTCAGCGTTACCGTCGGGTATTGTGTTCATTGCATGCCCCATGCAAGGTCGCGCAGCGCCGTGCGTCTTTGCCCAGCGGGGATCTGCGTCATACCTGATTTATCGCTGCCGGCGGACCCGGAGCGACCTCCCATGCGCGCACATCCGGTACTTTGCCGGTCGGTCGCGCCCCAAAAATGGTCCTTTCTGGACATCAGCGGCCTGAGGCTCACCGTGTCTGTTTTAATCAACCCCTCCCTGTCGTCCGGACGTGGGTCAGCGTGACGGACGCTCCAACCATATGACGAATGGGCCACTATCAGGTTCGCGGCCTCGTGCTGCTTTTTCCGTAAAATGACAGATCTATTTGCGTCGCTCTGTCGGTTGCCGCACGTTTCGCGGTTAATGACGCTTCTCATCTTTTTTTGTCCCGATGTCCAGCAAGACCTACGAAATCCGTCCGAATCAGTCGATCGAGCTTCTTAAGGAGCTCCATATCCTGACGCGCGACGGCAAGATGAACCAGGACAGCCGCCGCAAGCTGAAGCAGGTCTATCACTTGTTCCAGTTCATCGAGCCGCTGCTCAACGACCTCAAGCAGGATGGCCGCGACGTCACGCTCGTCGATCACGGTGCGGGCAAGTCCTACTTGGGATTCATTCTGTACGACCTGTTCTTCAAGGGTCTGTGCGACAACTCGCGCATCTTCGGTATCGAAACGCGCGACGAACTCGTGCAGCGCTCGGAGGAACTGGCGGCGCGGCTCGGCTTCAAGGGGATGTCGTTTCTGAATCTCTCGGTGGCCGACTCGATCACGTCGACGCAACTGCCGCCCACGGTCGATATCGTCACGGCGCTGCACGCCTGCGATACCGCCACCGACGACGCGCTGCGCTTCGCGCTCAAGAAGCACGCGCGCCATATCGTCGTGGTGCCGTGCTGTCAGGCTGAAGTGGCGGGCGTGCTTCGCCGCAACAAGGGCAAGTCGCTCGGCCAGGCGCTCACGGAGGTCTGGCGTCATCCGCTGCATACGCGCGAGTTCGGCAGCCAGATCACCAACGTGCTGCGCTGCCTGCAACTGGAGGCGCACGGCTATCAGGTGAGCGTGACGGAGCTGGTGGGCTGGGAGCACTCGATGAAGAACGAGCTCATCGTGGCGCAGTACAAGAATCTGCCACGCCGCCGTCCGGCGGAGCGCCTCAACGAACTGCTCGATACCTTCGGGATTGCCGAACTGCGCGAGCGTTTCTTCGTCGATGAGGGCGAGGCGTCGGCCAGGGAAGCCGCCGAGGAAGTGTGAGCGTGGCGTGTGGCGCGCGGCCAGAGTTTGACGGGCCGCTGCGCACGCTCAGGCGATCATGACGATCGCTGTTTGATCGGCAGGACGCCTTACTGGTCGTCGCGCTGGCTCATCCACGCGCGCCAGCCTTCGAGGCCCAGGCGGCGCATCGTTTCCTGATTGCGCTCGTAGATGTCGGCGGCGTCCGGGAACGCGTCCGCGGCGCGCTCGATGCTCGCCTCGCGCAAGAGATGCAGGATCGGATAGGGCGCGCGATTCGTGTAGTTCTCGATGTCGTCGGGCTCGGTGCCCTCGAACTGATACTGCGGATGGAAGCTCGCGATCTGCAGCTCGCCGTCGAGTCGCAACTGGCCGAGCAGCAGGTCGGCGAAATGGAGCGCGTCGTTGTAGTCGAGGAAATCGGCGAGCGCGTGCGGCAGGATCAGCAGCGTCGTGTCGATGTCCTCCGGGCTGCTATCCGCGAGCGCGCGCAGTTCGGCTTCGAGATCGGTTAGCACACCTTCCAGATCGGTCGCTTCGCTGATTGCGTAACGGATCTGGCCCTTCACATGCACGCTTTTCGCGAATGGGCAGAGATTCAGCCCGATCACCGCGCGCGTGAGCCAGTGGCGCGTGGCGTCGAGAATGGCGGCGTGCTCGGGATGCGCCGTGTCGGGCGTGGCGGGGGTGTTCGGTGTATCGGTCATCGCGGCATTTTACCGGTGCGGTTTGCGCGCCCGCTGCGGCGAACGGCGCGCCATAAATGGATGTCGCGAAATCAGGCGGCGGGCCCGCACGCCGCTTCGATCAACAGTTTCGCCATACGCGGCGCCGCCTGAATCGGGCCGCAGCCGGGGCCGTAGGTCTGGCTCGCGGCGTAAACGCCCTCGACCAGCAGCGCCAGTTCGTTCGCGAGCGACGCGGCGTCGGCCGCGCCCGCCGCCTGCGCCAGTTCGGTGAGGCGCGCCATCAGCCGCGTCTTGTTGTCGGCCACGCTGTGGCGCGCGGGATGCGCCGGGTCGGGAAACTCGGCCGCGACGTTCACGAACGGACAGCCGCGATAGTCGGGCGCCGACGCGCGCGCCGCCAGATCCTCGAACGCCTGCATCAACTGCTTCGCCGGTTCGCCCGGATGCTTCGCGACGCTCGCCTCGAAGCGCTCGAAAAAGCGCACGTCGCAGCGCTTCAGATACGCGACCACCAGATCGTCCTTCGACGAAAATTGCCGGTACAGACTCATCTTGTTCACGCCCGCGCGCTCGACCACGGCTTCGACGCCTACGGCGCGCACGCCTTCGCGATAGAACAATTCGTCGGCGGCGGCGAGCAGATGCTCCTGGGCGCGCGGCCCGGCCGTCTGGGTGCGCGCGCGGCCCGCACGCGCGGCGGCTTTGCCGGGCGCGGTGGCAGCGGGTGCGGTCGGATCTTCGTGGCGCGTGGACATGGCAGTACATCTCGTCGTCAGGGACATGCTTGACATGTTACCGAGCGGTCACTACTATCGCAACACACTTGTGACCGAGCGGTAACAATCCGTTCGATCGACAAGACGCGGATCAAGCAGGCGGATCAAACTGGCAGATCAAACAGGCGAATCAAGCAGGTCAACGAACGTGGAGCAGCACGGATGAACTGGGCAGCGAGGTGGGTCGGCGGGCGTTTCCATTATGGATGGCTCGTGTTGGCGGTGGTGTTCCTGGTGCTGCTGGCGGCAGCCGGCACGCGCGCGACGCCGAGCGTGATGATGGTGCCGCTCGAGCATCAGTTCGGCTGGAGCCGGGCGACGATCTCGCTGGCGATTTCGGTGAACATTGCGCTTTACGGGCTGATGGGGCCGTTCGCGGCGGCGGCGATGCAGCGCTTCGGCGTGCGGCCGACGCTCTTGGCGGCGCTCGCCACGATGGGGGCGGGCGTCGCGCTTTCCTCGCTGATGACGCATCCGTGGCAGATGATCCTGATCTGGGGCGTGATGGTGGGCGGCTCGACCGGCGTGGCGGCGCTGTCGCTGTCGGCGACGGTCGTCACGCGCTGGTTCACCACGCATCGCGGCCTCGCGATGGGCATTCTCACGGCGAGTTCGGCCACGGGTCAGCTCGTGTTCCTGCCGTTCCTCGCGGCGATCGCTCAAAAGCACGGCTGGCAGCTCGTCGTGCTGGTGGTCGCGGCGGCCGCTGCCGTGGTGCTGCCGCTGGTCGCGTTCCTGTTGCCCGAGCGGCCGGCCAGCCTGAAGCTGCGTCCGTTCGGCGAGGAGCCCGATGCGCCCGTCGCGCCGCCCGCGCCCCAGCAGAATCCGATCAAGCTGGCGTTCGGCGCGCTCGCATCGGCGAGCCGCACGCGCGACTTCTGGCTGCTGTTCTTCAGCTTCTTTATTTGCGGCGCGAGCACCAACGGCTACGTGGGCACGCACCTGATCGCCATGTGCGGCGACTACGGCATGACGGAAGTGCAGGGCGCGTCGCTGCTCGCGACGATGGGCATTTTCGATCTGTTCGGCACGACGCTCTCGGGCTGGCTCTCGGACCGCTTCAACAGCCGCGTGCTGCTGTTCTGGTACTACGGCCTGCGCGGGCTCTCGCTGATCTATCTGCCGCACGCGTTCGGTATCGACTTCTTCGGTCTGCCGATCTTCGCGGTGTTCTACGGGCTCGACTGGATCGCCACCGTGCCGCCGACCGTGCGCCTCGCCACCGATGTGTTCGGCAAGGAGCGCGCGCCGATCATCTTCGGCTGGGTGGTCGCGGGCCATCAACTGGGCGCGGCGTTCGCGGCGTTCGGCGCGGGGCTGCTGCGTTCGAGCCTCGGCACTTACACGGTGGCGTCGATGATTTCGGGCGGCTTGTGCCTGATCGCCTCGTTCCTCGTGCTGCGCATCAACCGCGCGCCGCGCACGGCGGGTGCGCAGACGGCCTGATGCAGACGGCCTGAGTTCGCGCGGCCGCGCTCGCCGATTGCACTCGCCCGATTGCGCGAAGCCGACATCCGAAGTGACCGCGAAGGCGGCTGCATCCGCGCCGCCTTCGCCGTTTCAGCGCGTTTCACGCGGCGCGGGTATGCTGTGAGCCCCGGGCGAGCGCCCGCACACCAAGGACACATCAGGCATGACGAAGCAAAAACCCGCACCGACAGCCGTGCCCATCCACGAACTGATCGCAGGCCGCTGGAGCCCGCGCGCCTATTCGAACGAGCCGGTTTCGCGCGAGCAACTGCACGCGGTCATCGAAGCCGCGCGCTGGGCGCCGTCGGGCTACAACCTGCAACCGTGGCGCTTCATCGTGTTCGACCGCACGGCCGACGAGCCGGCGTTCAAGCGCGCCTTCGCGACGCTCGTGCCCTTCAATCAGCAGTGGAACGCGCCGGCGCCCGTGCTGGTCGCGGTGACGGCGCAGACGCTCAACGCCAAGGGTGAGGTGAACCGCACGGCGCAGTACGACGCGGGTGCGGCGGCCATGTCGCTGGTGTTGCAGGCGCATGCGCTCGGTCTCGCCGCGCACCAGATGAGCGGCTTCGACGTGAACGCGTTCCGCAAGGAATTCGGCCTGCCGAACGACGTGGAGCCGCTCGCGATCATCTCGATCGGCCATTACGGCGACGCCGAGAAGCTCGATCCGGTGCTGCGCGACCGCGAGAAGGCGGAGCGCACGCGTGCGAGCGTCGGCGATATCGCTTACGCGAACGCCTGGAAGCAGCCGTTCAAGGGCTGAGCAACGCAGAGCCGGCTGGCCTCCGCGCTGGCTCCTTGCAGGGCAAATCGCGCGGCACCCGTCGCGCGTTTTATTTGCGGGGCCGCACCCCGTCCCTGCGGTTGCTCCGCGCCGCGTTTTCGTGATACAAAGCCGGTCCTCCCAGCCTTCCGTAATGCCGCGTGCGACGTGCCGCGCGGCGTTGCCATGACCCCCGCCATGAGCCCCGCCTTGACCGCCTCCCCGCATCCAGCCTCGAATTCCGCTTCGAAATCCGCGTCGAATCCCGCGTCGAATCCCGCGTCGAATCCCTTTTGCGCGATCGACTTCGGCACCTCCAATTCGGCCGTGGCCTTGCCGGGCGCCGCGCCGGGCGATGCGATGCGCCTCGCGCCGGTCGAAGGCGCGCACACCACGCTGCCGACCTCGGTGTTCTTCAACACCGACGAGCACACGCGCGAGTTTGGCCGCGCGGCGCTGGCGGCTTACATCGACGGCTTCGACGGGCGCCTGATGCGCTCGATGAAAAGCATTCTCGGCTCGCCGCTCGCGGAGAGCACGACCGATCTCGGCGACGGCAGCGCGATCCGCTACACGGAAATCATCGGGATCTTCCTCGATCACCTCAAACGCAGCGCCGAACGCTGCGCGGGCGCGAGCCTCACGCGCGCGGTGCTGGGCCGCCCGGTGTTCTTCGTCGACGAAGATCCGCGCGCCGACAAGCTCGCGCAGGATCAGCTCGAAGCGGCGGCGCGCGCGGTGGGCTTCAAGGAAATCGAGTTCCAGTACGAGCCGATCGCGGCGGCATTCGACTACGAGTCGCGTCTGACGGAAGAGGGGCTGGTGCTGGTGGCCGACATCGGCGGCGGTACGTCGGACTTTTCGCTCGTGCGCGTGGGACCGCAGCGCATGACGCGCCTCGCCCGCAAGGACGACGTGCTCGCGCATCACGGCGTGCACGTGGCCGGTACGGACTTCGACCGCCGCGTCGAACTGGCGACGATCCTGCGCGAGCTCGGCTATCAGTCGCTCGACCCGGAAGGCCGCGAGGCGCCGAACCGCGTCTATTTCGATCTGGCGACCTGGCACCTGATCAACACGGTGTACACGCCCAAGCGCGCCGCCGAACTCAAGCTCATGCGCCATCTGTACCGCGACGCCGCGCACCACGATCGCCTGATGCGTGTGGTCGACTGGCGTCTCGGGCACGCGCTGGCGGCGCATGCGGAGGAAGCGAAGATCGGCGTGTCGGCGGGCGGCCAGACGATGATCGATCTGGAGCAGGTGGAAACCGATCTGCGCCTCGCCTTCGACGACGCGCAACTGGTGGAAGCGGGCCGCGAAGAAACGCGCCGCATCGTGGAAGCCGCGCGCGAGACCGTGCAGGCCGCGGGCGTGGCGCCGGGCGCCGTGAACGCGCTGTATTTCACGGGCGGTTCGACGGGTCTGCTGTTCCTGACCCAGGCGCTCGCCGACGCATTCCCGCACGCGCAACCGGTGTTCGGCGACCGCCTCGCCAGCGTGGCGACGGGGCTGGGTATTCACGCGCAGCGCCTGTTCGCCTGAAGCCGCTTAAAACAACAGCAATAACAAAAGCGACAGGCGACAAAAAACCCCACCTTCAGGAAGAAGCATGGGGTTTTTCTGTAAGCTTGCCAGCCAGGGCCGAGGTTAGAGCCCTGACGGTCGAAGTCGGTATTTAGACCGGCTTGATGTTGGCAGCTTGCTTGCCCTTCGGGCCGGTACGCACTTCGAATTGAACCTTTTGGTTCTCTTGCAGCGTCTTGAAGCCGTCAACCTTGATTTCCGAGAAGTGCGCGAACAGGTCTTCGCCGCCGCCGTCCGGAGTGATAAAGCCAAAGCCCTTAGCGTCATTGAACCACTTGACGGTACCGGTTTCCATATTACTTTCCTAAAAATGAATGAAGGCCGAAGCCACAGAGAGGTGCACGAAAATCAAGGAAGGGGTATGGGACCAGCCGGAGTACCGTTGATGGGCGAACTACGAAAGACCTATTCACACTCGCCGCTTGAAATCCTGCTCGATCTTTATACGGCTAATTCCCTGCCAGGTCAACCGGGACCCAGGGTAACTCCATAGATATTTGAGGCAGGGTCGAAACAAAGCCTTACAAAGCTTGCTAAGTTGCTGTTTTTTTTGTAGTGCGCTCAGTTTTTTAGCGCCTTTTGGCAGTGCAACCGTTAAACTACGCGCCGCGCATGAGTTGCGCCTTCGGGTGCAATCGACCGCGCGCAGGTGCGACCGCCGCTGGAACCCCGCCCGCACAACAGACGGGGCACGCGGTGTCGAACTGCTCTTGATACAGGAGAAGACGTGAAAAGTTCTATTCAACGGAACATCGGCCCGTTCGCGCTGATGTTCACCGGCCTCGGGTCGATTATCGGTTCGGGCTGGCTGTTCGGCGCATGGAAGGCGGCGAAAATTGCCGGCCCCGCAGCCGTCTGCGCCTGGGTGATCGGTGCCGTGGTCATTCTGGCCATCGCGCTCACCTACGCCGAACTCGGTGCGATGTTCCCGGAGTCGGGCGGCATGGTGCGCTACGCGCGCTACTCGCACGGCGCGCTCGTGGGCTTCATCAGCGCCTGGGCGAACTGGATCGCCATCGTCTCGGTGATTCCGATCGAAGCCGAAGCTTCCATTCAATACATGAGCACGTGGCCCTATCCGTGGGCGCACTCGCTGTTCGTCGACGGGTCATTAACGCATTCCGGGCTGGGCCTCTCGGCGCTGCTCGTGATCGTGTACTTCATGCTCAACTATTGGGGCGTGAAGCTGTTCGCGCGCGCCAATAGCGCCATCACGATCTTCAAGTTCATCATCCCGGGTCTGACGATCATCGGCCTGATGGCGACGGGTTTCCACCACGAGAACTTCGGCGAGGCGAGCACGTTCGCGCCTTACGGCTGGTCGGCGGTGTTCACGGCGGTCGCGACGAGCGGCATCGTGTTCGCGTTCAACGGCTTCCAGAGCCCGATCAACCTCGCGGGCGAAGCGCGTAATCCGTCGAAGAGCATCCCGTTCGCGGTGATCGGCTCGATCGTCTGCGCACTCGTGATCTACGTGCTGCTGCAGATTGCGTACATCGGTGCGGTCGATCCGTCCGACGTGGCGAAGGGCTGGAACACGTTCAACTTCAAGTCGCCGTTCGCGGAACTCGCGATCGCGCTGAACCTGAACTGGCTGGCGATCCTGCTGTACGTCGACGCATTCGTGAGCCCGAGCGGCACCGGCACGACCTACATGGCGACGACCTCGCGCATGATCTACGCAATGGAGCGCAACAACACGATGCCGTCGATCTTCGGCAACGTGCACCCGTTCTACGGCGTGCCGCGCCCGGCGATGTGGTTCAACCTGGCCGTGTCGTTCATCTTCATGTTCTTCTTCCGCGGCTGGAGCTCGCTGGCGGCAGTGATCTCGGTTGCGACCGTGATCTCGTACCTCACGGGCCCGATCAGCCTGATGGCGCTCAAGCGCGCGGCATCGGACATCGAGCGCCCGCTGTCGGTGCCGTTCATGAAGGTGATCGCGCCGTTCGCGTTCGTCTGCGCATCGATGATCCTGTACTGGGCGAAGTGGCCGCTGACGGGCGAAATCATTCTGCTGATGATCGTCGCGCTGCCGGTGTACTTCTACTTCCAGGCGAAGCAGGGCTTCGGCGGTTGGGGCGCGGATCTGAAGGCCGCATGGTGGCTGTGCGCCTACCTGCCGACGATGGCCGTGCTCTCGCTGATCGGCTCGAAGCAGTTCGGCGGCCACGACCTGATTCCCTACGGCTGGGACATGCTGGTCGTCGCGATCATCTCGCTGGGCTTCTACTTCTGGGGTGTGAACTCGGGTTACCGCACGCCGTATCTGGAAGAGCGCAAGGAACACGACGAAGTGCTCGAAGGCATCGGCGCACACTAAATGGTGCTCCGGCCGCTGTTCGCAGCGGCAGCCTGAAACGAAGCAGAAAAAGCCCGCCTGAAGCGATTCAGGCGGGCTTTTTTACGTCTGGTGTGTCTGTCAGTTTTACTGCGCCGTAGCCGAACCGAACACGTAGTTCGTCATCGCCAGCGCGCGCTGGTAGGTGCCGAGCGACTGCACGCCGAGCGTGTAGTCGTCGTCGGCGGCACCGAGCGCCGAGAACACCGGTAGCAGATGCTCGTCGGTCGGGTGCATCAGCACCGCGTGCGGTGCCTTCGCGCGATAGTCGAGCAGCGCGTCGATGTCGCGGGCGGCGAGGTGCGACTCGAACCAGTCGGTGAATTCGGCGACGCGCGGATCGGCATCCTCGGGGCGCGCCGAGAAGTCGGCCTGACGCAGGTTATGCGTGATCTGGCCCGAACCGACCACCATCACGCCTTCGTCGCGCAACTCGCGCAGCGCGCGGCCGAGCGCGAAGTGATACGCGGCGTCGGCGCGCGGCTGGATCGACAACTGGGCGACGGGCACGTCGGCGTTCGGGAACATCAGCAGCATCGGCACCCAGGCGCCGTGGTCGAGGCCGTGCGCTTCCTCGTCGACTTCCACGCCCTGCGCGCGCAGCAGCGCCGCCGCGCGTTGCGCGGTCTCGGGCGCGCCGGGCGCCGGGTACTGGATCTCGTAGAGCGCGCGCGGAAAGCCGTAGAAGTCGTGGATGGTCTCGGGCTGCGTCGCGGTGCTGACGGCCGGGCGCTGCGTGTACCAGTGCGCCGACAGCATCAGGATCGACTCGGGGCGCGGCAGATGTTCGGCCAGCTTGACGAAGCCTTCGCGCGGCATCGACGGGTCGATCGGCAAAGTGGGCGCGCCATGCGACAGGAAAAGCGTAGGAGTACGGGTGGTCATGATCGTGAGCCGCGCGAGGCGGCCGGAAAAGTTCGCGTTACGATCAATATAAGACCCAACTCTCGCGAATTAAATGTGCGGCAAGCGAATTGATTGTGTCGCCGATGTTGATAATCGGCGGGGCACGAACACAGCGCTAAAAGCTTAGTCGCCGGTGCTGCGCAGCCCAGGCCACGCGGGCGCGAGCGCCGGTCCGAGCGCGAACAGGTCGAGCACGCGCGCGACTGTGTGATCGACCATCTCGTCGATCGACGCAGGCTGGTTGTAGAAGGCCGGCAGCGGCGGAAAGATCACACCGCCCATTTCGGTCACGGCCGTCATGTTGCGCAGATGCGCGAGGTTGAACGGCGTTTCGCGCACCAGCAGCACGAGGCGGCGGCGCTCCTTGAGCGTGACGTCGGCGGCGCGCGCGATCAGGTTGTCCGAGAGGCCGTGGGCGACGCTCGCGAGCGTCTTCATCGAGCAGGGCGCGACGATCATGCCGTCGGTCGCGAACGAACCCGAGGCGATCGTGGCGCCTACATCGCGCACCGAATGCACGACATCGGCGCGCGCGTGCAGGTCCTCTTTGCTCAGCTGCAACTCGTGCTGGATGTTGAGCCAGCCAGCCGCCGAGATCAGCAGATGCGATTCGACGCCGCCCAGACGCCGCAGCGTCTCCAGAATGCGCACGCCGTAAATCGCGCCCGTGGCACCCGTGATCGCGACGATCAGACGGCGGGGAACGGTGGCGGTGGGGAGGGCATTCACGAGGAAGATCGGCGAAAAAGGCGGGGGAATCTGAGGGAATCCGCGAAGAAGGCGGAAAAGCGCGCCGGCCCGAAAGACCTCAAACCGGCGCGGAACAACGGGCGCAGGGCGCGCCGCCGTTCCGTGGCAAAGCGATTCGGGGGCTTAAGCCGCCGTGAACAGCTGTTGCAGTTCGCCGTTCTGGTACATCTCCATCATGATGTCCGAACCGCCGATGAATTCGCCCTTCACGTAGAGCTGCGGAATCGTGGGCCAGTTCGAGAATTCCTTGATGCCCTGGCGGACTTCGTCGTCCTCGAGCACGTTGACGGTCTTGAACTGATCGACGCCGCAGGCTTTCAGGATCTGCACCGCGCGGCCCGAGAAGCCGCACATCGGAAACTGCGCGTTGCCCTTCATGAAAAGGACGACGGCGTTTTCGTCGACGATCTGCTTGATGCGCTGTTGGGTGTCCATGTCTGACCTTGGGATTGAGTGATGCGGAATACGTTGATTGCAGAGTGAAATGATAGCGGATTTCGTCGGCGCGAGCCGGGCGCGCTCGGCGTGGCTATGCGCGGATCGGGCTGCCGAAGCGCCCGCCGCTGATGCGTTCGATGCCCGCGAGATCCTGTTCCGAGCGCACGTCCGCGAAGCCGCGCGCGTCGAGCAGCGCGCGCACCGCGGCGGCCTGGTCGTAGCCGTGTTCCATCCAGAGCGCGCCGCCCGCGACGAGCCGTTCCGGCGCGCCGTCGACGATCGCGCGCAGGCACGAGAGGCCATCGGCCTCGTCGGTGAGCGCGCCGCGCGGCTCGAAGCGCAGGTCGCCCTGGTCGAGATGCGGATCGCCGTTCGCGATATAGGGCGGATTGCTCACGATGACCTCGAAGCGCAGCGCGGCGTCGAGCGTGTTGTACCAGCTGCCCGCGACGAAGGTGAGCGCGCCGCCGGGACGACGCGCGTCGAGCAGCTTCGCGGCGTTGCGCGCGGCTACGGCGAGTGCGGCGTCCGAGCGGTCGACGGCCCAGACGCGCGCGTCGGGCCGCGCCGAGGCGATCGCCACCGCAATCGCGCCGCTGCCCGTGCCGAGATCGAGCACGCGTGGCTGCGCGATGCCTTCGAGCGCAGCCAGCGCGGTTTCGACCAGCAGTTCGGTTTCGGGGCGCGGGATCAGCACGTCGGGCGTGACGTCGAAATCGAGGCCGAAGAACTCGCGCGCGCCGACGAGTTGCGCGATCGGCTCGCCTGCCACGCGGCGCGCTTCGAGCGCCCGGTAGGCCGCGACCGGCGTGGCGTCGAGCGCGCGGTCGCCGCGCGTGATGAGTTCGGTGCGGCGCCAGCCGAGCACGTGCATCAGCAGAATGCGCGCTTCGAGCGCGGGCAGCGGCGAGGCGCGCAGCAGGGCGTCGGCGGTGAGTTCGCTCATGATGCGGTCAGTTGCGGGGCGATGAGTGAAGAACGGTGCGCTTTAGTCGGCGTCGCCGAGCGAAGCCAGCTGTTCCGCCTGATGCTCGGAGAGCAGCGCGCCGATCAGTTCGCCGAGATCGCCGTCCATGATCGCTTCCAGGCGGTACAGCGTCAGATTGATCCGGTGATCCGTCAGACGCCCTTGCGGGAAGTTGTAGGTGCGAATCCGCTCCGAGCGGTCGCCCGAGCCCACGAGGCTCTTGCGCGTGGCCGCTTCCTTCGCGTGCTGCTCCTGATACTGCTTGTCCTTGATGCGCGCGGCCAGCACCTTGAGCGCGCGATCCTTGTTCTTGTGCTGCGAGCGGTCGTCCTGACATTCCACGACGATGCCGGTCGGAAGGTGCGTCACGCGCACGGCCGAATCGGTCTTGTTGATGTGCTGGCCGCCCGCGCCCGAGGCGCGGAACGTGTCGATACGCAGATCGGCGGGATTGATTTCCACTTCGCCGATTTCGTCGGCTTCCGGCATCACCGCGACCGTGCACGCGGACGTGTGGATGCGCCCCTGCGTTTCGGTGGCGGGCACGCGCTGCACGCGATGGCCGCCCGACTCGAACTTGAGCTTCGAATACGCCGCCTCGCCCGCGATGCGCACGATCACTTCCTTGTAGCCGCCCAGATCGGACTCGCTCGCCGACATCATTTCGATCTGCCAGCGATTGCGCTCCGCGTAGCGCAGATACATGCGCAGCAGGTCGCCCGCGAACAGCGCCGATTCGTCGCCGCCCGTGCCCGCGCGGATTTCGAGGAACACGTTGCGGTCGTCGTTGGGGTCCTTCGGCAGCAGCATCATCTGCAATTCATGCTGAAGCTGCGCCATGCGCTCGCGCGAGGCCTTCACCTCTTCCTCGGCGAAATCGCGCATCGAGGCGTCGCTGAGCAGGTCCTTCGCGGCCGTTTCGTCGTCCTTCGCCTGACGCCACAGCGCGTAGTGCTCGACCACCGGCCCGATTTCCGCGTGCTCGCGCGTGAGCTTGCGGTACTGGTCGCGGTTGGACGTCACGTCGGGACGGCTCAACAGGTCGTTCAGCTCGGCCAGGCGCGTAGTCAGCTGGTCGAGCTTCGATTGCATGCTCGTTTTCATCGGGCGGTACGAAGCGGTTTTCGGGTAGGGCGGCGGGCGGGATGCCCAGGAATGCATGCGCACGCGGCGTGCGCAGGAGTCGCGGCAAAGGCTGCGGCGAATGCCGCTAACGGTCCGAGGAGCCGGACGCGTTGGACGCCGCGTCGAGGTTCGACGCCTGCGTGGAGGTTTCGGGCGCGGCTTCGTCGGCCTTGCCGACCTTGGCCGGCTGGCCGTGGCGATAGAAGCCGCTCATCATTTCGATGAGCGAGTCGCGCTGGTCGCCGCTCGACGAATTGAGCGCCTGCGTCGGACCGTGGATCAGCTTGTTGGTCAGCGACTGCGAGAGCGCTTCGAGCACGGCGGCCGGATCGTCGCCGCGCGCGAGCATCTTGCGCGCGCGTTCGAGTTCGGCGCGGCGCAGCGTGTCGGCCTGCGTGTGCATGTGGCGGATGACCGGCACGATGCTGCGCGTGTCGAGCCACTGCATGAAGTTCGCGACGCGCGTTTCGATGATGGTTTCGGCCTGCGCGACGGCGGCCTGGCGCGAGGCATTGCCTTCGCGCACGATCGTGCCGAGGTCGTCGACGGTGTAGAGGAACACGTCTTCGAGCTGGCCGACTTCGGCTTCGATATCGCGCGGCACCGCGAGGTCGACCATGAAGATCGGACGATGGCGGCGCGCCTTCACTGCGCGCTCGACCGCGCCGAGGCCGATGATCGGCAGCGTGGACGCCGTGCACGACACGATGATGTCGAACTCGTGCATGCGCGAGGGCAGTTCGGACAGCGGAATCGACTTGCCGCCGAAACGTTCCGCCACATAGCGGCCGCGTTCGGCGGTGCGGTTCGCCACCACCAGTTCGCGCGGCTGCTGAGCGGCGAAGTGCGCGGCGCACAGCTCGATCATTTCGCCCGCGCCGATGAACAGCACGCGCTGGTTCGCGATCTTGTCGAAGATGCGCTGCGCGAGACGCACGGCGGCGGCGGCCATCGAGACAGATTGCGCCCCGATTTCCGTGCTGCTGCGCACTTCCTTCGCCACGGCGAAGGTGCGCTGGAACAACTGGTTCAGATAGGTGCCGAGCGCGCCGGCCTCGGTGGCCGTGCGCACCGCGGTCTTCATCTGACCGACGATCTGGGTTTCGCCGAGCACCATCGAGTCGAGCCCCGAGGCCACGCGGAAGGCGTGACGCACGGCTTCGGACTGCGGCAGCGTGTAGACGTGCGGCGCGAGTTCTTCCGCGCGGATGCCATGGTAGTGCGAGAGCCATTCCACGGCGGAATCGCGCGAGCTGTGCGCGTCGGTGGCGCAATAAAGCTCGGTGCGGTTGCAGGTGGAGAGGATGGCGGCTTCGGGCGCGCTGAGGCTGCGGCGCCCGCCGGACCACGCTTCCTTGAAGAGGGCGAGAGCCGGCTTGATCTGTTCGAGCGGAAACGCCACGCGTTCGCGCAAGGCGACGGGCGCGGTGTGGTGATTGATTCCGATCGTTAGAAGCTGCATACCATGGGGCGAAGATTTAGGCGGATATTATAACTTTTCCGCGCATCTGACATTGTCGCCGGCAACGTCGGGCTATTCCGCTGGGCTTATAGGCAGTCTTTCGAGTTGGTAGCCGAAGCCGTACAACGTCGTCAGACGCCAGCCGTGCTCGGGTCCGAGCTGCAACTTGCTGCGCAGCCGCGAGGCGTGTGTGTCCAGCGTACGCGACCTTACGTCGCGGTTCAAATTCCACACGGTTTCGAGGATGCGCGCGCGAGAAACGGGGCGCGAGGCATTGGTGAACAGCAGCAGCGCGAAGCGGAATTCCTTCGGCGTGAGCGTGACGGTCTGGCCCCGGAAAGACACTTCGTAGCGCGCCGAATCGAACAGATAGTCGCCGAAACCGTGGCTCGCGCGGTTGCGCGGACGGCGCACGCCAGCGCGGCGCAGCAGCGCGTCGATGCGGGCGAGCATTTCGGGGCCGCGCACGGGCTTGCTGATGCAGTCGTCGGCGCCCGCCTGGAGACTGCCGACGATCTCGCTCTCGTGCGGCGAGGCCATCAGCATGATGGCGGGCAGGCCGGGCAGCAGGCGGCGCGCGTGCGGGATGAGCTCGTCGCCGCTCTGGTCGCCGCACCAGTGGGCGGCGATCAGCAGGTCGAAGGTATGGTCTTCGAGTGCCGCCATGAGCGGGGCGGCGTGCTGAAAATGCCGGCACGCGTGGCCGCCCGCGATGAGCAGGCGTTCGACGATTTCCGCGTGACGGGTGTCGGGTTCGACAAGGGCGATTCGCATAGCAGTTTCCAGCCGCGCCGGGCCGGGTGCGCTTGCCTTGCGCCATCCCGCCCCCTACACTCAACCGCTACGCGGGAAGCGCCGAGCCGACCGTTTTCCAGTGAAAGCACTGTTGTTAATGAGACAAAAGAAATGCTATTCGCCGCGCCGCGACGGTCCTATCGGACATTTCTGAAAATCCCCAGGACAAATCGCTGATGGGCTGGCTCGGTATCGTCGTGCTCGGCATCGCGGTGGGGCTGGCGGGCTGGTTGTTCCATCCGCTGCGTCGCGCCGGGGGCGCCCAATCCGGCGGCCTTGCGCTGGCTATCGCAGCGGCGCTCATCGGCGCCGCGCTCGCGAAGGTGGCCGGCCGCGCCACGGGCCTGTTCCACGACGGCGAACTGCTCGAATGGCCGGTCTGCACGGCCGTGGCGTTCGTGTTCGTCGCGGTGGCGGTCGCGCTGCGCGCGCGGCGCTGACCTTCCCGCTTTCCGGCACGCCGCCTTGCGCTTTCCTACGCCCGCTTCTGCTTCCGCTTTCGCTTATGCCCGCTCCGTGGCCCGGCCACCGGCTGACGCACCCAAACTCGCATCTTTCGGCACACTTGAGGTGCCGGTCCCACATACGCAGGTGAAACCATGAACGCCCGACTTCCCGAAACGTCCACGATTCCCCAACGCATCGCCGCGCTGCGCGCCGCGATGGCGAGCGCGCACGTCGATGCGGCACTCGTGCCGTCCGCCGATCCGCATCTGTCCGAATACCTGCCGGGCCGCTGGCAGGGGCGCGAATGGCTCTCGGGTTTCACGGGCTCGGTCGGCACGCTGGTCGTGACGCAGGATTTCGCGGGCGTCTGGGTCGACAGCCGCTACTGGGTGCAGGCCGAGCAGCAGCTCGCGGGCACCGGCATCGCGCTGATGAAGATGATGGGCGGCCAGCAGACCGCGCCGCACGTCGACTGGCTCGCGCAGAACGTGCGCGCGGGCGGCACGGTGGCCGTCGACGGCGCGGTGCTCGGCGTGGCCGCGGCGCGCGCGCTGGGCGACGCGCTGACGTCGCGCGGCGTGACGCTGCGCACCGACCTCGATCTGCTCGACGACGTCTGGAGCGCCCGCCCGACGCTGCCGCTCGCGCCGGTCTACGAGCACGCCGCGCCGCACGCCGACACGCCGCGCGCGGGCAAGCTGGAGCAGGTGCGCCGCGCGATGGCGGAGAAGGGCGCGCACTGGCATTTCGTCTCGACGCTCGACGACCTCGCGTGGATCTTCAACCTGCGCGGCGCCGACGTGAGCTACAACCCGGTGTTCGTCGCGCACGCGCTGATCGGCCCGGACGACGCCACGCTGTTCGTCGCCGACGGCAAGGTGAGCGCCGACCTCGCGCAATCGCTCGCGCGCGACAAGGTGCGCGTCGCGCCCTACGCCGACGCCGCGAAAGCGCTCGCCGCGCTGCCCGCCGAAGCGGCGCTGCTGGTCGATCCGCGCCGAGTGACTTACGGCCTGCTGCAAGCGGTCGCGAAGGCCGTGAAGCTCGTGGAGTCGGTCAATCCGAGCACCTTCTTCAAGTCGCGCAAGACCGCCGCCGAAGCCGAACACGTGCGCGCGACGATGGAGCAGGACGGCGCGGCGCTCGCCGAATTCTTCGCGTGGTTCGAAGCGGCGCAGGGCCGCGAAACGATCACCGAACTCACCATCGACGAACAGCTGACGGCCGCGCGCAAACGCCGTCCGGGCTTCGTCTCGCTGTCGTTCGGCACGATCGCCGGTTTCAACGCGAACGGCGCGATGCCGCACTATCGCGCGAGCGCCGAATCGCACGCGGTGATCGAAGGCGACGGCCTGCTGCTGATCGATTCGGGCGGCCAGTATCTCGACGGCACGACCGACATCACGCGCGTCGTGCCTGTGGGCACGCCGAGCGCCGAACAGAAGCGCGATTTCACGCTCGTGCTCAAGGGCATGATGGCGCTGTCGCGCGCGCAGTTTCCGCGCGGCATCCGCTCGCCGATGCTCGACGCGCTCGCGCGCGCGCCGATCTGGGAAGCGGGCGCCGATTACGGCCACGGCACCGGTCACGGCGTGGGCTACTTTCTGAACGTGCACGAAGGTCCGCAGGTCATCTCGCACTACGCGCCCGCCGAGGCGTGGACGGCGATGGAAGAGGGCATGATCACGTCGGTCGAGCCGGGCATCTATCGTCCGGGCAAGTGGGGCGTGCGCATCGAAAATCTGGTGCTGAACCAGCCCGCTGAAAAAACCGAGTTCGGCGATTTCCTGAAATTCGAGACGCTCACGCTCTGCCCGATCGACACGCGCTGCATTGATCTGGCGCTGTTGCGCGAGGACGAGCGCGTGTGGCTCAATGCGTACCACCAGACGGTGCGCGTGCGCGTGTCGCCGCACGTGAGCGGCGACGCGCTCGCGTGGCTCGAAAAACGCACGCAGCCGATCTGATCTCTCTTCCGCCGCGCTTTGACGTTCGCGGAGCAGCGCGGCAAATCAACGGAGCGCAAACGTATGGCGAGCATGGCGATCAAGGCAGTGGTGTTCGACTTCGGTGGCGTGCTGGTCGACTGGAGTCCTGAGTATCTCTATCGCAAGCTGATTCCCGACGACGGCGAGCGCCGCTGGTTTCTCACCCATGTCTGCGCGATGGACTGGGTGGTGCGCCAGGACGGCGGCGAGCCCATCGCCGTCGGCACCGAGGAACTGGTCGGGCGCTTCCCCGAGCACGAAGCGCTGATCCGCGCGTTCTACGAGCGCTGGCACGAGATGATCGGCGGCCTGCTCGAAGGCGGCGTGGCCACGTTCGAGCGTCTGGAGGCGGCCGACGTGCCGATCTTCGGTCTCACGAACTGGTCCGCCGAGACCTTTCCGTGGGCGTGGGAGCGCTTCGGCATCCTGCGGCGCTGCCGCGACGTGGTGGTCTCGGGACGCGTGAAGCTCGTGAAGCCCGATCCGGCGATCTTCCACGAGATGTTCCGCCGCATCGAGGCGCAATTGCCGGGCGTGCAACCCGCCGAAATCGTCTTCATCGACGACAATGCGCACAACGCGCAAGCCGCCACGGCGCTCGGCTGGCACGGCGTGCATCACACGAGCAACGCGCAGACCGACGCCCAGTTGCGCGCGCTCGGCCTGCCGGTCTGAGGCGCGGTTTTCTCGCGCGGTCCTCGCGCTTTCCTTCGCTTATTTCGACGCCGCCGACGCGGGCGTGGCCGGTTGCAGCAGGCTGCGCAGCGCGTCGGCGATGCCCTTCGCGGTCTGCCCCGCGCCCTGCGCCACGCCTTGCGCGCTCACGCCGAGCGCCTGCGCGAAACCCGCGCGCAACTCGGTCATCAGGCTTTCGTCGAGGCGGAATTTCGGATCGTGCAGATTGCCGTCGAGCACGAAGCGCAGCCGGATATTGCCCTTGCGCGTCTTGAGCGCGGCCACGGCGGCGCGCGTCGGAATCGAGAGAAAGGTGTCGAGCGGGTCGCTGCTTTCGGCCAGTTGCAGCTGATGCAGCGTGATCGTGCCGGGCGCGTGGATGCGGTAGGCGCTCACCGTCGCGTTCAGGTCGAGGTCGAGCGTGCCGCCCGTGACGTTCGCCTTCGGCCCCGCCTTTTTCAGCAGATACGGATCGAGCATCGTGATGTCGACGTCGCGCAGCGTCGTGCGCGTCTGCGAGTCCTTGTTCGCGATGCGGACCCAGCCGCCGAAGCTCACGCGACCGGTGTGCTGCGGGCCTTTGAGCGCGCCGGTCACGGAGATGCGCGTCGGCTCGGCGAGCGCGGGCAGATGCACGTGATCGACCGACGCCTGCGCATCGCTGACCGTCACGCGCCACGGCGGATTGCCCACCGAGCGGTCGTAGAAGTCGAACACGCCATTCTCGAAACCGATGTGGTCGATCAACTTGTCGGCGGGAAGCTGGGTTTTGTCCGAAAGTGCGGTGTCCGAACCGCCCGATTCCGGCGGCGCGGCGGCGGCCATTTCCTTGCGCAGATTCGGCAGGATCTGGATCGTGCCGTTCTGGCGGCGCAGGACCGTCATCGCGAAGTCGCTGACCGTGACGTCGCGGATATGCACGCGATGCGCGAGCAGCGCGCGCAGATCGGGCGTGATGGTGATGCGGCGCGCGTGCAGCGTGTCGGCGGTGGGCCAGTCGGGCGGCGGCTTGAGGCGCACGTCGTCGAGTTCGACCGAATCGAGCGTGAACGCGACGTGGATGCGCGACGCCGTGCCGACGGGCGCGAGCGCCGCCTCGATGCGCGATTTCGCCTCGCGCTGCAACGCATAGAGGCCGCCGAGCGCGCCGAGCACGAGCACCGCAACGACGATCGCCGCGATCAGGACGATGCGGAAAACAGCGCGCGGACGATTCGGCGTCGACATGCGGGGCACCTTGCGGAAACGAAAGGGCGTGAGACAGCGCGTGCAGCAGGGCATGCAGCAGGGCGTGCAGCGGCGCAGGACTGCGCGGCAATGCGCAAAGGCAGTAGCGTAGCGCGTTCCCAGCAACCGGCATGCCGCGCGTGGCGGTGCCGCGTGGGTAATCACGCGGATCGTGTGCGGATCGAGCGCAACTCGCGCGCGCAAAAAAACGGCGGCCCGCAGGCCGCCGTCGTTCGCTGCGCCGCTCAGCGGCGGCGCGCGATGGGGGAGTTCAACGCAATCAGCGCAATCAACGCGAGATCGGCTTGTAGCGCAGACGCTTCGGACGCGCCGCTTCCTCGCCCAGACGCTTGATCTTGTCGGCCTCGTATTCCTGATAGTTGCCGTCGAAGAACGTGACTTGCGAGTCGCCTTCGAACGCCAGGATGTGCGTGGCGATACGGTCGAGGAACCAGCGATCGTGCGAGATCACCATCACCGAGCCCGCGAATTCGAGCAGGGCGTCTTCGAGCGCGCGCAGCGTTTCGACGTCGAGGTCGTTCGACGGTTCGTCCAGCAGCAGGACGTTGCCGCCCGAAATCAGCGTCTTGGCCAGATGCAGACGGCCGCGTTCACCGCCCGACAGGTTGCCGACGATCTTCTGCTGGTCGCCGCCCTTGAAGTTGAAGCGGCCGATGTACGCGCGCGACGGCGTTTCGTACTTGCCCACCGTCAGCACGTCGGCGCCGCCCGAGATTTCCTCGAACACGGTCTTGCTGGCGGCCAGCGCGTCGCGGCTCTGGTCGACGTAGGCGAGCTTGACCGTCGGACCTTGCACGATTTCGCCCGAATCCGGCTGCTCCTTGCCCGTGAGCATGCGGAACAGCGTCGACTTGCCGGCGCCGTTCGGTCCGATGATGCCGACGATCGCGCCCGCCGGAATCTTGAAGCTGAGGTCGTCGATCAGCAGACGGTCGCCGTACGACTTGCTGACGTTCTTGAACTCGATGACTTCGTTGCCCAGACGCTCGCCCGCCGGAATGAAGATTTCCTGCGTTTCGTTGCGCTTCTGGTAATCGGTGCTCGACAGTTCCTCGAAGCGCGCGATACGCGCCTTCGACTTCGCCTGACGGCCCTTCGGATTCTGGCGCACCCACTCCAGTTCCTTCTTGATGGCCTTCTGGCGCGCCGATTCCGTCGCTTCTTCCTGCTTCAGGCGCTCTTCCTTCTGGTCGAGCCAGCTGGAGTAGTTGCCCTTCCAGGGAATGCCGTGGCCGCGGTCGAGTTCGAGAATCCACTCGGCGGCGTTATCCAGGAAGTAGCGATCGTGGGTCACGGCGACGACCGTGCCCGGGAAGCGCGTGAGGAACTGTTCGAGCCACTCGACCGATTCGGCGTCCAGGTGGTTGGTCGGTTCGTCGAGCAGCAGCATGTCGGGCTTTTCGAGCAGCAGCTTGCACAGCGCCACGCGGCGCTTTTCACCGCCCGAGAGATTGCCGATCTTCGCGTCCCAGGCCGGCAGACGCAGGGCGTCGGCGGCGATTTCGATCTGCTGTTCGGCGCTGCCGTCGGTCGTGGCGAGGATCGCTTCGTACTTGGCCTGCTCGGCGGCCAGCGCGTCGAAGTCGGCGTCCGGCTCGGCATAGGCGGCGTAGATTTCGTCGAGCTTCTTCTGCGCGCCGAACACTTCGCCCAGACCTTCCTCGACGGCTTCGCGCACGGTCTTTTCCGGGTCGAGCTGCGGTTCCTGCGGCAGATAGCCGATGTTCAGGTTGGGCATCGGCGTGGCTTCGCCTTCGATGTCTTTGTCGACGCCGGCCATGATCTTGATGAGCGTGGACTTGCCCGAACCGTTCAGGCCGAGCAGACCGATCTTCGCGCCCGGGAAGAACGACAGCGAAATGTCCTTCAGGATCTGGCGTTTGGGCGGCACGATCTTGCCGACCCGGTTCATGGTGAAGACGTATTGGGCCATGAGAGTGTCTTTGGAGTCTGAAAAACGGGAGAAAAAGGGGCGGAATTCTGTCTTGAAACGCGGCGCGAGCCGCGTGCAGACCGCGCGATGATCGCCATCGGGCGGGATGCGCAAACCGCTATTGTACGGGGCGCGGGCGGCGCGGGAGAGATGGGCGGCCGCGGAGGGCGACAATCGGCCCGGCGCATCGTCGCCCGTAAAAAAGCCCGCTTGCAAGCGGGCTTTTTCGGCGCTTCCGGCGAACGTTGCTTAGACGTTGTGCCTGGACGTTGCGCTTAGACGTTAAACAGGAAGTTCATCACGTCGCCGTCGTGCACGACATATTCCTTGCCTTCGGCGCGCATCTTGCCGGCTTCCTTCGCGCCGGTTTCGCCCTTGTACTGGATGTAGTCGTCGAACGCGATGGTCTGCGCGCGGATGAAGCCGCGCTCGAAGTCCGTGTGGATCGCGCCGGCGGCCTGCGGGGCCGTGTCGCCGACATGGATCGTCCACGCGCGCACTTCCTTCACGCCTGCCGTGAAGTACGTTTGCAGGCCGAGCAGACGGAAGCCCGCGCGGATCACGCGGTCGAGGCCCGGCTCCTGCATGCCCATGTCGGCGAGGAACGCGGCCTTGTCTTCGTCGTCGAGGTCGGCGATTTCGGCTTCGATTGCGGCGCACACGGCCACGACCGGCGCACCTTCGGCTTCGGCGTGCTTGCGCACGGCGTCGAGGTACGGGTTGTTCTCGAAGCCGTCGTCCTTCACGTTCGCGACGTACATCGTCTTCTTCGCGGTGATCAGGCAGAACGGCTTGAGGAGCGCCAGCTCGTCTTCGTTCAGGTCGAGCGCGCGCACGGGCTTGGCCTGGTCGAGCTGCGCGCGCGCTTTTTCGAGCACGGCGACGAGCTTCGCGGCTTCCTTGTCGTTGCCCGACTTGGCGGCCTTCGAGTAGCGCGTGAGCGACTTTTCGACGGTGGCGAGGTCGGCGAGCGCCAGTTCGGTGTTGATGACTTCGATGTCGGCGAGCGGATCGACCTTGCCCGCGACGTGGATCACGTTTTCGTCTTCGAAGCAGCGCACGACGTGTGTGATCGCATCGGTTTCGCGGATGTTGGCGAGGAACTGGTTGCCCAGGCCTTCACCCTTGCTCGCGCCCGCGACCAGGCCCGCGATGTCGACGAACTCGACCACGGCCGGCACGACGCGCTCGGGCTTGACGATCTCCGAGAGCGCCTTCAGGCGCGGATCCGGCACTTCCACGACGCCGACGTTCGGCTCGATCGTGCAGAACGGATAGTTCTCGGCGGCGATGCCTGCCTTGGTCAGCGCGTTGAAGAGGGTGGACTTGCCGACGTTAGGCAAGCCGACGATGCCGCATTTGAGGCTCATGGAAATCTCTGCATGTCAGGGTGGCGACGTGCGGCGCGCCGGGCTCGGGCGTCCGCTGCCTGGCAGTGCCGGCGCTCGCCTGGAGGCGAGCCGGGGACGGCCCGGAATGCACGTCGGGGGCGTGACGCGAAGTCACGAAAACCGTAATTGTAACCTTGTCCGCGCGCGGCTTTGGTGAGCGGTGCGCCGCAATGGCGGGGCGCGGAAAAGGGCGCTATCGGCGGGCATGCCGCGCATGCCGCGAAACGGCGCGCGGCTCGACCGGAATCCGCTGAATCGAATGTCGGCCGATGCGCCGCCGATGCGTCGCCGATGTGTCGCCCCGCGCGCCGCCGCACCCGCTTGCCGCACCGCAACATCGCGCCCATCCGGCCCTGTCTCACAAGGGCCCGCGGCTATAATGCGCGGATGACTGCAAGCAACCAGACCTTTGACGTCGCCGTGATCGGCGGCGGGCTCGTCGGCAAGGCGGCGGCGCTGGCGCTGACCCAGAACGGCCTGCGCGTGGCGCTGCTCGCGCAGCCTTGCGCGCCGCTGCCGCCCGGCGCCGTGTTCGACGCGCGCGTCTACGCCTTTTCGCGCAGCTCGCAGGCGCTGTTCGAGCGGCTGCGGGTCTGGCAGGCGGCGGACGCCACGCGGCTCACGCCCGTCTACGACATGCGCGTGTTCGGCGACGCCGCCGCGGAACTGCACTTCTCGGCGTATCAGGCGTCGGTGTCGCAGCTCGCGTGGATCGCCGAATCGTCGCTGATCGAGCGCGCGATGGACTCCGCGCTGCATTTCCAGCCCAATCTCACGTGGATCGACTCGCGCGCGCAAACGCTCGACGTCAATCCCGGCGCCGCCGTGGTCGGCCTCGCGAACGGCCGCACGATCGAGGCCGATCTGGCCATCGGCGCCGACGGCGCGCATTCGTGGGTGCGCGCGCAGATCGGCGCGAAGGTCGAGCGCCGCGACTATCGGCAAACCGGCGTGGTCGCCAATTTCCGCGCGGAAAAACCGCACGGCGAATGCGCGTATCAATGCTTCCGCGACGGCGAGATCATCGCGTTGCTGCCGCTGCCCGATCAGCACGTGTCGCTCGTCTGGTCGGCGCAGACGGATCACGCCGACGAACTGCTCACGCTCGAACCGGAGCAGCTCGCCGCCGAAGTGGAGCGCGTCACGCAGCGCCAGCACGGCGCGCTCGAATGCGTCACGCCCGCGCGCGGCTTCCCGCTCTCGCTGCAAACCGTCGACAAGCTGATCGCGCCGCGCGTCGCGCTGGTCGGCGACGCCGCGCATCTGATCCACCCGCTCGCGGGTCAGGGCGTCAATCTCGGGCTGCGCGACGTGGCCGCGCTCGTCGATGTCGTCACGCAGAAGGAAGCGTTCCGCGATCTCGGCGACACGGTTCTGCTGCGCCGCTACGAACGCGGCCGCCGCGAAGACATCCAGAAGCTCGTCGTGGCCACCGACGGTCTGCAGCGTATCTTCGCCGTGCCCGGCACGCTCGCGCGCGCCGTGCGCAACACCGGCATGGCGTTTGTCGGCGCGCAGCCGCTCGTCAAGCGCTGGCTCGTGGCGTCGGCGCTCGGCTGAATTCCCGACTGGCTTCCGTCTGGGCACGCACGCACGCGCGGGACATTTCCGGTACCGCGCCGCGAGGCAGCTTAGAATGGATGTTTGAGCCAGCGGCGAAGAATCGGGACGTTCCGCGACGCCGCTTCGCCAACGGGTTCGCCGCGAACCCATCCGCAACGTTTCGCGCGCGACGCTTCGCATCGCGCCGCGCGCCCGAATCAGGAATGCTTCACATGCAAAAGCGTATTCGCATTGCCGCGCTCGCCCTCGCGACGGTCGCTTCGGTGCTCGGCTGCTCGGCGCAAGCCGACCAGACCACGGACAAGATCAAGACGGCGCTGCAGTCGCGCCTCGGCATCGACAGCGGCGACATCAAGGGCATCACCAAGGCGCCGGTCGCGGGCCTCTACGAGGTGAACCTCGGCTCGCAGATCGTCTACAGCGACGCCAACGGCGACTACGTGCTGACCGGCGACCTCATCGACGCCAAGGCGCACCGCAATCTCACCGAATCGCGCCTCGCCGAAATCAACAAGATCGACTTCTCGAAGCTGCCGCTCGAAAACGCGGTGAAGGTCGTGAAGGGCGACGGCAAGCGCAAGATCGCCGTGTTCTCCGACCCGAACTGCCCGTACTGCCATCAGCTCGAAACCACGCTGAAGTCGGTCGACAACGTGACGGTCTACACCTTCCTGTATCCGGTGCTGTCCCCGGATTCCACGCAGAAGGCCAAGCAGATCTGGTGTTCGTCGGACCGCGCGAAGGCGTGGGAATCGTGGATGGTGGACCGCAAGGCGCCCACGGCCGCCGGCACCTGCAACACCGCCGCGATCGACAGCAATCTCCAGCTGGGCGCGAAGATGAACGTGACCGGTACGCCCACCGTGATCCTCGCCGACGGCACCCGCCTGCCGGGCGCGGTCAGCGCGGACCGGCTCGAAAGCGCCTTGAGCGCCGCTCGCTGACGCGAAACCCGATACGCCGGCCGCCTTTGCGGCCGGTGCTTTTTTGTCCGCCGTTTTTTTGCTGCAGAGTTCTATCGACGCGCGCGACGCGATCCGCCACGAATGCGCCGCCGCCGCTGTCCGCGAACCCCGCCGAACCCGCTGAACCGAACACCACCGATCCCGCCGATGAAGCCGATCCGATACACCATCGTCCCGAAGAACCCCGCCGCGCATCTGTTCGAAGTGACGCTCACCGTCGACGATCCCGCGCCGGACGGCCAGCGCTTCATGCTGCCCGTGTGGATTCCGGGCAGCTACATGGTGCGCGAGTTCGCGCGCAACATCGTTACGCTGCGCGCCGTCAACGACGCGGGCCGCAAGGTGCGCGTGAGCAAGACCGACAAGCACACGTGGCAGGCCGCGCCGGTGAAGGGCGCGCTCACGCTGCGCTACGAGGTCTACGCGTGGGATCTCTCGGTGCGCGCCGCGCATCTGGACGACACGGCGGGCTTCTTCAACGGCACGAGCGTGTTTCTCGCGGCGCTCGGCCATGAAGAGGCGCAGCACGTCGTCGATATCCAGCGCCCGGACGGCCACGCGTACCGTCACTGGCGCGTCGCCACTGCGCTCACCGAGGCGCGCGGCACCAAGCGCTACGGCTTCGGCGAGTACGCGGCCATGAACTACGACGAGCTGATCGACCATCCGGTGACGCTCGGCGACTTCACGCTCGCGAGCTTCAAGGCGCACGGCGTGCCGCACGACATCGTGATCGCCGGGCGCGTGGTGGCGCTCGACATGGAGCGCCTCGCCGCCGATCTGCAGAAGATCTGCGAGGCGCAGATCTCGCTGTTCGAGCCGCGCACGAAGCGCGCGCCGATGGAGCGCTACGTGTTCATGACGCAGGCGGTCAGCGACGGCTACGGCGGCCTCGAACACCGCGCCTCGACGGCGCTGATCTGCAACCGCACCGATCTGCCCGTGAAGGGCAAGCCCGAGACCTCGGACGGCTACCGCACCTATCTCGGCCTGTGCAGCCACGAGTACTTCCACACCTGGAACGTGAAGCGCATCAAGCCCGCCGCGTTCGTGCCGTACGACTTCACGCGCGAGGACTACACGTCGCTGCTGTGGCTGTTCGAAGGGTTCACCTCGTACTACGACGACCTGATCCTCGTGCGTAGCGGCCTGATTTCCGCCGACGATTACTTCGGCCTCGTCGGCAAGACGGTCGCCGGCGTGCTGCGCGGCGCGGGGCGTCTGAAGCAGAGCGTCGCCGAAAGCTCCTTCGACGCGTGGGTGAAGTACTACCGCCAGGACGAAAACGCGGCCAACGCCATCGTCAGCTACTACACGAAGGGCTCGCTCGTCGCGCTCGCATTCGATCTGACGATTCGCGCCGAAACCAGCGGCCGCAAGTCGCTCGACGACGTGATGCGCCTGCTGTGGCAGCGTTACGGCCGCGACTTCTATCGCGGCAAGCCGGTGGGCGTGGGCGAGGACGACGTCGAGGCGCTGATCGCCGAGGCGACCGGCGTGGAACTGGGCGCGCTCTTTAGCGACGCGGTGCGCGGCACGCGCGATCTGCCGCTCGCGGCGCTGCTCGAACCGTTCGGCGTGAAGCTCGAAGGCGAGCCGGAGCGCGGCGCGAAGCCGTCGCTGGGCGCGCGCCTGCGCGGCGGCGCGGAGGCCACGCTGGCGGTCGTCTACGAGGGCGGCGCGGCGCAGAAGGCCGGTCTCTCGGCCGGCGACACGCTGGTGGCGCTCGACGGCCTGCGCGTGACCGGCTCGAACCTCGACGGCCTGCTCGCGCGCTATCAGCCGGGCGCGAAGGTCGAGATCCACGCGTTCCGCCGCGACGAACTGCGCGTCGCGCGTCTGACCCTCGATCAGCCCGATGTCGCGCGCTACAAGCTCAGCGTCACCGACAAGCGGCCCGCGCCGCGTGCCTTGCGCGAGCGCTGGCTGGCGGTCTGATGCTGACTGGACGGGCATCGGCGCGCGCGGGTTGTCAGCGGGCGTCGGCGAGAACGGCTGGATCTCATCGATCCGGCCGTTTTTTTATCCCGGGGATTGTTCTACCGTTGCAACAATCCGTCATCGGCGGAGGTCTTTTTCGCGAGGCGGCAAAAAAACACAATGCCTTCACTCGCGCAACGTTGCGCAAACAGACCCGAAGGAGCCACCATGACCACGATCCTGCAAATCAATTCCGCCGCCCGCTCGCAAGGCGCCCAGTCGACGCTGCTCGTCAACGAACTGACGGAGAAGCTGCAACAGTCGAACGCCGGCGCGAAGGTCGTCACGCGCAACCTGCAAGCCGACCCGCTGCCGCACCTCGACGACGCCGTGCTCGGCGCGTTCTTCACGCCCGCCGACCAGCGTTCGCCGGAACAGCAAGCGATCGCCGCGCGCAGCGAAGCGCTGATCGCCGAACTGCAAGCCGCGGACATCGTCGTGATCGGCGCACCGCTGTACAACTTCGGCATCTCGTCGCAACTGAAGACGTACTTCGACTGGATCGCCCGCGCCGGCATCACGTTCCAGTACACGGCGAACGGTCCCGAAGGCCTCGTGAAGGGCAAGAAGGTGTTCGTGGTTTCGGCACGCGGCGGCAAGTACCAAGGCACCCCGCACGACAGCCAGACGCCGTACCTGAAGTCGTTCCTCGGCTTCCTCGGCATGACCGACGTGAGCTTCATCTACGCTGAAGGCCTGAACATGGGCCCGGACGCAGCCAGCGCCGCACTCGCGAGCGCACGCGAGGCAATCGCGGCTGCCTAAGCCCGATTCCTCCGCTGCAAAGCAAAACGCCACGAAAGCGATTTCGTGGCGTTTTTTCTTGCGCGCGCGCTTCGTGGGGCGCGGGCGCTGGGCGGATCAGTGAATCCGCAGATCCGCTGGATTCGCAGATCAGGCCAGCACTTCGCCGACCTCGGGCAGACGCCATTCGATCGGCGCGCGGTCGTGCGCCTGCAAATACGCGTTGGCCTGCACGAAGTGCCCGCAGCCCAGAAAGCCGCGATGCGCCGACAACGGTGACGGATGCGGCGCTTCCAGCACGCAATGCTCGCCGTTGCCGAGCAGCGCGCGCTTGTTCTGCGCGTGCGCGCCCCACAGCATGAACACGAGATGCTTGTGGCGCGTGGCCAGTTCGTGGATCAGCGTGTCGGTGCAGCGTTCCCAGCCGCGTTTCGCGTGGCTCGCCGCGTTCGCGCGCTCGACCGTCAGCACGGTGTTGAGCAGCAGCACGCCCTGACGCGCCCAGGCGTCGAGACAGCCGTGCGCGGGCGCGTCGATGCCGAGACTCGCCGCGATTTCCTTGAACATGTTGCGCAGTGACGGCGGCGGACGCACGCCCGGCGGCACCGAAAACGCGAGACCGTGCGCTTGCGGCGTGCCGCGGTCGTCGCCGTGATACGGGTCCTGGCCGAGGATCACCACTTTCACGTCGTCGGGCGAGGTGAGGCGCAGCGCGCGGAACACATCGGCGGGATAAACGGTCTTGCCGGCGGCGCGCTCGTCGTCGACGAAACGGCACAGCGGCGCGTAGGCGTCGCTCGCGGTGAACGGCGTGAGCAGGTCGCGCCAGGCGTCGGGCAGGGCGGCGAACTGGTCTTCGAGGCGCGGCGTGTCGGAAACCTGGGACATGATGGCTAGCTGGGTGTCGGATGCGTGGGTGTCAGGCGCAGCGGCGCTCGCAAGCGCGGGTTGCGCCGCGTGCGCCGGAATCGGGTTCGCGAGTGCGGGCGCCGGGAATTCGTCGGCGTCGAACAGCGAGAAAATCGTGATCTGACGCGGATCGACCTCGGGCTGCGCCGGTTCGTCGAGCGTGGCCTGCGCGGCGTCGGGCGCTTCGTCGTCGAAAAGCGAAGTCTGCACCGGCTGCGCGAGGCGCGTCGTGCGTTTTGTGGGAGTCATGGGCGGCAAGTGTCGCAGCAATCGCGCGGGGATTCAATGCAGTGCGGCGCGATCCGGTGCGTTTCGAGACGCGCTTCGAGGTGCGTTTCGGTGCGCGGCGAACGGGGCATCGACGATTCAGTCCGGGGATTTTTGATATGGGTGTTTTTGAGCGCGCCCTATAGTCCCGTGCGTACTAACTGACATCGACAGAGGCTGACGTGAGCAACACCAAGACACTCGATTTAGGCTGCGGCCCGAATCTGAAGAATCCGTTCAATGCGAACGAGCTCTACGGGGTCGACGTTCGCAATCTGGGGCCGAACATCGTCTCCGCCGACCTCGTGATCGAGCCGATTCCGTTCGAATCCGGGATGTTCGATTTCGTCACGGCGTTCGATTTCATCGAGCACGTGCCACGGCTGCTCTACGCGCCGCAGCGCCGCAACTGCTTTGTCGAGCTGATGAACGAGATCTGGCGCGTGCTGAAAGTCGGCGGGCAGTTTCTTTCGCTGACACCGGCCTATCCGCACGCATCCACGTTTCGCGACCCGACGCACGTGAATTTCATCACCGAAGAAACGTTCCCGCTTTACTTCGACGACAAGCACCGGTGGGCCGACATGTACGGCTTCACCGGCGCATTCGAGATCATCGAGCAGCAGTGGCACGGCCCGCATCTGCTGTCGCGGATGCGCAAGGTCGAGTTGGCCTGAGTTTCAGCCTTCGCGCAGCTGGTAACCGCGCTGCGCCTTGCTGATGTCGTCGGGCGCGAGACCCGGCAGCGCTTGCGCGAGTTCGGCCGCGAGCGCGCGCAGCGCGGCTTCGCCATCGTCCTTCGCGGCCTTCAGTTCGAGCTCGATTTCGCAGATCGGCGTGCTGCGCGCCTCGCCGTTCACATCGGCCGTGATTTCGCCCTGATCGACGGCCGCTTCCACCTGCGCGCCGCCGACGTCGAGCGTCCACAGCGTGCGCGTGAAATCGGTGCGAAAGAGCGGAATGAGCGCCGAAGCGGCGCCGGACAGCGCCGTCGAGACGCCCGATTCGTCGCACTCGTGCAGCAGCCTGTCGATCTCGAGCGCCTCGCCCGCGACCGGCATTTCCCACTCGTGACGCGCGTGCAGACCGTTCTGCGACACGCCCACCGTCTTGAACGTTTGCAGCCAGCCCTCGGGCGCGCGGCGCAGTCGCAGCGCGCTTTTCGCGCGCGCGAGCGTGAGCTGCGGCGTGTCGAAGTAGATGTTTTCGAGCCGGATCGGATGACCCGGCGCGCCCGCGCGCGCTTCGAAGAAACGCAGCGCCGCGTCGACCTGGTCCTGCGGCAGCGCGAGCTTGATTTCGCGTTCGATACCCATGTCGCTACGCGCTCAGAAGAACATGCGCGCGAGTTCCGCGCCCGGCTGTTCCGCGCGCATGAACGCCTCGCCGACGAGGAAGCTATGCACGGACAGCTCGCGCATCTTTTCGACATCGGCGCGCGAAAGAATGCCCGATTCCGTCACGACGATGCGGTCTTCGGGCACGTCGTCGAGCATGCCGATGGTGGTTTGCAGCGTGGTTTCGAAGGTGCGCAGATTGCGGTTGTTGATGCCGATGAGCGGCGTCTTCAGCGTGAGCGCGTGATCGAGTTCGGCGCGGTCGTGCACTTCGACGAGCACCGCGAGACCGAGCGAATGCGCGAGCGCTTCGAGGTCGCGCATCTGGCCCGGTTCGAGCGCGGCGGCGATCAGCAGGATCGCGTCGGCGCCCATCGCGCGCGCTTCGACGATCTGGTACGGATCGACGATGAAGTCCTTGCGCAACACCGGCAGGTCGCACGCGGCGCGCGCGGCTTGCAGATACGCGACGCTGCCCTGGAAGAACTGCACGTCGGTGAGCACGGACAGGCACGCGGCGCCGTGACCGGCGTACGAGCGCGCGATCTCGGCGGGATCGAAGTTTTCGCGCAGCACGCCTTTCGACGGGCTGGCCTTCTTCACTTCGGCGATCACGGCCGCCTGGCCGTTCGCGTGCTTCGCGCGCAGCGCGCCGACGAAGTCGCGCAGATCGCGCGAACTCGCCGCGAGACGCAGTTCTTCGAGCGGGGCGCTCTGTTCCGCGGCGCGCACTTCTTCGCGCTTCACGGCGATGATTTTTTCGAGGATGTCGCTCATGGTTTCAACAAAATTCGGCTAAAAACGGTGCGGGATCAGCGTGTTAATCAGCGTGTCAACTACGCAGGTCACGCACGCTTGAACTGTTGCGTGAAGCGTACCAGTTCGTCGACTTTGGCGCGCGCGCGGCCGCTGGCGAGCGTTTCGCGCGCCAGCGCGATGCCGTCGGCGATCGAGTTCGTGACGTTGGCCGAGTAGAGCGCGGTGCCCGCGTTCAGCGTGACGATTTCGCGCGCCGTGCCCGGCTCGTTCGCGAGCGCGCCGAGCAGCATCGCCTTCGACTCGTCGGCGTTTTCGACCTTGAGCGAGCGGTTCGAGACCATCTGCAGGCCGAAGTCTTCGGGGTGGATTTCGTACTCGCGAATCTCGCCGTCCTTCAGCTCGCCGACCAGCGTGGCCGCGCCGAGCGAGACCTCGTCCATGCCGTCCTTGCCGTACACCACGAGCACGTGCTTCGCGCCGAGGCGCTGCATCACGCGCACCTGAATGCCGACGAGGTCCGGGTGGAACACGCCCATCAGCTGATTGGGCGCGCCGGCCGGATTCGTGAGCGGGCCGAGGATGTTGAAGATGGTGCGCACGCCCAGTTCGCGGCGCACGGCGGCGATGTTTTTCATCGCCGGATGATGGTTGGGCGCGAACATGAAGCCCATGCCCGTTTCGGCGATCGACGCGGCCACCTGGTCCGGCTGCAGGTCGATGTTCACGCCGAGCGCTTCGAGCACGTCCGCGCTGCCCGACTTGCTCGACACGCCGCGATTGCCGTGCTTCGCGACCTTCGCGCCCGCCGCCGCGACGACGAACATCGACGCCGTGGAGATGTTGAACGTGTGCGAGCCGTCGCCGCCGGTGCCGACGATGTCGATGAAGTTCGAGTTGTCCTTCACTTCGACGTGGTTCGCGAACTCGCGCATCACGGTCGCGGCCGCCGCGATCTCGCCGATGGTTTCCTTCTTGACGCGCAGGCCCGTGATGATGGCCGCCGAGAGCACGGGCGAGAGCTCGCCGCGCATGATCATGCGCATGAGATGGAGCATCTCGTCGTGGAAGATCTCGCGGTGCTCGATCGTGCGTTGCAGCGCTTCCTGCGGGGTAATGGACATGGTGCTCGCCTCCGTATCAAGCGCTGTGGGTCTGCTTCAGGAAATTCTCGAACAGCGCGTGGCCGTGCTCCGAGAGGATCGATTCGGGATGGAACTGCACGCCTTCGACCGCGAGTTCGCGGTGACGCACGCCCATGATTTCGCCGTCGTCGGTCCACGCGGTCACTTCGAGGCAATCGGGCAGCGACTCGCGCTCGATCGCGAGCGAGTGATAGCGCGTGACGTTGAAGTGCTTCGGCAGATCGGCGAACACGCCCTTGCAGTCGGTTTCGATCTGGCTGACCTTGCCGTGCATGATGGTTTTCGCGCGCACCACGCGGCCGCCGAACGCCTCGCCGATAGCCTGATGGCCGAGGCACACGCCGAGAATCGGCGTCTTGCCCGCGAACTCGCTCAGCACGGCGAGCGTGATGCCCGCGTGCTGCGGGTTGCTCGGTCCCGGCGAAAGGCAGATGCGCTTCGGGTTGAGCGCCTTGATCTCGTCGATGGTGATTTCGTCGTTGCGATACGTGCGCACGTCTTCGCCGAGTTCGCCGAAGTACTGGACGATGTTGTAGGTAAACGAATCGTAGTTGTCGATCATGAGCAACATGGTCTTTCTCCGCTCAGAAGTCGCTGTCGAGGCCGTCCTGCACCTGCTCGGCGGCGCGCAGCACGGCGCGCGCCTTGTTTTCCGTTTCTTGCCATTCCGACTCGGGCACCGAATCGGCGACCACGCCGGCCGCGGCCTGCACATACAGATTGCCGTTATGGATGACGCCCGTGCGGATCGTGATCGCCAGATCCATCTCGCCGTTGAACGAGAGGTAGCCGACCGCGCCGCCGTAGAGGCCGCGCTTCACCGGTTCGAGTTCGTCGATGAGTTCCATCGCGCGCACCTTCGGCGCACCCGAGAGCGTGCCGGCCGGGAAGGTCGCGCGCAGCACGTCGAAGTTGCTCACGCCGGGCTTGAGCTTGCCTTCCACCGAACTCACGATGTGCTGCACGTGCGAGTACTTTTCGATGATCATCTGGTCGGTCACGGACACCGAGCCGATCTCCGCGATGCGGCCCACGTCGTTGCGCGCGAGGTCGATCAGCATGACGTGCTCGGCGATTTCCTTCGGGTCGTTGAGCAGTTCGGTCGCGAGTTCGGCGTCGCGCTCAGGCGTGTTGCCGCGCGGACGCGTGCCCGCGAGCGGACGGATCGTCACGATGCGGTCCTCGCCGCGCTGCTCCTGACGCACCAGGATTTCCGGCGACGCGCCCACCACGTGGAATTCGCCGAAGTTGTAGTAGTACATGTACGGCGACGGGTTCAGCGAACGCAGCGCGCGATAGAGCGAGAGCGGATTGTCGCGATACGGCTTGGTCAGGCGCTGGCCGACCTGAACCTGCATCAACTCGCCCGCGGCGATGTATTCCTTGGCCTTGCGCACGGCCGCGAGGTAATCGTCCTTCTTGAACTCGCGGAACGTTTCGGTGCGCACGCTCGCGCTCGTGACCGGCGGCTGCACCGTCGTGCGCAGGCGCTGCTTGAGTTCGCGCAGGCGCAGCTTGGCCTTCGTGTAGGCCTCGGGCGTTTGCGGATCGGCGTAGACGATCAGATAGAGCTTGCCCGCGAGATTGTCGATCACCGCGACTTCCTCGGCGAGCAGCAGCTGGATGTCGGGCAGGCCGAGGTCGTCGGGCGGGCAGGTGTCGGCGAGCTTCTTCTCGATGTAGCGCACCGCGTCGTAGCCGAAGTAGCCGGCGAGGCCGCCGCAGAAGCGCGGCAGGCCGGGGCGCTGCGCGACCTTGAAGCGCGACTGGTACTGCGCGATGAATTCGAGCGGGTCGCCGTCGTGGGTTTCGATCACCTGGCCGTCGCGCACGACTTCCGAGATGCCGTTGCTCACGCGCAGCAGCGAGCGCGCGGGCAGGCCGATGAACGAGTAGCGCCCGAACCGCTCGCCGCCGACGACGGATTCGAGCAGAAACGAGTTGGCGCCGCCGCGCTCGGGCTGCGCGAGCTTCAGATACAGCGAAAGCGGCGTTTCCAGATCGGCGAGTGCTTCGGCGATCAGCGGGATGCGGTTGTAGCCCTCGTTGGCGAGAGACTGGAATTCGAGTTCGGTCATGTTCCGATCCTGTTCGTGCTGCCGGTCGCGGCGTGGGGTGCGGGCCCAGTGCGGCTCAAAAGGGGGCGCGCGGTGAACGCGAAGGCGTCTGTTTTGAGTGCTAGTTGGCCGCTGGCGCTCGCTCGTGCGGCCCACGGACGCACAAGGCGTCTGCCGGGCCGGCGTGCGGACGATCGGAGGCGGAAGCGAGACGTAGGCGCTGGCGGCCCGGCACGCGACGAATCGACATGCAAGGATCGCGACAGCCCACGGCAAGACCAGCCGACGGTTGACCGCAACAGTTTAGAGACGAGACACGCGCGAGAGCGCAGCGAAGTAAAAAACGGAGCTGAAGGGGAAGCGAACTTGAGACAAGCACGCGACTTCAGCGAACCTCGAGTGAGGTTAGCGCGACCAGCGACGCCAGGGCCAGGCTCCCCGGTCGATGCTGCTCAGACTCCGTTTTTTATTCAGAAACATGAGGGTCGTTGACGTTCAGTTGAGAACTTAAGTCAGATCATTGTGTGCTGCGACCGCCTTGGCGGCGTCGAGCAGCGTGGCAACTATACCATCCGACTCAATTTTTTGTACAGGCTGGCCGTGGTTGTAGCCGTAAGGCACCGTGAGCGTGGCCATGCCGGCCGCGCGGCCCGCGATCGCATCGTTCTCCGAATCGCCGATGGCCACCGCCGACGCCGGATTCACGCCGAGCTGCTCGCACGCCGTGAGCATGGGCAGCGGGTCGGGCTTTTTCTTCGCCAGGCTGTCGCCGCCCAGCACGACCTCGAAGTATGGCGAGAGGCCGTACTGCTGGAGCAGCTCGACAGCGAAGCGGTGCGGCTTGTTCGTCACGCAGGCGAGCTTGATGCCCTGGGCGCGCAGCGCGGCGAGGCCCACTTCCACGTCCGGGTACAGATGCGTGTGGCGGCCGTTGATCTTCGCGTACTCGTCCTGATAGATCGCGAGCGCCTCGTCGAAACGCGCCTGGGCGTCGTCGGCGGGAAAACGCGGGGCCAGCACGCTCTTGATCAGATGCTCCGAGCCTTTGCCCACGTAGCCCATGACCTCTTCGCGCGTGGTTTCCTCGGCGTCGAACTGCGCGAGCATGCCGTTCAGGCCCGCGGCGAAGTCGTCGGCGGTATCGACCATGGTGCCGTCGAGGTCGATCAGCGCCGCCTCGATGCGCGGCGCGGTGAATTTGACGGCCTTGAAGTCGGCGCTCATTGCGCGCCGGCCTTCACGGTGGCGAGCTGGGCACGCATCTGGTCGATCACGGCCTTGTAGTCGGGCTTGCCGAAGATGGCCGAGCCGGCCACGAAGGCGTCCGCGCCCGCCGCCGCGATTTCGGCGATGTTGTCGACCTTCACGCCGCCGTCCACTTCCAGATGGATCTCGCGGCCGGTGCGCGCCGTGTACGCGTCGATCTTCGCGCGCGCCTCGCGCAGCTTGTTCAGCGCCTCGGGGATGAACGACTGGCCGCCGAAGCCCGGGTTCACCGACATGATCAGCACGAGGTCGACCTTGTCCATCACGTGGTCGAGGTAGTTCAGCGGCGTGGCCGGGTTGAAGACGAGACCGGCCTTGCAGCCGTGGTCGCGGATCAGCGACAGCGTGCGGTCGATATGGTCCGAGCCTTCCGGGTGGAAGCTGATGAGGTTCGCGCCGGCCTTGGCGAAGTCGGGCACGATGCGGTCGACCGGGCGCACCATCAGATGCACGTCGATGGGCACGTCCACGTGCGGGCGGATCGCCTCGCAGACCAGCGGGCCGATGGTGAGGTTCGGCACGTAATGGTTGTCCATCACGTCGAAGTGGATCCAGTCGGCGCCGGCCGCGACGACGTTGCGGACTTCCTCGCCAAGACGCGAGAAGTCGGCGGACAGGATACTGGGGGCAATGCGGAATTGCGTCATGGCGGTAAGCGGAAATTAGACGTAAAAACCGTATTTTAGCGTCAGCGCGGCGGGGCGCACGCCTGCGGGACGCACGTTGGCCATTCGGCCAGGACGCGCTCGCGGCGGTCCGCGGCGGTTGCGGGTGCCTGCCGCATCAAGCAGAATGCAATTTCGCGCGGTCCGCCGCGACGGCGGCGCGCGGACGCCTTGCACCGCGTAAGAATTTACGACCCCGGTCGTGCCGCAGTGGGCGAAACCATCGTGGTCCGAAACCCGCGGGTCAGAAACAGCGATTGGAAAGAGGATGAGTCAGTACGAATTCAGCGTGACGTCGCAGGTGCGCTACCTGCCCGAAGAGTCGGATCCCGAGCGCCGGCAATATGCGTTTGCGTACACGCTGACCATCCGCAACACCGGCCAGGTGAGCGCGCAGCTGATCGCGCGCCATTGGATCATTACCGACAGCGACGAGAAGGTCCAGGAAGTGAAGGGTCTGGGCGTGGTCGGCCATCAGCCGCTGCTCAAGCCGGGCGAGCAATTCGAATACACGAGCTGGGCGATGATCGCCACGCCCGTCGGCACCATGCGCGGCGAGTACTTCTGCGTGGCGGAGGACGCCGAGCGTTTCGAGGCGCCGGTGCCCGAGTTCGTGCTGCGCATGCCGCGCACGCTGCACTGACATCCGTTGAACCGTTCCCCGATTTCGCGGTCTGCTAGTCCTGACGCCCGTCGTGCGGCGCGTGCGGGGCGCGCTTGTGCTTCTTCCTGCCCGACGCGGTCCACACAACGATGAAAATCAGCAGGAACAGCGCGAGCAGCGCTTCCAGACCAAACATGAGCATCGGGTATTCGTCGAGCAGATCAGACATGGCGGCATCCATCGAGAGCAAACATTGTAGGCGCGTTTTCGCGCGCTTTTCCGGGGTGATGCCGGGATTAACGGCGCTGCGCGAGCGCGCGCGCCGCGGCTTCGGAAAGGCGGGGAACGCCAGCTTCGGGCGCATCGGCGGCCTGGTCGGCGCCGCGTCGCTGGCGGCGCTGCTGGCCGCGTGCGGCGGCCCGAGCTACGTGCGCACCACGCCGCCCAAGGGTTCGCCCACATTGCCCGCGCAGATCGCGGCGCAGCGGCTCACGCCGGTTGCGTGGCAGCAGGTGCCGGGCTGGCAGGACGATTCGCTGATCGGCGCGACGGCGGCACTGCGCGCGAACTGCACGCGCCTCGCCCGCGAGCCGCGCTGGCAGCGCGCCTGCGCGGCGGCTTCGCAACTCGACGACCTCGACGCTTCCGGCGCACGCGCCTTCTTCGAGGCGTACTTCACGCCTTATCAGTTCGCCAATAACGACGGCACGCTCGACGGCCTCGTCACCGGTTACTACGAGCCGCTGCTGCATGGCTCGCGCACGCGCCACGGCATCTATCAGACCGCGCTTTATCGCTGGCCGTCCGGCTATCGCGCGGGCGCCGCGCTGCCGCCGCGCGCGCAGCTCGAACGTGCGGGCATCCTGAGCGGCAACGAACTCGTCTGGGTCGACGATCCGATCGAGGCGTTCTTCCTGCAGGTGCAGGGCTCGGGCCGCATCGTGATGGAAGACGGCAGCGTGATGCGCGTGGGCTTCGGCGGTACGAACAATCAGCCGTACAAGTCGATCGGACGCTGGCTGCTCGATCGCGGCGAACTCACGCCCGCGCAGGCCACGATGCAGGGCATCAAGGCGTGGGCGCGCGCGAATCCGACGCGCGTCGACGCGCTGCTCGACACCAATCCGCGCTTCGTGTTTTTCCGCGAGATGCCGTCGGGGGAAGGCTCGGCGCAAGGCGGCACCGACGGCCCGATCGGCGCGCTCGGCGTGCCGCTGACGCCGGAGCGTTCGATTGCGGTCGATCCGTCGTCGATTCCGCTCGGCACGCCGGTGTTCTTGACGACCACGCGTCCGCTCACGAATACGCCGCTGAACCGCCTCGTGTTCGCGCAGGACACCGGCTCGGCGATCAAGGGCGGCGTGCGCGCCGACTACTTCTGGGGACTCGGCGACGATGCGGGCGACCTCGCGGGCAAGATGAAGCAGGGCGGCCGCATGTGGCTGCTGTTCCCGAACTCCTGAGCTTCGAGTTGCTTGATCGCATGAAAAAAGCCGGCTGATCAGCCGGCTTTTTTATTGGCTGCGCGATTGATCTATGCGCGCTCGTCTGGCCTTACTTCGGCCGCTTGTCGATCACGCGCCTGGCCTTGCCGACCGAACGCTCGATGCCGTTCACGTCGAGCACATTGATCTTCGCCGTCACGCCGATCAGCGCCTTGATGTCATAGGCGAGCGCCTTCGCGGCCGCATCGAGCGCGCCATAGTCGGGCGCGGTTTCCGGGCACGGCTCGCAGTTGAGCGTCATGACATCCATCGGACCTTCCTTCGTGAGAATGATCTGATAGTGCGGTGCGAGCGCGGGCTGCTTGAGCAGCAGTTCCTCGATCTGCGTGGGGAACACGTTCACGCCCCGGATGATCAGCATGTCGTCGGAGCGGCCCGTGATCTTTTCCATGCGGCGCATCGTGCGCGCGGTGCCGGGCTGCAGGCGCGTGAGATCGCGCGTGCGATAGCGCACGATGGGCAGCGCTTCCTTCGTGAGCGAGGTGAAGACCAGTTCGCCGAATTCGCCGTCGGGCAGCACTTCGCCGGTTTCCGGGTCGATGATCTCCGGGTAGAAGTGGTCTTCCCAGATGGTCGGGCCGTCTTGCGTTTCCGCGCACTCCGAGGCGACGCCCGGACCCATCACTTCGGACAGACCGTAGATGTCCACGGCCTTGATGCCCATGCGTTTCTCGATGGCCGCGCGCATGTCGTTGGTCCACGGCTCCGCGCCGAAGATACCGATGCGCAGCGACGAACTGGCCGGGTCCATGCCTTGACGTTCCATTTCGTCGGCGATCGCGAGCATGTAACTCGGCGTGACCATGATGATGTCGGGCCGGAAGTCCTGGATCAGCTGCACCTGCTTTTCGGTCTGGCCGCCGCCGAACGGAATCACCGTGAGACCGGCACGTTCCGCGCCGTAGTGCGCGCCGAGGCCGCCCGTGAACAGGCCATAGCCGTAGCTCACGTGCACCTTGTCGCCGCGCCGCGCGCCCGCCGCGCGCACGGAGCGCGCGACCAGATTCGCCCAGGTGTCGATGTCTTTTGCCGTGTAGCCGACCACGGTGGGCTTGCCCGTCGTGCCCGACGACGCGTGAATGCGCGAGATCTGCTCCTGCGGCACCGCGAACATCCCGAACGGGTAGCTGTCGCGCAGATCCTTCTTGGTGGTGAACGGGAAGCGCGCGAGGTCGGCGAGCGACTTCAGCTCGGACGGGTGCACACCCGCTTCGTCGAACTTGCGGCGATAGACCGGCGAGTTCTCATACGCGTGGTTCAGCGACCATTTCAGCCGTTCGAGCTGAAGCGCCGCGAGTTCGTCGCGGCTGGCCGTTTCGATGGGCTCGAGCGGCAGCGGGTTAGTCATCGATGTCTCCAGTTGCTTTAAGTATGAATGCGTTGCGGGCGAGTTCGCTGGGCGCGTCACGCCTCGACAGGAATCACGTTGCCGCGGATCTGCGCGGATTTGCCTCTGAACATGGCAACGGTCTCGCCGGCGCGATTCGTCACGCGGATGTCGTAGATGCCGTTGCGGCCCGACAGCACCTGTTCGACGGCTTCGGCGGTGAGCACGTCGTCGGGCTGCACGGGGCGCAGAAATTCGATCGAGCAGCCCGAGGCGACCGTGTTGAGGTTGTACGAGTTGCAGGCGAACGCGAAGGTCGAATCGGCGAGCGTGAAGATCAGGCCGCCGTGACAGATCTGGTGACCGTTGAGGAATTCGGGCCGCACGGCCATCCGAAGCCGCGCGTAACCGGCGCGCACGTCGAGCAGTTCCATCCCGAGCGCGCGGCTGCAACCGTCGGCTTCGTACATGGCCTGCGCGGTGGCGCGGGCGAGTTCGTCGGGCGTCATGTCGCCGAGCGCTCGCGTGGAGATCGATGTGGACATATCAACGGCCCTCGAAGCGCGGCGCGCGTTTCTCGACGAAGGCCTGCACGCCTTCCGCGTAGTCGTGGGATGCACCCAGTTCGCGTTGCAGATCGCGTTCGAGATCGAGCTGCTGATCGAGCGTGTTCGTGGCCGACGCGCGCAGCGCCTCGCGCGTGGCGACGATGGCGCGCGTAGGTTGCTTCGCGAGTTGCGCGGCGAGCGCGGCAGCGCTGGCGGCGAGTTCGGCGTCGTCGGTCACTTGCCAGACGAGGCCCCAGCTTTCCGCTTTTTCGGCGCTCAGCTTGTCGCCGGTCATGGCAAGGCCGAGTGCGCGAGCCATGCCCACGCGCTTCGGCAGGAACCACGTGCCGCCCGAATCGGGAACGAGGCCGATTTTCACGAACGCCTGAATGAAGCTCGCGGAGCGCGCGGCCAGCACGAGGTCGCACGCGAGCGCGAGATTTGCGCCCGCGCCCGCCGCGGTGCCGTTGACGGCGGCGATCACGGGCATCGGCAGCGCCTGCAGCCGTTTGATCAGCGGATTGAAATGCTCGTCGATGAGCGCCCCGAGGTCGGTCATCGCGCCAGGCGTGAAGTCGAGGTCGGCGAGATCCTGGCCCGCGCAGAAGCCGCGGCCCGCGCCGGTGAGCACGAGTGCGCGCGCGCCGGCGGCTTCGACTTCGTCGAGCGCCGCCGCGAGCTCGCGGTGCATGGCGCGCGTGAAGCTGTTGAGCTTGTCCGGGCGGTTCAGCGTGACGGTGGCCACGCGCGTGGTTGCGTCGGTCTCGACGCGGATCGCTTCAAAGGGCATCGGTTGTCTCCTCCATGCCTGCTTTTCGGGACTGCTTTCAGGACTTCCTGACCCGCCGCGCTGCGTCGTCCGGCGGGTCGCTGTGCTGCTGCCAGGTTGGCGCTGTCGCGCCGTTTGCCGTCAAACGCGCTCGATGGCCAGCGCGATGCCCTGGCCGACGCCGATGCACATCGTGCACAGCGCGTAGCGGCCCTGCGTGCGTTCGAGCTGATGCAGCGCCGTGGTTACGAGCCGCGCGCCCGAGGCGCCCAGCGGATGACCGAGCGCGATCGCGCCGCCGTTCGGGTTCACGCGTGCGTCGTCGTCGGCGAGGCCGAGTGCGCGCAGCACGGCGAGACCTTGCGACGCGAACGCTTCGTTGAGTTCGATCACGTCGAACTGGTCGAGCGTCATGCCGAGCTGCGCGAGTAGCTTCTGCGTGGCGGGCGCGGGCCCGATGCCCATGATGCGCGGCGCGACGCCGGCCGTTGCCATGCCGAGCACGCGTGCACGCCGACGCAAACCATATTGGGCGGCGGCTTCCTCGTTGGCCAGCAGCAGCGCGCAGGCGCCGTCGTTGACGCCCGAAGCGTTGCCGGCCGTCACTGTGCCGTCAGGCTTCACCACGCCCTTGAGCTTGCCGAGCGATTCGAGCGAGGTCTCGCGCGGATGTTCGTCCAGCGTGACACGCACAGGATCGCCTTTCTTCTGCGCAATCTCGACCGCGACGATTTCCTGCGCGAGCGTGCCGTCCTTCTGCGCGCGCGCGGCCTTCTGCTGGCTGCGCAGCGCGAACGCGTCCTGATCGGCGCGGCTGATGTTGAATTCCTCGGCGACGTTTTCCGCCGTTTCGGGCATCGAATCGACACCATATTGCTGCTTCATCAGCTTGTTGACGAAACGCCAGCCGATGGTGGTGTCGTGGATATTCGCGTCGCGCGCGAACGCGGACGCGGCTTTGCCCATCACGAACGGCGCGCGCGTCATGCTTTCCACGCCGCCCGCGATCATCAGGCGCGCTTCGCCGGCCTTGATTGCGCGCGCGGCGCTGCCGACGGCGTCGAGGCCGGAACCGCACAGGCGGTTGAGCGTGCCGCCGGGCGCTTCGGTGGGCAGGCCCGCGAGCAGTGCGGCCATGCGTGCGACGTTGCGGTTGTCTTCGCCTGCCTGGTTGGCGCAGCCGTACAGGATGTCGTCGAGTGCGCGCCAGTCCACGCCGGGGTTGCGCTCGACGAGCGCGCGGATGGGCACGGCGGCGAGGTCGTCGGCGCGCACGTCCTTGAGGGCGCCGCCGTAGCGGCCAAACGGGGTGCGAATCGCGTCGCAGATATAGGCTTCGGTCATCTCAGGTTCCTGCACGAGCGCGGAGTGCGCTCATGCCTTGCATGCTAGAGGGTCGGGCAGTCGTGCGCCATTCGGCCGAACGGCCTAGGCCATTCAGCCGACTGCAACGGGCGCCGCTTTGGGTTCAACATGAACGCGGCTCTGAACCACGCGGAAGCGGTTCGCCACGAACGCGGCGTCGGCCAGCGCGGCGTTCGCGGCGGGGTTCGCGCCGGTGCCGTGGAAGTCCGAGAAGGCCGCCGACTGATTGACGAACACGCCGCCTGTGAGATTGACCGACAGCGCCACGCCGCCGGTGATCGCCGCTTCGTGGGCGGCTTCGATCACTTCGTCGCTCGTGCTGTAGACCGAGAGCGTGAGCGCGCCGTGGTCGCGCGCGGTCGCCCCGGCGAGGGCCAGCGACTGGGCGGTGGAGTCGGTGGCGATCACGAACGAGATCGGGCCGAACCATTCGCGCGTGATCGTCGCGGCGTCGCGGCCCGCATCGAGTGCGAGCACGAGCGGCGTGCGCACGCGTGCGCCCGGGAATTGCGGATGGTCGAGCGCATGGCTGTCGGCGAGCACGTTGCCCAGCTTGCGGGCTTCGTCGACGCGTGCGGTCACGCCGTCGTTCTGGATCGCGCCGAGCACTTCAACGGCGCGTGCCGGATCGGCTACGAATTTCGTGACGGCTCCCGCGATGGCCTGTGCGACCTGATCGAAGCTCATGTGGCCTTCGGCGGTCTCGATGCCGTCGCGCGGCACGTAGATGTTCTGCGGCGCCGTGCACATCTGGCCCGAGTAGAGCGAAAGCGAGAAGGCGATGTTGCGCGCGGCGGACTTCAGATCGCTCACGGAGTCGATCACGATCTGGTTCACGCCGGCCTTTTCGGTGTAGACCTGCGCCTGATGCGCGTGTTGTTCGAGCCAGTCGCCGTTCTGCGTGCTGCCAGTGAAGTCGATCAGCTTGATTTCGGGGCGCAGGGCGAGTTGCTGGACGAGCGCGCCGTCGTTGGGATCGGTCGCGAGCAGCGTGACGACGTTCGGATCGAAACCGGCTTCACGCAGCACCTCGCGCGCGATGCGCACGGTGATCGCGAGCGGCAGGATCGCGCCCGGGTGCGGCTTGACGATCACCGTGTTGCCCGTCGCCAGATCGGCGAACAGGCCGGGGTAGCCGTTCCAGGTCGGGAACGTGCAGCAGCCGAGCACGAGGCCCGTGCCGCGCGGTACGACCGTGAAGCGCTTTTGCATCGCGAGCGGCGGGTTCTTGCCCTGCGGCTTTTCCCAGTGCGCGTCGGCGGGAATGCGGCGCAGCTGGTCCCACGCGTAGGTCACCGCTTCGAGCGCGCGGTCCTGCGCGTGCGGGCCGCCTGCTTGGAACGCCATCATGAAGGCCTGGCCGGTCGTGTGCATCACGCTATAGGCGATTTCGAAGCTCGCGCGGTTCAGGCGTTCGAGAATTTCGAGGCTCACGCCCACCCAGGCCTTGGGGCCCGCGGCGCGCCAGTCGCGTTGTGCTTGTTGAGCGGCGTCAATCAACTGGTCGGGCGTCGACTTCGGGTAACGCGCGCCGAGCACAAAACCGAATGGCGAGGCCTCGCTGCCGACGGTTTCGCCGCTGGCAGGCTGCTCGAGTTCGAACGGGTGATTCAGGTGCGCCTTGAACGCGGCTTCGCCGTCTGCGCTGGCGGATTCACCGTACACTTTGGGGCTCGGCATTTCGGCGAACGGGCTCCAGTAGCCGCGCGTCTCGATGGCGGCCAACGCCTTCTGCAGCAGGCCTTCGTGCTTGTCGAAAAACGGATGTGTCATGGCTCGACTTGAATTGAGGGGTTGGATGAGGCCCGCGCCAATTAATTGACCGACCGGTTGGTTGGCAAATGTTAGCATTAGTCAAACTTCGGCGTAAAAGAAATTTTTGGGACTTTTCTATTAGGGAAGGAGGACGTATGGAGTACGAAAACATCCTGGTCGAGACGCGCGGCAAAGTCGGTCTGATCACGCTGAACCGGCCGAAAGCGCTGAACGCACTCAACGACGCCTTGATGGACGAACTGGGCGCGGCGCTCAAGGCGTTCGACGCGGATGAGAACATCGGCGCGATCGTCATCACGGGCAGCGAGAAGGCGTTCGCAGCAGGCGCCGACATCGGCATGATGGCGACCTATAGCTTCATGGATGTCTATAAGGGCGACTACATCACGCGCAACTGGGAGACCATTCGCTCGATCCGCAAGCCGATCATTGCGGCGGTTTCGGGTTTCGCGCTCGGTGGCGGCTGCGAACTGGCGATGATGTGCGACATGATCTTTGCCGCCGATACGGCGAAGTTCGGCCAGCCGGAGATCAAGCTCGGGGTGATTCCGGGTGCGGGCGGAACGCAGCGTCTGCCGCGCGCGGTGTCGAAGGCGAAAGCGATGGACCTGTGTCTGACGGCGCGCATGATGGATGCGGCCGAGGCGGAGCGCGCGGGCCTGGTGTCGCGCGTGATCCCGGCGGCGGATCTGCTGAACGAGGCGATAGCGGCCGCAACTACGATCTGCGAATACTCGCTGCCCGCTGTGATGATGGCCAAGGAGGCGGTGAACCGCGCCTACGAGACGACGCTGGCCGAGGGCGTGCATTTCGAGCGCCGCCTGTTCCATTCGCTGTTCGCGACGGAAGATCAGAAAGAGGGGATGGCTGCGTTCGTGGAGAAGCGTAAGCCGGCGTTCAAGAACAAGTAGGCGGCCGGGTAGTCGCCTGGTAGTCCCGTCGGGCCGGTGGCGGAATTATTTTCCGCCACCCCCTTGCGCTGTAGTGCAGGGAGCGCTAATATTCGCCCCCTTCGCTGCACGCAGCACCGCAACGAAGCCCGCGACGAGAAACCCGCGGGTCGGTTCTTCAACAA
>NZ_CAJMZH010000020.1:0-173355 GCF_905220285.1 Paraburkholderia sp. J94 | reverse complement strand
CTTCGCTTCCTTCACATCGTGCATCGCGCCTTCGACCTGCCAGCGCGCAGCGACGATATCCGGGCGGCGCGCGATGAGATCGGCGGGCAGGTTGTCGGGCAGCGCGACATTCGCGACCGGATTGAGCACGGGATTCGCGATCTGCAAACCACGGTCCGGGCCCTTGCCGAGCAGCGCGCCCAGTTGGTAGCGCACGGTCTCGATCTGGCCGTCGATCTGCGAGAGATTGGCCTGACTCGTTGCGATGTTGCCGTTGGCGGTCTGACGCTCGACGTTGGTATCGAGGCCCGCGACCACGCGGCCGTTCGTGATCGTGCCGATGGTCTTGCGGTTGTCGATTTCGTGCGCGGCGATGTCGCGCAGCGCGTAAAGCTGGGCGAGCTGGTTATACGTACGCGCGACCGAGGCCGCGAGCGTGATGCGCGCCTGCTGCATCTCGGCTTCGGCGGCGCGCTGCGCGGAGACGGCCTGCGCGAGACGCTGACGGTTTTTACCCCAGAGGTCCAGATCCCACGACGCGCTCGCGAGCACGTTGTTTTCGCTGTACCAGCTGCCGCCGTAGGGGCTCGGATAAAGCGCATTCTCCGAATAGAGTTCGCGCGTCCACGAATAACCCGCGTTCACTTTCGGCGCCAACGCCGACTTCGAAGTCTCGATATACGACGACGCCTTCGCCAGACGCGCCTGCGCCTGCGCAATCGTCGGATTACCATCGAGCGCTTCGTCGATCAGCTTCTGCAACTGCGGATCGCCGAACTGCTTCGCCCAGTCGAGCGCGGGCCACTGCCCGCCTTGCGCCGGAATACTCTGCGACGACTCGAGCTGCTGCGGCTGGTCCAGCGTCTTGTCGCTCTTGATACCGATATAGTTCGCGCAGCCGCTCATGAGCGTAACCGTTGCGCACGCAACGGCCAAGGCCAGCGCGCGAGGCCGCACGCGCGAGCTCGAAATTGAAACGTTTTTCATGTTTTCCTGATGTTCGAAAAAGGCAGCACCGGTTTTCGTATTCGACGCAGATTCAATGCTGCGTCAATGTGGCTTCAATGCGCCGCCGAATCCGCGCCGCCCCCGCCTGCCCTGCCCGCGCGCGTAATCCAGATGAGCGGAATGATGGCGATGAAGATCACCGCCGAAATCCAGAACACGTCGTTGAGCCCGAGCATCGCCGCCTGAGACTCCACGAGCTGGCCGAACATCGCATGCGCCGTCGCCGTATCGACGTGCATCGACTTCGTCACGAAGCCGAGGAACTGCGTGAAGGCCGGATTCTCCGGCGTCGCCTGCTCGGTGAGCCGCACGTGATGCACCACCGTGCGGTCGTACCACTCGTTCGCGCCCAGCGACGTGCCCACCGCGCCGCAAAACACGCGCACGAAATTCGACAGACCGGCGGCGGCCGGAATGCGCTGCGGCGGCTGGCCCGCGAGAATGATCGCGGTGAGCGGCACGAAGAACATCGCCATCGGAATGCCTTGCAGCAGCGTGGGCAGCACGAGGTGATACGTATCGATATCGACGATGTAATTCGAGCGCATCCAGAACACCGCCGCGAAACCGATGAACGCCAATGTGGCGATCACGCGCGCGTCCGAGCGCGGCAGCACCTTCGCGATCACCGGCGAAAGCAGCACCGTAAAGATGCCGATGGGCGCGATCACGAGCCCCGCATCCACGGCGCGATAGCCCAGATACTCCTGCATCCATTGCGGCAGCAGCACGAGATTGCCGAAGAACACGCCATACGCGATCGAAATCGCAATCGTGCCGCCCAGAAAATTGCGCTGGCCGAACAGCCGCAAATCGACGATCGGATGCTCCTCGGTCAGCTCCCAGATCACGAAGGCCGTGAAGCTGACCGCAGCCGCAATCGTCAGGCCGATGATCACGGGCGAATGGAACCAGTCGAGATCCTTGCCCTTGTCTAGCATGACCTGCAAGGTGCCGACCCACGCGACGAGCAGGCCGAGCCCGACCAGATCGATCGGCGGCTTGCGCGTGGGTGTCTCGCGCGAGCGATAGATCATCCACGTGGCCGTGGCCGCGAAAATGCCCACCGGAATGTTGATGTAGAAAATCCACGTCCAGCTATAACTGTCCGTGATCCAGCCGCCGAGCGACGGTCCCGCGATCGGCCCCACGGTGGCCGTCATGGCCCAGAGCGCCAGCGCCGTCGCGGACTTCTGCTTCGGCCACGAACTGAGCAGGATCGCTTGCGACATCGGAATCAGCGGCCCGGCCGTGAGACCCTGGAACACGCGCGCCGCCAGCAGCACCGGCAGATTGGGCGCCATGCCGCAGAGCCACGAAGCGATCGTAAACAGCACGATCGCACCCACGAACAGGCGAATCTGGCCGAGACGCTGCGTGAGCCAGCCGGTCAGCGGGATCGCAACGGCATTGGCCGCCGCGAACACCGTGATGACCCACGTGCCCTCGTCCACCGAGACGCCCAGGCTGCCCGACAAGGTGGGAATGGCGACGTTCGCGATCGACGAATCGAGCACGTTCATGAAGGTCGCGAGCGCGACGGCCAGCGTGCCGAGCGCGAGCTTGCCGCCGCTCAACGGCGGCGGGGACGCGGCGGCCGCGTTCAACGCGTGCTCCGCTTGAATGGGTTTCGCGAGTCCATCATCCGTTTGCAATCCTGATCAAGTTGATGTGTCCGTCCGGCCGATACGCCACGCTTCCCGCTCTGCGCGCCTTGGCGCGAGAAAAAACGACCCCGCGCCGCGCACGTTCACGCGGCGAAAACCGTCAATGAGGGGAGGATCATCCAGGCGGGATAGTACCGAACGGTACTGGATGATAAGAGCACAAGATTGCCACGTCAATAAAAATCGAACCGATCGGTACTATTCGAAACGAAGCTGTGCGCAGCCGGGAATCCCGCCCGTGCGCTGTGTTACGATCCGGCGACACCGTTATCGCTACCGATCCAGAACAAATGGCGACGCAGAAGGAAACCGGCGCACCGGCGCGCCGTCCCCCCACTCCCCGCAAGCCCGACATCGTGCCCGCCCCCAGCAAGGCGGACACGATCCTGAACGCCGCGCGCGACATCTTTCTGGCGCACGGCTTCAGCGCCGCCACCACCGACATGATCCAGCGCGAGGCGCACGTCTCGAAGTCGACGGTCTATGCCGCGTGGCCGACCAAGGAAGCGCTGTTCGCCGCCGTGATCCAGCGCGAATGCGGGCAGTTCGCGAATTCGCTGCGCAAGATGGACTTCGAAACCGACGACATCACGCGCTCGCTCACGCGGCTCGCACGCGCGTATCTCGATCTGGTGGTGTCGCCGATGGGGCTCGCGCTGTATCGCGTGATCGTCTCGGAAGCGCCGCGCTTTCCCGAGCTGGGGCGCGCGTTCTATGCGGCGGGGCCGGAAGTGGTGGCGAGCATCGTCGGGCAATTTCTCGAACGCGCGGCGGCGCGCGGCCAGATCGACGTGCAAGCCGTGGGCTACACCACGGCCGCCATGCTGTTCATCAGCATCGTGCGCGGCGAGGCGCAACTCGAATGCCTCACGCATCCGACTTCGCGGCCCTCGGAGGCGCAGCTCGACCGCTGGGTGGAAGCGTCCGTGCAGACCTTCGTGCACGCGTTCGTCAAGCGGCCCGAAGGCGCGTGAGCGCGCACGCAAAGCCAATCAAACGCTATAAAGCCAGCCGGAATCCCGCGCCGTAGACGGACTGAATCACGTCTTCATCGGGCGCGACGGCCTCGAATTTGCGGCGGATTTTCTTCACGTGGCTGTCGATCGTGCGGTCCTCGACAATGCGGCCATCGGGATACAGCCGGTCCATCAGCACGTCGCGCGAAAAGACCCGGCCGGGCCGCGCCGCCAGCGTCCGCAGCAAGCGAAATTCGATCGGCGTGAATTCGATTTCCACACCGCGAAAAGTCGCGAGAAAACGTTCTTCGTCGAGTTGCAGCGGCACGCTCTCGGGAAAGCGCTCGAAGCGCGAGCGGCGCAGAATCGCCTTCACGCGCGCGACCAGTTCGAGCAGGCTGAACGGCTTGCAGATGTAGTCGTCGGCGCCGAGTTCCAGGCCGATCAAGCGGTCGACCTCCTCCACCTGCGCCGTCACCATGATGATCGGCACGTCGCTATAGGTGCGCAGATCGCGGCAGATGTCGCGGCCATCGCGGCCCGGCAACATCAGGTCGAGCACGATCAGGCCCGGCATGCGCCGCGCCACTTCGTTCGCGACTTCGCGGCCGTCGTCCACGCAGCGCGTGGTGTAGCCCGCGGCTTGCAGGAAGTCCGCCATCACGCTCGCCAGTTTGGGCTCGTCCTCGACGATCAGAATGTCGATCGGCGTTTCGTTACTCATGGTCACGTCGGTTCCTGAAGGTTTCCGTGCTGCGCGGCAGCGCGATGGCAATGCGCAAGCCGCCGAGCGGCGCGCGCGCGGCGTCGATACGCCCATCGTGCGCCTCGACGATGCCGCGGCAGATCGGCAAGCCGAGCCCCGCGCCGCCGGTCGCGCGGCTGCGCGACGCCTCCACGCGATAGAAGCGCTCGAACAGCGAAGCCAGCATGGCCTCGGGCACGCCCGCGCCGCTGTCGTCGAAATCGATGTAGACGGTGCGCGCATCCTCGCGCGCCGTCACGCAGACTGTTGCGCCCGCATCGACATAACGCACCGCGTTTTCGAGAATATTGGTGAAGACCTGCTGAAGCCGGCGCTCGTCGCCGCGCACCCAGAGCGGCGCGTCGGGCAGATCGGTGCGCAGCGTGAGACCCGCGTCGCCGAGCCGCCGCGCGCTGCGGCGCAACGCCGAGCGCAGCGTCTCGCAGACATCGAGTTGTTCGTGGTGATAACGCAGCGCGCCGACATCGGCGAGCGAGAGATCGTAGAGATCGTCGACGAGACGGCTCAGGCGCTTCACTTCGCCGCCGAGCGAGCGCACCGCTTCCACGCTCACCGGGCGCACGCCCACTTCGATCGCCTCGATCTCGCCGCTCATCACCGCGAGCGGCGTGCGCAGTTCGTGCGAGATATCGGCGACCAGCGCGGAACGCATGCGCTCGGTGCTCTCCAGCGTCTGCGCGAGATGGTTGAAATCGTGTTCGAGCTGGCCGATGTCGCCGGTCGACACCGTCGGCACGCGCGCGCTCAGATCGCCGCCCGCGAGCGTGTGCGTCGCGCTCGCGATGCGGCGCAGCGGCGAGGCGAGCGCACGCGCCATCCACAAGGTCGTGAGAATCGCGAGCAGCGTGGCCGCAATCGTGATGATCCAGCTCGACTCGCGCTGCGTCTTCTGGAAGCGCAGATCGCCCGCCTCGGTCGCGCGCTCGAACGGCACCATCAGCAGCCAGCCGACCGTCTTGCCGTCGACGACGATGGGACGGCGCGGCGACGTATCCGCGAAGGCCGGATTGCCGAACACGTAGGCGCCTTTCGCGTCGAGCAGCGTGAAGCGCGTATTGGTGCCGATCAGCGACGAAACCGGCAGACGCGGCAGCGGCGCGCGGCTCGTCACAGGATACGAGGCCGGCGCGTAAGGCCGCATGATCTCGTGCCAAATGCTGCGGTTTTCGAGCAGGAAATCCCAGCTGCCGTGATCGCGATACGCGAGGCCCAGCGGCCCGACGCTCGACTCCAGCCGCTTGATTTCCTGCTGCTCCAGATAGCCGAGAAAGCCGCGCTCGAAACTGAGCCGCGCGCCCAGCGCCATCGCGCCGATCACCAGCACGTTGACGACCAGCATCGCGGCAAACAGCTTGCCGGTCAGGCTCGCGCGGCGGATTTCGCGCAGCACGCGGATCAGCGTTTGCGGCATGACTTCGATTCCGGGCACATGGCCTTGCTACCTCAACCCTGGTTCTGAAAACGTTCGGTCATCATACTGCCTCGCGCCCGGCTTCACCGCTCAGCGCGTAACCGAAGCGCCAGACGCCGCCGATGCCGCGTTCGCAGCACTCGATGCTGAATCGGCCTCCACGCCGCCGCCCAGCGCCGCATACAGCGTGATCAGACTGGTCTGCGCCGAAAGCTGCGTCGCGACCAGCGACTGCTGCGCCGTGTAAAGCAGACGCTGCTCGGTCAACGCGTCGATCAGGCTGTCGCTGCCCTGCTGATAGAGCGCCATCGTCAGATCGTAGGCGTGCTGATCGGCCTTGACGGTGCGCGTCTGCGCGTCGAGTTGTTCGTCGATGGTCGCGCGCGTCGCCAGCGCGTTCGCGACTTCCTCGAACGCGGTCTGGATCGTCTTCTCGTAGGTCGCGACGTCGATCTTGAGCGTCACCTTCGCGGCGTCGAGCGTGGCGCGGTTCTGGCCCGCGTCGAAAATCGGAATCACCGCCGACGGCTCGAACGACCACGCGCGATTGCCGCCCGTGAACAACTGCGCGAGCGCGGGACTTTCGAAGCCGAGCGCCGCCGTCAGGCTGATGGTCGGGAAGAAGTTCGCGCGCGCCGCGCCGATATCGGCGTTATCGGCTTTCAAGGTGTGCTCGGCCGCCAGCACATCGGGACGGCGTTGCAGGACCGCCGACGGAATGCCCGCCGGAATCGACGTGATGCTCGCGACCGGATCGACCTGCGCATCGGGCAGATCGGCGTCGGGCACGCGCGCGCCCACGACGAGTTCGAGCGCATTGCGCGCCTGCTCGGCCGTGGTCTGCGCCTGCGCCGCCGAGTTGCGCCCCGACTGGAGACTCGCCTGCGCCTGCTCCACGTCTAGCGCGCTAGCCGCGCCCAGCGTGTGCTCGCGATCGACCAGATCGAAAGTGCGCTGCTGGCTCGCCTGGGTTTCCTGCGCGATCGCCAGCAAGCGCTTGTCCGACGCCAGCGTGAGCCAGTCGCTCGCCACATCGGAAACGAGGCTGATCTGCGTGCTGCGGCGCGTTTCGATCGACGAAAGATAGGTTTCGAGCGCCGCCTTGCTCAAGTTGCGCACGCGGCCGAACAGATCGATCTCGTAGGACGTGAAGCCCAGATTCGCGCTATAGACGTGCGTGGTCTCGCCGCTCGCGGTGGTCGTGGTCGCGGACCCGCTGGATTGCGCGTTGCGCACCGAAGTCGGCGTGCGTTCGGCCTCCTGCGAGCCGCCCAGATCGATTTCCGGGAACAGCGACGCGCGTTCGATGCGGTACTCGGCGCGCTCCTTTTCGATATCAAGAATCGCGATGCGCAGATCGCGGTTGTTCGACAGCGCGAGCGCGATCGTGCGCTGCAAACGCGGATCGACGAAGAAGCTGCGCCAGCCGATATCGGCGGCGAGCGTGGCCGAAGGCTGTGCGTTTGCAGCGCCGGTTGTCGAAGCCGCATCGGGCCACGCAGCCGCCACCGGCGCGGTGGGCCGCTGATACGACGGCGACAGATCGATACACGCGCTCAGCGCCGTGACGGCCGCGCCGGCCAGCATCCAGTGGACTACGCGCTTCATGCGGCACCTCCATTCTTCGACTCGTGCGTCGATGCATTCATCGCGCCATCCGGCAACGCATACGCATCTTCCCCGGCTTCCTGCTCCGCGTGCTCGGGCACGCTCTGCTCCGCCTGCGCACCGGTCGAGCCGGAATCGCCTGCGGGCGCACCCGCACCGCCGCGACCGCCCGGACCGCTCGGCGACGCGCCCTTACCGCTCAGCTTGCGCACGAGGAAATACGAGAGCGGCGTGAAGAAAATCGCCAGCACCGTTCCCACCAGCGTGCCGCCGAACACCCCCGTGCCGATCGACTGACGCGCGGCCGCGCCCGCGCCGGTTGCGATCACCAGCGGCGCGACGCCCAGCAGAAACGCCAGCGACGTCATCACGATCGGACGAATCCGCAGCGCGACGGCCTGCTCGATGGCCTTGAGCGTACTGGCGCCCTGCTTCTCCAGCATGGTCGCGAACTCGACGATCAGAATCGCGTTCTTCGACGACAAACCCACCGTCACCAGCAGGCCCACCTGGAAGTAAACATCGTTCGACAGCCCGCGCAACGTCGTGCCGAGCGCCGCGCCGAACACGCCGAGCGGCACGATCAGCAGCACCGCCAGCGGCACCGACCAGCTTTCATACAGCGCCGCGAGGCACAGGAACACGAACAGCACCGAGACCGCGTAGAGATACGGCGCCTGTCCGCCCGACAACTGCTCCTGATACGACAGCCCGGTCCACGCATAGGTGATGCCCTTGGGCAGCTTCGCGACCAGTTGCTCCATGGTCTGCATCGCCTGGCCCGAACTCACGCCGGGCGCCGGATCGCCGACGATCTCGAACGACGACTCCGCGTTGTAGCGGTCGAGTTCGGGCGGCCCGTAGGTCCAGTGCGACGTCGCGAACGCGGAGAACGGCACCATCGTCCCCGACGTATTGCGCACATACCATTGCTCCAGCGACTCGGGCGTCATGCGGAACGGCGCGTCGCCCTGCACGTAGACCTTCTTGATACGCTGGTTGTCGAGGAATTCGTCCACGTATTCACCGCCGAGCGCGTCTTCGACGGTCGAGTTGATGTCGGCGGGCGCGAGACCCATCGCGCTCGCCTTGCGGTCGTCGATATCGAGCGAGAGTTGCGGCGTATCGGCGAGACCGTTGAAGCGCACCTGGCGCACGACGCCGCTCTGATTCGCCATCTTGATCAGCTTGTCGCGCGCAGCGGCGAGCGCCGCGTGACCGAGCCCGCCCTCATCGACAAGCTCCATGTCGAAGCCCGAACTGATGCCGAGACCACGCACCGTCGGCGGCTGCAGCACGAACACCTTGGCGTCGCGAACCTGCTGCGAGAGATCGCGCGAAGCCTTCGCGACGAAACCCTGCGCCGTATCGTTGACCGCCGTGCGCTGATCCCAGTCCTTGAGCTTCACCCACATCATGCCGACGTTCTGGCCGTTACTGCCAACCGCGTAACCGGCGACGTTGAACACCTCCGAAACCGCCGGCTGCTTGAGCAGATAGTCCTCGACCTTCGCCATCGTCGCTTCGGTGCGCTCGCGCGTCGCGCCCACGGGCGCGGTCACCGTCACCATCAGCACGCCCTGATCCTCGGTCGGCAGAAACGACGTGGGCAGGCGCACGAACAGCAGTCCCGCGCCCAGCACGAGCAGCGCATAGACGATGATCGCGGGCTTGCGATGATGCAGCATCTTGTCGACGACGCGGCGATACTTGCTGGTCGACGCATCGAAGCCGCGATTGAAGCCGCTGAAGAAACGGCCCTTCGGCTTCTCGTGGCCGTCCTTGAGAATCGTCGCGCAGAGCGCGGGCGTGAAGGTCAGCGCCACCACCACCGAAAGCGCCATCGCCGACACCACCGACACCGAAAACTGCCGGTAGATGATGCCCGTCGAGCCGCCGAAAAACGCCATCGGCAACAGCACGGCGGAGAGCACCATCGCAATGGCGACCAGCGCGCTGCTGATTTCCGTCATCGACTTTTTGGTGGCCTCGCGCGGCGATAAATGCTCCTCGGTCATCAGACGCTCGACGTTCTCGACCACCACGATCGCGTCGTCCACGAGCAGGCCGATGGCGAGCACCACGCCGAACATCGTCAGCATGTTGATCGAATAGCCGAACACGTCGAGGATGCCGAAGGTGCCGAGCAGCACGACCGGCACCGCAATCGCCGGAATCAGCGTGGTGCGCAGGTTCTGCAGGAACAGGAACATGATCGCGACGACCAGCACGATGGCTTCCGCGAGCGTCTTGACCACTTCGGTGATGGACGTCTTGATGAACGGCACCATCTCGTACGGATACTCGACCTTCAACCCAGCCGGAAAGCTCGCCGCGCGCTTGTTCAGGAAGTCGTGCACTTCCTTGTCGACCTGCACTTCGTTCGCGCCCGGCGCGAGTTGCAGGCCGAGACCCGAAGCGGGCTTGTTGTTGAAGTTCGTTTCGACCGTGTACGCCTGCGGGCCGAGCGCGACGCGCGCCACGTCGCCGAGCAGCACCTGCGAGCCGTTGGTCTCGGTCTTGAGCACGATGTCGCGGAACTGCTGCGCGGTGGTCAGGCGGCTGCGCGCCGTGATGGTGGCGTCGAGTTCCTGGCCCTTCACGGCGGGCGTGTTGCCGACTTCGCCGGCGGCCACGTCGTTGTTCTGCGCGTCGATGGCCGTGACCACGTCCGATGGCATCAGCGCATACTTTTGCAGCTTGTTCGGATCGAGCCAGATCCGCATCGCGTACTCATAGCCGAACTGCTGCGCCTGGCCGACGCCGGGCAGACGCTCGATCTGCTCTTCGAGATTGCTGTACAGATAGTCGGCGATGGCCGCCTTGCTCATCTTGCCGTCCTCGGACACGAGGTTGAAGACGAGGAAGGTATCGGGCGACGCCTTGCGCACGGTCACGCCGCTTTCCTGCACCTCTTCGGGCAGCAGCGCGTTGGCCGATTGCAGCTGATCCTGCACCTGCACCTGGGCGGTGTCGGGATTCGTGCCCGCCGAGAAGGTCAGCTTGATCGAGATATTGCCCTCGGAGTTCGCCGAGGACGACATGTACATCAGATTGTCGAGACCGACCATCTGCTGCTCGATCACCTGCACGACCGCGTCCTGATTGGTCTGCGCGGACGCGCCGTTATAGGTCGCCGTGATCTGGATGGTCGGCGGCGCGATGTCGGGATACTGGTCGAGCGGCAACTGGGTGATCGCGAAGGCGCCGGTCAGCGAGACCAGGATCGCGAGCACCCAAGCGAAGACCGGACGGTCGATAAAGAAATGAGCGATACGCATGCACTCGCCCCTCAGTTCGCCGCAGGCGACGAAGACGGCGACGCCGCAGCAGCCTCGGTCGTGTCGGTCGCCTCAGTCGCTTCAGCCGCTTCCGTCGCCTTCACCGTATCGCCGACGCTCACGAACTGCGAACCCGCCACGACGATGCGATCGCCCGTCTGGAGTCCGCCCGTCACGACCCATTCGTTATTGTTCGCGGTGCCCGCGAGCATCAGCGTGCGCGACTCGATCTTGTTCTGCGCATCGACGATCAGCGCCGTCGCGTTGCCGCGCTGATCGTGCACGACCGCCTGCTGCGGCACCAGCATCGCGCTCTGGTTCACGCCCTGATCGATGACCGCGTGCAGATATTCGCCCGGCAGCAGCAGCTTGTCCGGGTTCGGCACGATCACGCGCAAGGTGATGGTGCCCGTGGTCTGATCGACGCCCACGCCCGCGAATTGCAGCGTGCCTTCGTGCGCGTAGGTCGTGCCGTCTTCGAGCGTGATCTTGACCTTGGCGTTGCCGTTCGCGTCGGTTTTATACTCGCCGCTCGCGAACTTCTTGCGCAGCGCGAGCACGTCCGTGCTCGACTCGGTCACGTCCAGATACATCGGGTCGTAGGCGTAGATGGTCGCGAGCGCCGTGGTCTGATCGGCCGTCACGAGCGCACCGGGCGTGTACGCGGAGGCGCTGATCGTGCCCGCGACCGGCGCGGTCACGCGCGTGTAGCCCAGATTGATTTGCGCGCTTTCGAGCGCGGCCTTGTCGGCGTCGATGGTCGCTTCGTCCTGCTTGAGCGTCGCCTCGGCTTCTTCGAGCGTTTCCTTGCTGATCGCGTCGATGGCCGCGAGCGAGCGGTCGCGCTCGGCAATCGGCTTCGCGGAAAGCAGCGCGGCCTGCGCTTTTTCCAGCTCGGCTTTATCGGCGTCGTAAGTTGCCTGATAGGGCGCGGGATCGATCTGATAGAGCACCTGCCCTTCGCGCACCACGCTGCCTTCGGTGAACAGCCGCTTCTGGATCACGCCCGTGACTTGCGGCGTAACCGGCGATGTCAGGAACGACGTCGCGCGCCCCGGCATCGACGACGATTGCGCGTACGGCACGGTCTTGACCGTTTCCACGGTCACCGTTTGCACCTTTTTCTGCACGCTTTTTTGATCGTGCGAGCACGCCGCGAGCGCACAGGTGATGCAGGTGAGAAACAAAACGCCCGTGAAAGCGCCCGTGCGCCGACGCGCGAAAAGCCGGATTTGCATAATGTTGGCCCCAATGCCGAGAGCGCGGTCCACGCCCGATCGAGGGATTATGCAAACCAAATTCGCAAGAAATTAGGAACGGCGGAAGGGTCTGAAAGGGCCGAAAGCGGCTGCCGCGGAAACGGCGTTCGCAGCCAGGAGCAGCCCAGACCCGCCCACGCTACGCGGCGCGCACGACCTCGACGAGATTGCCGCGCGCGCGCAGACGCACCGGCAGCACGCGCGGCAACGCGTGCGCGAAGCGGTCGAGCTGATGCACGTCGAAGCTGCCCGTAAGACGCATCTGCGCCACCACGGGGTCGTCGACCACCACGTTGATCGCGCCGTAGCGCGCGAATTCCTGCAACGCGCGCAGCACGGTCGTGTCGTTGAAAGCCACGCGGCCCTGACGCCAGACCGCCACCGCCGTGGGCGCAATCGGCTCGATCTCGCCGAGCAGGCCATCCGCGCCGCTCGTCACGGCCTGGCCCGCCGCGAGTTCGACGCTGCGCGGCACGGTGTCCGGCTGCGGTGCGGAGGCCACGCGCACGCGCCCTTCTTCCACCTCCACGCGCACGTTGCCGTGTTCGAGCCCGGTCTCCGTGCAACGCACCGAAAAGCGCGTGCCGACGACCGTCACGGTCACCGAGCGCGCCAGCACGTTGAACGGGCAGCCTGGATCGGATTGCACGGCGAACATCGCCTGGCCGCGCACCAGCCGCACTTCGCGCCGATGCCGGAACAGCCGCGCCTCGACATGCGTGTCGGTATCGAGTTCGATGGTGCTGCCGTCGGGCAGCGAAACGGTCTGGAGTTCGCCGCGCCGCGTGGTGAAGCTCTCGCTGAAGGTCGGCGTGCGCTGCCAGTATTCCCAGCCGATCACGCCCGCGCCCGCCGCCGCGAACGCGGTCCCGGCCAGCGCGAAGCGCGGCATGAACGCGCGACGTCCCGGCGATGCGAGCACGCCGCGCGCGCCGTCCGCCTGTCGCGCCGTCGCAGACGAGCGCGCAATTTCGGCGCGATAACGCGCGAGATCCTGTTGCGGCACATGGTCGAGCGCCTGCCAGATCTCGTCGATCTGCTCATAGGCACGGCGATGCGCCGGGCTGCGCGCGAGCCACGCCTGCCAGTGCGCTTCGTCGCGCGCGCTCAAGCCGTTCTGACGCCGCACGAGCCAGCTCGCGGCCTGCGTCTCGATGTCGGCGTCGGCGTCGGCATCGACAGCGGCATCGACAGCGGCATCGACAGCGGCATCGGTCGTCTCAGGGAGGTGGGGTCGTTCCATCGTCATATCGTCAGCGCGTACCTCTATGAAGACGCGCGACGAAGCCAAAACCTGACATCGAAGAACCTTGCATCGTTTTTTATTCGGCGGCGCCGCTCGCTCGACCGGACACGCTCTCGAACGCCGTCATGCGCTGCTTGCAGGCGAGCACGCCGCGAATGATGTGCTTTTCGACCATATTGCGCGAAATGCCCATGCGCTCGGCGACTTCGGCGTGGCTCAGCCCGTCGAACTTGTGCAGCACGAACGCTTCGCGGCAGCGCGGCGGCAATGCGTCGATCGCGGCGACCAGCGCCTCGGTGCGGCGCGACGACTCCCACACCTGCTCGGGCTGGCTCGACACATGCGCGGCGGGCTCGTCGATCGCATCCAGCTCGTCGACGACCGATTGAGCGCGGACTGTAGCACGGCGATGCGTGTCGATGACGAGATTGCGCGCGGTGCGATAGAGCAAGCCGCGCGGATCGCTGATGGTCGCGCCCGAGTCGCGCAGCGAGAGCACGCGAACGTAGCTTTCCTGTGCGATATCCGAGGCGGTGTCACCGTCTTTCACCAGCCGGGAAAGAAAACGCAACAGTTCGCGGTAATAGCGTTCGACCACTGAATCGGTATGTATTGAGCTCTGTCCAATCGGTGCGGCGCCGGCAAGCGGCCCGCGATTGGGTCTGAATGATAATTATTATCATTCAGTGGCACAGGACTGGCAAGACAAATGATGCACAGTGGATGTGGGGAGTGGCGGGCGCGCGACAGCGTGATAACGCAGCGGCGCGCAAAGCGAAGCGCCGTGGCGCGCGGACCTTACGCGGGCGCCGCCATGCGGCCCGGCGTGACGCTCGACCAGACGCGGCTCGTGCCCGCCTCGACGAGCGTGAGCTTGCCGCCCGGACTGCACGCGCCCGTATCGATGAACACATGCGCGCCGATGCGGCGGACTTCGCGCATCGTCGTGTGTCCACAGTAAGTGATGGACAAGGCTTGCTGCGAAGGCGAGACGCTGAACGCCAGATCGCGGCCCCAGAGCAGCCGGCGTCTCACGGCGGCTTCGAAGCGCCCGGCCGCGAGTTGTTCGTCGCTGCCGCGAAACTCGGCGTGCAGGATATTGAAGCGCGCGTGCCCTTCTCCGACGATCCGCACGAGCGGCAGCGGACGAAGATGCGCGGCGTGCCCCGCGAGTTCGCCATCGGAAAGCGAACGCGCCCAGTCGCCGCCCACTTCGTACCAGCGCTCGCGCGGCAGCCTGCCGTCGACGACCGCGCACAGCGCCTCTTCGTGATTGCCGAGCACCGGATAAAACCAGTCGTGTTCCAGCAAGGCCAGCGCGCGTTCGCTCTGCTCGCCGCGGTCGATCAGGTCGCCGACGGAAAACAGACGATCGCGCCCGGTATCGAACTCGACCGCCGCAAGCAGCTGTTCGAGCGCGCTCACGCAGCCATGCAGATCGCCGACCACGAAATCGCGGCCATGCAGATTGGCGTCGTGCCGCACGACATCGGGATCGGACGGTTCGGCAAACGCCGCGCCGCCCGGCTCCGCACCATGGCCCAAGCCGTGGATGCCGAGAAATCCCAGGCGCTTCAATAGGGGTTGCGGATGGCTGTTTGGACCCATGCTCGTCTCTTGTCGGCAACGGCACATCTTATTTCAGGCCGACAGAGAAAATGCGAGCGCGTCTGTGAGATGTGTAACCAGTGGTAAGGGGTCGGAAGCCGCCCAACCTTACGCGCAGCATGCGGTTTTTTAGCGCTTGTTTTACGGCGCTGCGTGGCCGATGTGATCCGCGTGTTCTGCATATTCGCCACGTTCGGTCACGAAACCGATCTTCGTGAGCCCGGCCGCGCTCGCCGCCGAGAGCAGCGCCGCCACGCGCTCATAAGGCGTCGCGCGATCGACGAACAGGCGGATCTCCGTTTGCGGCGCCTGACGCGCCGTTTGCGCGAGACGCGCGTCGAGACTCGCCGATGTGATCGCGCGCGCATCCCAGCTCACGCGTCCGTCCGCGTCGATGGCGAGATCCACGTGCGGCGCCGCGCTGATCGGGCTCGCCGCTGCCACGCGCGGCAACGCGAGGCGCGCCTCGTGGCGCAGCACCGGCAGCGTCACCATGAAAATGACCAGCAGCACGAGCATCACGTCGATCAGCGGCGTCATGTTGATGTCGGCGGCGGGCAGCGCTTGTGAGTCCCAATCGGCATCGTGTTTCATGGCCGCACCGGATCGTTCAGTTCGGCGTCGGCGTGCGGCGCGGATGCGCTCAGCAACTGCGCGTGCAGGGCGAACGCAAAGCGATTCAGTTGCGCGACGACATCGCGCGCCAGCCGCGCGAACGCGTTGTGCCCGAGCACCGCCGGAATCGCCACGCACAGCCCGAGCGCCGTCATGACGAGCGCCTCGCCCACCGGTCCGGCCACGTGTTCGAGACTCGCGTCGCCGCCCGCGCCGAGCGAGAGCAGCGCGTGATAAATCCCCCACACGGTGCCGAGCAGCCCCACGAACGGCGCGGTGCTGGCGATCGACGCGAGCACGCCCAGCCCGCGTTGCAGCCGCACGGCACTCTCGCCGATCGAGGCCCTGAGGCTGCGCTGCATCCAGTCGTCGAGATCGATACGCGGCGCGCGCTCCGACGCGTGATGCGTCAGCGCGCGCTGACCGGCGGCCGCGAGTTCGAAGAACGGCGAGCCGGGCCGCCCGAGCCGCGGCATGCTCTCGCGCATCGCGCTCGCGCGCCAGAAACCCGCGCGCGCAAACACGGCGCGGCGGCGCAGCGCGGCCAGCTCGACCGCCTTCATCGCCATCACCGACCACGACGCGACCGACATGGCGATGAGCAGCGCCGCCACGGCGCGCGTCATCGCATCGCCCTGCGTCCACAGATGCATGATTCCTGAAGCTGGCATGACGCCCTCCGTTTCACTCGCTGAGGTTGAACGTGACCGGCACATCGGCGCGCGCGCGCCGCGCCGCGCCGTTTTCCGCGTAAGGCTGGCAATGGCTCGCGAGCGCGGCGGCACGCGCGGCCGCGTCGAGGCGCGCGTAACCGCTGCTCGACGCCACGCGCGCCGCGACGACGCGGCCGTCGAGCGCCGTATCGATTTCGATGACGGCGGTGCCGGATTCCGCACGTCGTAAGGACTGCTCGGGATAGTCGGGATGCGCGAGCGTGCAGTCGAGATGCGCGACGCGATGCGGGGCGTCGGTGGCTTCGGCGGACGCGGGCGCCGATGCGTCTGTTGAAGCCGATGTCGCGCTTTGCGGCGGTTCGGCATGGGCGGTTTCTGCGTGCTGATCTTGCGGCGGTGCGTCGGTTGCCACGGAAGCGGCTTTCGACGCATTCAGCGCACGCGTCGCGATCGCGCTTGCCGCGCTAACGCGACGCGTCGGCGAAGCGGCCGACATTCGCGCGGCCGCTCGCGGGCTTTCATGCGGATGCGCTTCGATTCGCGCATCACGCTGTGCGGAAGCCGTGGCAATCGGCGAAATCGGTGAAATCGGCGCAATCAATCTCGCGTCTATCGTTATCACCGGCGCAAGCGCCTTGCGTGGCTGAGGCACACGCTGAAGCACAAAACCCAGCAACACCGCATGCATCGCCCCCACCGCGAACACGATAGCCATCACGCCAATCCGGCTTCGCCACTCCGTTTGCACGCGCGATGCGCCCGCTTCGCGGCTCGCCTCCGCGCTCACTTCACGATCGAACCACGCGACGCCGGCAACCATGACCGCGCCCCACTCACCGCGCCAGCGAATTCGCGCGGCTGCGGAACACCAGCGGGTGTTCGTCGCCTCGATCCGCACGCCGCGCGAAACGCACCGCCTGTTCGACGCGCCCATGATCCGGCGATTTCGCGCAGACCGGATCGGCCGCGGCCGCGTCGCCGCTCAGCAGCCAGGCCTGGCAGCGGCAGCCGCCGTGATCGACATGACGTTCGTCGCAACTGCGGCACGGCTCGCGCATCCATGCGTCGCCGCGAAACGCGTTGAAGGCCGCGCTATCGGTCCAGATGTCGCGCAGCGACGCGTCGCGCACGTTCGGCAGCGCAAGCCCCGGCAGCGAGCGCGCCGCATGACACGGCAGCGCGGTGCCATCGGGCGCGACGCCGAGAAACACCGCGCCCCAGCCGCTCATGCAGGCCTTCGGCCGCGACTCGAAATAATCCGGCACGACGAACAGAATCCGGCAGCGCCCGCCGATGCGCGCGCGATAGCGCTCCACCACCGCCTCGGCGTCGCGCAATTGCTCCGCCGTCGGCATCAGCTGCTCGCGATTGAGCAGCGCCCAGCCGTAATACTGCGTGTTCGCCAGCTCCAGATAATCCGCGCCCAGTTCGAGCGCCATCTCGATGATCTGCGCGACGTGCGGCAGGTTATAGCGATGCAGCACGCAGTTGAGCACCATCGGATAGCCCTGCGCCTTGATCCGCTTCGCCACCTCGCGCTTGAGTTCGAAGGTGCGCGTGCTCGTGAGGAAATCGTTGAGTTCGCGCGTCGAATCCTGCATCGACAGTTGAATGTGATCGAGCCCGGCCGACTTGAGCCCGGCGATGCGCGCAGCGGTCAGCCCCACGCCCGACGTGATCAGATTCGTATAGAAGCCGATGCCGCGCGCGTGCTCGACCAGCGTTTCGAGGTCGTCGCGCAACAGCGGTTCGCCGCCCGAAAAACCGATCTGCACGGCGCCCAGTTCGCGCGCCGCGGAGATCGTCGCGCGCCAGGCTTGCGTATCGAGTTCCGCGCCGTGATGCGCGAAATCGACGGGATTCGAGCAGAACGCGCAATGCAGCGGACAGCGGTAAGTCAGCTCCGCGAGCAGCCACAGCGGCGGCGCGATGGAAGGCGCGATAGAAGGCGCGAAACAAGTCGCGCTGGCAGAAGCGATGGACGAGTCGGCCATGTCAGTCGAGCCAGCCGCGCAGACGCGCGTGATCGAGAAAGCGATAAACGTCGGGCGCGAGTTCCGAGGTGCTGAACAGGTGTTCGAGTTCGCCGATGATGTCGTCGAGTTCGTGGTCACCGTCGCAGCGCGCGAGTATCTCGCCCGCGCTCGGATTGAGCTTCACCACGCCTTCGGGATAAAGCAGCACGTAGGCGCCCTGCACCGCTTCCCACTGCAGGCGGTACATGCCGCGCAACCTGGGGCGCAGCGGCACGCCACGGCCTGCGTCATTCGCTGCATCACTCGCTGCGTCATTCGTATTCATGCGGGCCACGCTTGTCGATCGCGACGGGCATCGACCAGAGGATGTCGGGTTGGAATGGCCGCATGCCGTTCACAGCGCACGGATGCGGTGCGTTCGTCGTCATACCTGAAACTCCATGCCGTCGTGCGCCACCTCGATGCCGTGGGCGCGCAGACGCGCATGCTGAACCGAATGCGGATCGAGCACCGGGTTCGTGTTGTTGATGTGCGTGAGCACCTTGCGCGTGCCGCGCGGCAGCGTTTCGAGCCAGTCGATCATGCCGGGTCGTCCGTCGTCGCCGCATTGCGCGAGGTGACCCATGTCCGCCGCGCGCTGCGTCGACAAACCTAGCTCGATCATTTCCGTCGCTGTCCAGAAGGTGCCGTCGACCAGCACGAGTTGCGCGCCGCGCATCGTGCCGAGCACGTCGGCGTCGATGCCGCCGAGTCCCGGCGCGTAGAACACGCGCGATCCGCTCGCGTCATCTTCGATCAGGAGTGCAATGTTATCGCCCGGCGACGCGTGTTCGCGGCGCGGCGAATAAGGTGGTGGCTTGCTCGCGACCGCCATCGCCGTGAAGCGGATGCCCGCGCAACCCGCGATGCCGAACGGCACGCCGGGCTCGATCGTGTGCATACGCACACCACAATAGTGGCCGAGCAGCGGCACCAGCGGCAAACCGGTCGACAGATCGTCGAACACGGGCGCGCAGGCGTGGACCGGCAACGGCGTCGTGCGTTCGCGCAGCATCAGCAGGCCGGTGACATGGTCGATCTGCGCGTCGGTCAGCACGACGGCGGCGATGCCGCTATCGCGCAGCGCCCGCGCGGGTTGCAGATCGGGCTGCGCGCGCAGTTGCGCGAGCAGGTCCGGCGAGGCGTTGACGAGCACCCATTCCACGCCGTCGGCGCTGACCGCGATCGACGATTGCGTGCGCGGCAGCACATCGCCGCTACGATGGCGCGCGCGGCGGCAATTGAGGCAATTGCAGTTCCATTGCGGCAGTCCGCCGCCCGCGCCCGATCCCAGTATCCTGATCTTCATGATGGCTCGCAGCGCATGCCGCGCGCGGTCCCGAAGCCCGCACGCGCCATGCGCCTCCGTTCAGCGGTTGGCGATATACATCGTGATTTCAAAGCCGAGGCGCAAGTCGGTATACGACGGCGTGGTCCATTGCATGACGTGTCTCCTGATGAATTGATGGTGGAAGTACCGCATGGGATCTGCGGCCGCTAACGTCAAAGCAAGGGATATGCCGATGCAAGAAGCACGCGGCGGCGGCACGATTCGCACCCGTGGAAACGGTCGATGCGCGATGTCGTCCCGATCGACGCCACGCAAACGCACGCGCGGCGAGGGACGCCGCGCGTGAAGTGTTGCGTTCTGGAACAGGAGTGCGCCACGACTGCTACACGATGCAACAGCCAGGGCAGCGAGGGGAACGGTCAGGCGTCGCCGGTACCGCCATCGGCGGCGGGCAGCTTGCGATAAATGGTGTTGCGCGAAACCCCGAGCGCGCGCGCCGTGGCCGACACGTTGCCGCCATGGCGCGCGAGCGTCGCGGCGATCACCGAGGCCGCCACGTCCTGCAAGCGCGCGTCTTCCTGCACGACCGGCTCTGCGGCCATCGCCGTCCCGAGCGCTTGCGCTTGCGTCGGCGTTTGCACGGCGCGGCAGCGCACGTCGTCGAAGAAATCGTCGGGCAAATGCTCGCGGCGGATCTCGCCGTCGTCGTCGACCATCGCGGCGGCCGTGCGCAGCAGATTGCCGAGCTGCCGGAAATTGCCCGGCCACGCGCAGCGCTCGAACAGCGCCATCACGTCGGGCGCGACGCTGAGCGCCTGCGCGCCCGCGCGGCATTGCGATTCGCGCTGAAGCATCTTCTGGATCACCACCGCGAGGTCGGTGCGGTCGCGCAGCGGCGGCAGGCGCACCACGAGGCCGTTGAGCCGGTAATAGAGATCCTCGCGAAAACGGTTCTGGGCGATCATCTCGCGCAGATCGCGGTGCGTCGCGCAGATGATCGCGACATCGACGGGAATGTTTTTCGCCGAGCCCAGCGGACTCACGAGCCGCTCCTGGAGCACGCGCAGCAGCCGCACCTGGAGCGGATACGGCATATCGCCGATTTCGTCGAGAAACAGCGTGCCGCCATTGGCCTGCAACAGTTTGCCCGCCGCGCCCTTGCGCCGCGCGCCCGTGAACGCGCCCTCTTCATAACCGAACAGTTCCGACTCGATCAGCGTCTCGGGAATCGACGCGCAATTGACGGCCACAAAGGGCTTGTCGCGGCGTGGCGAATCGTTGTGGATCGCCTGCGCGAGCAGTTCCTTGCCCGTGCCGGTTTCGCCCGTGATCAGCACCGGAATGTCCTTGCCGATGACCTTGCGCACTTTCGCGATCACGAGTTCGACCTGCGGATCGCCGGTGTCGAGATAGCTGAGCCTCGACAGTCCCGCGCACGGCATCGAAGCCGACGCGGCCGGCGTCAGCGCACGCCCGGCGGCCGCGTCGTGCACGGCCACGGGCCGGCTGCCCTCGGCGAGCGTGGCGCGCCGGAACTGCACGCGCGCGCAGACCACCGCGCCGCCCGTGAGATTGAGCATCAGATGCGGCGCGGCGCTCGCGCGCATGCGGTCGATCAGTTCCGCGCTCGTGGTCTGGAACAGCGACGACAGGGTATGCGCGCGCAACGCCGCGAGCGGCATGCCGAGCTGGAACTGCGCGCTGCGGTTCGCCGAGAGGAAACGCCCGTCGCTCGTGAACGCGACGATGCCTTCCATCAGCGTGCCGAGGAATTCCTGGCGTCCATGAAACGACACCTGCAGCGTCTCCTGAAACGTGGTCGCGAACAGATGATTCTCGATCATCTGCACCGACATGCGCGCGAGCGCCATCGTGTGCTGATGGTAGCTGCGATAGTCGCCGGTCACGTCGAGCACGCCGATCACGTCGCCGTACGGATCGAAAATCGGCACGCTCGAACAGGTCAGAAAACGGTTCGCGGCGAGGTAATGCTGATCGCCGTGCACGACCATCGCGCAACGCTCGGCCAGCGCCGTGCCGATCGCATTCGTGCCCTGGCGGTCCTCGGCCCAGTTCGCGCCCGCGCGCAGCGCGACTTTTTCGGCACGCTGGAGAAAGTCGTCGTCGCCGATCGAATGCAGGATCAGGCCTTCGGCATTCGTCAGCACGATCATGCTTTGCGTGTTGACGATCTGCTCGTGCAGCGTCTCCATGACCGGCGTGGCGTGCATGCAGAGCACGCGGTTCTGCTCGCGCTTGAGTTCGAGACCCGCGCCTGAAAGCACGTCGTAATCCGGGCGTCCCGAGACGCGCAGGCCGAACGTCTCCGAACGCTCGTGAGCTTTCTCGATCGTGGGAGCCGGCCAGCCATTGCCGCCGTGCGGTCGCGTGGCCGCGCGAGAAGCGGCCGGGTCTACGTCGTCGCGCATTGTCTCCTCCAGGATTTGCCGGTGCGTTGCCGGGCATTCTGGTGGTTTCTTTAGCAAGGTCCGGGCCATCGTATGGCGGCCAGCGACCTCGTGATCCAACACGCGCGCGACGCGCAACGCATTGCGTAAGCGAACTGTATGTTTCGCGACGCGGTGCGAGAGGACACCGGCGGCGCGCGTTCGCCAGCCTGTGTAATACCGCAAAAAGCCCGCATGCCGATATGCGGACTCACCCCCACTCGCGCGCTCGCAGCGTCATAGCGGGATATGCATAACGCCAGCGCGTGCTTCGTCGATCGCCTGCTTAATCCCACGCGTAATGCAGCCCGACCCACACGCCGCGCGGCGCACCAGGCCCGACGAACTGCTCGTTGACGGGATTCGCGCCGTCGAACGCATGGCCCGGCCCGTTGAAGAAGTTCTGCCCGAGCACGCCGAAGCTCGCGTAATGGCGATTGAAGAGATTCGTCACGTTCGCATAGACCTCCAGGCGTTTTGTCACGCGATAGCGCGTATCGAGATCGACGAGCACATAGCCCGCGATTTTTCCATTGGAATCCTGATTATTTTCATCCCCCTGAGCGTACACACCGCTGCGCCACGTGACATTCGCGCCGATGTCCCACTGCGCCGTGGCCGCGTAATCGAGCCGCAGCTTGAGCATCTGCGTGGGAATGCCCGGCACGTGATCGCCGGGATGCACCGTCACGATGCCGTTGGCGTCGGCGGCGGAATTCGCGGGGCTCTGCTCGGTCCACGTCGAGCGATAGGTCGCGTCCACATAGGTGTAGTTCAGACCGATGCCCACGCGGCCGATCACCGTGTGTCCCGCGAGTTCGAGCCCCTGCCGCCGCGTCTTGCCGACGTTCTGGAAATAGCCCTGCGAACTGCCCGCCACGCTCACGAACTCGATATCGTTGGACAGCGTCGTGCTGTAGACCGCCGCGCTCCACGTCGTGGCCGCGCCCAAATGGCCGCGCGCGCCCGCTTCGAAGGTCTTCGAGACGACCGGTTGCAGCGCCGGATCCGCGACGAAATCGTTCGGCAAGGAGCACGGCGCGGCGGGATCGGCGCAAGCCAGTTCAATGGCCGTAGGCGCGCGCATGCCTTCGTTATAGGCCGCGTAAAACGTGACCGACGCAAGCGGATTCCAGTTGATCCCCACCGCCGGATTGAAGCGCGAAAACGTGTGATAGCCGTCGAGCAGCGGCTGCACGCCGCTTTCGTCGCCGATACGCGCGCTCGACCAGTTGTAGCGGCCCGAGAGCGTGAGCGTCCATTGCGGCGTGAGCGAGAGCGTCTCGCTCAGATAGACACCGTAGTTCGCATTGCGCGTTTTCGCATCGGTTTGCGGCGCGAAGCCGCCGATGCCGACGGCCGCGCGGTCGGCCGTGAAATACGCATCCTGCGACGACGCCGTGTAGTGCGAATTCGCGAAGTCGGCGGCCACGCCCGCGACCAGTTGACTGCCGATGCCGCCCAGCTTGCCGAGCAGCGTGAGTTGCAGGCTCGCGCCGTAACTGTCCGTGCTGACGATCGAATCGACGTTGCTGCCCTGTAGCGTGTTCACGTTGCCGTCGTCGTCGATGGAACCGTAGTCGGTGTTGTTGTTGCTGCTGATGTTCTCGCTGCGCAGATGCCGGTAGTACGCGTTGCCGCTCAGCTCCACGTTGTCGTTGAAGAAATGTTCGCCCGAAAGCGTGAGCGTGCCTGCGCTGTTACGGTTGAGATCGGGAAACGTGTAGGCCTGACGCGGATTGTCGAGGAACGAGCGCGGGATCGTCTGGCTGCCGTACAGCTGGTTGTCCGCGCCGCTGGCCGAGAGCGCGAGCGTCGTGTCGTCGTCGCTGTAGCGCAGCTTGCCGAAGCCCTGGCGCACGCGGCTCGCGTTGTGATCGGCCCAGCCGTTATCGTTGGTCACGTTCGCGGCGGCGTAATAGTCGAGATGCGGGCCGAGCATACCGCCCTGCTCGATCTGCGCGCTCTTGCGTCCCCACGAACCGCCCGACACATCGACGCCGCCGCCGGGATTCGCGCGGCCGTTCTTCGTCGTGATCGCCACCGCGCCGCCGAGCGTATTGAGTCCGTAGACGGGATTCGAGCCCGGAATCAATTGCACCTTGTCGATGGCGAGGACAGGAATCAGATCCCAGTTGACGATATCGCCGAACGGCTCGTTCACGCGCACGCCATCGACGAATACGGAAATACCCTCAGGGGTCCCAAGCAAAGGCGAGGCCGTGAAGCCGCGATAGTTCAGGTTCATCTGAAACGGGTTGCCCTGGGCATCCGACACGCTCACGCCCGGCAGATTGGCCGCGAAGTAATCGGTGAGCGTTTCGCGGTGTTGCGTCGCGATGTCCTGCGCACGCACGGTCTGCACGTTGGCGGGCACTTTCGCGAGCGGCGTGCCGATGCCGAGCAGCGGCGTGGTGCCGATCACGACGATGCCCGGCAGCATCGTGGGCGCGGCGGCCGGTGTATCGGTCTGCGTCGATTGCGCCTCGCTCGCGCCCGCGCCTAAGGCCAGCGAGACGCCGAGCGCGGCGCGCACGCGGCGTCTCGCGCGCCAGCGCCTGTTCTCCTGCCGCGTGGTGATCAACATCGTCTCCGTCTTGTCGTGTGCATGTCGTTGCATGCCTGTGTGTTCGCGCCCATGCGCCGCCGTGATCTAGCCAGGACCGTGCCAGCGCGCGCAACCGCGCCCGCGCGAAGCCAAGCCGATACGCGCCGCCGCGACTGTCACGTTCTCCAACACCTCCGGCACACACGTGTTGCGGAATGCAACACATCGGCGCACGCCGCCGCCGCGCGCGAGCCCCGCGCGATCCGCGCGCAACGCAAGCCACACGCGGCTTCCGGCGCAATGGCACACGACTTGCAAAACGGGCTGCGCACCCGGAACGGCACCGACTTCTTCACATCGACCCACCCGCTACCGGCCGTGCGCCCACAAATACTTCTGGAGACGATGATGAAGAGACGCTCGGCTGCGGCAAGCCGGCTGGCGACCTGCTCGATGGGCATCGCGGCGGCGATGGCCCTGACTGCGGGCGCGGTGGATGCCGCCTCGGACTATCCGCCCGTGACTTATGACCGGCTGACCCAGGCGCAGAGCGATCCGGGCTGGCTCACCTACTACCGCACGTACAGCGGCCAGTCGCATTCGCCGCTCAAGCAGATCGACGCCTCGAACGTCGGCCAGCTCAAACAGGCCTGGAGCTATCAGTTCCCCGCCGAACTGAAGCAGGGTTTCGAGGCCACGCCGATCATCAACGGCAACTATCTTTTCGTCAGCACACCGAAGGACAACGTCTATGCGTTCGATGCGAAGACGGGCACGCAGCTCTGGAAATACGAGCCGAAGCTCGGTGCGGAGTCGTTCAAGACGGCGTGCTGCGATGTGGTCAATCGCGGCGTCGCGCTGTATGGCAAGAACGTTTACGTGGCGATGCTGAACGGCGAAATCGCCGCGCTCGACGCGCAGACCGGCAGCGTCGTGTGGAAGAAGCAGATGTTCGAGCCGGGCCTCGGCTACGCGTTCTCGCTCGCGCCGCTCGCACTCGACGGCTCGATCGTGGTCGGCACCTCGGGCGGCGAATACGGCATTCGCGGCTATATCGCGGCGCTCAGTCCCGACGACGGCTCGATCGTGTGGAAGCGCTACACCGTGCCCGGCTCCGGCGAGAAAGGCGCCGACACCTGGCCCGACGGCATGCAGGCGCACGGCGGCGGCGCGGCCTGGCTGACCGGCACCTACGACGCCGCCAGCAAGACGCTCTACTGGGGCGTGGGCAATCCCGGCCCGTGGCTCGCGGCGCTGCGTCCCGGCGACAACCTCTACTCCGACTCGCTGCTCGCGCTCGACCCGAAGAACGGCAAGCTCAAGTGGCACTACCAGTACACGAGCAACGACACCTGGGACTACGACGGCGTGAATACGCCGGTGCTCGCCAACATCCAGTACAAGGGCAAGGACTACGACGCCATCATCCACGCCGACCGCAACGGCTTTTTCCACGCGATCGACCGCAAGACCGGCAAGCTGATCTACGCCGAGCCGTTCGTGAAGGCGACCTCGGTGACGGGCTATACGGCCGATGGCAAACCCGTGCAGGACGCGTCGAAGTATCCGAAAGCGGGCACCACGATCGACACCTGCCCGAGCTTCCTCGGCGGCAAGAACTGGTGGTCGGTGTCCTACGACCCCGACCGGCATATCGCCGTGGTGCCGTCGCTGCACGCGTGCATGAGCCTCTCGGGCAAATCGGTCAGCTATATGGAGGGGCTACCCTATCTCGGCGAAGGCTTCGAGATCAAGCCGGAGCCGGGCAGCGAAGGCTATGGCGAGTTGCAGGCCATCGACGTGAATACCGGCAAGAAGATCTGGGGCCACTGGAGCAAGATGCCCTGGAACGGCGGCGTGGCGACCACGGCGAGCGGCCTCGCGTTCAGCGGCTCGCTCGACGGCCACCTCTACGCGTTCGACATCGCCACGGGCAAGGTGCTGTGGGAAAGCCCGCAACTCGCGAGCGGCATCATCGCGCAGCCGTCCGTGTTCGAAGTCGACGGCAAGGAATACGTCGCGGTGCTCGCCGGCTACGGCGGCGCGAATCCGATCTGGGGCGGCCCGATGGCCGACATCGCGAAGGACGTTCCGCGCGGCGGCACGCTCTACGTGTTCGCACTCGATCGCGGCTAAACCCGGCCTGACCGCGCCGCGCGCACACCGACGTTCGACGTCGCGCGCGGCGCTCCCGCCTTCTCTGGAACGCACGACCATGACCACCCGACTTCCCCCTCTCGCCCACGCGACGACGCTGGCCCTGCTCGCGGCTCTCGCCGCGGGCGCGCAAACTTCGGCGCGGGCCGCGCAACCGGTGCGCGTCTGCACGCTGCCCGGCAGCCCCTCGGCGGCGCTCGACCAGGCCGTCGCGCGCGCCGTGCTCAAGACCGCCGGTGTCGACGCGACCTTCGTCGCGCGCGGCATCGACGACGACGGCGGCGACGACGGCATCTCCGCCCACGAACTGTCCGCCGCGCTCGGACGCGACTGCGACGTGGTCGCGGGCTTCCCGCGCTCCAGCATCGCCGACGCCTCGGGCTCGCAGATGGTCTTTTCGCAGGGTTATCTGCGCTCGGGCTACGTGAGCGTCACGCTGCGCCACGCTCACGCCGCCCCGGCCGCCGACGGCAAGGAAACCATCGCGGCCACGTATTCGAGCCCTTCACAGTTGATCGCCGTGCAGCAGAAGAACGCGCGCTTCGATCTGGAAAACACCTCGGCGCTGACCGTCGAGGCGCTGGCGAAAGGACGCGCGCAGCGTGCGATCGTCTGGTATCCAGCCGTGGTCGCCTATCAGCGCGCGCATCCGGGCGCGCGCTTCGACGTCGCCGCCGCGCCCTCGCCGTATGCCGACTGGAACCTCGTGTTCGCCGCCGGTGCCGCGATGCGTCCGTTGCAGACGCGCATCGACGCCGCGCTCGCGCAGTTGCAGGGCGACGGCCGCCTCGCGGCCATCACGCGTGGCTGGACGCTGCCGCCCGACGCGATGGCCTCCTCCGCGCGATCGCCTGCGCCCGCTCCGGCTACGCTGCGCACGGCGACGGCGGCCTGGCCCGTCATGCGCGCCGCGCGCGGCGGCATGGCGCCGATGATCGTCAAGGTCTCGGCGAGCACGGGCGGCGCCGCGCCGTCGTTCGACCAGGAGCAGGTCGCGCACGGCCAGCATCTCTACGCCGATTCCTGCGCGAAGTGCCACGGCGCGCAACTCGAAGGCATCAACGCGCCCGCCTTGAGCGGCCCCGCGTTCGCGCCGGCGGCGAATTCGCATCTGACGATCGGCGGCATTTATCAGTACATGTCGACCAATATGCCCGCCGACCGCCCCGGCAAGATGAGCGATCAGGATTACGCCGATCTGATGGCCTTCCTGCTCTACACGAACGGCTATGACGCGAGCAGCGCGAAGCTCACGTCCGACGCCGCGCTCGGCTCGACCACGCCGCTCAACGCGGGCCCGCGCCACTGACGCCCTTATTCGCCCACGATCAACCCACGATACGCCCCACGTCTTTTCAGGATCACGCTATGCCCAACCCTCATCGCCGGATTTTTCTGCTTCAGGCCGCGGGCCTGTGCGCCGCGCTCGCCACCGGCGCGCCCGCGTTCGCCGCGCCCGCCCTCGTCGACGAAAACGACAGCGCCGCGAAAACGCTCGGCTACCGCAGCAAGGCCGCGAGCGTCGATGCCGCGAAATTCCCGAAGTATCAGGCCGGTCAGCGCTGCGCGAACTGCCGCTTCTATACGGGCGCGGCCGCCGACGCCGCCGGACCGTGCCCGATGTTCCCCGGCAAGTCGGTTGCCGCCGATGCCTGGTGCAACGTCTACGCGCAGCGCACGTGAGGCTCCCTCCAACGCACGCGTAACGCAAAAAAAGGCGCGGCCGCTCATGCGGTCGCGCCTTTTTTATTACGCATTCTGAATTTCAGTTTCGCAGATTCGCCCCGGCTGGCACCGTGTTTTCCCGCGAAAACACCATCAGGATGACTGATCAATGCCCGCGTGCGCTACCACGATGCCGCCACAACACACCGCCGCGATCGGCCACCAAAGCCGGATCGACACGCTCCCCGCCCCATTCATCAGACCCGATACGCAGCGTGCTCACGCGCGTCGGTGTACCAATACCCCGACACCCCTGCGCGTTTCCCGGCAAGATTTCGATTTTAGCAATAAAATGTACCAAGTAGTTAATCTAGAAGTCGGTGCGACGCTTTGTCCCTCAATGACGTCGGACCTTGCGAAGCCTGGCGCGGATGAACTTGAGCGTCACAACGAGAAAGAGCGATGTCGAAGCAACCTTCAGATTCAGATAAACAAAAGATGTGCAAAGCGGTGCGCGTGGGCTTGACCCTCGCGGGCCTCGTCGGGCTGGTGCTCGGCCTGTATTTCACGATCGGCGGCGGCATGCTGATCGCGCGCGGCGGCAGCTGGTATTACCTGCTCGCCGGCCTCGCGCTCTGCGCAACGGGCGTCCAGCTCGCGCGCCGCCGCGCCAGCGCGTTCCCGATTTACCTCGTCATGCTGATCGCCACCGTGCTGTGGGCGCTGTGGGAAGTCGGCTTCGACTTCTGGCCGCTCAACACGCGCGTCTTCATGTTCTCGATGATCGGCATGCTGCTCGCGCCGATCTGGCCGGTGCTGCGCAAGGGCGAAGGCAAGTCGCCGGCGCGCGGCGCGGCCTGGGGCATCGCGGCCCTGCTGCTGGTCGTAAACGGCGGCTTCGTCTGGGGCATGTTCGTGCCGCACGGCAAGTTCGGCGTGGAAACCGCGCCGGTCGCGGGCACTGCGGGCAAGGGCGACTGGACCGCGTACGGCCACTCGGACGGCGGCGACCGCTTCGCGGGCTACACGCAGATCACGCGCGACAACGTCAAGGACCTCCAGGTCGCGTGGACCTTCCACACCGGCGACACGCCGCTCAGCCCGGACGGCGGCGGCTCGGAAGACCAGGAAACGCCGCTGCAGGTCGGCAAGACGCTGTTCCTGTGCTCGCCGCATAACACGGTGATCGCGGTGAACGCCGCCAACGGCACCGAAAAGTGGCGCCATGAATTCCCGACCAAGACCACGGTCTGGGTGCGCTGCCGCGGTCTCGCGTATTTCGACGCGAGCCTGCCGCTGGTGCAGCCGACGGTCGCCGGCTCGACGCCGGTCACGCCGATCGCCGCTTCGGGCGATCCGGCCGTGTGCCGCCGCCGCATCTATATGAACACGATCGACGCCAAGCTCGTCGCGCTCGACGCCGACACCGGCAAGCTCTGCGACGACTTCGGCGATCACGGCATCATCGACCTGAAGGCGGGTCTGGGCAAGGCCAAGAGCCCGCTGTACCAGCTCACCTCGGCGCCGACCGTCGCGGGCACGACCGTGGTCGTGGGCGGCCGCGTGGCCGACAACGTCTCGCTCGACATGCCGGGCGGCGTGATCCGCGGCTTCGACGTCATGACGGGCAAGATGAAGTGGGCGTTCGATCCGGGTCAGCCGGAAGACCACGCCGCACCGGCCACGGGCAAGACCTTCACGCGTTCGACGCCGAACGTGTGGGCGCCGATGACCTACGACGCGACCTCGAACACCGTCTACATGCCGGTCGGCAACGCGGCGATCGACCTGTGGGGCGTCAAGCGCACCGCGCTCGACGAGAAGTACGGCGGCTCGATCCTCGCGCTCGACGCCAGCACCGGCGCAGAAAAGTGGCACTTCCAGACCGTCCACCACGACCTCTGGGACTACGACGTGCCGATGCAGCCGACGCTGATCGACTTCCCGATGGAAGACGGCAAGAAGGTTCCGGCGCTGATCGTCGGCACCAAGATGGGCCAGCTGTTCGTGCTCGACCGCGCGACCGGCAAGCCGCTGACGAAGGTCGTCGAGCATCCGGTCAAGCCGGCGACGATCCCGAACGAGCCGTACTCGAAGACGCAGCCGCTCTCCGTGGGCATGCCGCAGATCGGCGCCGAAGTGCTCAAGGACGCCGACATGTGGGGCGTCACGCCGATCGACCAGCTGATGTGCCGCATCACGTTCCGCGGCATGCGCTACGACGGCCTGTTCACCGCGCCGGACACCGACTACGCGCTCAGCTTCCCGGGCTCGCTCGGCGGCATGAACTGGGGCGGTCTGTCGTATGACCCGAACGCCGGCATGATCTACGTGAACGACATGCGCCTCGGCCTCTGGGTGCACCTCGTGAAGGAAAAGCAGCGCGGCGGCCCCTCGGACGGTAACGAAGCCGTCAACGCGGGCATGGGCGCGGTGCCGCTCGGCGGCACGCCGTACTCGGTCACCAAGGACCGCTTCTTCTCGCCGCTGGGCATTCCGTGCCAGAAGCCGCCGTTCGGCAGCCTCACGGCCGTCGACCTGAAGACGCGCAGCGTCGCGTGGCAAGTGCCGCTCGGCACGGTCAAGGACACGCGTCTGTATGGCGTGCAGATGCACATGCCCACGCCGATCGGCATGCCGACCATCGGCGGTTCGCTGACGACGGGCGGCGGTCTGGTGTTCTTCGCGGCGACGCAGGACTACTACCTGCGCGCGTTCGACAGCTCGACCGGCAAGGAAGTCTGGAAGGCGCGTCTGCCGGTGGGCAGCCAGGGCACGCCGATGAGCTACACGATCGACGGCAAGCAGTACATCGTGATCTCGGCGGGCGGCGCACGCCAGTCGCCGGATCGCGGCGATTATGTGATCGCCTACGCACTGCCGGACAGCCACTAAGCTGAGCCGCGAGCCGGACATCGAAGCGGGGCGTCAGTGAGACTTGCCGCCCTGCTTTTAACCACTCGGTTCAAAATGAAATAGCGAGCCCCCGCCGTCGACCGGACCGGCGGGGGCTTGCGCGTGAAGACACCCTCAAAAACACGACGAAGACAGCGGTATCGCAAACTTCGCGACCATAGTCATGAAAACAGAACACCTTTTCTGGAGCGGCTCGCTCCTGATGTGCGCGGCGATGCTGTCGCAAACGGCGCATGCGCAAAGCAGCCTGACGCTGTACGGCAACGTCGACGAAGCCATCTCCTACGCGAACAACCAGGGCGGTCATTCGAACGTCTATATGCGTAACGGCAACCTCTACGCCTCGAAGTTCGGCTTCAAGGGTTCCGAGGCGCTCAGCTCGACGCTCAATGCGATTTTCGATCTGCAGGAAGGCTTCGATCCGGGCACCGGCGCGCAGCAGTCGGCGGGCCTCGCGTTCAATCGCTACGCGTTCGTCGGCCTGCAGGACAGCCATCTCGGCACGCTCACGATGGGCCGCCAGTACACGCCGTATTACCTGCTCGCGGGCACGCTCGGCCCGGTCACCTACCTGACCGGCGCGACGGGCGCGCACCCCGGCGACATCGACGGCTTCGACACGGACATCCGCGCGAACAGTTCGGTCACCTATACCTCGCCGACCATTGCGGGCGTGCGCGGCAGCGTGCAGTACGGCTTCGGCGGCCAGCCCGGCAGCATGCAGAGCGGCAACCTGATCAGCGCGGCGCTGCGCTACGACGGCGGCTCGCTGTCGGTCGCGGCCGGTTATCTGCGGATGGAAAACACGAGCGAATACACGGGCGGTTTCGATACGTCCGCGAGCGCGACCTTCCCGCATTCGGTCGTGAACCAGGGCTATCTCTCGGCGCGCGCGGTGCAGCACTTCGCGGCGCTGGCGACGTACACGGTCGGCAACCTGCTGTTCGGCGTGAACTACTCGAACGTGCTCTATCGCCCCGGTTCGCATTCGATGTTCACCGACACCGCCGTGTTCAACACCTACGGCGCGCTCGTCAGCTATCGCGTGAGCACGCCGTTCGAAGTGTCGGGCGGCTACAGCTACACGCGCGCATCGGCGGCGAACGGCATTCACGACGCGGCGCGCTATCAGCAGATTTCGCTGCGCGAGCTGTATCACCTCTCGAAGCGCACCACGCTCTACACGATCCAGGCGTACCAGCACGCCTCGGGCAAGACGCTCGGCGCGAACGGCGCGGGCGACATCATCGACGCGCAGGCGGCAGTCGGCGACTCGCAGAACACGACGCCCTCGTCGACCGGGAATCAGTTCGTGGCGATGTTCGGCGTGGCGATCGCGTTCTAAACGCCGTCACGCGCAATGCGTGACGAGCAAGCCGTCAGGTCCCGCGGGCCGGACGGCATTGCGCGCGGTAATCGATATGCAGCTGCTTTTCGGCGGCTTGCAGATCGCTCGGATAGATGGCGTCATCGGAGCCCGGTTCGTAACCCCGGGCCTCCAGTTCGCCGAGTTCGCGCATCAGTTGCTTATGCGTGACCTTGCCGGCGGCGACCGGCTTGAACGGATAATCCGCGCACTGCTGCGGCGTCAAACGCGGCGCGGCAAAGGCGGACACACTGCAGCACGTCGCAATCAGCGCGACCAGGATTCGGGAGAGACGTCGCATGGGCTTATCCGCATGAGCATCGCGGCTCCGTGATGGAATGCACGCAGATTAAGCGATGCGCGCTACCCGAACGCTATCCGCCAGATGTAATTTCTTTTAGTCTTTCCCGCCGCCTTTCCTGGCGCCCTTTACCGCGCCCTTCCCCGCGTCTTCGCGCAGCGCCTCCATGAACGCGAGGGCCGCTTCCGAAAGCGGCACGGTCGTACGCCGCAGCATGCCGACCGGCTCCACGCCATGCGGCGCGGGCACCTCGATGCGCGCCAGCGCGCCCGACGCCAAATCCTGTTCGACCACGCGCAGCGGCACGATCCACACGGCGTCCGACGCCTGCACCACCGCGCGCGCCACGGCCGCCGACTGCGTCTCGATACAGCCCGGCGGCAAGGCCAACCCGCGCGACTCGAAAAACGCCTCGGTGTGATGGCGCGGCGCGGTCTGCTCACCCGCGATCACGAGCGGATACGCGAGCGCGTCCTCCAGCGCGGGCGCCGCGCCCGTCCGCGCGAGCGGATGCCCGGCGCGCGCCGCCATCGCCAGCGACTCCGTATAGAGATATTCGAACGAGACGCCCTGCATCGACGCGGGCTCGGCCATGCGCCCGATCATCAGGTCGATCTCGCCTGCCTTCAGCGCGTGCAGCAATTCGGTGTTCGACCCGGAATGGATCTTCACGCCCAGATGCGGCATGACGGCCTGCACACGCAGGATCGCGGGCGGTAAAACAGCGGCCTCGACCGTGGGCAGCGCGCCGAGCCGCACGGTTTGCGCGCGCGCCAGATCCTCGCGCGTGAGCGCCGACGCCGACGCCTCCACGGCGCGCCGCACATCGAGCGCATAACGCAGAAAATGCTCGCCCGCCGCCGTGAGCGCCGCGCCGTTGCGGCCCCGCTCGACGAGCCGCGCGCCCGCCCACTGCTCCAGCTCCGCGAGCGTCTTGGACACCGCGGGCTGACTCAGATTCAGACGCGCGGCGGCGCGCGCGAGCGTGCGCTCCTGGGCGATCGCCACGATGCAGTTCAGGTGCCGCAGACGCAGCCGCGCGGCAATCAGCGCACGCGTCGCGGCAGGCGTGCCGGGCGCGCAGTCGGGGTCGAATGTCTCGTCGAAATCCATCACCTCAGGTTATGGAAACTCGCGCTGAAAGTCAATTTACATAACCTGCGCGCAAGTTTAGAGTCGGCGCATTCACCCAAAGAAACCGCCAGCAGGAGGAGACTCATGGCCACGATCGTCGGCGGCATCGCCGTTTCGCATACGCCCACCATTGGTTTCGCGCTCGACGCGCACAAACAGGACGACCCGGCCTGGGCGCCCATCTTCGCGACCTTCGAGCCGGTCAAGCGCTGGCTGCGCGAGCAGAAGCCGGACGTCATCGTCTACGTCTACAACGACCACGTCACCTCGTTCTTCTTCGATCACTATTCGGCGTTCGCACTCGGCATCGGCGACCGCTACGAAGTCGCGGACGAAGGCGGCGGCGCGCGCGCCCTGCCCGCCATCGGCGGCGACACGCGGCTCGCGCAGCACATCGCCCGCAGCCTCGTGGCCGACGAGTTCGACATGGCGTTCTTCCAGGACAAGCCGCTCGACCACGGTTTCTTCTCGCCGATGTCGGCGCTGCTCGACCACGACGCCCAAGGCTGGCCCGTGCGCGTCGTGCCGCTTCAGGTCGGCGTGCTGCAATTCCCGATTCCGAGCGCGCGGCGCTGCTTCCGGCTCGGCCAGGCGCTGCGCCGCGCGGTCGAAAGCTATCCCGAGGATCTGCGCGTGGTCGTGATGGCGACGGGCGGTCTCTCGCACCAGGTCCACGGCGAGCGCGCGGGCTTCAACAACGTGCCGTGGGACCATCAGTTCATGGACGCCATCGCGAACGACCCCGAGGCGCTCGCGGAACTGACGCACGCCGAGTACGCCGAACTGGGCGGGCTCGAAGGCGCGGAAGTCATCATGTGGCTGATCATGCGCGGCGCGCTCGCGGCCAACGTGAAGAAGGTGCACAGCGGCTACTACCTGCCGTCGATGACGGGCATCGGTACGCTCGTGCTCGAAAACACGGCGGCGGCGCTGCCCGGCGAGGCGCAGGCGCGCCATCGCGCGCACATGGCGCGGCAGCTCGACGGCGCGCAGAAGCTCACGGGCACCTATCCGTTCGATCTGGCGACGAGCGTGAAGGCGTATCGGCTCAACAAGTATCTGCACGAGCTGATCGACGAATCGCATCGCCGCGCCTTCCTCGACGATCCTGAAAGCACCTTCGAGGCCGCCGGTCTGAGCGAGGAAGAGCGCGATCTGGTGCGCCGCCGCGACTGGCGCGGGCTGATTCACTTCGGCGTGATCTTCTTCATGCTGGAGAAGCTCGGCGCGGTGGTCGGCACCTCGAATCTGCACATTTACGCGGCCATGCGCGGCGAAGCGCTCGAGGATTTCCTCAAGACGCGCAACACGCAGGTGCTGTATTCGGTGGCCGGCGACACGAAGGAAGCCGATTCGTGGACCGGGGCGGACAAGCAGGACTAAACCGCTGACCGGCTGCCGCCCGCTGCGCCGCGCTCAGACGATCGAGCGCAGCGCGGCGATCTGCGCGCGCCAGCGCGCGAGCACGCTCTCGGGTTCGTGAAGCCGATACGTCACGCCGTTGAGCACGTCCGCGTATTTCGCGCGATGCACGTCCACCGAAACGAGGCGCACGCGAAACACCGCGAGATCGAGCGGCGGATCGGCGAGTTCGCGCGCCTCGCCGCGTATTTCCAGCATCGCGCCGTCGTGGACCAGCGAGAGCGTCAGGCGGCCGTCGCGCCGCAGATTGGCCGTGGTGTTCGACTGCGGCCAGATCGCGATCAGCAACTCGCTCGCGTCCACCGCCAGAATCTCGCCGACGCTCAGTTGCGCGCCATGCGGCCAGCCCTCGGCGGAGACCGTCGAGAGGCGGATCGCCTCGCCCATCGCCGCATCGAGTTGCGTGCCGTCGAAATGCGCGCGCAACGCGTCGGGCAGCCTGTTCGTGGCTTGCGGCGCTTCCTGCTTGTCCATCGAGTCTCTCCTTGCTGACGGTCCTGCGTCATTGCACGCGCCATTTGACGCGACGCTTGCCGTAACGTCAAACCCCGCGCCGTCAAACCGCCCGCCGCTTCAAACGCCCGGCGTTTCTTTCGCTTCGCTCCCAGCACGCGCCTCTGCGCGACGCGCGCGGCGCAGCGCCGGAATCTCCGAAAGCCGCACGCCCGCCGGCAGCAGCGGATGCTTCGCCTGCCCCACGCGTTGCGCGCGATAAATGCCCGTGTGCCCGGAAAACAGATACGCGACCACGCAGGCCAGCGCCGCATACACGCCGATATCGGCGCCGAACAGTTCGATCGCCATGACCGTCGAGGCGATCGGCGTATTGGCCGCGCCCGCAAACACGGCGACGAAACCGAGCCCGGCCAGCACCGGCATCGGCAGCGCGAGCACGTGGCCGAGCGCATTGCCGAGCGTCGCGCCGATATAGAACAGCGGCGTGACCTCGCCGCCCTTGAAACCCGACGCGAGCGTGACGACCGTGAAGGCGAACTTGCCCGCGAAGTCGTAGACCGGCAACGGCTGCTGGAACGCCTCGACGATGGTCGGAATGCCGAGGCCGAGAAACTGCGGCACGCCGAGCACGGTCGCCCCGACCGCGACGACGAGGCCGCCCACGAAAGGCCGCGCGGGCGCCCAGGCGATCTTGCGCTTCACGAAGGCCGACAAGGCGTGCGTCGAATCCGCGAACAGCATGCCGACGAGACCGAACGCGATGCCCGCGACGATCGCCGACGCTAACCCGGCCGCCGACGCGTGCGGCACGAACGGAATCGTATAGACCGTGTGCTCGATGCCCCAGAGGCGGCACACCTGATCGGCCGCCAGCGCCGACGCCAGGCAGACCAGCAGCGCGTCGTAGCGCAGCCGCCCGATCGCGAGCACTTCGAGCCCAAAAATCGCGCCCGCGAGCGGCGTGCCGAACACCGACGCGAAGCCCGCCGCGATGCCGCCCATCAGCAAGACGCGGCGATCCTCGCGGCCGAGGCCGAACAGCTGCGTGACGCGATCGGCGAGCGCGCCGCCCATCTGCACGGCGGTGCCCTCGCGCCCCGCCGAGCCGCCGAACAGATGCGTGACGACGGTCGCCGCCAGCACCAGCGGCCCCATGCGTTTCGGCACGATTTTTTGCGGATCGTGGATTTCGTCGATGAGCAGGTTATTGCCGCCTTCGACCGACTGGCCGAAGCGCAGATACACCCAGCCGGTCGCGAGGCCCGCGAACGGCAGCAGCCACAGGAGCCACGGATGGGCGACGCGCGTGCCGGTCGCGAGATCGAGAGCGAACAGGAAAACCGCCGATGCGGTGCCCGCGAGCGCGCCGAGCACGCACGAAAGCAGCAGCCAGCGCGCGAGGTACACGACCATCGCGAACGATTCGAGAGACTTCAGGTATTTCATTGCGATCCAGGTTTGAGTCGACGTCAAACCCGGGCGACAGGAGACGTCGCATGGACGGCCCACGACCTCCTGCACCCAGGAACTCGTAGGCATCATCAGCGCCGCCGGGAAGCGGTGCGGTTACGGGAGGAATGCCATCTCCAAACGTCCGGCGATTTTATGCGACAAGCCTGCGCGCCGCAACTGCTCAAAAGGCCGGCAAAAGCGGCGGCGCGATCGGCTGGATCGGCGGACTCAGTGCGGCTTGCGTCCGAACAGCGCGAAGCGTCTGGTCTCGCCGGGCGGCGCGTGCTCATCGCTTACATCGTTTGCATCGCTTGCGCCGATCACGCCGAACTCAACCGGCGCGCGCGTGTAGAACACATGGACCTTGGCGGCCTTGACGGCATCGAGCAGGCGCCCGGCTTCGTCCTCGGTGACAGCGAGAATGATCTGCACGGGCTGATCGGCGAGCTTGAACAGATGCGCCGCGTGATGCGCACCCGCGTGACCCGTGCCCTCCGCGCAATGAATCACGGTCGCGCCCTGAATGCCCATCTGCTTCGCCTCGTGCAGCAGCCACTCGCACACCGTGCGATGACCGTGATGGCAATTCTGTTCGGTATAGAACGTGAGCTGGTAGCCGTGCATGTCGTGCCTCCGCCGCGTGGCGGAACTGCCTGCGGGGATTCGTTTCCATTCTAGTTCAACGGCGCGCGGGCTTAAGTTACCTCAATACGTCGCCAAAATTCGTCGCCGAAATGCTCAGGATGCCATATCAACTCGCGCACTCAGGGCGCCGTATCGCCGCCGCCCAGCGACGCGAATTCGATCGGCGCGCGCGTATAAAAAAGCCGCGCGCCGCCGCCCGCGAGGCGTTCGAGCAGCGCGTCGATGCGCGCATCCTCGGCGATCACGGTGATCGCCACCGATTGCTCCGCGAGCTCGAAAAAACGGGCCGCGTGATAGCGCCCCTGCGTATCGACGCCCTCCGCGACCGCGACGACGGTCGCGCCGGCAATCCCGGCCTGGTGGGCCTCGTCGAGAATCCAGTCGGCGATGGGACGGTGATGAACGCGATGGTTCTGGTTCGCGATGTAAATGGTCAGCTGGCTGCCTTGCATGGCTCTCTCCGCCGCGTGCGCGAGGTTGGCGCGCTCGACAAACCGGGCAGCGGAACGCCAAAGCAACATGCCTACGGCGTCCCGGCCCAGGACACGTAGGCATCATCAGCCGGACAAAGCCGGCGGTTGGAAAAACCGCAGGAGGAATGCCATCTCCCGCGTTCGAGTCTAGCACTCGTGTCCCGCGCCCGCGCGCGGGCCGGGCGGCAGGCGCGCGGACGCCGGAATCAGCCGCGCCGCTTGTCGCGAGCGAGTTCGGCGGGCGGCATGAGGTCCGCCTCCTGGAGCGGCACGCCGGGGTGACGGCGCTTGCCGGCCTGATCGGTGGCGATGTCCGGGACTTCGCCCTCGGCGTCGTATTCGGCGGCGACCTGCTTTTCGGCGCGGCCCCAGTATTCGTCGGACCTGCCCTCGGGCGCGCCGTCGTCTTCCCATAGCTGATACGCGCGTTGGCGGATGCGTGCTTCGCGTTCGTCGTTCATGTTGGTGGTCCTCCGTTGAAAGCGCACGACATTCGCTCCCATCGCAAGCCCGATGCCCGGCTGCGTGCGTTGCGGCATCGCGCGGAACACGCTATACGTGGGTGTTTTCGTTGATTGTTGCGCTCGTTGCTCCATTGAATGCGCCGCGCGGCGACCGCCTCGCCGCCCTCTTTATCGAAGGTAGAAAAATCGTATGTTTCCCGCCGTAACCACCGTCGCCCTGCTGATCGTCGCCTGGGTTCACGTGACCCTTCCACGCTACACGGCCGGGCTGCGCAAACGCGTGATCGCCCATGCGGTGCTGCTGCTCGTCGGCCTCGCGTTCGGCGTGATGTCCGCGATGCTGGCCGGCCCCGCCGCGCCGCCGTGGGCCGTCATCGCGACGGGCATGGGCGTGGTCCATCTGCCCGCGCTCTGCGTGCTCGTGCTCAAGCGCCTGCGCCGTTCGGGCGAAAGCTGACACACGGCTATCGCCCGTCCTGGGCATCGACGGTCGGCCATGGGTCTTGATTTGGTTGCGACTCGCAACTATATTGGCAATTCAGCCAATCACTGCGAGCCGCACCATGGATTTTGTCGACGTTCCCGCCACGCCCCGAGACAGCACGATTCTCGAAATCCGCGATTTTTCGCGGAAATTGGTGCGCGAACTGGGCTTTATGCGCACAACACTCGCCGATAGCGACCTCGCGCCCTCGGCCGTCCACGCCGTGATCGAGATCGGCGCCACGCCCGGCATCAGCGCGAAGGATCTCGGCCAGATCCTGCGTCTCGACAAGTCGAACACGAGCCGCCAGGTCGCGCGGCTCGAAGCGGCCGGTTTCGTGCAGCGCACCGCCTCCACCGAAGACGCGCGCTCGTCGCTGCTGCACCTGACGCCCGCGGGCGAAACGCTGCGCAAGCGCATCGACCGCTTCGCCACCGATCAGGTCTCGCACGCGTTGCGGCGCATGGTGCCGTCCGACCAGCACGCCCTCGTGCGCTCGCTCGCGCTTTACGCCGACGCGCTTTCGCAGGACAACCCGAACCAGACGCCCGATTCGAGCCTCGCGACAAAAGCGCCCGAAACCCCGCGCGGCGGCGCCATCGTCGAGGGCTACCAGCCCGGCTGCATCGGCGATATCGCGAGCCTGCACGCACGGTTTTACGCGGCGCACTGGGGCTTCGGCGCGTTTTTCGAGCAACGCGTGGCGACCGAACTGGCCGCGTTCGCGGGCGCGCTGCCCGCCACGGGCAAGGCGCTCTGGCTCTACGTGGAAAACGGCCGCGCGCTGGCGTCGCTGGCCATCGACGGCGACACGGCGACCGGCATCGCGCACCTGCGCTGGTTCATCGTCGACGACAGCCTGCGCGGCTCGGGCGTCGGCCGTCAGCTCATGACGCAGGCGATGCAATTCGTCGACGAGCTGGGATTCACGGAAACGTATCTGTGGACCTTCAAAGGCCTGCACGCCGCGCGGCATCTGTACGAGTCGTTCGGGTTCGGCCTCGTCAGCGAAGCCGAGGGCGATCAGTGGGGCACGCAGGTCACGGAGCAGCGCTTCAGCCGGAACCTGCGCGGCAGCTGATTTGCGCCTGATTTGCATGTGACAGGCGTCTAACAGACGTCTAACATGCGCCCAACTCATCAATGCATCAAAATAAGTCACCACAAACATAGCGACGAGCCGGTAGCATTCGGGTTATCCCGTAATCAATAACCCGAAGACCTCAAGCAGGCTGCCATGAACGCTCGTCCCGCCACCGCCGCACCCAGCAAACCGCTCGCCTTCGCGCTCGTCACCGTGTTGACGGGCGTCGGCGCGGGCCTGGGCGGCATGGCGCTCGCGCTGCTGCTGCACTTCGTCCAGCACGTCGCCTACGGCTACAGCCTCGGGCAGCTCGTCGGCCACGAAAGCTTTCTCGACGGCGTGAGCGCCGCCGCGCCGCTGCGCCGGCTGATCGTGCTGAGCGCGTGCGGGCTCGTCGCTGGTCTCGGCTGGGCCGCGCTCTATCGCTACGGCAAGCCGCTCGTGAGCATCCGCAAGGCGGTCGGCTCGGCCGATCCGCGCATGCCGTTCGTGAGCACCGTCGTGCACGCGCTGTTGCAGATCGTGACCGTGGCGCTCGGTTCGCCGCTCGGCCGCGAAGTCGCGCCGCGCGAAATCGGCTCGCTGTTCGCCGGACGTCTCGCGCATCGCGCCGGTCTCACCAGCGACGACTGCCGCCTGATCGTGGCCTGCGGCGCGGGCGCGGGCCTCGCCGCCGTCTACAACGTGCCGCTCGGCGGCGCCGTGTTCGTGCTCGAAGTGCTGCTCGGCACCTTCGCGCCGCGCGCGCTGATCGCGGCGCTCGTGACCTCGACGGTCGCCGCCGTGGTCGCCTGGAGCGGCCTCGGCAACGAGCAGCAATATGTCGTGCCCGCGTTCGTGTCGAGCGCGCCGCTGCTGATCTGGGCCGCCGTCTGCGGACCGCTGTTCGGTCTCGCCGCCTATGGTTTCGTGCAGCTCACGTCGAGCGCGCGTTCGCATGCGCCGCGCGGGGTGAATCTCGTCGTGCTCTCGGTGCTGAACTTCGCGGCGATCGGCGCGCTCACGATGGTCTTTCCGCAACTCGCGGGCAACGGCAAGGGCGCGGCGTCGCTCTCGTTCGGCGGCGAACTGGGCATCGGGCTCGCGGCAGCGCTGCTCGTGCTGAAGGTGGCGATCGAGGCGTCGACGCTGCGCGCGGGCGCCGAAGGCGGCCTGCTCACGCCGGGTCTGACGAATGGCGCGCTGCTCGCGGTCGTGCTCGGCGGCATCTGGAATCACTTCCTGCCCGGCATGGCGCCCGGTGCGTGCGCGCTGATCGGCGCGGGCGCGTTCCTCGCCGCCTCGATGCAGATGCCGCTCACCGCGATCGTGCTGATCGTCGAGTTCACGCACGCGAGCCACGACCTGCTGTTCCCGCTGCTGCTCGCCGTGGCCGGTTCGGTGCTGACCTTCCGCGCGCTGCCCGCGCTGCTCGCGCTGCGCGTGAAGACGCCCGCGCGCCAGGCCGAGGCGCTGGTCGCCCGGCAGACGGAGCGCACGAGCGCCTGAGTTCCGGCGCGGCTGCATGAGGCGCGCGAGCCTGCACGCGCGCCACGTTCGCGCGGATTCGTGGACAGTCGCACACAGTCGCAAACGTAATCGAACCCACACCGAACCCACACCGAACCCGCACCCGCAACGCAGCGGACGACGAATACGCACCCTCGCGCCCCGCACCTCATCGCGGCACGACCTGACGCCCCGCCGCCGCCGTCCACCCACCCCGCATCGCGGCCGCATTCGCGCCACGATTCTCCTTGGCATCGCGCCCAGGCTTCGCGGACAATGCGAAAGTCACGCGAAAGCCGCAGGCCCTCTGCGCGCGAGCGTCCGAGCCGAAGCCATCCGACCTTGAACAAGCCCGAAATCGCCGAAATCGTCGCGAACTGCGACCGCGAGCCGATTCATCTGCTGGGCCGCATCCAGCCGCATGGCGCGCTGCTGTGCTTCGACGCGCAAGGCTGCCTGATCGCGCGCAGCGCCAACGCGTGCGAATGGCTCGGGGCCGTGCCCGGCCTCGGCGAGCCGATCACCGACCTCCATCTGAGCCCGCTCTCTCGCCAGACGATTCGCGCCGCGCTCGCCGACCGCGAGATGACGAGCGAGAGCGTCGAGTGCAAGGGCGCGACGGGCGAGCGCTTCGACCTCATCATGCACTGGGCCGACGACACGCTCGTCGTCGAGTTCGAACAGATCAGCCTGAAGTCGCCGGCCGCCACGCAATTCGCGCTGTTCGCGCAGCGCGCGATCCAGCGCTTGCAGGCCGCGCGCCACGACAACGTGCGGCAACTGCTGCAAGCCGCCTCCGAAGCGATCCGCGCGATGACCGGCTTCGACCGCGTGATGGGCTATCGCTTCATGGCCGACGGCAGCGGCGAAGTGATCGCCGAAGCGAAGCGCGACGACCTGCCCGCCTATCTGCACCAGCGCTATCCCGCGAGCGATATTCCGCAGCAGGCGCGCCGCCTCTACGTGCTCAATCCGATCCGCCAGATCGCCGACGTCAACGCCGGGCCGGTGCCGATCGAGCCGCCCACGCATCCGCAGTCGGGCATGCCGTTCGACCTCAGCCACTCGGTGCTGCGCAGCGTCTCGCCGATCCATATCGAGTACCTGCGCAACATGGGCGTGGCCGCTTCGATGAGCGTGTCGATCATCCGCGACGGCCAGCTCTGGGGCCTGTTCGCCTGCCATCACGTGACGCCCTACCGCGCCTCGCACGCGGTGCGGCTTTCGTCGACGGTGCTCACGCAGGTCGTGTCGATCCTGATCGGCCAGATCGAGGCGACCCAGCGCGCCGACGCCGACCGCCGCATCCACGATCTGCGCACGCATATCGCAGGCGAACTCGCGCAAGCCGATTCGCCGCTCGCCGGACTCGTGCGCGCCGCGCCCGATATCGCCGCGCTCGTCGATTGCGAAACGGTGGCGCTCGTGGTCGACAACGAAGTGGTGCTGCGCGGCAAACGCGCCGACGCCAGCACCGTGAGCCGCGAGACGCTGCTCGAACTCGCGCAGCACATGGCGCGCACGCGCGTCGAGCATCTCGCCTGCGCGAGCACCGCCGACGCCCTGCCCGAAGCGCTCGCGCAAGGCCTCGCCGCGAACCGCGCGGCAGGCTGTCTCGCGATCCAGATGCAGGGCGACAGCCGCATCACGATCGTCTGGCTGCGCGACGAACTGGTCGAGACGATTCATTGGGCCGGGCCGCCCGACAAGGTCGTGGCGCAAGGCCCGAACGGCCCGCGCCTCACGCCGCGCGGCTCGTTCGAAGTCTGGAAGCAGACCGTCACGGGCCGCTGCCGCGACTGGAGCGAATTCGATCAGCTCGCGGCGCGCGAACTGCGTTCGATCCTCCAGGAGATCGCGCTCGTGCAGATGCGCGAATCGGAGCGCGCGCGGACCACGCTGCTCGCCACGCTCGGCCACGATCTGCGCGACCCGATCCAGACCATCAACATGGCGATGCTGCTGATGGGACGCGGCCTCGCCACCGGCAACGACACGGTCAAGCGCGTGGAAGGCTCGACGCGGCGCATGCAGTCGCTGATCGGCTATATCCTCGACGTGAGCCGCATCCGCTCGGGCATGGGGCTCGGCCTCAAGCGCGAGGACGCGCCGCTGCGCGAGCTGCTCGAATCGGTCGCCGAACAGACGCGCCTCGCCTATCCGGGCATGGTGCTCGACGTGCAGCTCGCCGACGATCTCGGCAACGCCTACGTCGATCCCGACCGGCTCACCCAGGCGCTCACCAATCTGCTCGGCAACGCGCGCAAGCACGGCGACGCGGGCGCAAGCGTCACGCTCGCCGCCACGCTCACGCCCGAAGGACCGCGCATCGAGATCCGCAATCGCCTGCTCGAGCGTCCGGCCGTGCCGTTCGAGCGCCTGCTCGATCCGTTCAAGAGCGGCTCGCTCGACAATCCGTCCAATCGCGGCGGCCTCGGCCTCGGGCTCTATATCGCGCACGCGATCGTCAAGGGCCACGACGGCACGCTCGTGGGCAGCTTCAGCGACCACGAAGCCTGCATCCGCATCGTGTTGCCCGCGGCTTCCGCGCTGCCGCGACACACGTCGTAACACGGCCACGCCCAGCTCATAACACGCATAAAACACGCATAAAACGCCGGTAAAAACCCGCGCGCGTCCGCTTCGCCGGTTACACGCCCATCGCGCTTTGTTATAATCCGATCACGTAATCGATACAAATCTAACGGATGTTGCGCCCCTCCCCGGCGCGGCAAGGCGGACGATCACATGGCCAAACCCGACCGGCTGCAAGCGCTTGCCGACGCGCTCGCCCAACACAACGTCATGCATCTCAAGGACGCGGCCGCGCTGCTCGGCGTGTCCGAAATGACCGTGCGGCGCGACATCGGCGCCAATCCCGAACGCTTCACCTATCTCGGCGGCTATATCGTCAGCGCCGAGCACGTGCCCAACGCCGCGGGCTATTCGCTCGAACACGAGAAGGATCACTTCGCGGCGGCCAAGGCGCAGGCCTCCGCGCACGCGGCGCGACTGATCGCCGAGAACGACACGATCTTCATCGATTGCGGCACCACGCTCGCCGCCTTCGCGCGCCTGATTCCCGCGCATCTGCAGATCACGGCCGTGTGCTATTCGCTGAACGTGGCCGAGGTGCTGCGGCGCATGCCCAACGTGCGCATGATCTTGCTGGGCGGCGTGTATGTGCCGTCGTCGGACTCGTTCGCGGGTGACGAAAGCCTGGAGATGCTGCGCCGCATGGGCATCAACAAGGCGTTTATTTCGGCGGGCGGCATCGACGAGGCGCGCGGCGTGACGTGCTGGAATTTCCACGAAGTGGCGCTCAAGCAGGCCGCGATGGCGAGCGCCGTCGAAAGTCATCTCGTTGTGGACGCAAGCAAATTCGGCGTTGTAAAGGCGTGGCGTTTCGCGCAGATGGGCGACTTCGCGTCGATCATCACTGAGAAAGGCAGCGAGCAACGTGGCGAAAAGGGTGTCGAAAAGGTTGGCGAAAAAGGCGCCGCGCCGCGCAAGCGCAGCAAGGCCTGAATGCACAACGGGCGGCCCGCGTAAAACGCGGCCGCCCGTCTCGAAGCAGCAACGAATTCAGCCGCGCCGGCGCAGCGCGAACAGCGTGCCCGCGACCAGAATGAACGCGCCGATCACCACCTTCTGCCAGGTGCTCGGCACGCCGATCAGAATCAGCACGTTATTGATGAGCGTGACGAGCGCCACGCCCAGCAGCGTGCCGACCACGGTGCCGCTGCCGCCCGTGATGCGCGCGCCGCCCAGAATCACGGCGGCGATCACGTCGAGTTCCGAACCCACCAGATCGAACGGATTGGCGAGCCGCGTGTTCGACACGTGCAGGATGCCCGCCACGCCCGCCAGAAAACCCGTATAGCCGAACACGAACAGGCGGATCGCGCGCAGATTGAAGCCGAGCCGTTCCGCAATCGCGGTGCTGCCGCCCATCGCGTAGACGCCGCGTCCCATCATCGTGCGATTGAGCAGCCACCATGTGAGCAGCGCGGCCAGCACAAGCGCAATCGCCGATGCGGGCAGCACCGCGTTGAGCCCGTCGGCGGTCTTGTAGGCGATCAGCGGAATGCGTCCGAAATGATCCATGCTGTGCGGGATATTCATGAAGAACACCGTGCCGACGAAAGTCAGCAGCACCCCGCGATACAGATACTGCGTGCCGATCGTCACGATCAGCGAAGGCGCCTGCAAACGATGCACGAGCAGCCCGTTGACCATGCCGAGCAACACGCCGCCCACCGCGCCCGCGACCAGGATCAGCGCGAACGGCGCGTCGGGCCACCAGGCGAACACGGCTTTGGTGATCGCGTACATCGTGAGCGCGCCGATGGCCGTGAACGACACGTCGATGCCGCCCGACGCGAGCACCACGAGCGTGCCGAGCGCGAACAGCGACGTCGTGGTCGCCGAATGCAGCAGGTCGAACAGCGTGGCCCACTGAAAGAAGCGCGGATTGATCGACGCGACCACGATGCAGGTGATGACGATCAGCGTGCCGGTGAACCACTCGGGATTGCGCGCGAGCTTCGCGCGCCAGTTCAGCGGCGGCGATTGACGCGCGACTTTGACGGTATTGGACGTGCTCATGGTCTGATTCATGCTCATGCGGTGGCCTGCTGCGTTCGTGTCATCGGGCGAAACGGCATCGGGTGCGGTGCGTACATCACGTGCGGCGCGTACATCACGCGGCCTCGGCAAGCAGCGCGCGATACAGTTCGGCTTCGGTCAGTCCTTCGGCGCGATGCTCCTCGGCGATGCGGCCTTTACGCATCATCAGCACGCGGTCGCTGTTTTGCAGCAGTTCCGGCAAGTCGTCGCTCACGAGCAGAATGCCGATGCCGCGCTCCGAAAGCCGCTGCATGATGCGATAGATGATGTCCTTCGAGCCCACGTCCACGCCCACGGTCGGGCCGTGCAGAATCAGCACGTGCGGGTCGATGGCGAGCCAGCGGCCGATCAGCACGCGCTGCTGGTTGCCGCCCGAGAGCGACTGCACGGCTTTCTCCACGTTCGGCGTGGCGATCTGCAATTCCTTCACGGTGTCCTCGGCGAGCGCGCGGGCGCGCACGCGGTCGATCTGGCCGAAGCGGTCGCGCAGGCTCGAGATCATCGCGGTGATCACGTTGTCGCGAATCGGCTTGTCGAGAAATAGCCCTTCGTTCAGGCGGTCTTCCGGCACGTAACCGATGCGCGCGCGTTTGGCGTCGGCGGGCGTGGCGAGCACGATGGGCTGGCCTTCGAGCGTGACGCTGCCGCTTTGCGCGGGCGCGACGCCCGCGAGCGCACGCGCGAGTTCGTTGCGGCCCGAATCGAGCAGGCCCGTGATGCCGAGAATCTCGCCGCGATGCAGCGTGAACGACACGTCGCGAAACGCGCCCGCGCGGCCCAGCCCGCGCACGTCGAGCAGCACGTTCGAAGCCGCCGAGGCCGCGCGGTAGCGTTCGGTCGAGAGCGAGCGTCCCGTCATCAGTTCGCTCAACTGCGCCTTGGTGTAATCGGTGATCGGCCCTTGCGTGACCTTCTGGCCGTCGCGCAGCACGATCACCTCGCCGCCGATCGCATAGCATTCGTCGAGCTTGTGGCTCACGAACAGCACGGTCACGCCGCTCGCGCGCAATTGCGCGAGCACGGCGATCAGGTTCGTCACTTCCTTTTGCGTGAGCGAGGTCGTGGGCTCGTCCATGATGACGAACTTCGCCTCGCTCGCGATGGCGCGCGCGATCGCCACGAGCTGGCGCGTCGCGAGCGGCAGTTGTTCGATCAGCGTGGCCTGGAAATCGGCGTCGCCGGGCAGGCCCACCGCGTTGAGCGCGCGCGCCGCCGTGCGCGCGAGTTCGCGCCGGTCGAAGGTGCGCGAGAGACGCCCGCCGTGTTCCGCGAGTTCCGCCGTGAGGCCCACGTTTTCGGCCACGTTCATGTTCGGCAGCAGCGAGAGATCCTGATAGACGGTCTCGATGCCCGCCGCGAGCGATTCGAGCGGCGACAGACTCGCATGACGCGCGCCGTCGATCACGATCTCGCCTTCATCGGGCGGCTGCGCGCCCGAAATGATCTTGATGAGCGTGCTCTTGCCGCAGCCGTTCTCGCCGAGCAGGTGATAGATCTGCCCGCGCTCGAACGTGAGCGTGACGCCGCGCAGCGCATGCACGCCCGTGAAGCGCTTGTGCACGCCGAGCACCTGCAATAACGGTTCCGAAGCCATATCCTCACTCATCCCGACAGTGCGTTCCGTTGCTTCAAGTTGAATCAAGTGACCCGCTTCGATCGCGCGGCGCGCGCTTCGCTTCATGGCGAAAACACGCGCCGCGCTTCACGACACCTTCATGACGCCTTCACGCGATCAGAAGTTGTATTGCTTGTAGTTCGACTTGTCGACGCTGACCCAGCCCTGGCCGCGCACGATGATGCCCTTGCCCGGACCCTTCGACACCGTCACCTTCTCGTAACCCGGCAGGCCGAGATTCGCGCCGTTCTCCACGGTCTTGCCGTCGAGCAGCAGCTTGGCGATCTTGTTCATCGCCATGCCCGCGAGCTTCGGGTCCCAGAACGCGATGCCGTTGATCGCGCCGCTTTCGAGGTACTTGCCGGCCTCGGTCGGCAGACCCGTGCCGTAGACGCAGATCTTGCCTTGCAGGCCCGCTTCCTCGACCGCGCGGCCGATGCCGATCACGTCGAGCGACGACGAGCCCTGGAAGCCCTTCAGGTCGGGATGCTTGCGCAGCGTTTCCTTCGCGACTTCATAAGCGCGTTCGCCGTCGTTATTGGTTTCGAGGTTGGTCTCGACGAGCTGCATCTTCGGATACTTCTTCTTCGCGTTGTCGATGCCGCCATTGGCCCATTGCACCTGCGAGCGGCTGCCGAGCGAGCCGACCAGCGTCGCCCATTTGCCTTCGCTGTGCATGCAGGTCGCGAGGCGGTCGTTGAGCGCCGCGCCATAGGCGCTGTTGTCGAAGGCCTCGACGTCGACCATCGTGTTCTTCTCGTTGTCCGCTTCGTGCGTGACGACCTTGATGCCGCGATCCATCGCCTTCTTGAGCGCCGGTTCGAGCGTCGGCGGATCGTAGGGCACCACGGCAATCGCGCTCACTTTCTTCGCGATCAGGTCGTCGATGATCTTCAGTTGCTGCGCGGCGTCGGCGCGGCCCGGACCCGTCTGATACACGGTGATATTCGGATTGTCCTTGCCGAACTCCTTCACGCCCTCTTCCATGCGGTTGAACCAGCTAATGCCGGTCACCTTCACCACCGTGACGATGGTCTGCTTGTCCTGGGCCTGCGCCACGGCGAACGTGCCCGCCGCGAGTGCGCCAGCCGCGAGCGCGATGCTGAGTCGTTTGAGCTTCATCTTGTCTCCTTTGTTGTTCGCTGTCGCCCCGAAATGTCTGGCGGCGGACGTCCGAGGCTCGATGTCCGCGCGCTGTATCGATGTGCTTTCGACGATGTGCTTTCGACGATGTACCTTCGACGATGTACCTTCGAAAACCGGCTTCAGCCTGGCCGCTTGCGCGCGCCCGGCGCCGCGCCGATTCCGAAGATCGAGCGCACGCGTTCCGCGCCCGCGAACGCGAGCGAGAGCAGCAGCAGAAAGCCCCACGCGCAATCGCCGAAGAATTGCGACACACCCATCAGGTTGAACAGGCTCGACAGGAATTGCAGCACCGTCGCGGCAAAAAACACGCAGATGATGCGTCCATAGCCGCCCGACGGATTCACGCCGCCCATCACCGCGATCAGGATCGCGATCAGCAGATACGAATTGCCGTAATCCCATTTCGCGCTGAGCGTGTGCGAGACGCTCACGAGACCCGCGAGCGAGGCCATCACGCCGCACATCGCGTAGGTGGTGATCAGCATGCGCGCGCGCGGAATACCCGCGTAGAACGCGGCGCGCTGGTTCGTGCCCATCAGATAGAGGCGCAAGCCGAACGGCGTGCGCCGCAGCAGCCAGCCGAGCACGATCACCACCGCGACGAACAGCAGGAACGAGATCGGCACCTGAAAGAACGTGCCGTTGCTGATATCGGCGAGCGGTTCGACATAATCGACGTGCACCGATGCGCCGTTGCTGAGCGCCACCGCAATGCCCGTGAACAGCAGTTGCGTGCCGAGCGTGCAGAGAATCGGCGTGAGGCCGAGCCGCGCGATCACGACACCGTTGAGCAGCCCGCCGAGCAATCCCATGCCCACCACGATCGCGCAGAACAGCGCGGTGTAGAGCGCGGGCGAATCGTCGCCGCTCACGACATGCGGCACGATCAGCGCCGCGATCATGCCCGAGAGATTCGCGAGCCCCACGCCCGAGAGATCGATGCCGCCGTTGCCTGAGAGCATCGAGAGCATGATGCCGAGCGCGAGCAGCGCGACCTCGGGCAACTGCGAACCCATCGACTGCAAATTATCGATGCCGACGAACTGGCCGTGCGAGAGCGCAATGGCGACCAGCACGACGAGCAGATTCACGGCCAGCAGAAAATTCAGTTGCCGGTCGCCGAAACATCGAGCCAAAAACGAAGCCTTCATGGACATCATCCTGTGCGAGTTCGTCAACGCGCGCCGCGTTTCAATGCGCCGCCACGGGCGCGCGCGCGAGCATCGCGTCCACTTCCGCGCGCGTGGGCATGGACGGCGCGGTGCCGGGACGCGTCACCGAAATGCCCGCGAGCGCGCAACCGAAACGCGTGGCCGCGAGTGCGTCGTCGCCGCGCGCGAGCGCCGCCGCGAAACCGCCCGTGAAGCCATCGCCCGCGCCCGCCGTTTCCACCACCGGCCCGCATTGGTACGCGGGCAGCAGCACCGAGGCGTCGCGCGTGTGCAGCAGCGCGCCCGCCTCGCCGAGCGTGACGACCACCGCGCCTGCGCCCTTCGCGAGCAGCACGTCGGCGGCGCGGCGCGCGTCGTCGGCGTTGCGCACGGCGATGCCGGTGAGCGCGGCGGCTTCGGTTTCGTTGGGCGTGACGTAATCGCAGAGCGCGTAGATATCGTCGGGCAGCGCCATCGCGGGCGCCGGATTGAACACCGTCGTCACGCCATGGCGGCGCGCGATTTCGAGCCCGCGACGCGCGGCGTCGAGCGGCTGTTCGAGTTGCGTGACGAACACGCGCGAGGCCGCGATATCGGCTTCGATCGCTTCGGCATCGGCGGCTTCCATCGTGCCCGCCGCGCCCGGCGCGACGATGATCGCGTTCATGCCCGTGGTTTCGTCGACGAAGATATGCGCCGCGCCCGTGGCCATGCCGTCGATGGCCGGAGCACGCGCGGTGATGCCTTCAGCGGCCCAGGTCGCGCGCGCGATCTCGCCGAACGCGTCGTTGCCCAGACGCGTGCAGAACACCACGTCCGCGCCCGCACGCGCCGCCGCCACCGCCTGATTCGAGCCCTTGCCGCCCGGCCCCATCGCGAACGCCGAGCCCGCGATGGTCTCGCCGATCACCGGCATGCGACGCGCGCGAAACGCGAGATCGGTCACATAAATCCCGAGGATGACGACGCGCTCGCTCATCGTCCCGGCTCCTGCGTGTGCGTGGCACCGGGCGCATCGGGCGCGAGGATCACGCCCTTCGTGAACACGAAGCAGCCGTAGCCGCGCGCCTCGCCCGTGGCGATCACGCAATAGGCCTTGCGCGCGCGGGCGTAGAACGCATGACGCTCGATCGAGGCGAACGGCACGGCGCGGCCTTCGGCGGCATCGACTTCGGCTTGCGCCTCACGCTGCACGGTGGGAATCGTGCTCGGTTCGCCGACCACTTCCATGCGCATCGCGGGCGTTTCCACGAAGGTGTCGAGCGGCAGCACCGAGAGAATGGCGCGCACGGCACGCGGCGCATCGGCGCCGTCCATGCGCAGCAGCTTGCCGAGCACCGTCGCGCGCGCGACGGAATCGGCCGGGAAATTCGCATCGCAGACGATCAGTTCGTCGCCATGACCCATCGCGCGCAACGCCTGCAGGACGTCGGCGTTCAGCAGCGGGTCCAGATTCTTCAGCATGAATGTCTCCTCCGTAGAGTGTGCGGCGCGCGCTTTGTTTTATGCGTTCGCGGGCCGCCCGGTGATCTGCTCAATCAATCACGATCAATCGCCATAAGGTATCCAGATGTTCTTCACCTGCACCGCGTGACGCAGGAACGGCAGTCCCGCATTCGCGCGATCGAACCAGTCGAACTGCTTGCCGTAATCGACGAAGGTGCGCTTGAGATTGCCCACCGATTCGCGCTCCGCGAGCGCCGAATCGGCAGCCGTGCCGAAGCACCAGAGCGCATCCACGTCGTCGTGTTTCGCGAGCGCGGGCAGCAAGGCGGCGCGCTCGCCGGTCAGAATGTTGAGCACGCCCGCAGGCACGTCGGAGGTTTCCACGACCTGATAAAGATCCGTGGCCGCGAGCGGGCTGGTCTCGCTCGCGAGCACCACCACGCGATTGCCCATCGCCAGCGCGGGCGCGACGAGCGAAACGAACGCGAGCAGCGGCGCTTCGTCGGGGCACGCGATGCCGATCACGCCGAGCGCTTCGTGCATGGCGAGCGCCACGCCGCGCAGCGGCGGTGTATGCACCGCGCCGTCGAACTTGTCGGCCCAGGCGGCGTAGGTGAAGAGGCGGTCGATGGACGCCTCCACTTCGCGTGTGGCGGCGCGGGCGTCGTAACCGGCGCGGCGCACGAGCTGGCGCGCGAATTCCTCGGCGCGGGCGCTCAGGTTTTCCGCGAGGTAATACAGCACCTGGGCGCGATTGTGCGTGCTCGCCTGCGTCCACTTCTGCGCGCCGCGCGCGGCGGCCACGGCGTCGCGCACGTCCTTGCGGCTGCCCGCGCCCACTTCGCCAACCCACTCGCCATTCGGCGCGTAGACCGGATGCGAATAACCGCTATCGGGACGTACCTGCTTGCCGCCGATAAACAGCTTCGGAGTCCGATCGAGCGATCCGCTCAAGGCACTCGCTTCCTGGCGCGGTGCGCGCTCCGCGCGCGGCGCGCGCATCGGCAGCTTGCTCCAGTCGGCGGGCTTCAGATATTCGTAGACGCCCTCGCGTCCGCCCTCGCGTCCGAATCCCGATTCGCGATAGCCGCCGAAACCCACGCTCGCATCGAACAGATTCGTCGCGTTGATCCACACGACGCCGCATTGCAGACGCGGCGCGATATCGAGCGCGCGCCCGATGGTCTCGCTCCAGACGCTGGCCGCGAGCCCATAGCGCGAGTTGTTCGCGAGCGCCACGGCTTCCTCGGGCGTGCGGAAACTCATCGCCGCGAGCACCGGGCCGAAGATCTCCTCTTGCGCGAGCGTCGAAGCGGGCGCGACATCGGTCACGAGCGTCGGCGGATAGAAACAGCCGCCTGCGGGCAACGCCACTTCGGCGGGCTGCCATACCGTGCAACCTTCGCGCTTGCCCGCTTCCACGAGCGAACTGATGCGTTCGAGTTGCACCGGATCGACGATCGCGCCGATATCGATACCCTTGTCGAGCGAATTCCCCACGCGCAGCGTGCTCATGCGGCGCTTGAGCTTCTCGATGAAGCGCGCTTCCACGCCTTCCTGCACGAGCAGACGCGAACCGGCGCAGCAGACTTGGCCCTGGTTGAACCAGATCGCGTCGACCACGCCTTCGACCGCGCCGTCGAGATCGGCGTCGTCGAAGACGATGAACGGCGACTTGCCGCCCAGTTCAAGCGTGAGCGACTTGCCCGAGCCCGCCGTGGCTGTGCGGATGTGGCGCCCCACTTCGGTCGATCCCGTGAACGCGATCTTGTCGACGCCCGGCTGCTCGACGAGCGCCGCGCCCGTGCCGCCATCGCCGGTCACCACGTTGAGCACGCCCTTCGGCAACCCGGCGCGATGCGCGAGTTCGGCGAACAGCAGCGCGGTGAGCGGCGTGTATTCGGCGGGCTTGAGCACCACGCAATTACCGAGCGCAATGGCGGGCGCGACCTTCCACGCGAGCATCAGCAGCGGAAAATTCCACGGCACGATCTGGCCGATCACACCGAGCGGCGACCAGCCCGATAGTTCGGTATCCTGAAGTTGCGCCCAACCCGCGTGATGCAGGAAGTGACGCGCGACCAGCGGAACGTCGATGTCGCGCGTTTCGCGGATCGGCTTGCCGTTGTCGAGCGCTTCGAGCACGGCGAACAGGCGGCTGTGCCGCTGCACCATGCGCGAAAGCGCGTAGAGATGACGCGCGCGCGCCGCGCCGCCGAGCGCCTGCCAGGCGGGCTGCGCCGCGCGGGCCGCCGCGACGGCTGCGGCGACGTCGTCGGCATTGCCTTGCGCGACTTGCGCGAGCGGCTCGCCCGTCGCGGGCGCGCGCACTTCGAAGCGCTCGCCGCCTGCGGGCGCACGCCACGCGCCGTCGATGAAATGGCCAAACACGCCTTCGTGCTGCGCGAGCCACGCGCGCACCGGCTGATCGTCCTCGGGGGCGGGACCGTAATCCATCGTTCGAAAGTACTCGGCTACGCTCATCGGTGTGGTCTGGTCAAAGTGATTGCGTATCACTGCGCGCGGCTCGCCGCGATCAGGCAACGGGGTGGCGATGGAACGCGGAATAGCGCCCGCTCACGTGATGTTCCAGCTGGCGCTCGATATCGGCGAGCAGACTCGATGCGCCGAAGCGGAACAGCTCCGGTTCGAGCCACGGCCGCCCCAGTTCCTCTTTCATCAGGATCTGATACGCGAGCGCCGACTTCGCCGTGGACACGCCGCCCGCGGGCTTGAAACCGACGAGCACGCCGGTACGCTCGCGATACTCACGGATCATGCGCACCATCACGAGCGAGACGTCGAGCGTGGCGTTCACGCCTTCCTTGCCCGTCGACGTCTTGATGAAATCCGCGCCCGCCATCATGCAGACCATCGAGGCCTTCGCAATGTTCGACAGCACGCGGATATCGCCGGTCGCGAGAATCGCCTTCAGATGCGCGTCGCCGCAAGCCGCGCGGAACTCGCGCACTTCGTCGTAGAGCGCGCGCCAGTTGCCCGTGAGCACGTATTCGCGCGTGACGACGATATCGATTTCCTTTGCGCCGTCGGCGACCGAGGCTTCGATCTCCTTGAGCTTGAGCGCGTGCGGATTGAGCCCCGCCGGAAAGCCCGTGGACACCGCCGCGACCGGAATGCCGCTACCGTCGAGCGCGTCGACGGCGGCCGCCACGAAACGGTGATAGACGCACACCGCGCCGGTCTTGATCGACTCGGGCGCCATGCCGAGCGCGGCGAGCAGGTCGGCCCGCACGGGATGGCGCGCTTTCGCGCAGAGGCGGCGCACGCGGCCTTCGGTGTCGTCGCCGCTGAGCGTGGTGAGGTCGATGCAGGTGACGGCCTTCAGGAGCCACGCGGCCTGCGCGTCTTTCTTGACGGCGCGGCGCGTGCCGAGCGTGGCCGTGCGGCGTTCGACGGCGGATTGATTGACGCGCAAGGCGTCGATCCACGCCGTGTCGAACGCCGTGCCGGGATTGCGATCGAGGTGAACGTCTGTCGTGCCGGACACGACAGACGCAGCAGGCGCGGCGGACGTGGCGTGTCGCAACGCGACGACAGGTTGCTTGGAGGCTTCAGACGCTGTGGGCATACGCTTTGAGCTTGATTAGGCTGGCGAAGTCTGTCTAGCGAAATTTGTGCAATGCACATCAAACCGTGATGGTTTATTTGCACTCATCCTATACCGATGAAACGATCGTGACAATACTCGTTACAATCGTATCGCTAACGTTAGCAAGCTGTCTCGCGCCAAGCTCCCATCGACCCATTCAGCGGATCGCGCGCGCCACGCTCTGCAATTGCCGGAACGCGTCGTAGCGCGCGTCGTGCAGCGCCGCGATCTCGCCCGTGGCCGGCGCATGCGTCGCGCCGATCCGTGACATCGCCGACATCGCCGTGCGCACGTCGCCATACAAGCCGCCCGCCACGCCGCCGAGCATCGCCGCGCCGAGCAACACCGGTTCATCGGCCTGTGTGACGAGCACGGGTTTGCCGGTTGAATCCGCGAGCAGTTGGCGCACGAGATCGAGCCGCCCCGCGCCCCCGCTGATCACCACGCGATCGACCGCCGCGCCCGCCGCCGCCTGCACCTCGATGATCTGCCGCAGCCCATAACCGATGCTCGCGATCCCCGCGATATAGAGCGCAACCAGGCTCGCGCGATCCGTCTCCATGCCGAGCCCCGCGATCACGGCGCGCGCGTGAGGATCGGCGAATGGCGCGCGGTTGCCGAGGAATTCGGGCACCACGTGCAGGCCATCTGCGAGCGCAATTGCGCCAGAAAAATCGCTGAACTGCTGTGCCGCGAGACCGGCAAGCATCACGGGCAGCGACTGCCCTTCGTCCGCCGCGCGGCGCTGCATCTCGGGCGCGAGCGGATGCATGCCGAGCAGCCGCTCGATGGCCGCGCCCGCGACCGACTGCCCGCCTTCGTTGAGCCACGTGCGCGGCACCATCGCCGAGTAATACGGACCCCAGACGCCGGGCACGAACACAGGTTCGCGCGTGGTCGTCATCGTGCACGACGAGGTGCCGAACACGTAGGCGAGACACGATTCGGGCGCGCCGTCCGCGCCCACGGTGCCGATGCCGCCCGCGTGCGCATCGATCACGCCCGCCGCCACCGGCGTGCCCGCGCGCAGGCCGAGTTCGGCGGCGGCTTGCGCCGTCAAACCCTGGCCGAGCGGCGTGCCCGGTTCGACCACGCGTTCGCCGATGCGCGCGAAGCCTTCGTCGGCGAGCACGTCCAGACCCACCGCGCGAAAATAGCTCTCGTCCCAGCGCTGTTCGTGCGCGAGATAGGTCCATTTGCAGGTCACGGTGCAGGTCGAACGCGCGAGGTCGCCGCTCGCGCGCCACGTGAGGAAATCGGTCAGATCGAAGAACTGCCAGGCGGCATCGAATACGGCGGGCCGATGCTCGCGCAGCCACAGCAGCTTGGGCGTTTCCATCTCCGGCGAGATCTTGCCGCCGACGAACTTCAGCACCGCATGATCCGTCGCGTTGATGCGCTCGGCCTGCTCGACGGCACGATGGTCCATCCACACGATAATGTCGCGTCCCGCCTGTTCGGACGGCCCTACCGGCAAGGATTGACCGCCCTCGCCGAGCACGACGAGCGAACAGGTGGCGTCGAAGCCGATCCCCGCGATCTGCCCCGGCTCCACGCCCGCCTGCGCGAGCGCGTCCTTCACGGACTGGCACACGGCGTTCCAGATTTCGCCGCTCGATTGTTCGACGATGGCGCCGCTCTCATGAAAGACGCTGATGTCGTGCTTCGCGGAGGCCACCATGCGGCCAGCCGGATCGAAAATACCGGCGCGGGCGCTGCCCGTGCCGACGTCCACGCCGATCGCGTAACGCGTGGCGGCGTTCAGGGTGTCAGAGGTCATGGTTCATTCAGTAGCGATTGTGAACGTGGCGAATTACCTGGCATCCCTGACGATCAGAGATCGACGCTGCTCGGTAGGATTACGAGATCGCGGATCGTCACATTGCGCCCACGCGTGAGCATGAACACCACCGCTTCCGCGACTTCGACCGGCTGCATCAGGCTGCCCGCCGCCAGCGCCTCTTCCATCTTCGCCTTCGGCCAGTCGTCGAGCAAGGCGGTCACGACCGGTCCCGGCAGCACCGCGCCCACGCGCACGCCGTGCTTCGCGACCTGGCGGCGCGTGGTGTGCACGAAGGCCTGCACGGCGAACTTCGAGGCCGTGTAGATCGGCTCCCACACCACCGGCACCACGCCCGCCACCGAACTCGTGAACAGAATATCGCCCGACTTCTGCGCGACCAGATGCGGCAGCACCGCATGCACCGAGCGGAACGCCGCGTTGACGTTGAGATTGAGCATGCGGTCCCATTCGTCGGGATTGCCGGTCGTCACTTCGCCGCCCACATAGGTGCCCGCGTTCGCGTGAAAGATGTCGAGACCGCCCGCGAGTTGCAGAATCTTCGGCAGCATCGCCGAGACTTCCGCCGGTTGCAGCAGATCCACCTGCAAGGGCAAGGCGTTCGGGCCGAGTTCGGCGCAGCACGCCGCGAGCCGCTCCTGCGCGCGGTCGATCAGCACGACCTTCGCGCCCTGCGCGATCAGCGCGCGCGCACATTCGAAGCCAATACCCGAGGCCGCGCCCGTGATGGCGGCCACCTTCCCTTTGATCGATTCAGACATGGAGTCTCCGGTGTGTTGATTTACGCGCGGCCGTGCGAGACACGCGAACGGCGCGCGAGCGAGTCGACGATCACCGCGATCGCCAGCACGGCGCCGGTAATCATGAAGCGCAGCGACGACGAGAGATTCAGCAGCGTGAGGCCGCTCGCGATCGACTGGATCACGATGATGCCGAGCACCGCCGACCACGCGCTGCCGCGTCCGCCGAACAGGCTCGTGCCGCCGATCACGGCCGCCGCGATGGCGTTGAGGTTGACGTCGCCGGTCCCGGCCTGCTGACTCGCCGACGCGAGCCGCGCCGCCGTGAGCACGCCGCCGAGCGCCGCGAAGCTCGCACACAGCACGAAGGCGCTCGTGTAGATGGCGCTGACCTTGATGCCCGCGCGCCGCGCCGCTTCGCGGTTGCCGCCCACGGCATTCATCGAGCGGCCCCAGCGCGTGCGCTTGAGCGCGTAATCCATCGCCACGGCGAGGCCGAGGAACAGGCCGAACATCAGCGGCACGCCGCGTCCGCGATCGAGATAGCTGACGACGACTTCGAGAAACACGGTGAGAATCGCGCCGCGCGCCACGAGGCCGCCGATCGACGGTGCGGAGAGCCGCGCCGCGCGCCGACGCTCGCGCGTGCGCAGTCCGATCAGCACGATCGCCACGCCGGGCAGCAAGGCGATCACGTGCGAGACCATCGCCGGAATGATCATCAGCTGTCCGAAGTTCACCATCGTCGAGCCATACGGCAGATTGATCGAACCGTCGGTGCCGAGCACGTAGAGTTGCAGGCCGAGAATCGCCAGCAGGCCCGCGAGCGTGGAGACGAAGCTCGGCATGCCGAGTCGGTTCAACAGCAGCGCGTAGAGCGCGCCGACGATGCCGCCCACCACCACGGCAGCAGCGATGGCGAGCAGCACGGGCCAGCCCTGATTGACCCAGAGTGTGCCGACGAGCGCCGAGGCGAAGCCGCTCATCGAGCCGACTGAAAGATCGATCTCGCCCACCAGCAGCACGCAGACGATGCCGAGCGAAATCACGCCGACCGTCGAGCAGTCGAACAGCAGATTGACGAGATTGTCGGCGGAGAGAAAGACCGGATTCAGGCTGGTAAACACGGTCCAGATGATGACGAGGCCCACGATCACCGGCAGCGAGCCGAGATCGCCGGAACGGACCCGGTCGACGAAAGCGGAAACGGTATCGCCGATACCGGCCGCGTGCTTCACGCGCACGTCGCTGCGGTCGAGCAGCGGTGAAGGCTGCGAAGGCGAAGGCGACGGAGGCGGCGCGCTATGGATGTCCTTGCTCATGAGAGTGCCTTTCACTGAACGTCCTGTTGCGAGTGCTGTTGTGGCGTTTGTGGCGCTTGCGGCGGCTGCATCTGGCGGCGCCCCGCGCGGCGCGAGACAGCGTTTTCGGTCGCGCCCGTGATCGCGGCCACGAGTTCGGCGTTGGAGGAATCGGGATAGAACACGCCGTTGTTGCGCCCGAGCCGCAGCACCACGATGCGGTCGGCCACGGCGCGCACGTCCTCCATGTTGTGGCTGATCATGATGACCGCGTGGCCTCTGTCGCGCACGCGCTCGATCAGGTTCAGCACTTCGGCGGTCTGCGCCACGCCGAGCGCGGCCGTGGGTTCGTCGAGCATGATCAGCTTCGGGTCGAGCAGCAGCGAACGCGCGATCGCCACCGTCTGACGCTGGCCGCCCGAGAGCGAAGCCACCACGTCTCGCACGCTCGGAATGCGCGCGGACAATTCGTTGAGCAGCGTCCACGCGCGCACTTCCATCTGCACCTCGTCGAGCCGCAGCGGGCTCAGCTCGCGGCCGAGAAAGATATTGGCGACCACGTCGAGGTTTTCGCACAGCGCGAGATCCTGAAACACGGTGGCGATGCCCAGATCGAGCGCCGTCGCCGGGTCGGAGAGCACGACTTCCTGGCCGCGAAACGTGATGGTGCCCGCGCTCGGCTGATGCACGCCCGCGAGGATTTTCACCAGCGTGGATTTTCCCGCGCCGTTGTCGCCGACGAGGGCGACCACTTCGCCCGCGCGCACGTCGAGTTCGATATCGGTCAGCGCCGAGACCGCGCCGAAGTGCTTCGAGACGCCGCGCAGACTCAGCACGAGTTCGCCGGGCGGCGCGTCGGTCGTGGAAGGTTCAGTCATGAAAAGGTGCTCCTGAATGCTGCCAGCGGGACCGGCGCGTGCCGGACCCCGCCGTCGATGCCATTGCTGTGTGAGAGGTGTTTATCGAACCATCAGTTAGCAATGCCGAGTTTCTTGCAACCGTCCGCGTAACGGCCCGTGCACAGATCCTTGCCGCTCGCGAAACCCTTGTCGACGACTTCCGCCTTGAGGTTCTGCGCCGTGATCACCGCAGGCTTGAACAGTTGCGTCGGCGTCTTGTAGAGCGTCGTTTCGCCCTTCGGCGCCTGGCCCGAGAGGAAGCCCACGGCCACCTTCGCCGCCGCGCCCGCCACGATTTCGCTGGGCTTGAGAATCGTGTTGTACTGGTCGCCCGCGATGATCAGCTGCAAGCCCGCGAGCGTCGCGTCGTTGCCGGTCACGGGCGGCACGGGATTCACGCCGGCGGCCTTGAACGCGGCGATGGTGCCGCCCGCCGTGCCGTCGTTGGCCGCCACCACGCCCACGATCTGCGTGCTGAAGCGCGTGATCTGGCCGCTCACCCACTGCTGCGCCTTCGGCGGCGCCCACTCGGGCGTGTCGTATTCGGCGAGCGTCTTGAAGCCGCTGCCTTCGAGCCCTTCGTGAATGCCCTTCTTGATGAGCCCCGCCGCCGCGTCGGTCGGCGAGCCGTTGACTTCGAGCACGCCGCCCTTGGCCGCCGTCACGCCGCTGGCCTTCAGATGCTGCACGAGCGATTGCGCGATCGACTTGCCGATCTCCTCGTTGTCGAACGACACGTAGTAGTCGGCGGGCGTCGAGGGCACCGGCCGGTCGTAGGCGATGACCTTGATGCCCTGGCTCTGCGCCATGTGCACGAGCGAGGCCGCCGCCGTCGAATCGACCGGATCGAGCACGATCACCTTCGCACCCTGCGCGATCACCGAATTGAACTGTTGCTGCTGTTGCGAAGCGTCGGCGTTGGCGTTCTGGTACAGCACCTTGCAGTCCGGGCAGAGCTTGGCCATCTCGGCCTTGAAGCCCGGAAAATCGTGCTGCTCGTAGCGCGTGGACGCGTGGTCGGGCATCAGGAACGCGACCGTGCCGCTCGGCGCGGCGTGCGCCGCCTGGCCGACGGTCAGCGCGAGGCCCAGCATGGCGGCGCCGGCCGCGAAGTTCGAAAGCTTGGTCATCGGGTGTCTCCGTTGTTTGAAAAATGTTGGACTTTTTTTGGGTGCGACCGGGTTGGCGGAGGCGAATCCGCCGCTACAACACCTGCAAACAGGCGTGACAGGATGCGTGCCGCGCGTCAGGCAAGCGCCGCCGCGTTCGTCGTCACGTGGACGGATTCATTCGCACTGGCCGCGTTCACGCGATGCCATGCGCGCCAGCGCGACGGCGGCATTTCCTTGAGCAGCAGAAATTGCCGGTTGAAGTTCGAGAGATTGTTGAAGCCCACGCGATAGCAGATATCGGTAATCGTTAGCTCTCCCGACAACAGCAACTGGCACGCAAGATCGATGCGCAAGCGGTTCACGTACTGCACGAACGGCAAGCCCGTATGGCGCCGGAAGTAACGCGAGAACGCGCTCACGCTCTGCCCCGACAGTTCCGCCAGCTCCGTCTCGCGCAACTCCTGCGAAAGATTCTTGCCGATGAAGGCCAGCACATGATTGATGCGCGTGCCCGCATAGCGCGTCGGGTCCGCGCGATAGGCGGCGCTCGCGAGCTTCGCGGGTTCCGCGCCTTGCGCGAGCAGTTCGAACAATTCGATGAACAGCACGATGCGCCGCAGCCCTTGCGCGCCCAGCATCTCGCGCATGATCGGCTCGGCGGCCGCGCCCGTTTCGGGCGTGAACAGCAGGCCCCAGCGCGACGCGTCGAGCAGCGGCTCCACGCGGCGGAACTCGGGAAAGGCGTCGATCGTGCGCGCGATGAAGTCCGCATCGAATTGCAGGACGAGGCAACGTTCGTCGACACGCTCGCCGCCCGCCACGCTGCTCACCCAGTTATGCGGCAGGTTCGCACCCATCATCACGAGATTGCCGGGCTCGAAATTGCCGATGTAATCGCCGACGAAGTACTTGCCCGTGGTCGACGTGATCAGGTGGATCTCGTACTCGGGATGAAAATGCCAGCGCACCGTCCGGTACGGATAGCCGTGCGACCAGACCTTGAACGACTCGTCGCGCGGCACGGCCACCAGTTCGAGATCCGGCTGATCCATGCGCGTGGGACGGCCATCCGTGGGGCGGCCGTCCGCTGCGCGCGCATCCTTGTGCGCCTTGATCGGGTGACTCGCTTGCATCTGCGCTTGCATGTGTCTTCCTCCTGCGCCCTTTCTTGATTTTTTCTTGCGGCTCGCAGTCCGCGCGAGGGCGGCTGCCATGAGTGAAAAAGTAACCGTATCGGCGGCGTCTCACCACTGAAAATAAGACCGCCGATTGATACTTTTTTGCATTCGGGTAAGTCCGTATCGTCGGCAAAGTCAACTTTTGTGCAGGGCAACAGCCTGTGCGGCGGGGCACGCAGGCCGATCGGACCGACCGCGGATAATCCAGGTCGGCGAGATCGCCGCGCAAAAACGCAGTACAAAAAAAACGGCGCCTGCCCGCGTGTGCGAGCAAGGCGCCGATCCGGCGTCGGGCGTGTGCGCCCTGCGATTCGATGGGCGCGCGAGCTATGCGCGCCAGTCGGTCAATCGCCGATCAATACCCGTAATGCGGGTGATGATCACGCGGATGATGATGCCAACGCACCGGATGGCAACGGCGCTCAGGATGGCCATGAATCCACACGCGGTGGCATTCCATGCGCGGATGGGCGCTGGCAGCTTGAGGAATGGCGATCGCCGACGTGGCGACCAGGGCGGCGGCAAACAGGACACGCTTGAGCATGGGGACTACGATCTCCGGTTGATGAATGGGGCCCGGATGGTGCCACAAAGCCCGCGAGCGCGCAGTCGCGTCCGCAAGCCGATCGCAAGCAAGACCACGAGCGAGACCACACACGCGCCTCGCCAGTACCGATTTCCCCGTTGTGCCAGTGCTTGTGTCGGATGGTGCGCTAGAAAACAAATGGGTCTCGACTTCGCGCGCGCCGCGTCTACACTGATTTCGTGGATGATGCGTCGCGCCCTCGAACGCCGGGCCGCACTGTCCACCCGCCAGCATGACGACCATCGGGGAGGTGTCTTGTGCTACGCCTGTTTCCTTTGAGTGCCGCGCGCTCCGCCGCCGCGGCCGCGCTGGCGTGTGCCGGCGTCTGTTGCGGCGGCGCTCATGCGGCTACGCCTTCAGCGTCGTCCGCGACGGTGCAGTCCGCATCGTCATCCTCGACCTCGTCGGCGTCCGCGAAAAAATCCGCGAGCAAGGCCGTTGCGAAGGCCAACGCCGCGCAGGCCCAGGCGCTCGCGCCGGCGGCCGCCCTCAACGACGGTTCAGCTGCCGCATCGGGCAGCGCATCGGACTTCGCCACCTTTGTCGACCGCTACGGTCCCGCCGTCGTGCACGTGAGCGCGCGCGCCGCCGACGATCAGACCGCGCCGCCCGAGCAGGAAGCCATCGACAGCGACGATCCGTTCTCCGCATTCTTCCGGCGCAACCAGCGCACGCGCGCCAGCACGTCGTCCGCCCAGATGAACCAGACGGGCCAGACGAGCCCGGCGGGCGCGCCGCGCGTGATGACGGGCGCGGGCTCCGGCTTCATCGTCAGCCCGGACGGCCTGATCCTCACGACCGCACACGTCGTCGACAATGCCGGCGACGTCGTCGTGCATCTCACCGACCGCCGCGCGTTCAAGGCCGAAGTCGTGGCCGTCGACACGCAGAGCGACGTCGCCATCCTGCAGATCGACGCGCAGGATCTGCCGTTCGTGAAGCTCGGCGACTCGTCGAAAGTGCGCGTCGGCGAACCCGTGCTGACGATCGGCTCGCCCGACAGCTTCCAGAACACGGTGACGACCGGCATCGTCAGCGCGACCTCGCGCACGCTCGCGGACGGCCGCTCGTTCCCGTTCTTCCAGACCGAAGTGCCCGTGAATCCCGACAACTCGGGCGGCCCGCTGTTCAATCGCGCGGGCGAGGTGATCGGCATCGCCGTGCAGGTGTACGGCGACGGCGAGCGCTACTCGAGCCTGACCTTCGCGATTCCGATCGAGGCGGCCAACTCGTTCCGCGCGCAACTGGCGCAGGCCGGGCGCGGGACCAAGGGCGCGGCGAACGCGAAGGACGGCGACGCGGCGGATGCGGTCGATGCCGTGGATGACGCGGCGCCGGCCAAGCCGCGCACGTCTTCGACGTTCGGCATGCATGTCGAGGATGTGAGCCCCGGCCTCGCGGCGGCGCTCGGGCTGACGCGCGCGGGCGGCGCGCTCGTGGACAGCGTCGCGCCGGGCTCGGCGGCAGCGGCGGCGGGCCTGAAGGCGGGCGATGTGATCGTGAAGGTCGGCAATGCGGCGGTCCCGCAGTCGTCGGCGCTGGCCGGGCAACTGGCTGCGCTGCCGCCCGCCACGCCGACGTCGATCAGGCTGATCCGGGGCCGCCACGCGATGACGGCGAGCTTCGCGAACGCAGCCGCCGACGCCAACAGCGACGACGCCGACGACACCGATACGGACAGCGATGCAGGCGCGGCGGCCAATTTGGGCGCAAGCGCGGGCAAAAACGCGGGCGCGGCAGCGGGCACGGCCGTGGGTACCGCGGCGGGCACGGCCGCAGGCGCGGCGGCGACCCTGGCAGGCGGCGCGGCGCTCACGGACAGCGTGGCCGCGAATCCCGTCAGGAAGGCCGGTGCGGACAACGCCGCGAGCGCGGGACCGGGCGCCAGCATCGTACCCGTGGCGATGCCGGTCACGCACGCGGCGCCTATCGGCGAGACCGGCGGTGCGGCCCGCAGCGCGAATGGGAATGGCAGCGGCACGGGCGCGAAAAGCGGCGGACGCGCCGTCGCCGACCGCCTGGGATTGACCACGCACGCGTTGAGCGAAGCCGAAAAGCGTTCGAGCGACCTGCCGCTCGGCCTGATGGTCGACGCCGCGAGCGGCCCGGCCGCGCACGCGGGCATCCAGGCGGGCGACATCGTGCTGTCGCTCGACGACACGCTCGTCGAGACCCAGCAGCAAGCCGCCACGCTCGAAGCCGTGGCGGGCAAGAGCGTCGCGGTGCTGATTCAGCGCGACAGCGCGCGCAGCTTCGTGACGGTGAAGCTGCGCTGAGGTTGCGGCTGCAGTTGCGCTGAAATCCGGCGGCGCGCTCAGGACGCGAGCGTGCCGCCGATGCCACCCGATCCTCGCGATCCAACCGATCCACCCAATCCGCTAAACGCGCCGACGCCGCCACGCGTGTCGCGCAGCGACAGCCCCGCCGCCGCCATCAACAGACGCCCCTCGGCGAGCGCCACGACCGCTTCACAGCGCTGCCCCTCGTCGGCGAGCCACTGGACGAGGCGCATGTCGCGCGCCGCGTCGGCCGTGCCCGCGCCGCCCGCGACGAACAGCGTGTGAAACGCGCCCGCATTGCGCGTGCGCTCGACGCTCTCGGTCAGGATCACCACCGACGACGCGCTCTCGACCGGCCCGCCCGTCACCGAGAGCGACACGAGTTCGAAACCCGCTGCCTCGTCGTCGCCGGATTGAAGCTGTGCGAGCGCGGTGGCCGCATCGTAGATCTCGATGATCGCCGCCACGTCCGGCAGCGCAAAGCCCTTGAACAGCACGAAGCCGATGCGCTTCGCCCTGACAGGCTGTGGACCGACGTACCGGTCGACGCACGGATCGGCCATGAAATCCGTTCGAACCGCTTGCTGTGACATGCCTCGCACGATCGCTCTCCCCAATCGAGTCTGCCGTTGATGATGCGTGTGCCTTCGCAACATCGATGCCAAAGCGCGGCTAAACACGCGGATTCGCGCAGAAATGGCGTTGAAGCGGGCCAAATCGCCGATCCAGGCAGGGAAATATCCATTGCGCATCGCGCGTTACGTAACGATTCGGGCCGCGGCGAGCGTGACGAAGGCGCGGTCGTTGCCGTTCGGCGTCAAACGTTTCCAATCAGAAACGCGTGATGCCGGGCGCTCAATCGAGCCGAAGCAGACGTTTCGCATCGGAAACCCGCACCGCCGCGCGGGCGCGCAGCCTTTCTCGTCGGGAAAGCCTGCTTGAGGCATGCGCAATTTTCGCGCTGGCCGAATTCTCCCAAACTAGGCATCAACGCGCGGACCGCGCGGCATACCTATACCAGGAGACACGATGAACAGCCAACCGATGGATCTGGGCGGCCGCGCGGCGCGCGATGCCGACACCGGCCTGCCCGCCGCCGCGCGCGAGCGGGCCGCACGCGCCGCGCAAGGCGTCACGCTAGGCGGCTTCATGGACGAGATGCCGGTCGGCGCGCTGCATCGCTTCGTGGTGTGGGTCGTCGGCATCGGCCTGTTCTTCGACATGTACGAGATCTTCCTCGTCAGTTCGATCGGCTCGGCGCTGCAAAACGAATACGGGCTCGACGGACACAGCACGGGCTTCAAGCTGTTGCTGGCCTCGGCGTTCATCGGCATGTTCTTCGGCTCGCTGTGTCTGGGCAGTCTCGCGGATCGCATCGGCCGACGCCGCGCCTTTCTGCTCACGCTGGTCTGGTACAGCGCGTTTTCGCTGCTCGCCGCGTTCTCAGTCAACGCGGGCATGCTGGTGATCTGCCGCTTTCTCACGGGCGTGGGCGTCGGCGCGATCTACCCGGTCGCCGACAGCTATCTCTCCGAGATCCTGCCGAAAGACCGGCGCGGACGCCTCGCCGCATGGGCCTACACCACTTCGTATATCGCGGTGCCGCTGGTGGGTTTTCTCGCCGTGTGGCTCAATCCGCTGCACGTGGGCGGCGTGGCGGGCTGGCGTGTGATTCTGGCGATCGGCAGCCTGGGCGCGGTGTTCGTGCTGGCCATCAAGCATCGTCTGCCCGAAAGCCCGCGCTGGCTGCTCGCGCAAGGACGCGCCGACGAAGCGCGCACCACGCTGGGCCGTTTCGCCGATAGCGCGGGCGTCGCGCTGCCCGCCGCGTTCGTGGAAAGCGGCGAGCGCAAGCATCCGCTCACGCTCGGCGAACGCCTCGCCCTGCTGCGCCGCGCGCCCTATGGCAAGCGTTATTTCATGCTGACCGTCTTTCACCTGTTCCAGGCGTTCGGCTATTACGGCTTCGGCACGCTTGCCGGTGTGGTGGTGAAAAGCCGTGGCTTCGACGTCACGGGCAGCACGCTGTTCGTCGCGCTCTCGTTTCTCGGCTATCCGATCGGCTCGCTGCTCTCCGTGCCGCTGCTCAACTGGATCGAGCGGCGCACGCTGGTGATCGCCTCGCTGATCTCGGTCGCGCTGTTCGGCCTCGGTTTCGCCTACTCGAACAGCATCGCGCTAATCGTCTGCTTTGGATTCCTGACGACTTGCGCGTCCAATGTCTTCAGCAACGCGTATCACGTTTATCAGGCGGAAATCTTTCCGGCCAGCGTGCGTTCGACGGCGATTGGCAGCACCTATTCGCTCTCGCGCATCGTCAGCAGCGCGCTGCCGTTCATCCTGCTGCCCGTGCTCAATCAGCATGGTCCGCTGGCGATGTTCGGCGTGATTTCGGCGGCGCTCGCGATTGTCGCCATCACGCTGCGCGCGCTCGGGCCGCTCACGACGCGACGCAGCCAGGATGAAATCAATCCGGTTTAAGTACGCGAGTCAAGGCGCGACTTGAATCGCGCCAGCCGTTCCCGCCGGGCCGCGTGCCGCGCATTGCGCGCACGCGGCCCGCGTCGTTTTCCAGGCCAGCGTTCACTCTTCGCCGTTACGCGCCGACATGTAATCGAACAGGCTCGCGACATCGGAGCTGGGCGCCTCGCCCGCCTTCACGCCGACCCACAGCGTGCGCGTGGCCCACGCGTCCGCGAGCTTCACTTTCGTCACGCCGATCTTGCCGCGCGCGTCGCTCACCGAATCGCGCGGCAAGATACCGATGCCGAGTCCGGCCTCGATCATGCGGCACACGCCATCGAAATTCGACGCCTGAATCCGCAGCTTGAGCGAGCGCTCGGCGCCGAACGCGGCATCCGTCATGCGTGCGAGCAGCGAACTGCCGTCGCTGAGGCCCACGTAATCTTCGTCGAGCGTTTCCGCGAAGCGAATGATCTCGCGCTGCGCAAACGGATGCCCCTGCGGCACGAGCAGCACGAGTTCGTCACGCCGATACAGCCGCCGCTCGATCCCCGGCGCGGGCACGTTGTCCGCGAACACGCCCAGATCGGCCTTGCCCGCGCCCAGCGCCGCGACGATCTCGTGACTCAACCGTTCTTCGAGCGACACCTTGATGCGCGGATGCGCGTTGAGAAAACCCGCGAGATCGACGGGCAGAAATTGCACGATCGCCGAGGTATTGGCCCACATGCGCACGTGGCCGCGCACGCCCGCCGCGTAATCGCCCATCTCGCTCGCCATGCGGTTGACCTGATCGACGACGCGGTTCGCATGATCGAGCAAGGCCACGCCGGCAGGCGTGAGTTCGACGCCGCGCGCGCGCCGGATGAACAGCGCGCAGTCGGTGACGCTTTCGAGTTCCGCGATGCGCTTGCTCACCGCGGACAGCGTGAGCTGCCCGTTTTCCGCGGCCTTGGTGAGACTGCCGTGCTCGGCCACGAGCAGAAAGACCCGCAGCGACTGCAGATCGAAATGAAGCGGATTGACCATAAGGAAAGGCTGAAGAAGTGCCGATGCAGAAGCGATTGTGCTGCATTGGCGGCGGCGGGGAAAGTGGCGGGTGATGCAGGCGAGGCGCAGGAGCGCTGGAGAACTGGGCCGCGTGTGCCGGACAAGCAGGCAGGAAGGCGCGGACGCGCCGTTCTGGCGCGCCCGCTCACGGGCACGAAGCCCGCGCAATCGCCGCGACGTCGGCGCCCCCCGACGCCGTGGCGAAGATGGGAAAGCAGGAAAACGGGAAAACTTTTTCTCCGATCGGAAACACGGCGGTTTTCCGATCGGAAACGCCGCACGCAGCGGCAAACGACAGCAGAAAACGACAGCGGCGCAAATCAGATCACATCAGATCAGTTCGGAGATCTCGATCAGGTTCAGATCGGGGTCACGCACATAGACCGAGCGGATCTTCTGCGTCGCGCCCGTGCGCTCGACCGGCCCTTCCACGATCGGCCATTCGACCTGCTTCAGATGCGCGATCACCGCGTCCAGCGGCACGGCGGCGATAAAGCACAGATCGAGCGCGCCCGGCACCGGCACATGCGCCTTCGGCTCGAACTCCGCGCCGCGCACGTGCAGATTGATCTTCTGATTGCCGAAGCGAAACGCGAGACGCCCCGCGCCGAACGTTTCGAGCTGCATCTGCAGCACTTCGGTATAGAAGTGGCGGGTCGCCTCGGGGTCCACGCAGGTCAGCACCAGATGGTCGAGGTGATCGATCAAAGCCATGTTTCACTCCTTCGATTAATTTCAGTGGCGTTCAGGCGCAGGCTGGCATCGGATGCAGATCGAGCCGCCGCCCTGCCTTGAGGATCTGGCTCGGCACGTCGTGGCCGATGAGCGCGGGCAGACGCGCGGCAGCATCGAGCACCGCCGCGAGATTCACGCCGGTATCGTAGCCGTCCAGTTCGAGCATGTGAACGAGCTCCTCGGTGCACACATTGCCGGTCGCGCCCGGCGCATACGGACAGCCGCCGAGCCCGCCGAGCGAAGCGTCGAAACGCACGATACCGGCATCGAGCGCCGCGAGCGTATTGGCGAGCGCCATGCCGCGCGTATTGTGAAAATGCAGCGTGAGTTCGAGCGGCGCGAACGCCGCGCCCGCGCGCGCGCACAGGTCGCGCACCTGCGCGGGATGCGCCATGCCGGTCGTATCGCAGAGCGTCACGCCGTTCACGCCCAGCCCGGCGAAACGGTCGATCCAGCCGAGCACGGTCTCCACCGGCACGTCGCCTTCCATCGGGCAGCCCATCGCCGTCGACAAGGACACGTTGATCGCCACGCCCGAGCCGCGCACGGCGCCGATCACATCGCGTAGCTGTCCGAACGATTCCTCGCGGGACATGCGCAGATTCGCGCGATTATGGCTCTCGCTCACCGACATCACGAGATTCACCTCGTCGACCTTGCACGACAACGCGCGTTCCGCGCCGCGCACATTGGGCACGAGCACCGTATAGACGACGCCCGGCACGCGCGCGATGCCGTGCATCACGGCCTCGGCGTCGCGCAGCGCGGGAATCGCTTTCGGCGAGGTGAACGAGGTCACTTCGATCTTCGCGTAGCCGCACGCGCTCAGTTGGTCGATCAGCGCGATCTTGTCGTCGGTGTCGATGAAAACCGCCTCGTTCTGGAAGCCATCGCGCGTGGCGACTTCGTTCAGCAAGAGGCGTTGGGTAGGCTGCGTCATGGTACGCGTCTCCGTTCAGATCACGCCGCGCGCGCGCCAGGCGTCGCGCGTCGCCGCGTCCACGCCGATGGACGCCAGCACCGCGTCGGTATGTTCGCCGAGTTCCGGCGCGCTGTGTTCGATGGTGCCCGGCGTCGCGTTCAGCTTCGGCACCACGCCCGGCACGCGCACCGGCGTGCCGTCGGGCAAGCGGTCCTCGACGATCATCTCGCGTGCGTGATAGTGCGGATCGGCGTCGATATCGGCCACGTCGTAGATGCGGCCCGCCGGAATGCGCGCCTCGTTGAGCGCCGCGAGCACGGCATCGAGCGGACGGCGCTCGCACCAGGCCGCAATCGCCGCGTCGATGCGCTCGACCTGCGCCACGCGTCCATCGTTCTGTGCGAGCGTCGGATCGTTGCCCAGATCGGCGCGATCGATCAGTTCCATCAGGCGGCGGAAAATGCTGTCGCCGTTGCCTGCGATCAGCGCGTACTTGCCGTCGCTGCAGCGATAGGCATTGCTCGGCGCGATGCCGGGCAGGCTGCTGCCGGCCGGCTGGCGCACCGCGCCGAACACCGAATACTCGGGCAGCAGGCTCTCCATCATGTTGAACACGGACTCGTAGAGCGCGACGTCCACGACCTGGCCCTTGCCGCCCTGCTGCTCGCGATGGCGCAGCGCCATCAGCACGCCGATCACGCCATGCAGCGCCGACAGCGAATCGCCGATCGAAATCCCCACACGCACCGGCGTGCGCCCTGGCTCGCCGCTCAGATGACGCAGGCCGCCCATCGCTTCCGCGACCACGCCGAAGCCCGGACGGTCGCGATACGGGCCGGTCTGACCGTAGCCCGAGACGCGCAGCATGATGAGTCCCGGATTGATCTCGCTGAGCGCTTCCCAGCCGAGCCCCCAGCCTTCGAGCGTGCCGGGCCGGAAATTCTCGATCAGCACATCGGTCTCCGCGACGAGACGCCGGATCACGTCCTGACCTTCGGGCGCACGCAGATCGAGCGTGAGCGACTGCTTGTTGCGCGACTGCGCGGCCCACCAGACCGACGTGCCCTCGTGCAGCAGACGCCATTTGCGCAGCGGGTCGCCGGTGCCGGGCGGCTCCACCTTGATCACGCTCGCGCCGAATTCGGCGAGCATCTTGCCGGCGAACGGACCCGCGATCAGTTGCCCGAGTTCGAGCACGCGAATACCGGTGAGGGGTCGTGACATGACGTCTCCAGAGTGTGTCGTTTCTGGACGTCATGATGCGCGCGACGTGCCGCTTTGATAATCGACGGTTGCTCAACGCCGCTTGACGAAATGGAAAGCCTGCGAGCGCGTAAGGTCCGCCGCGCGCGAATGCCTCCGCCCGGATCGGCACGCGATTTTCCGAACGGGAAAGGAAGCAGGCGCAAACGGCAAACCGGCGCACGCGGCGCGGCCCGACAATGCCAAGCGTTTCCGATACGAAAAAAACGACCGCCGCGCCTCGTTCACGTGTTTCCGATCCGAAAGAAAATTTCGCCCCTGCTCATGTCCAATCCGACCCCGCCCATCCGCATCGTCTTTCTCGACCGCGCGACGCTCTCGCCGCAAACCGTCCTGCGCGCCTTGCCGTTCGCTCACACGCTGCACTGCTTCGAGCGCACGGCTGCCCAGGACGTCGCCGCCCGCATCCGCGACGCCGACATCGTCATCACCAACAAGACGCCGATCAGCGCCGAGGCGCTGGCCGAAGCGCCCTCGGTGCGCATGATCGCCATCGCCGCCACGGGCACCGACAACGTCGATCTGCGCGCATGCGCCGCGCGCGGCATCGTGGTCAGCAATATCCGCGACTACGCGGTCCACACCGTGCCGGAACACGCGTTCGCGCTGATCTTCGCGCTGCGCCGCAGCCTCGTCGCGTATCGCGACGCCGTGCGCGCCGGGCGCTGGCTCGACTCGGGTCAGTTCTGTTTCTTCGATTTCCCGATCCGCGACCTTGCAGGGTCGACGCTCGGCATCGTCGGCGCGGGCGCGCTCGGCCAGGCGGTGGCGGCCGTGGGCCGGGCACTGGGCTTGCGCGTGCTGTTCGCCGCCCACGGCGAGCGCGCGCCCGTATCCGACGATCACGTGCCCTTCGACGATCTGCTCGCGCAAAGCGACATCGTTTCGCTGCATTGCCCGCTCACGCCCGCCACGCGTCATCTGATCGACGCGCGTGCGTTCGCGCGCATGACGCGCCGCCCGTTGCTCATCAATACGGCGCGCGGCGGTCTCGTCGATGAAGCCGCGCTCGTGGAAGCGCTGCAAAGCGGCGCGATTTCCGGCGCGGGCTTCGACGTCGTCTCCACGGAGCCGCTGCCCGCCGCGCATCCGTTCCAGGCGATCCTCGGGCATCCGCGCTTTATCCTCACGCCGCACGTGGCCTGGGCGAGCGACGAAGCCGTGCAGGCGCTCGCCGATCAGTTGATCGGCAATATCGCCGCGTTTCATGCGGGCGAGCAGCGCCATGTCGTGTCGAAGACGTGAAGCCGTAAAGCCGTAAAACGAGGAATATCGGCGGCCCAAAAAGCAAAAGGCCCTTGCGGGCCTTTTTCACTGATCGCCAGGTTTGAAACCCGGCGCGATTTGCTCCGTGCTCAAACCGGCGTCGGATGCTCGATATGCCATTCGTCGACGGATTGGCGCGCCTTGTGCTCGACCATGCTGACACCCATCAGCACGTCGATCTTCAGCTTGGGCAGCGCCAGTTCGACGACAGGCAGCACGGCGTCGCGCGCGTGACCTTCGACGCCAGTAATTTCCGCGCGGCACAGCCATTGCGTGTCCGTCGCGTCCGCTTTCGTATCGACCACGATTTGAAAGCCACGGTATTCGATCGCCATTTTCTCTCCGACACCTGACAAAACGTAAGCATGATCGCTGCGTTGCAGCGGGTGTCTGAATATAGCACTGCTGTGCAGCCCTTTCAGTGAAGCAGGCGATCGGCTCAGCATCTGGAACAAAAACTAAAAACCCGCTGCGAGCCCGTCGCGCCGCGTATCGCTCGCGGCGACATAGCCGTGATCGGGATTCTCGCGATCGAGTTTCCAGATGAACTGGCCCGAGCCGAAATCCATATACGGATCGTCGATGCCCTGAATGCGATGGCCGCGCGCCTGCAAGGCCTGCGCCGTCTGCGAATCGAAGGTCGATTCGATATCGAGCGTGAAATCGCGATTGACCTTCCAGCGCGGCGCATCGCACGCGGCTTGCGGCTGCTGGCCATAGTCGAGCATGCGCACGACGGTCTGCAAATGGCCTTGCGGCTGCATGTCGCCGCCCATCACGCCGAAGCTCATGACCGCCTCGTCGCGGCCCGCCACCTCTTGCGTGAGGAAGGCCGGAATGATGGTGTGGAACGGCCGCTTGCCGCCTTCGACCACATTCGGCGAAACCGGGTCCATCGAAAAACCGCAGCCGCGATTCTGCATCGCGATGCCAGTGCCGGGCACCACGACGCCGGAGCCGAAGCCCATGTAATTCGACTGGATAAAGCTCACCATCATGCCGCGTTCGTCGGCGGCCGAGAGATAGATCGTGCCGCCCGAACGCGGCATGCCGAAGTCGAAATGCGTCGCGCGCGCCGGGTCGATTAGTTTCGCGCGCGACTTGAGATACGCGTCGTCGAGCATCTGCTCGGGCGTCACGTCCATCGAGCGCGGATCGGACACATAGCGGTACACGTCGGCGAACGCGAGCTTCATCGCTTCGATCTGCAGATGTTGCGACTCGATGCCATCGCAGGGCAGCGACGCCACGTCGAACTGCTCCAGAATGCCGAGCGCGATCAGCGCGGCGATGCCCTGCCCGTTCGGCGGAATCTCGTGGACCTTGTAGCCGCGATACGTTTTCGAAATCGGCTCGACCCATTGCGCGCGATAGTTGCGCAGGTCGTCGAGCGCGAGCGCCGCGCCGCCTTCGCGCGCGAACGCTGCGATGCGTTCGGCGATATCGCCCTCGTAATACGCGCGCGGACCTTGCTCCGCGAGCCGCCGCAACGTGGCGGCGTGGCCCGGCAGGCGCACATGCTCGCCCACTTCGGGCGCGCGTCCACGCGGCATGAAGGTCTCGGCGAAACCGGGCTGATCGCGCAACTCGGGAATCGCCGCCTGCCATTTGCGCGCGACGATCGACGCCACCGCATAGCCGCGCTCGGCGATCTCGATGGCGGGCGCCATCAGGTCGGCGAACGGCAGCGAACCGAACTTCGCGTGCAGCGCCTCCCAGCCCGCGATCACGCCCGGCACCGTCACGGTGTCCCAGCCGCGCTTGGGTTGCTTCGCGAGACCGTGTTCCTCGCCGTGCTTGCGGCGGAAATAGTCGACGCTCCAGGCGGCCGGCGCCGTACCCGACGCATTGAGGCCGTGCAGTTTCGCGCCGTCCCAGATCAGCGCGAACGCGTCGCCGCCGAGGCCGCACGAGACCGGCTCGACCACGGTGATGGCCGCCGCCGCCGCGATCGCGGCATCCACGGCGTTGCCGCCCTTCCAGAGCATGCGCAGCCCGGCCTGCGCGGCCAGCGGGTGCGAAGTCGAAACGATATTGCGGGCGAACACCGGCAGGCGCGGTGTCGGATACGGGTTCTGCCAGTTAAAGCGCGTCATGAAAGTATCGATTCCGGTGAGGAGAAGCGTGGCCGGGCCGCACGGGGCGCACGAGCCGATATGCCGATTATCTTGAAGGTGCGCACAAAATAATATTAATATTTCGTTGTCGACACTTAAATTTTTCTTTCATGCTCACGCTACGCATGTTGCGCACCTTGCAGGCTGTCGCGCGCAGCGGCTCGTTCGCCACCGCCGCCGAAAAGACCGCGCTGACCCAGGCCGCCGTGAGCTTGCAGATGCGCGGCCTCGAAGAAGCGCTCGGGCGTCAGATTTTCGACCGCCGCGCGCGCCAGGTGGCGCTCACGCGCGAAGGCCGCGAAATCTGCGCGAAGGTCGAGCGCATACTCGAACTCGTCGACGAACTGCCGGCCGGCGCCGACGATGCGATACGCGGCTCGGTGATCGTCGGTGCCGTGGTCTCGGTGATCGGCGCGCTCTCGCTGGCCGTCGCGCATCTCAAGACCGAACATCCCGAACTCGAAGTCCGTCTGACTTCCGCGCGTTCGACCGAACTCGCGCAGATGGTCGAAGCGGGCGAAGTCGATCTCGCGGTGGTGGTCGGCAATATCGACGGTGCGCTGCACGACTCGCTCGCCTGGACGCCGCTCTACGAAGAACCGCTGATGCTCGTGACGAGCGCCGCGACGACAGGCAATCACGCGCGGCGCATCTTGCGCGAACGCGGCTTTCTGCGTTTCGATCGCCTCGTGCCGACGGGCGCCGTAATCGACAACGCGATGCGCACGCTCGGCATCAAGCCGAACGAATATCTCGAACTCAATTCGATCGAGACCATTGTTTCTCTCGTGCGCAACGACGTGGGCGTGAGCGTGCTGCCCGTGCTGCACAACGGCCACTGGCACGACGATCCGCATCTGCGGCTGATTCCGCTCTGCAATCCGCCGTTCATGCGCACCGTCGGCATGATTCACCGGAAGTCGAATAAGCGCACGCTGCTGTTCAATACGCTCGCGACGATGCTGCGTTAATCGACGGCGATTCGAATCGCGACACTATGTCTATGGCGCCCTGTTTTAAGGGCTTTTCGCTTCGATGAATAGAAGCATACGCCTGGCGTATTCACGCCAATCGGCTTGACGCGCGGCGCACTGAAAGTAAAATGAAAGTCGATGTCATCAAGCGCGCACACGCATTTACCGATACGTCGTGCCGTTATTAATTCGGCTGGATTTACCGATCCATTGCCGATAGTTAGTCATCCGCATCATAAATCGGAGAGTCAATAATGAAATCCAGAATCGCAACGACCGCCGTCGTGCTGGCCGTGGTCGGCGCCATGATCGCCGGTTCGGTCATGGCGCAACAGCCCGCGCCGGCCAATCCCGAACAAGCACAGGCAGCCGCCACCCACAACGACCCGATCGTCCAGAAGCGCATGGAGATTCGCGACGCGAATCGCGAACAGCGCGCGAAGAACGCCGACGCGAAGAAGGCGTACAAGAGCGAAGTGAAGCAGGCGCGCGGCGAACGCAATCAAGCCGCGCAGGAGTCTCGCGCACGCGCGCAAGACGCGCTCAATACATCGAATGCGCCGAATGGCGCGGCGCCCGTTTCCCTCAACACGCAATAACGCCCGGTCGGCAACACTCGCCACTACGAGCTGCAACCGCCTTTGCGCGGGCGCGGCTTGTGTGCGTTGTCTTTCGTCCGTCGAACGCCCGTCAAACGTGCGCCGGACGCCCGCGTGGAGCGCGTCCAGGCAATCGCGTAAGCTAGCGTCAATTCTCGCGCGGACCGTCCATGCCCAGCTTGCCCTTCACCCCGGTTGTGACCGCTGTTCGAACGCGTTATCGCGCGGCCATCGCCGGGTTGTGCGCCCTGCTCTGCGCGACGACCTTCACGGCATGCCAGCAATTGCCCGCGCCCGGCCCGCGCACGCAGTCGACGACGCTCACGTCCGCGCAAGCGAGCGCCACGCCGCTCGGCCAGGCCATCGACGCCGCACGCGCGACTCATCCCGACCTGAGCGGCATCGATCCGCTGACGCAACCGCTGCAAGCCTTCGCGTCGCGCGTCGATCTCGTGCGCACGGCGCAGCGCACGCTCGACGTGCAGTACTACATCTGGCGCGACGATCTCACCGGCACGCTGCTGCTCGAAGAGTTGCGCGAAGCGGCCGACCGGGGCGTGCGCGTGCGTCTGCTGCTCGACGACAACGGCATACCCTCGTCGCTCGACAACACGCTCGCAGCACTCGACGCGCATCCGAATATCGAAGTGCGTCTGTTCAATCCCTTCGTGACGCGCAATCCTAAATTCATCGGATTCCTGACTGATTTTTCGCGTCTGAACCGGCGCATGCACAACAAGTCGCTGACCGCCGACGGCGTGGCGACGATACTCGGTGGACGCAATATCGGCGACGAGTATTTCGGCGCGACCGATGGCGTGGTGTTCGCCGATCTCGACGTGCTCGCCATCGGCCCCGCCGCCAGCGACGTTGCACACGACTTCGACCGTTACTGGTCGAGCGCCTCGTCGTGGCCCGTGAAGGACATCCTGCCCGCCGCGCCTGCGAATCAACTCGACGCGCTCGATCGCGCCGCGCGCGCGGTGCGGGACAATCCCGCGGCCCGCGCCTATATCGACTCGCTCGAAGCGAAAACCGACGTGCGCCGTCTGCTCGACGGCACGCTCGATTTCGAATGGGCGCCCACCCGGCTTGTCAGCGACGACCCCGCGAAAGCGCTCGGCAAGGCGCCGCAAGCGTCGCTCATCCTCAGTCAACTCAAGGACATTCTCGGCGAGCCGCAACGCGAACTCGACCTGATTTCGCCGTATTTCGTGCCCGCCGAGGACGGCACGCGTTACTTCGCCGAACTCGCGCAACGCGGCGTGACCGTGCGCGTGCTCACGAACTCACTCGAAGCCACCGACGTCGTGCCGGTGCACGGCGGCTACGCGCGTCGGCGCAAGGCGCTGCTCGAAAGCGGCGTCGAACTGTGGGAATTGCGGCGCGCAGCGGGTGTCAACCCTGCGAAGGAACAGGCGCCCGGCATGTTCGGCAGTTCCGGTTCGAGCCTGCATGCGAAGACCTTCGCCGTGGATGCGCAGCGCGTGTTCGTCGGCTCGCTCAATTTCGATCCGCGCTCCGCGAATCTCAACACCGAACTCGGCCTCGTGATCGAAAGCCCTAAACTCGCGAGTCAGATCGAAAGCGCGTTTTCGACGCGCATTCCACAACTGGCCTACGAAGTGAAGCTCGCGCCGAACGGCTCGCTCTACTGGATTCGCCGCAATGGCGACAGCACGATCCGCTACGACGCCGAACCGAATTCGCGCTGGAGCACGCGCCTCGCCGTGTGGTTCTTTTCGATTCTGCCGATCGAGTGGCTGCTGTAAAAGCCGCGCGTGTTATCCGCGATTCAAAGCCTGCACCGCATCGAGCGCACCGCCCACCATCGCGCTCAACACCGGCTGCACCTTCTGCGCGAGATCGGGCCGATAGTCGAATGGCGCGTCCTCGTTCATATAGGTCGACTGGCACATTTCGAGCTGAACGGCATGCACGCCGTCTTGCGGCGCGCCGAAATGGCGCGTGATATAGCCGCCTTTGAAGCGGCCATTCGCAATCGACGTGAATGCACTCGCGCTCGCGCCGCGCTCGACGGCCGCCTGCACCGATGCATGCGCCGTGCGGCCATCCTGCGTGCCGATATTCAGATCCGGCAATTTATCGTCGAATAAACGCGGCAGCACGCTCGCAATCGAGTGCGCTTCCCACAACAGCACGTTCGCATGGTCGGCGCGCAGACGTTGCAGTTCCGCGCGCAGCGTGTCGTGATACGGCTGCCAGTAAGTTTGCACGCGGCGCTGGCGTTCCGCGGCATCGGGCGCACGGCCTTCGCGATAAACCGGCTCGCCGCGAAACGTTTCCGTGGGACACAGCGACGTAGTCGTCTGGCCCGGATAGAGACTTTCGTCGTTCGGCGGACGATTCAGGTCGATCACATAACGCGAGATGCGCGCGCCCAGAATCGTCGCGCCGAGCGCCTTCGCGAAGGCGTAAAGACGATCGAGATGCCAATCCGTATCGGCGACCGTGAGCGCAATATCGCTGTACTGATCGCGCAAATCGGCGGGAATCGTGGTGCCCAGATGCGGAATCGAAACGAGCAAAGGCGCCGTGCCGCGTTCGAGCGTAAAGAGTTCGGTCATGATTCGGTCCGTTGAATGGCGGTGCGCTCAGGCATCGGCGAGCAGGCGCGCAAGCGTCCGGCGATAGTCGGCATAAAGGCGCGCTTCGTCGCGATGGCGGCGTTGTTCGATCACTTTCTCGCCGCCGGTATAGACGTCGAGCACCGGCGTCTCGCCGTGTTCGCAGAACACCACCGACGAGAGCCACGTGCGCGGCGTCTGCTCGGCGAGATTCGGATGTTGTGGATCGAGCACGATCCAGTCGGCGCGCGCGCCCGTTTCGAGCGCGCCCACCTGACGGCCCGTCGCCCGCGCGCCGCCTGCCAGCGCGCCTGCATAAAGCCGGTCGGCGACACAAGCCGTTTGCGGCGAAGCGAGCACGTTGCGCTCGCGGCGGACGAGACGCTGGCCGTATTCGAGCAGGCGCAATTCCGCGCGCCAATCGACGCCGATATGGCTGTCCGAGCCCACGCCGAATGCACCTTGCGCGTTGAGGTAATCGTGCGCCGGGAAAATGCCGTCGCCGAGATTCGCCTCGGTGGTCAGGCACAAGCCCGCGACCGCGCCGCTGCGCGCGAGCGCAAGCGTCTCCTGCGCATCGACGTGCGTGGCATGCACGAGGCACCAGCGCGCATTCACATCGAAGCGATCGAGCAGCCACTGCACCGGACGCGCGCCTTCGGTCTCGATGCACGCATCGACTTCAGCGGTTTGCTCGGCGATGTGGATATGCACGGGCGCGCCGGGCAAAGCCGCGTCGAGACCGTCGAGCATCGCGCGCAAGGAATCGTGCGAGACCGCACGCAACGAATGCGGCGCGACGCCGTAACGCAACGCGCCCTGCTCGGGATGCGTTTCGCGCAGCGCTTCGATGATCGCGAGCAACTGCTCGGGCGTGTTGATGAAGCGGCGCTGATCGTCGCGCGGCGCGCGCGCGCCGAAGCCGCTGTACTGGTAAAGCACCGGCAGCATCGTCATGCCGATGCCCGTGTCGCGCGCCGCGCCCACCACGCGCTGCGCGAGTTCGGCGGGACTCGCGTAACGCTGGCCGTCCTGCGTGTGATGCACGTAATGGAATTCGCAGACGGACGTATAGCCCGCCTTGAGCATTTCCACATAGAGCCAGCGCGCAACCGCACCGAGATCGTCGGGCGTGATGCGCGCGGCAAAGCGATACATCAGATCGCGCCAGCTCCAGAAACTATCGGTGGGATTCGCGCGGTATTCGGTGAGGCCCGCCATCGCGCGCTGAAACGCGTGCGAATGAAGATTAGGCATGCCTGGCATTACTGGACCGGACGCCACCGTTACGCCCGCGGGCGCGGCGGGAAGATCGGCCTGCACACGCAGCAGCGTGCCGCGCGCGTCCCATTCGAGCAGGACGTTACGCCGCCAGCCTTCGGGCAGCCACGCGTGCGCCGCGAACAGCGCGCGATTGGAAGAATCGGAATTCAAGGTGTTCATGCGCGTTGACCGCGTTCGAAAACAGTTTGACCGCCGCGCACGACGCGCGCGCACAGCGGACGGCCGATCCAGTAGGCCAGTTCGGCGAGCGATTGCACCTGCCAGACCGCGAAATCGGCGGGACGTCCCACGCCTAGCGTGCCGTGATGCGCCGCGTCGCCGAATGCCTGCGCCGCGTGACGCGTCACGCCTTGCAGCACTTCGGGCACGGTCATGCGAAACAGCGTGGTCGCCATGTTCATCATCAGCAGCAGCGAGGTCGCGGGCGACGTGCCGGGGTTGCTGTCGGTGGAGATCGCGATCGGCACTTCGTAGCGGCGCAGCAGATCGAGCGGCGGCAACTGCGTTTCGCGGATGAAGTAATACGCGCCCGGCAGCAGCACGGCCACGCTGCCCGCCTCTTTCATCGCGGCCACGCCTGCTTCGTCGAGAAACTCAAGATGATCCGACGACAACGCGCCATAACGCGCCGCCAGCGCCGCGCCGCCGCTATTCGACAATTGCTCCGCGTGCATTTTCACGGGCAGATGGCGACGCGCCGCGGCTTCGAACACGCGCTCGCTCTGCGCGATCGAAAAGCCGATGCGCTCGCAGAACACATCGACGGCATCGACGAGACCTTCATCCGCGAGCGCGGGCAGCATGCGTTCGCAGACTTCGTCGATATAAGCGTCGGCGCGTCCCGCGTATTCGGGCGGCAATGCGTGCGCGCCGAGAAACGTCGTGCGCACTGTCACCGGATAACGCTCGCCCAGTTGCCGCGCGACACGCAGCATCTTGCGTTCGGTATCGAGTTCGAGGCCGTAGCCCGATTTGATTTCGACGGCGGTCACGCCTTCCGCGAGCAGCGGTTCGAGACGCGCGGCCGATTGCGCGAAGAGTTCGGCTTCGCTCGCGGCGCGCGTGGCGCGCACCGTCGAAACGATGCCTCCGCCTTGACGCGCAATCTCTTCGTAGCTCACGCCCGCGAGGCGTTGCGCGAATTCGTCGGCGCGCTGGCCGCCATAGACCAGATGCGTATGGCAGTCGACGAGACCCGGCGTCACCCACGCGCCGCCGAGGTCTTCGCGCGGCCATTGCGCGTACGCGGCGGGTAGCGCCGACGCCGCGCCGAGCCACGCAATCGTACCGTTCTCGACGACGATGGCCGCGTCGTCGATCGTGTCGCGCGGGTCGCCCTGCGCGCAGAGTTTGAGGTGGTGCCAGACGGTTTGATTCATGGCGCTTTCGTGGAATGTCGTTGCACGTTCAGCGTAATGGCGAGCAGCGCGCCCTCGCCTTGCGTTTCGATTTCTGCTGCCTGCGCGCAGTCGATACGCAGCATGTCGCCGGTTTCGAGCGCGATCCAATCGCCGCCAGCGATGCGCGCACGCATGACGCCTTGCGCGCCATACAGCAGCACGGTATCCGTTTGCGCCGGAACGCGATGCGAACCCGCCTCTCGCCAGATATCGAGCGTGCCACTCGCCACGTCGCGGCGCACCATCAGGTTGAAATCGCGCGTCGCACCATCGACGAGACGCGCATCGATGGGCGTGGCTCCGTCGAAACGCGCGACGTCCAGCGCTCGCGTGAGCGCGTGTGTCGTCAAACCCATCGCATCGCGTTCATCGAGCAACATGCCCGCGCCTTCGAGCAACACCAGCGTGCGATCCACGCCCGCGAAGCGCGAAAACGGCCCCGCCTGCGCAACGTCGGCGACGCTTACGCGCCACGCGAAGGTCACGTCGTGCGCAAGCTCATCGGCGAGCCAAGGCGCAGACTCAGCCGCAATCTCGCGCGTGACGCCGCCGCCGTTCTTCCACGGCGACGCCACGAGATCCGCGCCGCGCAGCAGCGTGAGCCGCGGCGCGTGCGTTGCGCGAACGTCGCTCATCGGCCCAGCATCGGCAGCTTGAGACCGGCTTCGCGCGCGGTCTGCTGCGCGAGTTCGTAGCCGGCGTCGGCGTGGCGCATCACGCCCGTGGCCGGGTCGTTGTGCAGCACGCGGCCCAGGCGTTCATGCGCCGCCTGCGTGCCGTCCGCGACGATCACCACGCCCGAGTGCTGCGAGAAGCCCATCCCCACGCCGCCGCCGTGATGCAGCGACACCCACGATGCGCCACCCGCCGTGTTCAGCAGCGCGTTGAGCAGCGGCCAGTCGCTCACGGCGTCCGAGCCGTCCTTCATCGATTCGGTTTCGCGGTTCGGGCTCGCGACCGAACCCGTGTCGAGGTGATCGCGGCCAATCACGATCGGCGCTTTCAATTCGCCGTTCTTGACCATCTCGTTGAACGCCTGACCCAGACGATAACGATCCTTCACGCCCACCCAGCAGATCCGCGCGGGCAGACCCTGGAACGCGATGCGTTCGCGCGCCATGTCGAGCCAGTTGTGCAGATGCGGATCGTCGGGAATCAGTTCCTTGACCTTCGCGTCGGTCTTGTAGATGTCCTCGGGATCGCCGGAGAGCGCGACCCAGCGGAACGGCCCCTTGCCTTCGCAGAACAGCGGACGGATATACGCCGGCACGAAACCCGGGAAATCGAAGGCGTTTTCGACGCCCATTTCCAGCGCCATCTGGCGAATGTTGTTGCCGTAATCGAGCGTGGCCGCGCCGCGTTCCTGCAGCGTGAGCATCGCCTGGACCTGATGCGCCATCGACTGCTTCGCGACCTTCACGATGCTGTCGGGCGCGACCTTCTGCGCCTCGCGCCACTGCTCGACGCTCCAGCCTTGCGGCAGATAACCGTTGATCGGATCGTGCGCGCTGGTCTGATCGGTCACGCAGTCCGGCGTGATGCCGCGCGTCACGCATTCGGCGAACACGTCGGCCGCGTTGCCGAGCAGACCCACCGACACCGGCTTGCCCGTCTGCTTCGCTTCTTCGACGATGGCGAGCGCCTCGTCGAGCGTCTTCGCCTTGCGATCCACATAGCGCGTCTTCAGACGGAAGTCGATGCGCGTCTCGTCGCATTCCACCGCGATCATCGAGAAGCCCGCCATCGTGGCTGCGAGCGGCTGCGCGCCGCCCATGCCGCCGAGGCCGCCCGTGAGAATCCAGCGGCCCTTCGGATTGCCGTTGAAATGCTGGTTCGCGACCGAATAGAACGTTTCGTAGGTGCCCTGCACGATGCCCTGCGAGCCGATATAGATCCAGCTGCCCGCCGTCATCTGGCCGTACATCATGAGGCCCTTGCGGTCGAGTTCGTGGAAATGCTCCCACGTGGCCCAGTGCGGCACGAGATTCGAATTCGCGAGCAGCACGCGCGGCGCGTCGGCATGCGTGCGGAACACGCCGACCGGCTTGCCCGACTGGATCAGCAGCGTTTCGTCTTCGCCGAGATCCTTCAGCGACGCGAGGATCTGATCGAAACATTCCCAGTTGCGCGCGGCGCGACCGATGCCGCCATAAACCACCAGCGCGTGCGGATGCTCGGCGACTTCCGGGTCCAGATTATTCTGGATCATGCGATAGGCGGCTTCCGCCAGCCAGGTCTTGCAGACTTTCTCGCTGCCGCGCGGCGCGCGGATCGTGCGGGAAGGATCGAGGCGGGGATCGGTGAAGTTCGGATGGTTCATGGCGTGCTTTCGTCTCGGCAGTGTCGGAAGGAAAGTTCGGGCGCGATACGGCGTCGCGACAACGTGAGGCCCAGTCTAACGCCGACAAGTTGTATATACAACTCGTTTCAATAAAACAAAGCCAGGGGATTACCCTGGCGTTTCACGAGGTTTTTTAGCGTGTTAGCGGAGAATCGAGCGCTCTGAAGCGGCGCTCATTGACTAGACAAGACGACTACAAGACAAGCACGACGGGCGTGCCGGGCGCGCGCAGAAAGGCGCGCCGCGAAGCGGGAAAAGGCGTCAGACCGTGCCGGCCAGATGAAAACGCGAAGCCGGATGCCAGAGGCGCACCGAGGTCGCCACGTGCTGGCCCACCCACGTGCGGCGCAGCAGCAGCAGACAAGGCTCGCCGATCTCCATCGCCAGATACTGGCGCACGCGCGCGTCGGGCTTCTGCGCGTAGATGCGGAATTCCGCGCGCTGGATCGGCGCGAGCCGCACCATATAGTGATTGGGCGTTTCGACCGTGAAGTCCTGTTCGAGATACTCGGGAAACACCTCGGGATTCACGTAGCGGTCCTCGTACTGGATCGGCTCGCCCTCCTCGCTGTGCACGATGCGCGAGTGATAGACCGGCCCCTGGTCGAGTTCGAGCGCGGCGATGGCGCCGGCGTCGTCGCTGGCTTCGAGCGCGAGCACGTTGGCGCTGTGGCGATGGCCGCGCGCGGCGATTTCATCAGCGATATTGCGGATCTGCAGCGCCGTCGATTCGTATTGGCGCGGCGCCACGTAGGTGCCCGATCCACGCACGCGGTTCAGCACGCCTTCGGCCATCAGTTCGCGCAGCGCGCGCGAGGCGGTCATGCGCGCGACGCCGAATTCCTTCACCATTTCCGTTTCGGACGGCACGACGTCGCCGGGCTTGAGCGCACCGCTTTCGATCTGCGCGAGGACGTGACGCTTGATCTGTTCGTAGGCGGGCAGTGGCGCACCCTGAGCCGGCTTTTTTTGCATGGTGTCGAGCGGGAAATGGACCGGCCACATTGTACCGTTGACGTTCCGGCGCGCCGCTGCGCTTCGTTCACGCCACGCGCGAAGCCCGCGCGCTTGCGTGCTAAGATCGGCGGCTTCCGGTCCAGGCCGCCGGTCCGGGCCATCTTGCGGCGCGCGTTCGCGGCGCCGCCCCCCTTTACGCCACCTTCACGCGCGCTCCGAGCGAAACGACCTTGAACGCACCGACCCAACTCATTTTCCTGCCGGGCGCCTCGGGCGACCCCGCGTTCTGGCAACCGATGGCGAACGCGCTCACCTATGAGGCCGAGCATCAGTTCCTCGCCTATCCGGGCTTCGGCGCCGAACCGGCCGACCCCGACGTCGAAAACTTCGAAGACCTCGTGCGCCGCCTCGTGCAGCGCATCGACCGTCCGACCGCGCTGATCGCCCAGTCGATGGGCGGCGTGCTGGCCCTGCGCGCGGCGCTCGCGAAGCCCGCGCTCGTCACGCACCTCGTGCTGGCCGTCACTTCGGGCGGCCTCGACACGCAGGCGCTGGGCGCGAGCGACTGGCGCGAGAGCTTCGGCAAGGAGAATCCGCATCTGCCGGACTGGTTCCTGACGCTGCGCGAAGACCTCACGGGCGAACTGCCCTATATCCAGCAGCCGGTAATGTTGCTGTGGGGCGACGAAGACCCCATTAGCCCGCTCGCCGTCGGCGAAAAACTGCTGGAATTGCTGCCGAATTCCGAACTCGATCTCGTGAACGGCGGCGGCCACGATCTGGCGAAAGCGCACGCGAGCGTGCTCGCCCCGCTCGTCGACGAGTTCCTGCAGCAAGCCTGACGTCATTCGCACGTCGCGCGCGTGGTGCCACGCCACGCGCGCTTTTCCCTCTCCCCGGTCCCCTCTCCCCGCCTCGCTCTCCCACGCCTGCCGATCGCTCGCCCGATCGACGCTGCGCCTGCGCGCCGACTCGCGCCCCAACGCCTCCCGCGCCTTCTTTTCAGCTTTCACTTACTTTCAATTTGCATTCAATTCGCGTCGATCTGCCGCGAAAAAGCCGCGAACTGACGCGATTGCGGCTTGACATTCAGCAGGCATAAAGCGACCATTGGCCGGTTCGATAAACGAAACGTCGTTCGCATTGCGAACGCACGATAACAAGAACAACGAGCAGGCCGCCGCACGCATGCCGTGACACCTCGTGGCACGCCGCGCGTGGCGCACATCAGCTTGCAGCCACACACTGCGCGATTCATAACAGCATGAAAAGAGACAACCACTCCAACGCGTCATCCACCGCCCAGCCACCCTCCGCGAAAGGCCGCGGCGTCGTCGCCGCCCTCGTCTATGTGTTCGAGCGGGTCATGCCCGACCCCTTCGTCCTCTCGATCTGCCTCACTGCGTTCGTCGCCGTGCTCGCGCTCGCGATTGCGCCGCAAGGCCATATCCCGACGCTGCTCGACGCCTGGTACACGGGCACCTTCGGCATCCTCGGCTTCGCGCTGCAGATGATCCTGATTCTCGCGACCGGCTACGCCATCGCCGAAGCGCCCATCGTCCAGCGTGGCCTGCGCGCGCTCGCGGCCAAAGCGCAGACGCCCGCGCGCGCCGCGCTGCTGGTGTTTCCGGTCGTCGCCATTGCGGCGTGGCTGAACTGGGGCCTCGGCCTGATCGTCGGCGCGCTGCTCTCGCGCGAAATCGCGCGGCGCGTGAAGGTCGATTTCGCGTGGCTCGTCGCCGGCAGCTATTCGGCGTGGTCGATCTGCAATAGCGGCCTGTCGAGTTCCATCGCGCTCTCGCAGGCTTCGCACGGCAACGCGCTCAATCTGGTCGAAAAGGCCACGGGCCACGTCGTGCCGCTCGCCGAGACCGTGTTCGCGCCGTTCGTGTTCGTGCCGACCGTGCTGGTGGTCGTTGTGATGACCGCGATCTTCATCCGCATGCACCCGAAGGCGGAAGACGTGGTGCCCTTCAATCAGGCCGCGCAGGACGAAGACAGCGCGCCCAGCGACGACCCGCACGCGCGCATCAGCGACACGCCGTCGTTCGCCACGCGCCTCGAACAGTCGATGCTCGGCACGCTGCTGCTGCTCGTGCTCGGCGTGGGTTTTCTGGCGATGGAGTGGAGCGAGAAAGGCTTCGATCTCGACATCAACACGACCATCCTGATCTTCCTGCTGATCGGCCTCGCGCTGCAGCGCACGCCCATCGCCTACGCGAACGCGATCCGCCGCGCCGCGCGCCAGACCGGCTCGATGCTGCTGCAATACCCGGTCTACGGCGGCATCATGGGGATCATGAAAGGCACCGGCCTCGCGTCGATGATCGCCAAGGCGTTCGTGACGATCGCCACGCCGGTTTCGCTGCCGATCTGGAGCTATCTGAGTTCGCTGATCATCACGCTGCTGGTGCCGAGCGCGGGCGGTCACTGGGCCGTGCAAGGTCCGTTCGTGTTGCCCGCCGCGCTGAGCCTGCACGCGTCGGTGCCGCGCACCGCGATGGGCGTGGCGATGGCCGAAAACGTCTCGAACATGCTGCAACCGTTCTGGGCCGTGCCGATCGTGGCGATCGCGGGCATCCGCATCCAGCGCGTGATGGGCTACACGGCCGTGACGTTCGCGGTCTCGCTCGTGATTTACGCGGTGGCGCTCTGGCTCGTGCCGTGATGCGCTGATCGTCTGCTCGTCGCTGCATGGGCCGCATGACGTCGGCCTGCGATGCAGTCTCCGTTTGAGCGGCCCAACGGCGCCGCGCCTGCCGCGTTTGTCTCACGAGCGGCGGAGCGCGGCGCCGTTTTGTTTTTTTGTTTTCGTGCGCGCCGCTTTCCTTGCGCTTTTGCGGCGCTTCGCTGCACTTCCGGGGACGCGCACTGCACGCGCGAATCGGCGACAATGGGGCTCGCCCGGCAGCGCGCGGGCGCGCCACCGACCGCACCGAAGGAGCCCGCCTTGACCGCCAACGCCCCATCCGCCGACGATTTTGATCCACGCCTCCTCGACTTTGCCCGCGAAGTCTTCGACACCGCGCGCCGCGGCGAAGCCGCCACGCTCGCCTCGCTGATCGACCAGGGCCTGCCGCCCAATCTGCGCAACGATAAAGGCGACAGCCTCGTAATGCTCGCGAGCTATCACGGCCACGCCAACGCCGTGCGCGCGCTGGTGCAACGCGGCGCGGATCCCGACCTGCGCAACGACAACGGCCAGACGCCGCTCGCGGGCGCTGCGTTCAAGGGCTACACCGAGGTGATCGCCGCGCTGCTCGACAACGGCGCCGACGTGGAAGGCGCCTCGCCCGACGGCCGCACCGCGCTGATGATCGCGGCCATGTTCAACCGCGTGGACATCGTCGAAATGCTGATTGCACGCGGCGCGAATCCGTCCGCGCAGGATGGCGCGGGCAACACCGCGTTCGACGTCGCCAACGGCATGGGCGCCTCCGACGCCGCCGCATGGCTCGCGCGCGCCAGCGGCAGGACCAGCTAGGCCACTGCGGCTTCGCGCAGCGATTTAAGGGCTCGACTCCCGGCTGCAACACGCGCCAACACGCATCAACACGCGGCGCGCTCACCCCGAAGCGATGGCGCGATCCGACCGGCCGGGACGAATGCGCCAGGCATCTATTTCGCCCTGCCGAACCGCTTTATGCCGCCCGATCTGCGCCGCCAGGTGTGCTGGCGCACGCAGTCCTGGTGACACTCCTGGTATGCATACGAACCGCCTCCAGGCGACGCTACATCTGTAGCCCGCGCAAGGCACGTCTGTTGCTCCACTGCGTTTACGTGATATTGTTTTGGCACTGGAGTCGTAACGTGCATGTGCCCGTCAATCGAACTTCGTCACCTTCGCGAGCGTCGCCATGAGTGATGTACGCCACCATCTAAGCCCGCGCGACCGCGTGGAATTGCTCTGCTGGCTCACGTGCGGGAGCCTCGGAGCGTACTACCTCAACGAATCCTGGCCCAACGCGGCTTTTCACGTGCAGGCGGCGCACAAGTGGCTCGACCGTCACGCGCGCGAAGCCGACTGGCTTGCCATCGCGCGGCTCACCGCCATCGCGCAGGAAATCGCCAAGCAGCACGCATGGTTCGTCGACGCCACCTGGGCGCGCGACGCCGTCGAGGAAATCCTCGATACCGACGACCTCAATTACCAGGCGAAGCTGGTTCTGCAGGTGCTCAAGGACTGCGAACTCGCACTCGCCGACCGCCGCGCCGCCGAATAAGCGAGAACGCCCGCCGCACGTTTCTCCATCAGACGATGGAGGCGGCGCGCCCGTCGCACGACCATACTCAGGAACGCCGCGCGAACTCCCGTTCGCGCACTCGCGGCCACGCGCCGCTGCGGGAGCGTTCCGATGATCCCCTCTCGATTCGCCAGCACGTTCGTCGCCATTTCGCTGTGCGCTTGCGCATCGGCGGCGAGCACCACGGTCTGGGCGCAGCGCGATACGCCGACGCCCGGCATGCATAGCGGCAAACAGGTGCAGAAAATCGCGCCGAAGACCGATCGCAAATCGCAGCACGTCGCGAAAGCGGCGCGCGCCGAACCTCAATCGCTGCGCTATCTGCTAGCGGAATCGCCTTGAACGGCGCGTGTTGCCGCTTCTTATTCTCCGCGAATTCACTCTCTCTTTTTCAGCGACCGCTCCGCGCGTTACGACTGCGGAGCGGTTTTCGTCGCGCTGTTTGCGCCTTTCGTATCCTGCGCGCCATCCGCATTGGCTTGCGGCGTCCAGCCATAACCGAGCGCCTTATACAGACTCACGATTTGCGCGAGTTGCTGATCCTGTAACGCCGATTGCTGCAATTGCGCGCTAAACAGACTGCGTTCCGCATCGAGCACTTCCAGATAACTCGTATAGCCGCCCTCGTAAAGATCGCGCGAAAGCGACGCATATTGCGTGAGCGCCTCCACCTGGCGCGTGGTGGCGTCGAGTTGATCGCGCGTGCGCGCCGCGCCGACGAGCGCATTCTCCACATCGGCGAACGCTTGCTGAATGGTCTGTTCGTAGCTCAGCAGCGCTTCCTGCTGCACCGCTTCCGCCTGATGCACCGATCCCGCAATCGCGCCGCCCTCGAAAATCGGCTGCGTGATCGACCCTGCGAACGACCAGACGCGCGCCGGTCCCGTCCACAAACCGGAGAGCGCCGTGCTGGCCGCGCCGAATAATCCCGTGAGCGAAATCTGCGGAAAATACAGCGCGCGCGCCGCGCCGATCGACGCATTGGCGGACACGAGCGCCTGCTCCGCCTGAAGAACATCGGGCCGCCGCTCGATAAGCGACGAAGGCAAACCGGCTGGAATCTCGGGCGCGGACAATTCGGTAATCGATTTACCGCGCGGAATCGGCCCCGGATTCTGGCCGAGCAAAAGCGAAATCGCCGTTTCCTGCTGCGCGATTTGCTGCTGAATCGAATACACCGACGCTTGCGCGGATTCATATTCCGAACGCGCCTGACTCAATTGCAGTTTCGACACCACGCCGCCCGAAAAGCGCTCGTTAAATAGATCAAGCGCGCCTTGACGGCTTTTGAGCGTTTCCTGCGCAATCGTCAGCTGATTATCGTAATCGCGCAATTGCAGATAACTCGACGCCACATTGGCGATCAAGGCGATGCGCGTGGCCTGCTGCGCCGATTGCGTGCCGAGATAATCGGCGCGCGCGGCCTCGGTCAAACGCCGCAGACGCCCGAACAAATCGAGTTCCCACGACGCCACGCCTTCGAGCTGCACCTGATTGCCAACCTGGGGCGGAAAACCGGGCGCGGGCACGCTGCGGCTGCGCGAGGCGCCGAAATTCGCGCCCACCTGCGGAAACAGCCCCGCACGCGTGACCACGTAGCGCCCGTAATATTCCTCGATGCGCGCGGCGGCAATACGCAAATCCTTGTTCTGCGCGAGCGCCCTCGCGATCAGGTCGTCAAGCACGGGGTCGTTGAATTGCGTCCACCAGTCGAGCGACGGATCGACCACCTCCGCGCCCGGCGAAGCGAAGCGATACGACGACGGCGTGTCCACCGTCGGCCGGTGATAGTCGGGCCCGACCGCGCAAGCGGCGAGGCAGGCCGCAAGCGCCATCGGCGCGGTGCGTTGCAAGGCGCGCGGGAGTCTCGGCTTCATGGCTTCAACCCTCCTGCGCGGGCGGCGCCGACGGCGGCGGCATGGTCGGCTCGGCCTTCGGCTTTTTGCGCGACGACAGCGTTTCGAGGCCCCAGAAGAACATCGGAATGAAGAACAGCGCGATCACCGTGGCGCCGAGCATGCCGAAAATCACGCCAGTGCCGAGCGAGCGCCGGCTCGCCGCCGACGCGCCGCTGGCGATCGCGAGCGGCACGCAACCGAGAATGAACGCGAGCGAGGTCATGATGATCGGACGCAGCCGCAATTTGGCGGCGTGCAGCGCGGCGTCGTAAGGCGAGAGCCCTTCTTTCTCGCGCATTTCCACGGCAAATTCGAAAATCAGAATGGCGTTCTTCGCGGCCAGCGCAATCAGCACGGTCAAACCGATCTGGAAATACACATCGTTTTCCATGCCGCGTATGAAAATGCCGACCAATGCGCCAAACAACGCGAATGGCACCGCGAGCAACACGCCAATCGGCAGCGACCATTTTTCGTATTGCGCCGCGAGAATCAGGAACACCATCAGCAACGCGAATGCAAACACGAGCGCCGCCGTCGAGCCCGCTTTCTTTTCTTCGTAGGCCTGGCCGCTCCATTCGTAGTTGTAGCCGTCGCCGAGCGTTTCGCGCGCGATATTCTCCATCGCCGCAATTGCCTCGCCGGAACTGTGACCCGGCGCGGCATCGCCGGTAATCTTGGCCGCCGGGAAATTATTGAAGCGATTCACGATATCCGCGCCCGGCACGAAACGCACGGTCGCGAGCGCCTTGATCGGCACCATCTGGCCGCTGGTGTTGCGCACGTAAAGCTGCTGAATGTCTTCAGGGCGCGTGCGATATTGCGGCTCCGCCTGCACGATCACCTGAAACAGACGGCTGCCCTTCGGGAATTGACTCACATACGACGATCCGAACATCGTCTGCAACGCGGAATACACATCCTGAATCGGCACACCGAGCGTTTCCGCGCGCTCGCGATCGACTTCCACGAGCAATTGCCGCGAATTCGTATTGATGGTCGAATTCACGCTGCGCAACGCGGGATTCTGGCGCGCCTTCGCAATGACCTGGCGCACTTTCTCCTCAAGCTGCTGATAATTGCCGTCGCCGGTGCTTTGCAGCCAGAATTCAAAACCGCCCGTGGTGCCAAGGCCCGGAATCGAAGGCGGATTGAGCGGCACCACTGCGCCGTCCTTGAAACTCGAAAACGCCTTGTTCGCTTCGCGAATCAGATCCTGCGCCGAGCCGTTTTCGCCGCGATCCTTGAAGCCCTTGAGCGTGATAAAGAGCGTGCCCGCATTCGATTTATATTGCGAATCGATCAGGCTATAACCGATAGGCGCCGCCACCGAACTCACGGCGGGCTGCTTCGCGAACCAGTCTTCCGCCTTCTTCGACAATGCGCCGGTGCGGTCGAGACTCGCCGCGTCGGGCAATACGACCGCGCCGAGCAGATAGCCCTGATCTTCCACCGGCAAGAACGACGACGGAATGCTCTTGAAGAGTCCGCCCGTGGCGATCAGCATCACAACGATCAGTCCGATCGACAGCAGCACGCGGCGAATCGCGCTCTGCACCCAGCTGCCGTAGCCCTCGGTGAGCTTGTCGAATTTCTCGTTGAACCAGCGGAAAAAGCGGTTCTTTTTCTGCTCGCCCGGTTTCAGCAGAATGGCCGCGAGCGCCGGCGAAAGCGTGAGCGCCACCACGCCGGACAGCACCACGGACACCGCGATCGTCACCGCGAATTGCTTGTACAACTGCCCGGTAATGCCGGAAAGAAACGCCACTGGAATAAACACCGCGAGCAACACGAGCACGATCGCCACCACCGGCCCGCTGACTTCATCCATCGCGCGCTTGGCCGCTTCCTTCGGTGGCAATTTGAATTCGCTCATATTGCGCTCGACGTTTTCGATCACGACGATCGCATCGTCCACCACGATGCCGATCGCCAGCACCATGCCGAACAAGGTCAGCATATTGATCGAAAAGCCGAACGCCTCCATGCCGATAAACGCGCCGATGATCGATACCGGCACCGCGAGAATCGGCACGAGCGTCGCGCGAAAACTTTGCAGGAAGATATAGACCACCAGAATCACGAGGATCACCGCGTCGCGCAGCGTATGCACCACTTCGCCAATCGACTCGTGCACGAATTCGGTGGTGTCGAGCGCGACTTCGTATTTCAGGCCCGGCGGGAAATTCTTTTTCAGTTGCTCCAGCGTGGCGCGCACCTGCTTGGCCACTTGCAGCGCGTTCGCGCCCGGCTGCTGATAAACGGCGATCAGCGTTGCCGTTTTGCCGTTATAGCGGCCACGCAGCGAATAATCCTTTGCGCCGAGTTCCGCGTGACCAATATCCTTGATGCGCACAATGGCGGCGTCGGTCGAACCCGCGCGCAGAATGATATTGTCGAAATCGACGGGCTCGGTCAGCCGCCCTTTGGTGGCCACCGGGAAAGTCTGCTGCACGGGTTCGGTGGTCGGCGATTGCCCTAATCGGCCCGCGGAAAACTGCTGATTCTGCGCGCTGATCGCGTTCTGCACATCGGCGACCGTAATGCCCAGCTTCGCCATACGGTCGGGCTTGAGCCAGATGCGCATGGCGTAATCGGCGGAACCGAAAATCGAGGCCTGATTCGCGCCCGGAATGCGCTTGAGCGCATCGAGCACGTAGACGTTCGCGTAGTTCGCCACATAGGCCTGGTCGTAAGCGTTATCGGGCGAATAAATCGCGACCACCATCATGAACGCCGACGAGCGCTTCTGCACCGACACGCCCTGCGCCGTCACCGCATCGGGCAGCGTGGGCAGCGCGAGATTCACGCGATTCTGCACGTCCACCTGCGCAAGCGACGGATCGGTGCCGATATTGAAATACACCGTGAGCGTCATATTGCCCGTCGAAGAACTCGACGAACTCATATACATCATGTCGTCGGCGCCATTGACCTGCTGCTCGATGGGCGCGGCCACATTCTGCGCGACGATGTCGGCGCTCGCGCCCGGATAAGTGGCGCTCACCGTGATCGTGGGCGGCGCGATGTCGGGAAACTGCGCAATCGGCAGATTGAACATCGAGACCAGCCCGGCGACCACGAGAATGATCGACAGCACCGACGCGAAAATCGGCCGGTCGATAAAGAAGTGGGAGAACTTCATCGCTCACCCTCCCGTGGAGGGCGAGAGCGTGACGTCCACGCGTCGAGACTTGTCGGGCGGATCGGTGGCGACGATGCGCGCGGGTTTGCGCATGTCGATGCGCGCGTTCTGCACGCCCGCCACGATCAGCGCCGCACGCACGGTCGCCGCGCGCGAAGCGGCCAGACGTTCGTTCGCGGCGTAAGAGCCGCTCGCATCGGTGTAGCCCGAGATGATCACGTGCGTGTCGGGTGCGCTCGCGAGATGCTTCGCGACCGCGGCCAGGGCGCTTGCCGACTGCGCGTCGAGGCTGGCGCTGCCGACCGGGAAATAAAGCGGCGTGCGTGCCGCAGCGTTCGAGTCGGCCGAAGCCGAAGCTGATGACGATGTCGACGCGCCCGGGCTGGATGCGCTCGCGGCGTTCGTGCCGTGCTGCGTCGATTGCTTGTTATCCGATTCGTTAGGATTCCCATCTTGTGCATTGGCGGCATCCACGCCAGGGATCTTCACGCTGGCCGGCGGCGTCGCGACCAGATTCGCCTTCACGACCGCGCCGGGCATCAGCCGCAAGGTATTGTCGACCACCACGCGGTCGCCCGCCCGCAGGCCGGAGCGAATCACCCAGTCGTTGCCGTTCCACTCGCCCGTTTCCACCGAGCGCTGCTGCGCCTTCGAATCCTTGTCGACGGTCCAGACATATGCGCCGCGCGGCCCTTGCATCACCGCGTCCTGCGGCACCGCCACGGCGCTCGCGCGGTCCGCGCCGAGCAGCTTGATCCGCACGAACTGGCCCGGACGCAGCGCGCCATTCGGATTCGGCACTTCGGCGCGAATCAGATAGGTGCCGGTTTCGGTGCTCAGCGCGGCATCGGTAAAGGCAATGCGTCCGCGAGACGGATACACGCTGCCGTCCGCGAGCACGATCACCGCTTCGAGTTTGCCGATCTGCGGCAGCTTGAGCGCGCCGCTCTTGACCTGGGTCCGCAGATCCAGCATCTCGTTCTCGGAGAGCGAGAAGTTGATCCACATAGGATCGAGCTTCGCCACGTAAGTGAGCAGACTGTTGGTGGCATCGATATACGAGCCGTCCTGCTTCTTGGCGAAACTCGACAAGCCGGTCACGGGCGCGGTGATCGTCGTATAGCCGAGATTGAGGCTCGCGCTCGTGACGTTGGCGCGCGCCTGTTCGAGCGCGGCCGCCGCGGCCTGTTGCTGGCCGAGCGAATCGTCGAGGTCTTTCTGGCTCAAGGCATTCTTGGCGACGAGCGGACGCACGCGGTTCAGGTTGGCCTGCGCCGTGTCCAGACGCGCCTTCTGCTGCGCATATTCGGCGTGCGCCGCGTCGAGCGCGGCCTCGAACGGCTTGCGGTCCATCACGAACATCACGTCGCCCTGATGAACCAGCGAGCCTTCCTGATAGATGCGCTTTTCCAGAAAGCCATTCACGCGGGCGCGGATCTCGACCTGCTGCGAGCTTTCCGTCTGTCCCACATAATCGAATGCCACCGGCACGTCGCGCAGCGCGACGTCGATCACATCCACATTCGCAGGCGGCGGCGCGGACGCGGTGGGCGTCTTCTCATGGCACGCGGCAACCCCAAGCAGCAATCCCAACGACAAGCACAAACGGGCAACCCGAATTCCGCATGCCATGCTGTTCTCTCCGTTGTCGACGATCTACGCTGGACCGACGAACCCGAGGCGGCTCCGGGCATACCTACCGGACGCGCTGCGCCGCCTTGAAGCTCGGAGCAGATCTTACTGTGTTTCTTGACATTGCATCCTTATGTTTGCCACTCTCATCCGTTTGCTATGCATGGCGAAATAATGGTGTATCGCGTTACGCAAATGGCAACGGAAAATAGATTGGATGATTGCAAACCTGAAAACCGAATCGCTTAATGCCGGGCGCATTAATGATCGCGTTCGAGCCGTTTGATCGTGCCGAATTCTGCGCCGGGCAACGTGCGGATCAGTAACGCCATCGCTTCCGGCACGCGCTTGCGTTCGAGTTCGACATGCAGGCAAGCGAGTTCGCTGCGCCGGTCGATGTCGATGGTATACGCGCCCATCGCCTCGCCGAGCATGGCGTGAAGCAGGCGGCGCGCGAGTTGCGCGTCGTGCGTCGCCACGCGCACGATCATGCGCACGCACGAAAGCCTTTGCGTGGCGCGAGCCTGATCGATGCGCGCACGCGGCGCTTTGGGTTTAAAGGACGAAACGGAGGCGAGATGATGCGGAAGCAGCGAAGCCATGTCGGGTAGTTGCGCGCCGCACGATTGCGCGGCGCGCGCGTAGTTGAACATGGCTCGATTCTAGAAAGACGCGCGCAAAGATCGCGTAAAGAAACGGTCGGCGCGTGCCAAAACCGTATTCAATCGAGCGGACGTCCGGCCGGTTCGCGAATCAACGGCAAGGCCAGCAGCGAAACCGCGCCGCAGCCAATCAGATACCACGCGGGCGCGAGCGGATCGCCGAGCAGTTTGATGAGCCAAGTCGCGAAGAATTGCGCGAAGCCGCCGAAGATCGAGACACCCAGGCAATACACGATGGACATGCCCGTGACGCGGATCGACTGAGGAAAAAGCTCGGGCAGCATGACGATGTTCGGCACCGCCGTGAACGCGACGATCGCGCCCAGCACGCCCACCACGGTCAGCACCATGCCGACCGTGGGCATCGCGTGAATCAGCATGAACGCGGGATAAATCGCGGCGATCAGCAGCACGCGCGACACGCCGAGCACCCACTTGCGCCCCACGCGATCGGAGAGCCAGCCCGCGAACGGCGAGCACACTGCCGTGACAAGCGCGGCCACCAGCGCCGCACTCATGCCCACCGAAACCGGCAAGCCGAGCATCTTGATCGCATAGGTGGACATGTAGAACAGCACGATATAGTTGGCCGCCGTGCCGCCGATCGTGGTGACCACACCCGCTACGAGCGCCACGCGATGACGCGTGAAAATCTCGCGCAACGGCCGCGCGACGTCCACGGCGGCGGCGCCTTCGTCGGGCTGTGCATGCACGAGCGTTTCGTCGAGATGGCGGCGGATATAAACGCCCACGGGCGCGACCAGCATGCCGAGCACGAACGGCACGCGCCAGCCCCAGCTTTCGAGCGCCGAAGGCGTCAGAGCCGTCGAGAGCGCCACGCCGATCAGCGCGCCGCAGACGGCGTTGAGCCCCTGGCTCACGAACTGCCAGCTGCCATAGAAGCCGCGTGTGCGGTCGTCGGCGTATTCGAGCAGCAGCGACGTGGACGCGCCCACCTCGCCGCCCACCGCGAAGCCCTGGATCAGACGCGCGAGCAGAATGAGTGCGGGCGCGGCGAGCCCGATCTGCGCATACGTGGGCGCGAACGCGATCAGCGCGGAGCCGAGCGCCATGAGCCAGAGCGTGAGCGTCATGGCGGCCTTGCGGCCCGCGCGGTCGGCGAACGCGCCGATCAGCACGCCGCCCAGCGGACGCACGATGAAACCCACGCCGAAACTGCCCACGGCAAGCATCAATTGATTCAGCGCGCCGTGCACCGGAAAATACAGGGCGCCGATCGTCGAGGCGAAGAAGCTGTAAACCGTGAAATCGAAAAACTCGAGGCCGTTGCCGAGCGTGATCGCGGCGATTGCTTTCGCACGCGTGACACGCGTGTGCGCTTGCGGCGACGCATCCGTGGCGCTGTGCAGCGAACTGGCGTTCATCGTGAGTCTCCTCCTGTCCCGGTTCGAGCGCGCGGCGCCCGATCCTTTAATCCTTCGCTATCCGAATCAAGTGTTCGGTATCAAGGCTGCAAGAAACGTTCGGCCAGTTTGACCCAGTACGCGGCGCCCGTCGCGAGACAATCGTCGTTGAAATCGTAGCCGGGATTGTGGACCATGCAGCCGCCCTCCCCGTCGCCGTTTCCGATGATCAGATAACTCCCCGCGCAATGTTCGAGCAGGAACGCGAAGTCCTCGCTGCCCGTGAGCGGGTCCATGTCGTGAATCAGCCCCGCTTCGCCGAGCCAGTCGCGCGCGACGTCCTGCGCGAAGGCGGTCATCGCCGGATCGTTCACCAGTACAGGATAACGGCGCTGATAATCGATGCGCGCCGTCGCGCCATACACGCTCGCCTGCGCATGCACGAGCGCGGTAATACGCGCTTGCAGCAGATCGCGAACCTCGGGCCGCAGCGCGCGCACCGAGAGTTTCATCTGCGCGGTTTGCGGAATCACGTTGGGCGCGTCGCCCGCGTGAATCGCGCCGACCGTGACGATCGCCATGTCGAGCGGCGGCACGTTGCGCGACACGATGGTCTGCAATGCGAGCACGACGTTCGCGCAGACGACCACCGGATCGATGGCCTTATGCGGCACCGCGCCATGGCCGCCGCGACCGTCGATATCGATCACGACCGTATCCGACGACGCCATGAACGGCCCCGCGCGAAATCCCAGCTTGCCGGTCGGAAAGCCCGGCATGTTGTGCATGGCGAACACGGCATCGCACGGAAAGCGCTCGAAGAGACCTTCGTCGAGCATGCGCTTCGCGCCGCCCAGGCCTTCCTCGGCCGGTTGAAAGATCAGATGCAGCGTGCCGTCGAAACTGCGCGACTGCGCGAGATGCTTCGCTGCCGCGAGCAGCATCGCGGTGTGGCCGTCGTGACCGCACGCGTGCATCTTGCCGGGAATGCGGCTCGCGTAATCGAGCCCGGTGGCTTCGTGAATCGGCAGCGCGTCCATGTCGGCGCGCAGGCCCAGACGCCGCGCGCCGCTGCCCACTTTCAGCGTGCCCACCACACCCGTGCCGCCCAGCCCGCGATGGACTTCATAGCCCCATTCGGCCAGCCGCTGCGCGACCAGATCGCTCGTCACGAACTCCTCGTAGCCGAGTTCGGGGTGCGCGTGGATTGCGTGGCGCAGCGCGATCATTTCTGCTTCGATCGCGGCAATTTCGGGCGGGATCGCCATCGTGTTCATCGGGGAGTCTCCTGCTTCGATGCGGTTCGAGGTTCAGCGAGGTTCAGCAAGGCTCAGGATAATGACGCCGTTTTTTCGCCGACAGCCCTACAATGGTTGGCCCGCCAACCAGAGGTACGCACTCGGGTTTTCCCTCATGAAGTTCCATCAGTTCCGGGCGCTCGTCGCCATGGCCGATACCGGCAGCATCCGCGCGGCCGCGCGCGCGCTCGGCATCTCGCCCGCCGCGGCCACCAAGGCCGTGCGCGAACTCGAAGCCGAGCAGCAGATCGCACTGGTAACGCGCAACGCGAACGGCATCGCCTTCACCGAGGCGGGTCAGGCGCTGCTCGTGCATGCGCGCGCGATCGTGCATCAGATGGCGCGCGCCCAGGACGAACTCGACGCGCGGCGCGGCAGCGGCGGCGGCAAGCTCGCCATCGGCGTGACGCCGTGGCTCGCGCTCTCGTTTCTGCCCGACGCCGTCACGCTGTTTCGCGCGCGCATGCCCGAGATGCAGCTGGAGTTCTACGAGGGGCTGCTCAATATCGTGATGCCGCGTCTGCGCGACGGCTCGCTCGACTTCTCGCTCGGCAAACCGGGACTCGCGTCGCTGCACGCCGAATTCACGCAGACGCCGATCTTCGCCACCGAATCCGCCGTGGTCGTGCGCAAGGGTCATCCGCTCGAACACACGCATTCGCTGCGCGATCTTCAGGATTGCGAATGGTTGCTCAACTGGGACCCGGCGAGCAAGGACATGATCGCCGACGACGTGTTCCGCCGCCACGGCCTGCCGCTGCCGCGCACGGTGCATCTCGCGCATTCGTTCATCGTCGCGATGGGGCTGATCATGAACACCGACATGGCCAGCATCTTTCCGTGGCCATTGGTGGAAACGCGCATCGCGCGCGAGAATCTGCGCGCGCTGTCGCTACAGGAGGAAGTGGACCGCACCGTGGTGAGCGTGGTCGCGCGGCGCGGCGTGCCGCTCTCGGCCGCCGCGGAATGCTTTCTCGATTGCCTCAAGCAGGCGATCCGCTCTGGAGAATCCTCGCAGGATCCAGAGCGGCGCCGCCTGTATCACTCGCTCGAGTTGCTGATCTGATCGCCGCTTAGAACGACGTACCGATCTGGAACTGGAACTTCTGATACTGATCGCCCGAGTGCTTGACGATCGGGAAGCCGATGTCGAGCTTGAGCGGCCCGATCGGCGAGATCCATTCCAGACCCGCGCCATAGCTGTAACGCAGGCCGTTCGCGCCGGTGCTGTTGCCTTCCGTGCCCCAGACGTTACCGCCGTCGAGGAACGTGAAGACGCGCAGCGTGCGGTCGTAGCCGGTGCCGGGCAGCGGGAACGTGAGTTCGATATTGCCGACCACCATCTTCGAGCCGCCGATCGGATCGCCCGTGCTGGAGTCGCGCGGACCGAGCGAACCCGACTCGTAGCCGCGCACCGAACCGATACCGCCCGCGTAGTAGTTCTTGAAGATCGGGTACGCGCCGCCAATGCCGTTGCCGTAGCCGCCCTGGAAATTCAGGCCCAGCACGAAACCGCGCGCGAACGAGTAGTAATACTGCATCTGCGCGTCGGCCTTGTAGTACTGCAGGCCGGCAGGCGTGCCGTATTCGGCGTTGGCCTGCGCGAAGTAACCGCGGCTCGGCACCAGCGCGCTGTCACGATTGTCGCGCGACCAGCCCACTGTCAACGGCACGATATTCGACACGCGGCCGAAATCGGCGACGTAATCCTTATACGTCTGCGGCGTGGTCGAGTCGATATCCAGACGATCCTGTTCGATGCCGAGACCGAAATACACCATATCGGTTTCGGAAAACGGAATGCCGAATTTCATGTCCGCGCCATACGAAACGATACGGAAACTCGTGTCGTTGGTGCTCGAATAATAAAGCGGCTCGGTCGTGCGGTAATAGACGTCGGTAATGCGCTTGATGCCGTCGACCGTGAAATACGGATCGATCTGCGTGACCGACAGCGTGCGGTACGTGCTCGCCGTATTCACGTTCAGCGACAGCGTATTGCCCGAACCGAACACGTTGTCCTGCGAAATGCCCGCCGAAATGATCGGGCCTTCGCCCGAGCCGTAACCCACGCCCAGCGAGAGCGTGCCGGTCGGCTTCTCGGTCACGTTCACGTCCACGTCGACCTGATCCTGCGTGCCTTCCACGGGCACGGTCGTCACATCGACGTTGGTGAAATAGCCCAGACGATTCACGCGGTCCTTCGACAGCGCAAGGCGGTTCGAATCGAACCACGCGCTTTCGAGCTGGCGCATTTCGCGGCGAATCACTTCGTCGCGCGTGCGCGTGTTGCCGGTGATGTTCACGTGCCGCACGTAGACGCGGCGGCTCGGATCGACTTGCAGCGTCAGCGCCACGGTGTGATGCTGCTGGTCGATCTGCGGTTCGGCGTTGACGGTCGCGAACGCGTAGCCGTATTCGCCGAGATGATCGACGAGCGCCTTGGTCGTGTCCTTGAGTTTCTGCGCCGAGAAACGCTGGCCTTTTTTCACGCCGATCAGTTTCGTGAGTTCGGCTTCGCGATTGAGCAGATTGCCCGCGAGCTTCACGCTCGAAATCGTGTACGGCTCGCCTTCATGTATCGAGATCGTCAGATACATGTCCTTTTTGTCGGGCGACAGCGAGACCTGCGTGGAGTCGATATTGAACTCCAGATAGCCGCGATCCAGATAATACGAGCGCACGTTTTCCAGATCGCCCGTGAGCTTGTCCTTCGAATACAGATCGTTCTTCGTGTACCACGAGAACCAGTTCGGCGTCGAAAGCTGCATCTCGTCGCGCAGCGTGCTTTCGGTGAACACGTTATTGCCGATGAAGTTCACCTGGCGGATCTTCGCGCTCGGTCCTTCGATCACCGAGAACAGCAAGGCCACGCGATTACGGTCGATCGGCGTGACCGTGGTCGTCACCTCGGCGGCGTAATAGCCGCGCGTGAGGTACTGGCGCTTGAGTTCCTGCTCGGCGCGGTCGACGAGCGCCTTGTCGTAGCTGCGGCCCGGCGAGAGACCCACGGCGCCGAGCGCCTTGTTCAGATTGTCCTTGTCGAACTCGTGAATGCCCGCGAAGTCGATCGTGCCGATCGCCGCGCGTTCCTGCACCTGCACGACGACCGTGCGGCCCTCGGTGGCAATGCGCACGTCGCTGAAGAAGCCCGTTGCGTAGAGCGCGCGGATCGCGTCGGAGGCCTTGTCGTCGGAGAAGGTGTCGCCCTGCTTGATCGGCAGATAGGCGAACACGGTGCCCGGTTCGATGCGCTGCAGGCCGTCGATGCGAATGTCCTGGACCACGAAGGGTTCCGTGGCGTGCGCGGTGGCGGCCATGCTCAGGCCAAGGCCAGCGAAGGTCAGCGCGCGGGTGTAGCGCGTGGTAGATGAAACCGTCATGCGGGAGGTCGAGAGTAAGGCCAACGGGAACGCCGCGTTTGCGCGCGCGGCGAGAAGGACGGCAGCGGCGGGAGCCGCGGCCACGTGACGAAGCGGCCGGCGCACGGCCGCCCTGCGCTATTGCACGCGCATCGAAGCGGGCCGCAGCGGCTTGGCGAGTCCGGTCGCGAGCGAGAGCACTTCGGTCATGTGCGCGGCTTGCGACGGATGCAGGCGGAACGACAGTTCCGCGCCGCCCGGCAAGCGGAAGCTCACCACCAGATGCTGCACGGCGCCCGACTCGCGGCCGATCTCCCACGCCTCGCAGGGCATGGTGAATTTGACGCTCGCACTCTTGTGACGAATGCGCTCCGAACGGCCAATCGCGTTCGAGAGTGCGGCCAGCAATTCGTGCATGACCGAACAGTGCACGGCGACGCTGTCTGGCTGATTACTATTCACCATCAGATACTGGCCGTCCGCGGTCAGCTCGAAACCGCGCAGCGAGTCGATGGCAAGTGACGTGGACGTGGACATAGACGGCGCCTCCGTGACAAAAACCATCGGCGGAGTGTAGTGAGATGGCGCCGCGAAGCCATTACCCCTAGCGTTACGCGTATTACTTTCATCAATATTGCCGCGTAAGAGATCGGCGTTTTGCGGTCCGTTAATGCGCGCGGCATTGCACGCCACGCCTGCGATTCACGCCTTGAATCGCGGTCCTTTCAAATTACGTCACGCGAAATGGGGAATGAGGGGCGAAAAATACGTCGTAACGAAAACGATTACCGCGACTGTCGATAAGCCGACAAAAACCTGAACAGGAGATCAATGGGGCGCGCGGAAATGCGCGGAGAGATTTGCACCGCGAGCGGGTGTCGTGGAAAACGCAGGCAATTACGGCCATCGGGAATTGGCCCGAAGCCTAGCCGCTGGTGTGGTCGAAGTTTGGCCCAGGCGTGCCCCCAAATTCGGCGCCCAGGCGCTACCGGGTCGGTCCCTCGTCGTCCACGCTACAATGCGGCTGCCGTTATTCAGCCTCATCCAGCCAACCGACATGCAGAATTCTAACCGGGCCTACCTGCTCGGGCCGTTGCTCAAAGGCGTTTCCCGCTCGTTCTACCTCACGCTGCGCGTGCTGCCCGTGGGCATGCGCGACCCCGTGGGCGAGGCGTATCTGCTCGCGCGCGCCGCCGACACCATCGCCGATACCTCGCTGATCCCGCCCGCCCAGCGTCTCGCGCTGCTGCTGGCGTTCCGCGAGCGCGTGAATGGAACGTCCGCCGGCGCGGCCGACGGCGACGCGCTCAAGCGCATCGCCAGCGAAGTCGCCGGCCAGCAGACGCAATCGGACGAAAAACGGCTGCTCGAATCGCTCGACGGCGCGCTCGACGTGCTCGGCCAGCTCGACGAGGCCGACCGCGTCGCCGTGCGCGAGATCGTCACGACGCTCACGGAAGGCATGGAATTCGATCTGCGCACCTTCCCCGACGAGCGCTCGGGCCAGGTGGCCGCGCTCGGCACGTGGGACGAGCTCGACCGCTACACGTATCTGGTGGCGGGCTGCGTCGGCGAGTTCTGGACGAAGATGACGTACCTGCATATTCCCGGCGCGCTCGATCCGGCGCTGCGCGACACCATGTACCAGCGCGGCGTGCGCTTCGGCAAGGCCTTGCAGATGGTGAACGTGCTGCGCGATTGCGGCAAGGATCTGCGCATCGGCCGCTGCTATCTGCCCGCCACGATGCTCGCGCAAGCGGCGCTCTCGCCCGCCGACCTGATGCAGCCGGGCACCTCGGCGCGCGCGCGTCCGCTGATGTTCGGCCTCGTGCGCATCGCGCTCGATCATTTCCGCGCGGCCATCGACTACACGTTCGCGCTGCCGCGTCTGTCGCTGCGTCTGCGCCTCGCGTGTTTGTGGCCGATCCTGATCGGCCTCGAAACGCTCGAACGTCTCGTCGATAACGAGGACTGGCTCGATCCCGCGCGTCCGTCCAAGCTCACGCGCAACGACGTCTATCGCATTCTCGCGTGCTCGACGCTCGCCGCGCCCTCGAACGCGCTGCTCGATGCGTGGTTCAAACGCCTGCTCAAACGCATCGAGTCGCGCATGAAGGCGATCGAGGCGATTTAAACCCCTTGAACCCTTTAACCCTTTAAATCGCCGTTAACGTAAAACGGCGCGTGCCGATCTGCGCACGCGCCGTATTCAAACCAGGCTGAAACGCTCAGCCCTTCTCGTGACTCTCGCGCCGATAGAGCTTGATGATCGCCGAGAAGTCGAGCTTGCCGTCGCCGTGGCTGCTCATCGCCTGATAAAGCTGCTGCGCGAGCGCGCCCATGTACGCGGGCTGACGCGCCTGCTTCGCGGCGTCGGTGGCAAGGCCCAGATCCTTGAGCATCAGATCGGTGCCGAAGCCGCCCGTATAGCCGCGCGACGACGGCGCCGTTTCGATCACGCCCGGGAACGGGTTATACGTGTCCGAACTCCAGCAGCGGCCCGTCGACGTATTCATGATGCCGCCCAGCACCTTCGCGTCGATGCCGAGCGCCTCGCCGAGCGCCATCGCTTCCGCCACGCCCGCCATCGTCACGCCGAGCACGAGGTTGTTGCAGAGCTTCGCGACCTGCCCCGTGCCGGTCTCGCCGCAATGGACGATGTTCTTGCCCATGCCCGAGAGCACCGGCTTCACGCTTTCATAGAGCGCCGCCGTGCCGCCCACCATGAAGGTGAGCGTGCCCGCCACCGCGCCGCCCGTGCCGCCCGAGACCGGCGCATCGACGAAGCGGTTGCCGTTCGCTTCGGCGAGCGCCGCGAACGCCTTCGCGCTGGCCGGATCGATGGTGCTCGAATCGATGATCGTCACGCCCTTCGCGACGCCCGCTAGCACGCCGTCTTCGGCGCTCAGCACGGTGCGCACGTGCGCGGCGGCGGGCAGCATGGTGATGACCCACTCCGCGCCCGTGGCGGCCGCTTTCGGCGACGCGGCCAGCGTCGCGCCCGCGTCGGCGAGCGTGCGCATCGCGTCGGCGCTCAGGTCGAACACGCTCAGCGTGTGGCCCGCCTTGATCAGATTGAGCGCCATCGGCGCGCCCATATGGCCCAGCCCGATGAAACCGATTTTCATGAGCCTCTCTCCATTTTTTATGTGCGGGTGAAATGAGCGCTCAGCGCAGGCTGATCGTGGTGTTCACGCCGTCGTTGACGGTCGCGTCGTCGAACCAGCGCGCCGTGACGGTCTTGGTCTGCGTGTAGAACTGCACGACCTGCTTGCCGTACGGACCGAGATCGCCGAGCTTCGAACCGCGCGAACCCGTGAAGCTGAAATACGGCACCGGCACCGGAATCGGAATATTGATGCCCACCTGGCCGATATCGATTTCGCTCTGGAATTTGCGCGCCGCCGCGCCGCTTTGCGTGAACAGGCCCACGCCGTTGCCGAACGGATTCGCATTGACGAGCGCGATGGCCTCGTCGAGCGTATTCACCGTGAGCACGACCAGCACCGGCCCGAAAATCTCGTGGGTGTAAATGTCCATATCGGTCTTCACGTTCGTGAAGATCGTCGGGCCGACGAAGTTGCCGTCCTCGTAGCCGGGCACCTTCACGTCGCGGCCGTCGAGTGCCAGCGTCGCGCCCTGCTTCACGCCCGATTCGATCAGGCCGAGAATGCGCTGCTTCGCGACACGCGAGACCACCGGACCCACATCGGTTTTCGGCTCGTGGCCCGCGTTGACCTTGAGCGTCTTCGCCTTCTCGACGAGTTCGGGCACCCACTGCTGCGCCGCGCCCACCAGCACGACCACAGAAGTGGCCATGCAGCGCTGACCCGCCGCGCCGAACGCCGCGCCCGCCAGCGCGTTGAGCGCCTGCTCGCGGTTCGCATCGGGCAGCACGACGGCGTGATTCTTCGCGCCCATCATCGACTGCACGCGCTTGCCATGTTCGCTGCCGAGGCGATAGACATGCGTGCCCACCGCCGTCGAGCCGACGAACGAAATCGCCTTCACGAGCGGATGCGAGCAGATCGCGTCGACCACTTCCTTGCCGCCGTGCACGACGTTGAGCACGCCCTTCGGAATGCCCGCTTCGAGCGCGAGTTCGACGAGCTGCATGGTCGAGAGCGGGTCCTGTTCGGACGGCTTGAGCACGAAGGTGTTGCCGCAGACGATCGCCATCGGGAACATCCACAGCGGAATCATGGCGGGGAAATTGAACGGCGTGATGCCCGCGCAGACACCGATCGGTTGTTGCAGCGTGTACGTATCCACGCCGCCCGCCACGTTCTCGGCGAAACCGCCCTGTTGCAGCGTGCCGATCGAACAGGCGTGCTCGACCACTTCGAGGCCGCGGAAGATATCGCCTTCGGCGTCGGGCAGCGTCTTGCCCTGCTCGGCCGTGAGCGTCTTCGCGATGCGCGACATGTTCTCGCGAATCAACGCCTGCAATTTGAGCATGATGCGCAAACGCACGCCGAGCGACGTGTTCTTCCACTCCGCGAACGCGGCGTGCGCGCTCTTGACCGCGGCATCGACTTCGGCGACGGTCGCGAACGGCACGCGCGCCAGCACTTCCTGCGTGGCCGGATTGACGATGTCGCGCCATTCCTGGCTTTTCGATTCGACGAATTCGCCGTCGATCAGCAGCTTGACGGTCGAGACCTGCGCGTTGGAATCCTGGGTGACTGCGTTCATGATGAACTCTCTGCGAAAGGGATGAACGGGTCCGGTCTCGACTGCGGTTGAAACCGGATTGGTAGGAATACGAACCATCTATCAATCGTAATGCGAGCGCATGGCCAGCGTGCACAGAAACGCGATCACGCCCAGCGCCACCATATACGCCACCACATAATGCGGATTGCCGCCGCCCCAGGCGAGCAGCGCGGTCGCGATCATCGGCGCGACGCCGCCGCCCAGCACGCCGGCCACCTGCACCGACACCGAGATGCCGCTATAGCGGATTTCCGCCGGAAACTGCGCGGCGAACAATTGCGATTCGGGCGCATAGAGAATCGGGAACACCACGCCGACGCCGAGCACCATCGCCCACCACACCGTGAGCGGATGAAGCGTTTCGAGCATCGCGAAGAACGGCGCGACGAACGCCGCCATGACGACGAGGCCCGCGAGAAACAGACGCTTCTGTCCGATACGGTCGCTGAGCCAGCCGCAGAACGGCATGGTCGCGAGCGAGAGCGCGGCGCCCGCCGTAATCGCGTGCAAGATCTGCGCCTTGGGAATCTTCAGCTGATTCGCGGCATAGGCGAGCGCGAACGCCACCACGAGATAAAACCACGTGTTCTCCGCCGTCCGCGCGCCGATGATGATGAGCAGGTCGCGCGGCTGGCGTCGCAGCACTTCGAGCACGGGTGCTTTCACGGGCGCGCGTTCCTTTTTCACGCGCTCGAAATCGGGCGATTCCGGCACGCGCACACGAATGACCCAGCCGAGCAGCACGAGCGCGATGCTCGCCAGAAACGGAATGCGCCAGCCCCACGAGAGCAGATCCGCTTCAGGCAGCGCGGTGACGGCCGCCATCGCGATCGACGAAAGAATCAGGCCGAAACCCACGCCCGTTTGCGGCAGCGAACCGAAGAAGCCCTTGCGGCCCGGCGGCGCGTGTTCGACAGCCATCAGCACCGCGCCGCCCCATTCCCCGCCCACGGCCATGCCCTGCAGAAAACGCATGGCGACGAGCAGCACGGCGGCCCAATAACCGATGCTCTGATACGAAGGAATCAGGCCGATCACCATGCTCGGAATGCCCATCAGCAGCAGCGTGGCGAGCAGCATCGACTTGCGGCCGACGCGGTCGCCGAAATGGCCGAACACGATGCCGCCCATCGGACGGCCGATAAAGCCCACGCCATAGGTCGCGAAGGCCGCGAGCGTGCCGAGGATCGGGTCGAGCGTCGGGAAGAAAACCTTGTTGAAAACGAGTGCGGCGGCGGTGCCGTAGAGGAAGAAGTCGTACCACTCGATGGTGGTGCCGGCCATGCTGGCCCAGCCGGCGATCAGATAGTCGCGCGTCCTGCGTTTTTGTTCTGGAACGGGAACGGCCACTGCCGCCCCGTCCGGGGTGGACTGCATGTGCATCGTTTGTCTCCATCCATATTGTGTGCGGCCGTCTTTTCAGCGACCTGCAAACGAGTATAGTTATTCGAATATCCACGGCATAGAGATGAAAAAGCCCATCCGATATGCAAAAAAACACAACGGGACAGATGGAGACATTGAATTGGGACGATTTGCGCTACTTCCTCGAAGTGGCGCGCACGCAGCGCGCGAGCGGCGCGGCGAAGCGCCTGGGTGTCGATCACACCACGGTGGCGCGGCGCGTGCGCGAGCTGGAAGCCGCGCTCGGCACGGTGCTGTTCGACAAGTCGCGCGCGGGCGGTTTCGTGCTGACCGCCGAGGGCCAGCGACTGCTCGCCTACGCGGACGCCGTGGAAACCACGGTGCAGTCGGCGAGCGAGCAATTCGCGCTGGGCGCGCAATCGCTGTCGGGACATGTGCGAGTGGGATCGACGGAGGGGTTCGGCTGCTTTTTTCTCGCGCCGCAACTCGCGCGTTTTACGGGCCAGCATCCCGACATGTCGATCGACCTGCTGCCGGTGCCGCATTTCGTGAGTCTTTCGAAACGCGAAGCCGATCTGGCGATCATGCTGGAGCGCCCGGAGCGCGGCCAATATGTTTATACGAAGCTCAGCGACTATCGGCTGAGATTGTATGGGACACCTGACTATCTCGCGCGACACGCGCCGATTCGCAGCGCCACCGATCTGCGCCATCACGCATTCATCAGCTATGTCGCCGATCTCGCCTTCAGCCACGAACTGCTCTATCTCGAACGCGCGGCGCCGAACGTCAAGGCGAATCTGTGCAGCACCAGCGTGATCGCGCAATATCACGCGGCCGTGCAAGGCAGCGCGCTGGCGATCCTGCCGTGCTTCATGGCCGAACCCGATCCGCGTCTGGTCTCGGTCCTGCCCGATGAAATCGTGGTGACGCGGCGTTTCTGGCTGTGCAGCCGCGAAGAGTTGCGCAAGCTGCGGCGCATCACGTCGCTATGGGATTATCTGCGCGCCGCCGCCGACGCGAATCAGCCTTTGCTGATGGGCGAATCGCCCGAGATGCACTACGTCGAGGCCTGAACGCGCGCACAAAAGAAAACCGCACATGCAATTCGGTTCGCGAATGGCATGTGCGGTTTCGAAGCGGAACCGGAGTGCATCCCGCGCCCCACGCGCGCGATGCATTCCCGTTCGGGTGCAGCGGATCAGGTCCCGACCGGACGGATCGTCAGCGCGTTCTTCACCGACGTCACGCCGGCCACGCCCTTGGCCACTTCCGTGGCGCGGTCGATCTGCGGTTGCTCCGGCACGGTGCCTTGCAGGACCACGGCGCCGTCGCGAGCACGCACGGTGATGTTGGCCACGCTGATGTCCTTGGACTTCGCGAGTGCCGAACGCACCTTGCGCGACAGCGCGCGGTTAGCGGCCTTGGCGGACTTGTATTGCGCCTTCGAGTCCTTCAGCTGAGCCTGGGCTGCGTCGGTCGGTGCAGCGGCGGGCGCGCTGGCGGCGTCCTGCGCATACACGTGGAGCGAAGCGGCGACGAGCATCGTGCCTGCCGCCAGTTTGAACGCCTGAATAGCCTTCATGCAGTTTTCTCCTGTTGTCACAGTTTTTTGATAGCCCTCTAGGGGCCGTGCACTACGCTTTCACTTCGAATCAGACGCTGTCATTGCGGCAGATGTGACTGCGGCAATCGCATCGGGAACTAACGATACTCCAATTATTTCAACCTTGATGCGAAACCGTCGTGGCACGGGCCTTCTGTGGCTAATCTGTGACTTCATTTCCACAGACGAATCGGCATGCCCCTGCAGTCCGCCACCACACGCCGTCCCGGATGCCAGGACAAAGCGCGTTTATGGTGATGCCATTCAATCGCATTCACGCGTTTTCATTGCCGGACAATGCCGCGTGCGCAATGTGCGCCTAAAGAGTGCATGCACAATGAATATTGCGGATGCATCTTTCTTTTCACCCTTTACTGCACGCTATTGCCGGCTATTCGATGCTGCATTGGCGCGCTATTCACCCACCATTGACTCGCTATTGGCTCACCATTGGCGCGGTATTCGCGCGTCATTGCCCGCCTTTATCGCAAACAACGTATGTCATTCACCGCCCGTTGACGCGCATCGACACAGGTTTTACCCGCATTGATTTTTATCCGCACGGAATGGCGCCCTAAAACATGCGCATTCAGCGCGCGAGCTGCGACTTGACCCAGCGATAGAACTGCTGGATCGCGGCTTCGCGCGGATGGCCCTCGCGCCAGGTGAAGTAATAGTCGAGCGAGGCGGGAATGCGCACCTGCCCGAGTTGCACCAGTTCGCCGCGTTCGATGAAATCGCGCGCGAGTTGCAGCCGCGCGGTGGCCGCGCCCTGCCCGGCCACCGTCGCCTGAAGCAGCAGGCCGGCGTCGTCGAAGATGGGGCCGCGCTCGGGCTCCGCGCCCGCCACCCCAGCGGCTTCGAAGAAGTCGCGCCACGAGCGCCGCGAGAAGCGCAGCAGCGGCATGTGCGGCAGGTCGGCGATGCGGAAATCGGGGTAGCGCGCGAGCAGCGCGGGGCTGCACACGGCCACGACCTGGTCGTCGAGCAGCTTGCGGATCTGGAAACCGGGTTCGTCGACCCGGCGATGCCAGATGCCGATATCGAACGGATAGGGATCGGGCGGCGTGACGTCGGCATGCATGCGCATCGACAGATCGACGTCGGGATAGCGGTCGTAAAAGTCGCCGAGACGCGGGATCAGCCACACCGACGCGAAATCGGACATCACGCTCAGTTCGAGACGCGTGACGCCGCTCACGCCGGGACGCGTGGCGTCGAGCGCGTCGCGCAGGTCGTCGAGACTGCGGCGCACGCGCTCGGCGAGCTGCGCGCCCGCCGCGGTCGGGATCATCTGGCCGCCGGCGCGCCGGAACAGCTCGACGCCCAGTTCCGCTTCGAGCCCGCGCAGATGGTGGCTCACGGCGCTGTGCGTCAAATGCAATTCTTCCGCGGCGCGGCTGAAACTGCGCCGCCGCGCCGCCGCTTCTAGCGCGCGCAGGGCCTGCAAAGGAGGGAGCGTTCGGGACATGACGTCAAATTTTACTCACAATCGCGGCTGAAATCTCTCGCTGGCCTCGCGCCCGGCTTTTCGCCAATAATCAGGGCCCAGCCATTCAACGCGTACGCTTTGTCCACGCGCCCGTCCGCCTCATGACCGCTCTCAGATTGCGCGTTTTCGTTGTTTTCGCGCTCGGCTATTTCGTTTCCTATCTGTTTCGCGGCGTCAATCTGGGCTTCGCACCGTTCCTGACGCACGAAATGGGCTTCACCGCGACCGATCTCGGCACGCTCACGAGCCTCTACTTCCTCGGCTTCGCGGGCGCGCAGATTCCCGCCGGCGTGCTGCTCGACCACTTCGGCCCGCGCCGCGTGACGGCCTGCGTCATGCTCGTCGCCGCGACGGGCGCGCTCGTCTTCGGCCTCGCGCACAGCATGGGCGCGATGATGGCCGGACGCCTGCTGGTGGGCGTGGGCGTGTCCGTGTGCCTCGGCGGCGCGTTCAAGGCGACCGCGCAGCACTTCCCCGTGGCGCAGCTCACGCTCGTCAACGGCCTCGTGATGGCGGTCGGCGGACTCGGCGGCGTCGCGGTGGGCGCGCCGCTCTCCTGGCTGCTCTCGTTCGCGCCGTGGCGCGCGGTGAGCGTCGGGCTCGCCGTGTTCACGGCCGCGATCGCGGCCATCATCTGGATCGGCGGCCCGCGCACGCGCGACACCCATCATCAGGCGAGCGTGCTCGAACAGTTCAAGGGCACCGCGCACATCCTGCGCAGCCACGCGTTCTGGAAGACGGCGTCGTTTTCGGCGCTCACGCAGACGGTGTTCTACGCGATGCAGTCGCTCTGGGTCGGCGCGTTCCTGCGCGACGTCGTGCCTGCCGGGACCGCCGACGTGACGAGCCGCGCGGCCTCGCTGATCTCGGTGCTGGGCGCGGCGTTCATCGTCGGCAATATCGGTTTTGGCGCGCTCGCGCGCAGCTTCGAACGGCGCGGCGTGAGCGTCGCGCACTTCTCCGGCGCGACGATGGTGCTGTTCGTGATCGTGCAGGCGCTGCTCGCGGCGCGCGTGCCGCTGCCCGCGCCCGTGCTCTGGGCGGCGTATGGCGCGCTCGGCGGCACCGGCATCCTCACTTACGCGGTCCTCGCCGAATACTTCCCTGCGCGGATGATCGGGCGAGTGAATACCACGTTCACGCTCGTGATTTTCGTCGGGATCTTCGTGGCGCAGATCGCGATCGGCGCCGCGCTCGGACACTGGACCGCCGTCGACGGCCACTATCCGGTCGCCGCCCATCAGGCCGTCTGGAGCGCGCTGATCGTCATTCAGGCGCTGGCCGCCGTCTGGTATTTCATGCCGGGCCGCCGCGCCAACGCCACGCGCGCCGCGCTGGAATCCTGACCGCGCTGTCGACGCTGGCAGCCGATATCGGCCTATCTCCACCGCTACCCGCGCCGCTCGAATCGTCGTCGAGCGGTGCCGGGCGCAGGCGGACACGGATCGGCGCGCGTGCGTGCGCGCGCGCGTCGGCAACCCGCATCCGCCAGCCATCCCGCCGCCGTGGCAGGCGAAACTGCCAGGCAATGCTGATCAATCCACACGATCACGCCCGCCCGCGCGGACGCCTCCTCGCGTTCCTTTCGGAAACCCACATCCGCGTAAGCGGCCGCGTCGCGTACAATGCTGCCCCGCCAGCATCGGACGGCCAGTTGGACGGTCAGCCGGACCACCGCCGCGCCGGCGCTCGCCGACCGGCTAGCCGGTCGTTTGACAACAAGGCCCACCAGGCCCCGACCCACCAGACCGATCGATGCTCGCGGCGGCACGCAGGCGCCCCCGGCGTGAGAAAATGCGTGTCGAATACCCGGCGACAATCCGAAGCCTGAGCGCCCCGCGCGTGGCGGCGGCAGGCGGCGGCCGGCTCAGCCGGTTGCCGATCGGAAAGCGGGAAAACAGGCAAAACGCACGGTCGGACGGCAGGTTTCCGATCCGAAACGCGAAGCCTCGGCGTAAACTCCCGCTGTTGCCATTCGATTGTGTCGATTCATGATAAAGAGAGAAACTCCCATGCCAGACAACACTCACTCGCACGAACACTCCGAATCGTGCGGCTGCGATCTGCTGCACCTGCTCGACGGCGTGGACGAGTTCAGTCACAACGTGTTCCCGGGCAACAAGGAGCTGTTCCGCAGCCTCGCGCACAGCCAGGCGCCGCACACGCTGTTCATCACCTGCGCCGACTCGCGCGTCTCGCCTGAGATGATCACGCAGGTGCGCCCCGGCGAGCTGTTCGTCTGCCGCAACATCGGCAACATCGTGCCGGCCTACGGCGAAATGCTCGGCGGCGTGTCCGCCGTGGTCGAATTCGCGGTGCTCGCGCTGAACGTGCGCCAGATCGTGCTGTGCGGCCACACCGATTGCGGCGCGATGAAGGGCCTCGCCCTGGGCGCCGAAGCCACCGCCGGCATGCCGACGGTGCAGGCCTGGCTGCGTAACGCGGAAGCGGCGCGCAGCGTCGTGCAGACGCGCGGTCTCGACGAAAACCAGATCGTGCAGGCGCTGGTCGAGGAAAACGTGCGGCTGCAACTCACCCATCTGCGCACGCACCCGGCGGTCGCGGCCCGCGTGGCGCAAGGCCAGCTCGAGCTGCAAGGCTGGGTCTACGACATCGGCCACGGCACGATTTCGGTGTTCGACGACACGCACGGCCGCTTCGAATCGCTCGGCGAGGCGCGTGCGCGCCTGCGCAAAGACACCACGGGCTAAGCTCGCCCGCCCCAGCGCCGGCCTCAGCCCGGCGCTTGCCTGGCACCCGCTTCGCACCCGCCAGGTATTTGCCAGGCGTTCCCCGCCAGAATCCCCGCTCTTTCTGCCATGCCGGACCGCGCCTCAAGGCGCCGTCCGGCGTCGGCGCTCGATTACATCAACCGTTGCAACAACGTTTTGACTAAGGTGTAACACCTAGGGGTTTACCCCAGGTCAAGACATGGCTATACTCTGCCCCGTACCAGATGCGGCGCCCAGCCGCACGAGAAAAATAATTCCGGAGGTTGCCAGCTTATGCAGTTCGCTTCCTTGCCGTACCCGTCTGACACCGGTTCCACCCGCAGTTACGTCGTCTCTTACGTCGTTCAATTCGCAGTCGATTTCGTCGCCGCACAAGGGCGACCGCGCGCGCCACGCTAATACCGGCACGCGCATCGCGCCGCCGCGTCCACAAGATGCGGCGGCGTTCCCAGGCCCACTCCACGTCAAGCGCCGTTCGACCGCCGAGGCTTTCGCCCCGGCCGACGGCCCGCGCGCGTTCGCGCACTGGCGGCCGGTAATGGGCTCACGCACCCACACGGGCCGAGCGCCCGGTTACCGAAGGAGCAATGCCATGGAGTCCAGCCTCACGCCGCCCGCCAAGATCGAAGTCAAACTGCTTCTGCATCCGCAGGACCACGACCGCGCGCTCGCCATCGCCCGATCGGCCAACATCGCCGAACGCGACTTCTTCGCGCTGGCGATCCACCTTGGCGCGGCCGAAATCCTGCGCGCGTCCGTCACGAACTGAACTTGTCAGGCAAGTGCCGCGCGGCGCTGGTCCGCGACGGCCGCCCTTGCCCACGACCGGCGCGGCGGATTCACCACTCGACCGGCGCCGGATTGCGCTCCGCGAACCCTTCCTGATGCCAGTACGGATAGACCGGCCGCACCTTGCTCGCGGCGTCGAGCTTCGCGACCTGTTCGGCCGTGAGGTTCCAGCCCACCGCGCCGAGGTTCTGACGCAACTGCGCCTCGTCGCGCGCGCCGATCAGCACGGTCGCCACGGTCGGACGCTGCAATAGCCAGTTCAGCGCGATCTGCGGCACGGTCTTGCCGGTTTCCTGCGCGATTCCGTCGATGGCGTCGAGCACGCGGAACAGGGTTTCGTCGGGCACCGGCGGCCCCTGATCGGCGGTCTTGTGCAGACGGCTCGTCTGCGGCAGCGGCTGTCCGCGACGGATCTTGCCGGTCAGACGGCCCCAGCCGAGCGGGCTCCACACGACCGCGCCCACGCCCTGATCGAGCCCAAGCGGCATCAGTTCCCATTCGTAGTCGCGGCCGATCAGCGAGTAGTAGGTCTGATTGGCGACGTAGCGCGGATAGCCGTAGCGGTCGGCGACCGCGAGCGACTTCATCAGGTGCCAGCCCGAAAAATTCGACACGCCCGTGTAGAGGATCTTGCCCGCGCGCACCAGATCGTCGAGCGTCGAGAGCACTTCTTCGGCAGGGGTTTTCGCGTCGAAACCGTGCAGCTGGAACAGGTCGATGTAGTCGGTTTGCAGACGCTTGAGCGCGGCGTCCACAGCACGCCGCAGATGAATGCGCGAGGAACCGACGCTATTGGCGCCGTCGTCGAAACGGAAGGTCGCCTTGGTCGAGATGATGACCTTGTCGCGCCGCCCCTTGAGCGCCTCGCCGAGCACCGATTCCGATGAGCCGTTCGAATAGATGTCGGCGCTATCGAACATGTTCACGCCCGCTTCGAGACAGATGTCGATGAGGCGGCGCGCTTCGGCCACGTCGGTCGCGCCCCACGCCTCGAAGAATTCGCCCTTGCCGCCGAACGTGCCCGTGCCGAAACTCAGCACCGGCACCTTGAAACCTGATGCGCCCAGAAAACGGGTTTCCATTTCCGATCCTCCGCGAGTCGAGTGTTTGACGAAACAACCGGTCAACGAGTGTACGCGCGTCTTTTGTAATTTGCCGCGCCAGCGGATTCGGCGGCCGCGCTGTACAGTTGCGCTTTCGTATCGGAAACACGCGCGCGCTTCCATGCGCTTCCAGCGTGTACGTTCGTTTCCGATCGGCAACTTCCCAGCCTTTCCCATCATGAGCCGCACATTCCCCACCCGCTTCCCCGAGATCCACCGATGACGAGCACGACGCCCACGCCCCCGACGCGCTCGTCGTTCATCGGCTGGCTGCCCTACATCGTCGCGGCCACCTTCTTCATGGAGTATCTCGACACCACCGTGATCGCCACGGCGCTGCCGCAGATGGCGCATTCGTTCGGCATCGGCCCGAACAGCCTGAGTCTCGGCGTGACGGCCTACATGCTGGCGCTCGCCATCTTCATTCCGGCGAGCGGCTGGGTGGCCGACCGCTGCGGCTCGCGCACCGTGTTCTTCGGCGCCGTGCTCACGTTCACGATTGCCTCGGTGCTCTGCGGGATCGCGCAGAACCTGCCGGAGTTCGTCGCGGCGCGTGTGCTGCAAGGCATGGGCGGCGCGATGATGGTGCCGGTCGGCCGCATGATCGTCGTGCGCAGCACCGAAAAAAGCCGCTTGATGCAGGCGATCTCCACGATCACCTGGCCCGCGATCGCCGCACCCGTGGTCGGGCCGCCGGTCGGCGGCTTCATCACGACCTACGCGTCGTGGCGCTGGATCTTTCTGCTCAACGTGCCGTTCGGCATCGCGGTGCTCGTCGCGATCATGGCGATGGTGCCGAACCTGCGCGGCGAGCAGCGCCGCCCGCTCGACGTGCTCGGCCTCGTGCTGAGCGGCGCGGCGCTCACGGCGATCCTCTATGGCGCCGAACTCGCGAGCCAGCCCGGCGAAAATCCGTGGCGCGCGGCGGCGCTCGTGGTGGCCGGCGTGCTGATCGGCGCGATGGCGTTCTTCCACGCGAAGCGCCACACGCATCCGCTGATCGACGTATCGACGCTGAAAATCCCCACGTTTTCGGTGACGGTCGTGACGGGTTCGGTCACGCGCGTCGGCATCGGCGCGGCGCCGTATCTGATGCCGCTGCTGTTCCAGATCGGCTTTGGTTTGTCGGCGTTCAAGTCGGGTTTGCTGCTGCTCGCCAGCGCGCTCGGCAACCTCGGCATGAAAGCGCTCACGACGCGCATTCTCGAACGCTGGGGCTTCCGGCTCGTGTCGGTCGTCGACGTGACGATTGCGGGGCTCTCGATGATCGCGTGCGGACTGCTCACGCCCGGCGTGCCGCTCGCGATCGTGCTGATCGTGGTGTTCATCTACGGCGTGACGCGCTCGATGCAGTTCTCGACGCTCGCCACGCTCGCTTACGCCGACGTCGCGCAACCGCAGATGAGCGCCGCCAGCACGCTCTGGAGCGCGGCGTCGCAGATGACCAACGGTCTCGGCATTGCGTTCGGCGCGCTCGCGCTGCGCATGGCGGCGAGCTACAACGGCGAGACGACGGGCCACGCGTTCTCGCTCGACGACTTCCGCCTCGCGTTTCTGGGCGCGGGCCTGCTCACGCTGCTGTCGGTGTGGGGATATGCACAGATGGCGCGCGACGCGGGCCGCAATGTGGGAGGCGGCTCGCGGCGGCAGCGCGCGTGAAGCTTCGGGGCTTCAAGCGCGCGTTGAAGGTGGTTCGATGAAAAATGGCAGCCGCAACGAACACCGTCGCGGCATCGCCGCTTACTTCGACAGACTCGCGCGCACCGTGAATTCCTGCTCGGTGTCCGGCTCGAAATCGTCGTCGTCGCGAATGTACGCGGGATGGAATTCCGCCGAGAGCGGCTCGACCGGATAACCGCGCCGCTCCCACGCGTCGAGCCCGCCCTTGAGCGCATGCGCGTGATGAATATGCTTGCTGCGCAACTGGTTGACGATGCGCTTGGCCGTCGCTTCGTTCGGGCACACGCAATAGACCACGATGGGCCGCGCGACCAGTTCGGGCGCGATCTCGTCGTGCGAATCCAGATCGAGCGGACGCGCGCCCGGAATGCGGTACGCCTCCTTCTCGCGCACGGTCTGCGGCCGCGCGTCGAACACGATCGGCGGCGCGGCGGACTTCATCATCTCGTCGAGCTGATCCGGCGAAATGCGGTGCGTGGCGAGCCAGCGGCGGAACTGCAGGCGGCGCACCCAGCGCCAGCCGAGAAACAGCACGCCGGCCACGGCGAGCACATCGAAAATCGTCCCGCCATTCGCGCGCACGAATACGGCAAAGCGCGCGATTTCCGCGTGCAGCGCCGCGCCGCCGAGCAGGTAGACGCCCGCCCACAAGGTCGCGCCGAGCGCGTCCCAGAGCAGGAAGATGCGCATTTCCATCGACGTGGTGCCGAGCAGCGGCGCCGACATCAGGCCGAGGCCCGGCACGAACTTCGCCACGGTCAGAATGGGCGCGCCGTGACGCTCGAAGACGTTGCGCGCGACGCGGATCGTCGTGTCGAGCGACAGCGAAAAACGCACCAGCGCGTTGAGCAGCCGGCGGCCGCGCAAACGGCCCGCCATGAACCACAGCGAATCCGCGAGCAAGGTCGCGCACACCGCCGCGATCAGCAGATTCGGATACGACGCCTCGCCGCCCGCCGCCATCGTGCCCGCGAGAATGAGCACGGGCGCGGCCGGAACCGGCACGCCGAGCTGCGTCACGAGCACGCTGAGAAAGACCGCCCCGGTGCCGAAATCGGGCGGGATGGCGGTGGGGAGGGTCCACATGTCGGGGTTTTCCTGCGCGGGTACGTTGGGTATGAAAGGAAACATGTGTGCGTGCGCAGCACAAGGGTGGAGATTAACCCATTCAGCGCATTTCTTGCTCGCGGTCAGCCGCGCGCGGGATGCGCAAACGCGACGCTTGAGCGGCCGCAGATCCGGCCCTTTTCGTAGCGGGAACGATTGAACGCGATCGGCTTCGATCGGGAAATCACGTGCACGGGCATAGCACCGATTCGCCCGCCAGCGATTCGGTGCTACGCTCGGGAAGCCGGAGCGCCGCGCCGCCGCGCCGATATTTTTCCCGATTTCCTTTAAGAAACATGCGTTACTGGCGTCTCGACCGTCCCAGCCAGACGGGTCAGTTCGATCTGTCCCGCGTCACCCGCCTCGTTGCCTCGATCGGCGACGACGACGCCAATGCGCTCGCCGCCGAAGTCCTCAATCTGCTCGGGCCGGCCACGTCGGTGTCGCAATGCACGGTGTTCGCGTACGAGTTCGGCAATCGTCCGCGCACGGTCTCGGTCGCCGACCATCGCGGCGGGCGCTTTCTGCGCGACGTCGCCGACACCTACGCGCGCCTCTTTTACGCGCTCGACGGCAACCAGCGCATCGTCGCGGGCCACGACGCCGACGCGCCCAGCAACGCGCTCGTGCTGCACTGGCAAACGAGCGCCGATATCGCGCACGACGGCTATCGCACGGCCTGCTACGCCACGCCCAATGTCTCCGACCGGCTCTCGCTGCTGTTGCAGCCCGCCGCCGATATCTGGCTCTCCGTGAACCTCTATCGCGAGCGCGACGCGGGCAACTTCCGGCCCGCCGAAGTCGAACTCGTGGAATCGCTCGCACCGCTGATCGGCGAGGCCACGAAGCATCACTACGCGTTGAACGGCCAGCGTCAGGCCGGCATCGCGCCGCTGATGCTCGCGCGCCTGCGCGGCCTCTGCCCCGATCTCTCGAAACGCGAACTCGACGCCCTGCGCGGCGTGCTCGAAGGCCACAGCGCCGCCGAAATCGCCGACCACATGGGCGTCAAGCCGAGCAGCGTCGTGACCTACCAGAAGCGCGCCTATCGGCGGCTCGGCATCTCCAGCCAGCGGCAGTTGTTCGCGCTCTGCCTCGCCCACGTCAACGGCTGAAACGCGCCCCGCGCGCTGTACCCAAAATGAGGACAGCGCCGCCGCCCGCGCGCTCCATACTGGCTCCATCGCCGCGAGGTCGTGTCAACGATCCGCGAAGCCATAAATCCAGATTGGAGACAGCGCACCATGCCCCACTACGCCCATTTTTCGCGCGCCCGCTTCGGCGCATCGCAGCAGGAGCGCGCGCGATGACCGCCGCCTTCCAGCCCTACCCGTTCGAAGCCCGACACTACGACGCGCGCCTGCCCGAATGCGCCGATGGCCGCGAAACCCGGCGCCACGCCGTGACGATCGTCGGCGGCGGCCCGGTCGGCCTCGCGATCGCGCTCGGACTCGCGCAACACGGCGTGCGCTCGGTGCTGATCGAAGCCGACGAATCGGTCTGCTACGGCAGCCGCGCAATCTGCATTTCGCGGCGCAGCCTCGAAATCATCGAACGGCTCGGCGCACTTGACGGCTTTCTCGCGAAGGGACTGCCGTGGACCGGCGGACGCAGCTTCTATCGTCACGACGAAGTGCTGCACTTCACGATGCCGCAGGACGAGAACCAGAAGCTGCCGCCGATGGTCAATCTGGCCCAGTACCACATCGAGCAATTCCTGCTCGACGCGGCCGAGCGGCATGCCGACCTGATCGACATCCGCTGGCGCACGAAGGTCACGGCGATCCGCCACGATGAACACGGCGCGACGCTCACGCTCTCCACGCCCGCAGGCGACTACGAAGCGCAAACCGACTGGCTCGTGGCCGCCGACGGCGGACGCAGCACGGTGCGCGAGGCGCTGGGCCTGAAGCTCACGGGCACGAGCTACGAAGGCCGCTATGTGATCGTCGACATTCTGCTCGACAGCGCGCAGCCGACCGAGCGCCTCGCTTACTTCGATCCGGCGTCGAATCCCGGCTCGACGGTGCTCGTGCACAAGCAGCCCGACAACGTCTGGCGCATCGACTATCAGCTGCGCGACGGCGAGGATGCCGACGAAGCCGTCAAGCCCGAAAACGTGATGCCGCGCGTGCAAAGCCTGCTCGACATGATGGGCGAAACCGCCCCGTGGTCGCCGGTCTGGATCACGATCTACAAGGCCAACGCGCTCACGCTCGAACGCTATCGGCACGGCCGCGTGCTGTTCGCGGGCGACGCCGCGCATCTGGTGCCGATCTTCGGCGTGCGCGGCGCGAATTCGGGCATCGACGACGCCGACAATCTCGCCTGGAAACTCGCGTACGTCACGCAGGGCCGCGCGCACGCGAGCCTGCTCGACAGCTATTCCGACGAGCGCGTGTTCGCGGCGCACGAGAACCTGAGCTACGGCACCAAGAGCACGGAATTCATGGCGCCGCCGTCGTTCGCGTTCGATCTGATGCGCAAGGCCGTGCTGAGCCTCGCGCTCAAGCATCCGGGCGTGCGCTCACTGATCAATCCGCGCCAGACGTCGGCGATTGCGTATCTTGAGTCGCCGCTCAACGCCGGATCCGATGCGTTCGCGAGCGGCCCCGCGCCCGGCGCCGTGCTGCCCGAATGTCCGCTGACGATCGTCGATCGCGACGGCGCGCAAGCCTCGCATCTCACCGCACATCTCACCGATCTTCTCGGGCCGCGCTTCACGGCGTTCTGGTTCAGCGACGATGACGCGTTGCCCGCCGATCTCGCCGCACTCGAAACCGAATTCGCGGCGCGCGACTTGCCATTCGCGCTGATTCCCATCGCGCGCCACGCTCTCGCCGATACCGCGCAACGCAGCGCCTGGGATCACACGGGCAAGCTGTTTCCGATGTACGGCGTCGCGCAACAGGCGCTCTATCTCGTGCGCCCGGACGGCCACGTGCTCGGACGCTGGCAAGGCGCACGCGAGGAAAGCGACAAGCACGACGAACGCGCCACGTTCGCACAACGCGCGCTCGCCGCCGTCGATCGCGCACTGCGCGGCTGATCCCGACACCCGGAGACACGATGATGGAACAACACTTGAAGCACGCCATGACGGACAGCGAACTCGACGCGGTCTATACGCGCCTGTGCAAGACCATGACGGATTTGGGCGAGGCCGCGACGCCGCTCTTTCTCGCGCGCTTCGCGCTGCTCGCCGTCGAGCGCATCGGCGATGCAGCCGCCGCGTTCGAGTTGATCGACGCCGCGCGCGAGGACATGGACATATCGGCCACGCGTTGAATCGGGCTTTAAACCGGCTTTAGCGCCGCTTCAAAGCCGCTCAGCGGCGCGCCGTTTGCAGCAGACGCGCCAGTTTCGACCGATTGCTGATGCCGAGTTTCTGAAAGGAACGGTCGAGATGCGTACGCACGGTCGTATAGGAAATCCCGAGACGTTGCGCGATTTCCTTGTCGAGCAAGCCATCCGCGGCAAGCTCGACAACCTCGCGCTCTCGCCGCGTGAGGCGCGCGAGCAGATCGCCGTCAGGCTGAGGCAGATCGTCGGCGGTGGCGGGCGGCGCGTCGATCCACACCTCGCCGTTCGCGCGCGCCATCGCCGCCGCGAACGCGGGCCGAATCAGATCGAACAACGCGCGTTCGCGCGCGGACGCGACATCGCGATGCCCGCCGCGCGCGATCCACAAGTTGCCGTCGATCGCCTCGTCGCGCCACGCGGTCTCGGCGAAATCGTCCGCGCCCAGCAGATCGAGCATGCGTTGCGCAGCGTCGGCGCGCAGCGCGTCCGCGCTCGACGCAGGCTCCGCCAGCACCCTGAAGAAGTCGGCAAGCAGCACCAGTTCGCGGCTAGTCAGATGCATGCGCAACGGGATGAAGACAACGGTGGATCGAAGTACGGGTTCATGACTGCAAGACGTCCCAGGCGCCGTTGCATTCGCAACGTTCTGAGCCGGGATACGCGCTTCAGCTTATCCAGCGCGGCCGGTGAATTCAAGAAAACTTCTGGAGCGGAAAAGAAAATGGGCGGCAACGCCGCCCCAAAAAAAACACACGCCGACAGCTTTCAGGCCGCCGGAAATTGCATCCTACGCGATGCTCCCTGGGTGTGAATCCTCATTAAAGAGGACAAATGTGCATCGCATGCGAGCTTTGCCGAATCGCGCCGTCATTCCGGTCTGCAGTGGGAAAAAATGCCCCGCAAATATTGCATACCGGAGAGCTACGGCGCATCGATTCGGTAATTCCTCCCCGCGAACACACGCAGACGAAGGTCGGCGCAAGCTCAGGGAATCACGCGCGTCACGCCACGGCCACGCGGATCGGAGGCGGCCTCGGGCGTCTGGCCGTCGATGCGGATCGCCTGAATGTCGCCGTTGAAATCCTGGCCCTTCAGCACATAGCCCTTCGCCTCGACCTGCTTGGCGAGATCGCCGTCGATCGGCTGGTACGGCTCCCAGAAAATCGTGTTCGGCGGCAGCAGTTGATGGTGGAAACGCATCGCGCCCACGGCATCCTTCAACGGCATCTTGAAGTCGTAGAGATTGTTGATGACCTGGAAGATCGACGTGAAGATGCGCGAGCCGCCCGGCGTGCCGATCACGAGCGCCACCTTGCCGTCCTTCGTGAGAATGGTTGGCGACATCGAGGACAGCGGACGCTTCTTCGGCGCGATCGCATTCGCGTCGCTGCCGACCACGCCGAACATGTTCGGCACGCCGGGCTTCGCGGAGAAGTCGTCCATTTCGTCGTTGAGCACGATGCCCGCGCCCGGCACCACCACGCCCGAGCCGAAATAGCCGTTGATTGTGTACGTGTTCGAGACCGCATTGCCCCACTTGTCGACCACCGAGAAGTGCGTGGTCTCGGCCTTTTCCGGCATCGAGGTGCCGAGTCCCGCCTGCACACTCTTCGTGTCCGAGGGCTTGTCGGGATCGACTTCGGCGGCGCGTTTCGCGAGATAGGCGTCGTCGGTCAGTTGCGCGACCGGCACCTTGTAGAAGTCGGGATCGCCGAGATATTGCGCGCGGTCCGCGAACACGCGCTTCTCGATCTCCGCGATCAGATGAATGTATTGCGGCGAGTTGAGCGTCACGTCCTTGAATTGCGGCGCGAGCATCGCCTTCATCTTGAGCAGCTGCACGAGGCCGACGCCACCCGAACTCGGCGGCGGCGCGGTGATCACTTCATAGCCGTTCCACTTCGCCTCGACCGGCTGACGCCACACGGCCTTGTACTCCTGCAGATCGCGCTTCGTGATGAGGCCGTGGCCCTTCATCGACGCCGCGATCAGGTCGGCCGTCTTGCCGTCGTAGAAGTCCTTCGCGCCTTGACTGGCGATGCGCGTGAGCACGTTGGCGAGATCGGGCTGCTTGAACGTCGCGCCCTCCTTCATGTCGCCGAAGTACTGATCGAAATTGGTCTTGCCGCCGAATTCCTTCGACGCCTCCTCGCGGCGCTTCGCCAGCAGTTCGTCGACGACGAACCCATCGCGGGCGTATTGAATCGCCGGTTGCAGCACCTGCTTCCAGGGCAGCTTGCCGAAGCGCTTCTGCGCTTCCCACATGCCCTCGACCGTGCCCGGCACACCCACGGCGTCGTAGCCATAAAGGCTCTTGCCGGGAATCACGTTGCCCTTGTCGTCCTGATACATCGTGCGCGTGGCGGCCAGCGGCGCGCGCTCGCGATAATCGAGGAAATACGGCTTGCCGTTCACGTAGAGCGTCATGAAACCGCCGCCGCCGATATTGCCGGCTTCGGGATACGTGACGGCCAGCGTGAAGGCGATGGCGACCGCGGCGTCGACCGCGTTGCCGCCCGCCTTGAAGATCTGCTCGGCGGCGTCGGCCGCGTATTTGTCGGCGACGGCGACCGCCGATGCGTTGAGGACCGCCGGATGTTGCTGCGTGTCTTTCGCGAATGCGGGCGTGGCTTCGAGAAAGCCCGCCGATAAAGCGGAAAGCGAAATGAGTGCGAGAGCGGCTGCGGAAATTTTCGTTCTATCGACCAGCTTCATTGAGTGACCTCCATGATTCGGTTCATCGCGTAACGTCAACCACCTTTCACCGGGCTTTTGGCCTGGTTACAGCGCTTATAGCACGCGCAGAAATCGTTTGCGATCCGGCGATCCGCCGATAACGCTACGGCGCCGATTCATGGAAGTACCGCGTATCAGGCCTTGCCGCGGCTGCCGCGCGCGATCTCGTCGCCAGCATTGGCGGGCAGGCGCATCGTCACGGGAATCGAGGCCACGGAGAAGAGTCCGACCACGAAGAATGCGGGCCAGAAATCGGACCAGACGATGGTCGAATGGCCTTGTACACGATGCGAAACTTCCAGCACGATCCCGGCGATCGTCACGCCCAGACCCAGCGACACCTGCTGGATCACGCTCGCGACGCTGGTCGCGCGGCCGATGTCCTTCGTCTCGATGTCCGCGTAGGCGAGCGAATTGAGGCCGGTGAATTGCAGCGACGGAAAGAGCCCGCCCGCCAGCACGACGAGCCAGATGAGCCACACCGGCGTGGTCGGCGAGAACAGCCCGCAGACCGCGATGGCCGCGCCCGCGATCGCCGCGTTGACGATCAGCGTGCGCCGGAAACCGAAGCGTCCGAGCACGCGCGAGACGATCGACTTCATGAAGATCGAGCCGAACGCCGACGCGCAGGTAATCGCGCCCGACGCGAACGCCGTCATGCCCAGACCTTCCTGTAGCGTGAGCGGCAACAGGAACGGCACCGCGCCCAGGCCGATGCGAAACAGCGATCCGCCCGCCACGCTCGCGTTGAAACTCGGAATGCGCAGGAATTTCAGATCGAGCACGGGACGTTCGGCGCGCTGCGCATAGAACCAGTAGATCGCGAGCAGGATCGCGCCGACCACGCACATCGTCACCGCTTTCGTATTCGAAACGAGTTGGCCGCCGACGAGCGACAAGCCCAGCATGAACAGCGACGCGCCACCCGCCGAGAGCAGAAAACCGAGCCAGTCGAGCGGCCCCGGATGCTCCTCGTGCATGTTCGCGATATGCCGGTTCGCGAGCCAGATGCCGAACACGCCAATCGGAATGTTCACGAAAAAAATCAGCCGCCAGTGCAGATAGGTGGTGATGAAACCGCCGAGCGGCGGCCCCACGACCGGCCCGAGCAGCGCGGGCACCGTGAGATAGTTGACCGCGCGAATGAAGTCCGACTTCGGCAGCGAACGGAAAATGATGATGCGCCCGACCGGCACCATCATCGCGCCGCCAATGCCCTGCACGAAGCGCGCGGCCACGAACATTTCGAGCGAGCGCGACGCCGCGCACAGCAGCGAACCGGTCATGAAAATGCCGATGGCCGTGCGAAACACATTGCGCGAACCGAAGCGGTCGGCCACCCATCCGCAGATCGGAATGAACACGCCGAGGCCGATCACGTAACTCGTGACGGCGAGCTTGAGGGTGATGGGATCTTGCCCGAGATCGCGGGCCAGCGCGGGCAGCGAAGTGACGATGACCGTCGCGTCCACGTTCTCCATGAACATCGAGCACGCGACGATGAGCGGAACGATGAAAGTGCCGAGGGCAAGGGGCATGGGCAGGAACGACGATCAGCGCGGCTGATGGCGTAAAGGCACCATTATGGCACTGTGTTGCAAAACGCGGTGGCTCGGCAACAGATGAAGCCGCGCTAAAAACACAAAGGCCGTGAAGCGAACTTCACGGCCTTCACGGCCTTTTCTACGGCGTTTCAGCGACAGCGGTTCGCGCGAGCGCTTACTCTGCCGTCTGCTTCAGGCGGCTCACGACCGGCGCGAGTTGCGGCAGCACTTCTTCGGCCGCGCGCGTCACATCGTTCGGGAAGTCGATCTCGATCCACGGCGCGCCCGTCACGTCCGCCGTGTCGAATTCGGCGCCGCGTTCGAGCAGCAGATCGCGCAGCGCTTCTTCGTGCGGCAGGTTCGCGCGGCCCGTATCGACGTAGCCTTCGACGATCTGCGCGAAACGGCGCGCGGTCGCTTCGTTCAGGCGGAAGAAGCCGACCGATTCGCCGATCGTGTCGTACTGCAGGCCCACGGCGAGCTGCTTGCGCAGTTCGACGGGCACGCCGTCGCGCAGGCACAGCTTCACGGGTTCGTCGCCGGCTTCGAAGTCGCGGTCGATCAGCAGACGGTTCGTGGGCGCCTCGCCCGCGACGAGCGGCGCGAACACGCGTTCGTCGTAGAGCACGTCGGCGTCCATGAGCAGCACGTCGCCGCCGCGCGTGATGGCTTCGGCCGTGCGATGCACGGTGAGCACGCTGCCCAGATCGAAACGCGGATTCATCACGACTTCGACCTTGTGCGGCCAGTTGATGCGCTTGAGTTCCGCTTCGACCAGTTCAGGCTGGAAGCCGAGCGCGAGCACGACTTCGGTGACACCTGCCGCTTCGAGCATCTGCAGGTGGCGTTCGAGCAGCGACACGCCCTCGAATTGCAGCAGACATTTCGGAAACTGTTCTCCAGCGCGTTGCTGAAGGCGCAGGCCGAGGCCTGCCGCAAGAATGATGGCGCGCATGCGTTCCTTGGGAGAAAAAAATCAATCGGCGATTTCGACAGCGGGCACACGCAGGGCGCGCCGGCGTTGCCAGCTTCGTTCGCTGAAATGCAGATACAGCAGGCCCGGCAGACCGAGCAGGATTTCGCGCGCGCGCTTGGCGAGCGAGAGCGCGAGGGCCGCTTCCGGCGGCAGGCCGACGAGCGGCGCGAGCAGCAGATAGCCGCCCTCCTGCACACCGAGCGAGCCCGGAATGGCGAAGGCCGCGCCACGAATGGCCTGGCCGATGCTTTCGAGCAGCAGCGCGTCGACCCAGCTCACCGGATGGCCGAGGAAATGCAGCGCGAGCCACACTTCCGCGGTGCCGACGAGCCAGCCCGCGAGGCTCAGCGTGAAGCTGGCCGCCGCACGGCCGCGTTCGGCGTAGAGCGCCTTGACGGCAGCGTCGATGGCGTCGGCGCGCGTGGCCAGCGAGGACCAGTCGCGCTTGCCGAACAGCTTCGACGCGATGCGCAGCAGACGGCCGAACAGACCGCGCCGCTGCGCGACATAAAACAGAGCGATGAGACCGCCGAGCACGACGGTCGCGATCAGCGCGGCGATACCGAGATCGCGCGGCGCGCCGTTCGCGGCGTAAGCCGAAAAGAGCACGATGCCGAACACCGCGAAGACGATCTGCGCGACCGCTTGCAGCGTGGTGCTGACGGTGATGGCGGCGGCCGCGTCGCGCATCAGCATGCCGCGCTGCGCAAGCTGGCGCACCATTGCAACCGGACCGCCGATCTGGCCGGCCGGCAGCAGGCTGTTCACAGCCTCGCCGCTCCAGCGCGCGAGCAGCGCGTGACGCTGGTCCACGCGCTCGCCCTTCTTGAACAGCACGGCGATGGCAGCCGCGTCGAGCGCGAGCGGCACCACGTGGAAGGCCGCGACGAGCGCGAGACCCCAGCCAGCCGCCGCGAGCGCGCCCGTGACCGAGCCGAGGCCCTGCCACGCGAGCAGCGCGATAAAGAGCGCCGTGCCGATCGACAACAGCAGGATGGCAGCACGGCTCACACCGATCCCCCGGTCTTGCGCGCGCCGCCCGTGGCCGATTGCAGCGCCTTGCGGAACACCTGACGGAAACCGAAGTACGCGATCGCGTCCTTCATGTTCGAGATGAAGCGGCGCCACGGGCGCATGTTCGGGTTCGTCACGTATTCGAGCGTGAGCGAGACGCGCACTTCGCCTTCGCGGCTGGGCGTGACGCGATGCCGCAGCTTGTCGCCGTCGAAAAGAATGAGCGCGCCCGGCGGATACTGCACCGCGCCGGGTTCGTCGGGCTTGTTTTCATCGCGCGTGTGCAGCTCGTAATCGAGAATGCACGACGAGTCGTCGATCACGCCGAGCAGCACCGTATAGCGGCGGCCGTCGTAGTAGGACGTGTCGTAATGCCAGCCGATGTGATCGCCCGCGCGCGTGTAGTAATACAGCGCGTACGCGTGCGGATCGTCGGGCGGCGAGAGCTGGAGCTTGTCGCCCGTGATGTTCTCCAGCCACGCGATCAGCTTGGGCGAGCGATACAGTTCGGCGATCCACGGCTGCAGACGGTCGATGGTGTGGCGGCTCACGCTGCCACCCGCCTTGTGGCCGGGGATGAAATTGCGGTTGACCTCGGGCATCAACGCGTTGGCGGCGTCGATGAGCCGCTGCGTCGCGTCCGCGGGCAGGAATTCGGAGAGATAAAGGAACGAGCCTTGATCGACGTACTCGTTTCGCAACTGATTCGTATTCAGGTCGCCCGTTGCCCGGCCGACCGCGGCATCCGCGTCCCCTGACTGCATGGACGCACTCGCCCCGCTACTGTCGCGCACACCCGGCGCGACCACCTGCTCTTCTGCTTGCACACTCATCTGCTGATCCAAACCTGACGGGTTTCCTTGCCTGGCCGCGTGCGGCGCGTTACGCGCACATAGTCGAGCACCACGTAAATGGCGAACAACGGCGCCCCGATGGACGCGGCCACGACGAACGGCGCCACGATACCGGTGAGCGTGACGAGCGGCAACAGATAGAGAACGTCTTCCGTTTCGAACCCGCCGACGAACGCCTGTTGGGTGCCGGCCTTGCCGGCCATTTCCTCGATACGCATGCGCAGGAAAAAGATCACCGCGACCGCGATACCGGCGACGCCGCCGAGGATTGCCGGCGGCACATGCCAGTTCGCACTGGCGGCCGCCTGCACGCCGAGCCCGTAACCCATGCCGAAGAACAGCAGGATGGTCGTGAGCGCGTCGGCAGCGAGATCGTAGAAATGGCCGATCCGGCTGGTTTTACCACTGATGCGCGCGAGCTCACCGTCAGTGTGATCAACAAAATTCGACAAAACGATCAGAAATGCGCCAATATTGACGTTCAGGAAATCGCCCCGCGCCAGATAGAAGGCGCCGGCGACACCGATCAGCAGGCGCAGCGTGGTCAGGTGATTCGGGGTAACGCGGGTGGGCACGAGCGGCGTGACGAGCCAGCGCGCGACGCGCGCGTCCCAGGTACGCGGCAACGGCACCGCGCGGGGTGCCGTTTTTGCAGGTTGGTCTTTTCCAGTCATAACCGGGAAATATATACGGCTTCCAGAAAACTTGCAGGTTTTCCGACAGTCGAAGGGCGCTGGAAGCGCGCCCGCACGCCGCCTGAATGCGCCCGTTGGCGGCGCGGCGCACATGCTCCGGGCGGCCTCGCGAGCAAAATTAAACGATCCCGCGTAGAGTTCAGACCTCGCACCGGCCCGGTACCGAATATCGGGTGACGCCTGCCACGCAGGCGCAGCTTAATCGCCAGAATTCCAATGAAACGTCTGACTTTTGCGGCTCCCGCTGCCGCCCTTCTCGCCACGGCGCTCGCTTTCGCGCCCCTCACGTCCCGCGCCGCCACCCTCGACGACGCGCTGACCTGCCAGGAATCCGCGCACGATTTCGTGTCGGGCCTGATCGACCAGAAGCTGATCGACGCGAAACCCATGCGCGTGGAAAGCAACTCGATCAACGCGTTCTGGCCCGCTCACGGCCAGCGTCTGACCGCTTACGGCTTCAGCGTGTTCGCCATCGTGGGCTTCCAGCAGGACGATCCGCTGTTCAAGACCGGCGACGGCAAGCCCATCGGCCGTTCGGCCTATGGCGCGGTCGTGGTCGCCACGCAGAGCCGGGTGCAGGCGGCGCTCAACGCGGCCGGCAATCATGCGATCGTCCATCATGCGGGCCCGCTTCTGACGGCGATCTTCTGTCAGCAGGATTAAGCGCGATGGATTAAGCGCACTCGCGCGGCGCGTTGGGCGGCGTCGTGCGGGTTTGGCTGTTAGTTGCATATCAAATGGGAGCGCCCGCAAGGCTGCGCCGCCCGTCCAGCGCCCCGCTATTCGATACGGCCGAATCCGCCCTCGGCCCACGACTCGGCGCGCGCCTTGGTGAGCTTGAAGTTCGGCGCGACGCGCGCCTGCGCAATCTGCTCGCCGTACGCATCGAAGGCCGTGAGCGTTGCATAGGGCTCGTACTCGTCGGGCACGATGTCGAGCGTGACGTCGACATCGCCATCCGCGGTGCTCACGCCGATGCGCTTGTGCATCAGCGCGCGCAACTGCTGCTCGTGGCGCCGGAGCACCTCCGAGGCGGTCTTCACGAGCGTATTGAACGCCGACGTATCGAGCGGCTTCGGATTCTTCTTGTCGCGCCCCATCGTCCACGGGCCGACCAGCGCGGGCTCCGGCTCGCCGTCCTTGATCATCTCGACCGCCCAGCCGTCGTCGTCCTCGTTCTTGATAACGCGCGCCATCCAGCCGTCCTTGTGCCACAGGCGCGCTTCCTTGATCTCGTCGGCCGCGTCGGTGGCGGTCGGGTCGTCAAAGGCGTCGTCGGGGAGTTCGGTTGAGGCGTCGGTCATGGCGGGTTCCATCGGGTTCTGCGGACGGCCCGTTTTAGCGGGCTGGGGGCAGGATTTTACCCGCAAGTGCCGATGCGGCCGCGAGGCACGCCATTCAGGCGGCGCTTTATCCGTTTTTCGGCCTTTATAGGGCGCAAGCGAGGGCACACGCGAGGGACACCCGAAAACTGGCACGTAAAGTCACGTGAAATCGTCTCGATTAATGATTCACGACAAAATCAAATCATTAATAAGCGAGAAAGTTCCTGATTTCCTATTTTGCAACAGACTCTTCCAGATTTTAGAAGAAAGGAAAATGCAGGAAATCGGGCAAAAAAAACGCGGCCCGGGGGCCGCGTAAAAACAGATGAAAAAAGACCACCCTTGGTCAAGGGGCAGAGAAATTGTACCGCCGGGCATCGCTGATGTGGGTCACATAATCTGGAACAATACCTTCCACAAATCGGCAGAATACCGTAGCGAATATTTCGTCATCTTCTGTAACGCCCGTCTGACAGGGCCTCCCGGTACGTCGTAATGACGCAACAGATTTTATCGCCGTCACATTTTGTCGCATCTATTTCCAGCATGAAAAAATGCTTATAACCCAGTGACTTACGTTAATTAGTGCGACTTCTACAATATTAAGAATGTATTGTTTCCCCGAACAGTACGAATGTTCTGATTTACGAGAATACACTGGGCCTCGAATCGTCAGACCACGAATGTCAGCGCAGCAACGCGGCTTTCGTGAGATTCCCAAGTACTGTCCCGGAGTTAACAAGCATGAAAAAAACCCTCATCCTCGCTGGCGTTCTCGGTGCCTTTGCCATGAGCGCGCATGCGCAAAGCAGCGTCACCCTTTACGGCTCTCTCGATGCCGGCATCGTCTACGCGAACAACGCTGGTGGCCACAGCCTGTGGGCCCAGGGCAGCGGCGCGCTGTCGCACAACTACTTCGGCCTGAAGGGCTCTGAAGACCTCGGTGGCGGTCTGAAGGCCATCTTCAAGTTGGAAAGCGGCTTCAACATCGGTAACGGCTCGTTCAGCGAATCGGACACGATCTTCAACCGTCAGGCCTATGTCGGCCTGCAAAGCGACCAGTACGGCGCCCTGACGCTCGGCCGCCAGTACGACTCGATGAACCAGTACCTCGCGCCGCTCTCCGAAGCCGGCGCGGGCTTCGGCAACAACCTCGCGGGCCACCCGTTCGACAACGACAACTTCGCCCAGACGTTCTCGATCAAGAACGCGGTCAAGTACTCCAGCGCGAACTACGCGGGCTTCCAGTTCGGCGGCATGTACGGCTTCTCGAACCAGGCCGACGGCTTCGCGAACAGCCGCGCATGGAGCGCGGGCGCATCGTATAGCAACGGTCCGCTGAACGTCGCGGCCGGCTACCTGCAACTGAACAACTCGGGCACGGTGGGCGGCAATACGAGCGGCGCCGCGTCGGCTGACTCGAACATCTCGGCGCGCCTGCAACGCAGCTTCGGCGTCGGCGCGAACTACACGTACGGCCCGGCGCAAGTCGGCTTCGTGTGGTCGCATTCGCAGATCGACGGCCTGCAAAGCCTCGGCAGCGGCGGCGCGACGCTCGCCGGCGTGAGCGGCCTGAACCTGCACATGGACAACTACGAAATCAACGGCGCGTACCACCTCACACCGGCGCTCGCGTTCATCGGTTCGTACACGTTCACGGACGGCACCGTCACGGGCACGGGGACGGGCGACCAGAGCCCGAAGTGGCACACCGTCGTGCTCGGCACCGACTACTCGCTCAGCAAGCGCACCGACGTCTACCTGGCCGGCGTGTACCAGCACGCTTCAGGTTCGCTCGGTGTGAACAACGCGGGCCAGAGTCTGCAGAACGTGGCGGCGATCAACACGCTGTCGCCGTCGTCGACGAACAACCAGATCGCCGCGACGATCGGTCTGCGTCACCGCTTCTAACGCGCTCATCGGCGCGCGCCGAAGCGCGGATCAGCGGAATGGGCAGCGCAATCCGCCGCTCGTTCCGCTTCACGCACAACGCACATGCGGCACAAGCGCATGTGCGTTTTTTCTTGAGCGAAGGGTTGCGTGAGTCGGGTTGCGAGAATCGGGTTGCACGAGTCGATGCAAGCGCGGCGCTCGATGCGTGCCTCTTCGCCGGATACTTCAATCGCTTCGTCGTTGCCGGGCGCTTCCCTCTTTCTCTTCGTCCGATCAACAACTCGCCGACGCGCGCCGCGTGTTCCCTCTTCGCTGTTGCATCTTTTTACGATATGCGAGGCCTCTGCCGCATCCTGCGTGCGTATACTCTTATGCAGCTTCCGCAGTCCCGCACTGCCTTTCGATCTGCATTCGTCACACCGCCATGAATACGCTTACGCAACGCCTCGCCGCCGTCCTGCCTTTCGCGCTGCTCGCAGCCTGCGGATCGTCGCCCTCCAGCACCGCCTCGAATGGCGAAACGATGATCTACGCGTCCTCGGCGCGTTCGCCGTCGTCGATTGCGAATTGCCTCGAAGACCGTCTCTCGAACGTGCACGAATCGCGCTCGGGCAGCACCACCGAACTCACGGTGGGCTCGCGTTCGAACGCCTCGTATTTCGTCACGCTCACGCCGAACAACTACGGCTCGGTGATTCGCGTCACGCACGGCGCGTCCACCTCCGACGATCCGCCTGAAGAAAAGCTGCGCTTCGACGTGGCGCGCTGCACGACCTGATGCGTTGAACGTAACGGCCGGCGCATGATTTATTTACTGCGCCGAACCCCTGTCACGAAGCGGTCACATCTGCGATGATGTGCGCCCTTTCGACTTCGCACGGCATCGCTTCATGGCTTCAGGGACCGCACATCACGCCACCGGATGGGCAGCAGGCGTCATCGCCGCCGCCCTCGTCACGCGCATGGGAGCCGACGGTCCCTGGCATCTTTACGCCGCGCTCGCGTTCGTCGCGGGCGTCGCGGGCGGCACCGCACCCGACTGGCTCGAAGTCGCCTGGTGGAGCAAGAAGCGTCGCCTGTGGATCACGCATCGCACGATCACGCATTGGGGCATCGGCTGGATCGCGCTGCTGGTGGGCTCGTATCGCGAACTGGGCCATCAGATGTGGGCCGCGCCCGCCTTCGGCTTCGCGTGCGGCGGACTGATCCATCTGTTCGCGGACTGGCCGAATCCGCTCGGCGTGCCCTGGATCGTGCGCCGTCATTCGCTGAACTTGTGGCGCAGCGGACATTGCGATCTGATCGTGGTCGCCGCGTCGTGGGTCGCCGCCTGGTTTTTCGCCGTGCACGGCGTACCGCATAGCTGGTCGCTGGAACCGCTGCGCCGACTCGTCTGATTGATCGGGATTCCGAAGTAAATCGGTGAAGCGCTCGGTGACTTTCTCAGTGACTTGCCCGTGTCCGCCGAGCGTGAAAACGGGCGGCCTGAGCCGCCCGTCTGTGTACATCAGTCCAGCGTGAAGTCGATACCCTGCGCGAGCGGCAGCGCCGACGAATAATTCACCGTGTTCGTCGCGCGCCGCATATAGCCCTTCCACGCATCCGAGCCCGATTCGCGTCCGCCGCCGGTTTCCTTTTCGCCGCCGAATGCGCCGCCGATTTCCGCGCCGCTCGGTCCGATGTTGACGTTCGCAATGCCGCAATCGCTCCCCGACGCCGAGAGGAAACGCTCGGCCTCACGCAGATCGGTCGTGAACGCGCACGACGACAAACCATGCGCCGCCGCGTTGTTCGCGGCCACGGCCTCGTCGAACTCGCGATACTTCATGACGTAGAGAATCGGCGCAAAAGTTTCCTTGAGCACGACCGCGCTTTGCGACGGCATTTCCACCAGCGCGGGGCGCACGTAATAGCCGTTCGACAAGCCATCGACATTCACGCGCTCGCCGCCCGTCACCTTGCCGCCCTCCGCACGCGCCTGATCAAGCGCGGCTTGCATCTGCTCGAATGCGCGCGCGTCGATCAGCGGTCCCATCAAGGTGCCCGCCGTGAGCGGATTGCCGATCGGCACCTTCGCGTAGAGCTGTTTCAGGCGCTCGACGGTGGCCTCGTAGACGCTCTCGTGCACGAACAGCCGGCGCAGCGTGGTGCAGCGCTGCCCCGCCGTGCCGACGGCGGAGAACAGAATGCCGCGCAGCGCGAGTTCGCGATCAGCGCTCGCGGTGACGATGCCCGCATTGTTGCCGCCCAGTTCGAGAATCGCGCGCCCGAAACGCTGCGCCACAGCGACGCCGACCGCGCGGCCCATTTCCGTGCTGCCGGTCGCGCTGACGATGGCCGCACGCGGATCGGCCACAAGTTTTTCGCCGACGTCGCGTCCGCCGACCACCAGCGAGACGAGCCCCTCGGGCGCATCGCCGAAGGCGCGCAGCGTGTCGTCCATGATTTTCTGCACCGCGAGCGCGGTGAGCGGCGTTTTCTCCGAGGGCTTCCAGATCACGGGATTGCCGCAGACAAGCGCGAGCGCCGCATTCCAGGACCAGACCGCGACGGGGAAATTGAACGCGGAAATCACCGCGCACACGCCCATCGGATGCCAGCTTTCCGCCATGCGATGGCCGGGACGCTCGGAGGCGATGGTCAGGCCATAGAGTTGCCGCGAGAGACCGACCGCGAAATCACAGATGTCGATCATCTCCTGCACTTCGCCGAGTCCCTCTTGCAGGATCTTGCCGGCTTCCAGCGAGACGAGGCTGCCGAGCGCTTCCTTGCGGGCGCGCAGGCGCTCGCCGAGCAAGCGCACCAGTTCGCCGCGGCGCGGCGCCGGCACGTTGCGCCACTGCAGAAATGCGGCGTGCGCGCGCATGAGCGCGGCGTCTACATCGGCGGGCGACTGGCTCGCGACGCGCCCGATGGCTTCGCCGGATATCGGCGATTTGACTACGATGTCACCCGACCCGGCCTCTTCTGAAATGCCGAGGTCGGCAAGAATACGCGCTGCGTTCATGACCGATCCTTTTATTTCCGATAAGAAACAAACTCTCGTGCGCCGACTATACACGGCACCCGATAGCGCATCAAGACGGGAAAAAATGGACGGCGCGCGGGGGCGGAATGCCCGTATGGCAAGCCACAGCGCGTGATTGCGTGAGTCTGGAGCAGAAAGGATAGGCGCGGCGAAAGAGTTTCCGATCAGAAACTTTTGAGCGAAGGGACGCGTTTCCTATCGGAAAATGAGAAAAATCGGGCGCGGGAAACGTGTGAGGTGGCGGTGCGAAGCCGCCGCCCGATCGTCCGCGCCAGAAGCGGCGGCATCGATGGAAAATCGTTAGCGCGCGGAACCGTTGCCCGGTCCGCCCTGCGCATCTTGAGCGCCGCGCCAGCGATTCGGACCGCCTTGACCACCTTGGCCGCCCTGCCCGCTGGCGCCGCCCTGGCGATTCTGCGCCGCGCCGTTCGAGCCCGGCGCATGCCCCCAGCCGTCACGGCTGGCAGGCGCGGCGTTCGCAGCAGGCCCGCCCGCTCCGCGCTGGCCGTAGGCGGGCCGCGCCTGGTCGGGACCGCGTCCGCGATGATCGTCGGCTTGCGGCTGGCCGTGGCGAGTGTCGCCGCCCCGACGCTCGCCATCATCGCGACGACCGCCAACCGCGATTTCGACCGAACTCACCGCGCCGTAGCCTGGCCCGTAAGCCGGCGCAGAACCATAGACCGGCGCCGCCTGATAAACCTGAGCGCCGCCCTGATCGCCATAGCCGTAACCCGCCCCATACCCCGGCCCGACCACGCACCCCGCCAACGCAACAGCGGCCCCAGCCGCCAGCCACAGTTTCAGCATCGCTACTCCTCGAATCGTTACGCAAAGATCTCGCGATCAACAAAAAACCCCGCAGCGATTGCGGGGCTCGTGGGACCGCACCGGCGCTTTAGCGGCAGCGCTTTTCCCAGTGGTGATGCACGCGGACCTTGTGGCAGTCGTGATGCACGCTGGCCTGTGCCGACGAAACGCCGGCCGCGACGATACCCAGCGCGGCGAGTGCGATGAGGATGGACTTCATGGATTGCTCCGATCGATTGAATGCGGGGCTCGGATCGTAGCAACGGGCCTCGCGCGGCGCGAGGAATGCAAAAAGCCGCCTGACAATCGCGGAGCAGCGCGAGGAAGCGAAGAATTCGCAGCGCCGATGCCCAACGTCGAGGACCCGGGTCAGAGAGGGATCGGAGGCTTGGGCGGAGAAAGAGGAAGTCAGGTCAACCGCTGAACCGCACATTGCCGCCCGCGCAGCGGACGGCGGCAAACCAGCACGCAGCGTATCCAACCGAGCGGCCAGCCCGAACACGCCGCGTAGCCATCGTGCTCACGTTTCTTCCGTGCATTCCGCGCGCCCCATGCGATGGCCGATGATCAAACCGGCGTCGTAGGCGGTTTCCAGCGCGCGGCCGACGTCTTCCGCGCTCACGAGGTGAAAGTCGGCGGTTTGCTTTCCGGTCAGTTCGAAGCGCTCGATACCGAGCGTTCTACGCGAGATGGCCAGCAATAATTCGAGGCGTTCGTCATACATTTTCTTTACTCCATTTGATCCTTCTCATCCAATCTAATAATAAGGACGGGGATAGCGTTCTTCACGCGGCGCCGCGACGCATATCGAGGCTCTATTCGAATTCTTACTACATTGAAAGACAGCGCCGACACCAGTAAGATCCGCGGCAATCTTTAAGGATTGTCAATTCGAAGCCCTAAACGATTTCGGCGGCGTTCAGGCCCGCACGGCAGACGCCCCAGACCGCGACGCGCCCCGCGCAAATCCACGACACTGGCCATCTGGCCGAGTTTCCTAAACGCGACGTTTTGCTATGATCGGAAACCTGCCAGCCCCAGTCCCCATTTCAGATCCCGCTCATGGAAACCCCGCTCGTGCCATCGGCCGGCTCGTCGACCGCCGACCTCGGACGCCGCGTCCGCGCCGCGCGTCTCGCCCAGGATCTGACGATCGACTACGCCAGCCGCGTCTGCGGCGTGTCGCGCTCGACGCTCTCGAAGATCGAAAACGGCCTGATGTCGCCGACTTTCGACGTGCTGCAGAAGATCGTCGCCGGTCTGAACATCGACCTCGTGGAACTGTTCGGCTCCACGCCCAGGGCCGATTTCGGCGGCCGTCGCGCGCTCACGCGGCGCGGCGCGGGCAAACCGCATGCGTATCGCGGCTATGAGATGGAATTGCTCGCCACCGAACTCGCGCACAAGGCCATGCTGCCGTTTCTCGTGCGCATCACCGCGCATTCGACCGACGCCTTCGACGACTGGGGCCGCCACGAGGGCGAGGAATTCATCTATGTGCTCAGCGGCAGCGTGTGTCTCTACACCGAGCTCTACACGCCCACGCAGCTCGAAGCGGGCGACAGTCTCTATTTCGACAGCCGCACCGGCCATTACGCGGTCTCGACCAGCGAGGAAGACGCCGTCGTGATCTGGATGTCCACCGGCGCCGCCGTGCCCGGCTCGCCCGCGCAGGAAGAAGAAGCGGCGCCCGCCGCGAAGCCGATGCGTTCCAAAAGGAAACTTTCGTCGGCTTGAGGAAACACGCGCGGCTTCGGCGGTTTCGGCGGCTTTACCCGCTGGAACGGCTCGCGCGGCCCGGTTTTTCCGTGACCACCGGCTCGGGCTGACGCTTGCGCGCCCGGCGTCCCGACGCGGCCGCGTGCGCCGCCGCATCGCGTTCGCGCGCAGCGGCCCGCATGGCGTCGATCAGCGCGCGGCCCACCGCCGAGGGCTGCGTGTCGGTACGCTGGATCAGGCCGACCGGCTCCTCGCCGCCCGCCACCGGCAAGGGCAGGCGCACGAGCGCGCCGTGCCGCAGGTCGTACTCCACCGCGCCCGACGGCACGAACCACACCGCGTCGTTTTCCAGCGCCATCGCGCGCCCGACCGACACCGACAGCAACTCCACCGACGACGTCAGCGGCGGCGCGCCCCACGCCGCCAGCAGACTGTCCGCCGCCTGGCGGATCAGCGTGCCGAACGGCGGCAGCACCAGCGGAAACTGCGTCGGGAACTGCGCGAGCGGCCGCGCCGCGCCCACGCCCTGCAACAGCGGATGGCCCGCGCGCACGACCACCGTCATCGGCTCGTTGTAAAGCTGCTCGAAACTCAGGCCCACCATGCGCTCGGGATCGGCGAGACGGCCCACCGCGAAGCTGATCGCGCCCGCCTTGAGGCGTTCGAGCAGTTCCGTGTTGGCCCCCGTCAGCAGCCGCACGCTCACGCGCGGCCACTCGCCGGCGAAGCGCCGCATGGCGTCGGGCAGCAGCGCCGTGGCCACCGTCGGCAACACGCCGATTTCGAGCGTCGCCGCCACCGCGCCCTCGTCGCGCGCGAGCAAGGCCACGCCCTGACGCAGCGCGCTCACGCACGCGCTCGCGTGCGGCATGAACAACTGCCCCTCGTGCGTGGGCACCGCGCCGTGGCGGCCGCGCTCGAACAGCTTCACGCCCAGCGCCGACTCCAGCTCGGCGATGGTCTTCGAGACGGCGGGCTGCGTCACCGACAGGCTTTCCGCCGCCTGCTGCACGCTGCCGAACTGCGCCACCGCGAGAAAACACTGCAAATGCCGGAATTTGACGCGCGAATCCGCAAGTCGGTTTTCCATAACGATCCGTTATACGAGATGCGATAAAACATCATTTTGCATAACTTTTCCCCTTGGATAAAGTGGATGTCATCCGCGCAACGCGACCGTCCGCCGCGCGGCATAAATCCACTTCCCACAAATCTGCCAGGAGACAACCCCATGGACGAGTCCATCCTGTCGCCGCGCGACTTCGACTCGCATCCGGCGTTCGTGTATCCGCCGTATCGCTCATCGGTCAAACGCGGTCCCACGCTGCCCCTGATCCCCCTGAAGGACAAACTGCGCAATCTGCACGCACCCGTCTACGGCGCGGAAGATCTCGGCACGCTCGACAACGACCTCACGCGTAACGCGGTGCGCAACGGCGAACCGCTCGGCGAACGCATCATCGTCACGGGCCGCGTGCTCGACATCGGCGGCAAGCCGGTGCGCAACACGCTCGTGGAAATCTGGCAGGCGAACGCCGCCGGCCGCTACGTCCACAAGCAGGATCAGCACGATGCGCCGCTCGACCCGAACTTCCTCGGCGCGGGCCGCTGCGTGACCGACAACGAAGGCCGCTATCGCTTCCTGACGATCAAGCCGGGCGCGTATCCCTGGGGCAATCACCCGAACGCCTGGCGTCCGCAGCACATTCACTTCTCGCTGTTCGGCGATTACTTCGGCTCGCGTCTCGTCACGCAGATGTATTTCCCCGGCGACCCGCTGCTCGCGTTCGACCCGATCTATCAAGGCACGCCCGAGCAGGCACGCGAGCGCATGATTTCGCGCTTCTCGCTCGACACCACCGAAGACAGCTACGCACTCGGCTACGAATTCGACATCGTGCTGCGCGGCCCCAACGAAACCCCGATGGAGCGTTGATCATGGCACTCAAGGAAACGCCCTCGCAGACCGTTGGCCCGTACTTCGCCTACGGCCTCTGCCCGCAGCAATACAACTTCGATTTCAAGAGCCTGTTCAGCGCCGATATCGTCGGCACGCAGACGCCCGGCGAGCACATTTCGCTGATCGGCCGCGTGATCGACGGCGACGGCAAGCCGGTCTTCGACGCGATGCTGGAGTTCTCGCAGGTCGATGCCAGCGGCCAGTATCCGCAGTCGCGCGAGCAGATCGCCGAGACGGGTTTTCGCGGCTTTGCGCGCGTGGGCACCGGCACGGACCCGGAGCAGCGCTTCATCGTGCGCACCGTGAAGCCGGGCGTCGAGAACGCCGGCGAGGCGCCGCATCTGAACGTGATCGTGATGATGCGCGGCATGCTCACGCACACCTTCACGCGCGTCTATTTCGACGACGAAGCGGCAGCGAACGCGGCCGATCCGGTGCTGTCGTCGGTGCCCGCAGCGCGCCGCGATACGCTGATCGCGCGACGCAGCGAGCAGGCGGGCAACATCGTCTATCACTTCGACATCGTGATGCAGGGCGAACGCGAAACCGTGTTCTTCGATCTCTGATCGCGCATGTCACGACACACGGAGCGCGCCGCACTGAATGAAAAACGCATGACTTTCACGCGCCTTTCATGAACGTACCCTAAGATCGCCCGCACTGCGATCTGATCGCGGAACTCCGAGCTGTACCTTGATGAAGCCTGCCATGAGCGGGCTTCTTTTTTTTGGGTTTCGCGGATGTGCGCGGACGTGACCGTGTGCGCCTGAAACGCGTCTCAGCCGAGCGGCCGCACACCGATCAGCACGCCGTGCAGCCAGAACCCGAACACGGCCCACGCGACCAGACCGATCACGACGACGAGCGCGTCGCGGCTCGCGCTGCCGGGCGGATAGACCACGCCGGCCTCGCGATCGCGGCGGCGGCCCGCACGCACTTCCACGAGCGACCAGACGAGGAACACGCCGAACAGCACGATGGCGTGCAGCGTGCCGTTGGCGAGCAGATGCGCGAACGCCCAGAGCGCCACGCCGCTGACGAAGGGCTGGCCGAGCGCGCGCTTGATGTGATTGCCGGGAACGTAGGCCGCCACGATCATCACGAAGGCGATCGCGGTGAGCAGCGCGACGAGGTGCGCCATGCCGTGCGGCGGCAGCCAGATGGGGACGGGATAGCGCCGTGCGAGCCCGTAGCCGGCGACGGTGAGCACGACGCCGAGTATCGACAGCAAGGCGAACACGCCGCGCCACGCACGGATGCCGAAGCGTTCGATTTGCGCGGCGCGCCACGGCCCGGCCAGCATGCGGATCGAATGCACGCCGATGAAGATCGCAAGACCCAACACCAGTAACGCCATTGTCGCCTCCTGTCGGCCCAAGTTAGCGCTTTAGCGCTTACTTGGGTCCCATGCAAAGCTGTCGGTCCAGGTTCGCTTAAACGCTCACCGTCCTTTATCACAAGACGGCGTGCAGTGTCGCGCAACTGACCGGCGCCGCCAATGCAAATGGCCCGCGCGACGCATCCGCATTAATCGCCTAACAGAAGAAGCGGACGAAGCAGAATACGGACGCACCCGAACCGGCGAATCCGCCCGGCCATTTTAATGGCCATAATGAACCAAATAGTATTATTAAAACATCGCTGAAAAATATACCGGAAATGGCCAATAAGCCGGATTGCCATCCGGCAAAATCGACCAACGCGATTACGAACGCCGCCCCGGGCAAACGCCCGTGCCACGTGCCGTACAGGCCGTCATCAGCAGCGGAAATGCTCGATATCCTGGCCTGCGTGCTTATAACGCAGAAGCCAGCTCGGCATTTCGCCTTCCCCGTTCCAGCTATTGCCAAACGCATCCCGGTACTTCGGTTGCCGTTGGCTTTCGGCTATTGATGACTCAAGATCTTCGAGCGTAATGCCGTACTCTTCCATGCGGTGTTGAATCCACAGGATGAGCCGTTCGCGCGCCTCACCGTCGAGGTCGAACATCGGTTAATTCCTCTCGCATCGCCAAGGGCAAGGTGCCGATCGATATCGATTCGTCTGCCCTGAAAAGACAAAGGCTTCGCTCGTACTGCGAAGCCTTGCTGCACTGATGAGGTGGTCTGGGCTGTGGAACCCGTGACCGGTTCGGAGGGGATTGCGGTCCGCTGCTCCGCTCGCCAGAATCGCCGCTATGGGTGTGCGGCTGTTTGCTGCAAGCGGAACCGATCATACCTTGCGCGAGCCGCCCAGATCAAGCGGTTTCCGGCCTGCGCGGCCCGTTGCGGGCACGCGCAGGCACCTCCTCACGACGCCGACGCGCGGCGCTTTTGCGCCCCTTTGCGCGCTGTGCCATCGGCCTCGGACGACGCCTCGCCAGCCGACGCCGCCTCGCTTTTCACCGCGTTTTCCACATCGCCTTCCACCGCGTTCGCCGACGCATTCGCCACGCGCGCGAGCACCGGCTTGAGCGCCACGCCCGTATGGCTCGCGGCCACCTTCACGAGCCCTTCCGGGTCCGCCGCGCCGACGATCGTGCCGCCGCCCACGCCGCCTTCCGGCCCGAGGTCGATGATCCAGTCGGCTTCGGCGATCACGTCGAGATCATGCTCGATCACGACGACGCTATGCCCGCCATCCGCGAGACGATGCAGCACGCGAATCAGCCGCGCCACGTCCGCCATATGCAGGCCGACGGTCGGCTCGTCGAGCACGTAAAGCGTGTGCGGCGCCTTCTGCCCGCGGCGCGTGATGTCGTCGCGCACCTTGGACAGTTCCGTCACGAGCTTGATGCGCTGCGCCTCGCCGCCCGAGAGCGTCGGCGACGGCTGGCCGAGCGTGAGATAGCCGAGTCCGACGTCCTTCATCAACTGCAACGGATGCGCGATGCTCGTGATCGCGCCGAAGAACTCGACGGCTTCGTCGATCTCCATCGTCAGCACTTCGCCGATATTGCGGCCGCGCCAGCTCACCGCGAGCGTTTCCGGGTTGAAGCGCTGGCCGTGACAGACATCGCACGGCACCTTCACGTCCGGCAGGAAGCTCATGCCGATCGTGCGCACGCCCTGGCCCTCGCAGGCCGGGCAGCGTCCGTCGCCGGTATTGAACGAGAAACGCGAGGCGCTATAGCCGCGCGCGCGCGCTTCGAGCGTGTCGGCGAACAGGCGGCGAATCGCATCCCACACGCCGATATAGGTCGCGGGACACGAACGCGGCGTCTTGCCGATCGGCGTCTGATCGACTTCGAGCACGCGGTCGATGCTTTCCCATCCGCTGATCGATTCGCAGCCTTGCCACGTATGCGCAACGTCGAGCTTCGGCTTCGCGCTCGTGCGCGCGAGCACGCTCGAACGGCGCTCCGCCGCGCTCGGCGCAGTCTCTTTCGCCGCCTTGCGCGCGCGCCGCACCGCCGGCGACGACAATACCGAACGGCCCACCGCGTCGAGCAGATTCGAGAGCAGCACGTCGCGCGCGAGCGTCGACTTGCCCGAGCCGCTCACGCCCGTGATCGCCACGAGGCGGCCAAGCGGAATGTGCGCGGTCACGTTGCGCAGATTGTGCAGCTTGCCGCCATGCACCGTGAGCCATTGCTCGGGCACGGCTTCGCGGCCCGCGCGCGCGGCCTTCACTTCGCGGCGCGGTTGCAGCGGATGCACGATCGGATGCGCGAGATAGCGGCCCGTGAGCGAGTCCGGCTGCGCGGCGAGGTCGGCGACCTTGCCTTGCGCGACCACGCGTCCGCCGCGCTTGCCCGCGCTCGGCCCGATATCGATGATGTGATCGGCGCGGCGAATCGTGTCCTCGTCGTGCTCCACGACCACGAGCGTATTGCCCTTGTCGTTGAGACTGCGCAGCGCGTCGAGCAGGATCTGGTTGTCGCGCGGATGCAGACCGATGGTCGGTTCGTCGAGCACGTAGCACACGCCCTGCAGATTGCTGCCGAGCTGCGCCGCGAGACGAATGCGCTGCGCCTCGCCGCCCGAGAGACTCGGCGCGGCGCGATCGAGACTCAGATAACCGAGCCCGACTTCTTCGAGGAATTGCAGACGGCTGCGGATTTCGCTGATCACGTCGCGCGCGATCTGCGCGTCGCGGCCATTGAGTTCGAGCGATTCGATCCAGCGGCGCGTTTCGCCCACGGTCCATTGCGCGACATCGACGATCGGCTGTTCATCGAACGTCACCGCGCGCGCGACCGGATTCAGGCGCGTGCCGTGGCAATCCGGGCACGGTTCGTCGACCATGCCGTCCGGCTCCTGCTCCTCCGACGGCAAGGTCTGTTCGCGGCCGCGATCGTCGGCGGACATCACCGTATCGTCGTAGACCGCGCGTTGTTCGCGCGTGAGCGCGAGGCCCGTGCCCACGCAGGTCGTGCACCAGCCATGCTTGCTGTTGTACGAGAACATGCGCGGATCGAGCTCGGGATAACTCGTGCCGCAGACCGGACACGCGCGCCGCGTCGACAGCACCTTCACTTCGCCGATGCCGAGCGTCGAGCCGCCGTTTTCGAGCGCGCCGTCGAGACCGTCGAGCGGCGCAAGCAGATGCACGACGCCCTTGCCCGCGTCGAGCGTCGCGTCGAGCAGCGCGCGCAATTGTGCCTCGTTTTCAGGCTCGATCAGGAGATCGCCGACCGGCAATTCGATCGTGTGCTCGCGGAAACGGTCGAGCTTCGGCCACGGCGCGACCGGCACGAATTCGCCGTCCACACGCAGATGCGTGTTGCCGCGCCCCTTCGCCCACTTCGCGAGATCCGTATAGACGCCCTTGCGATTCACGACGAGCGGCGCGAGCAGACCGACATGCTGGCCGCGATGCTCGCGCAGCAGTTGCGCGACGATCGCATCGACGCTTTGCGACGTGACCGGCGTGCCGTCGTGCACGCAATGCTGCACGCCGAGCTTCACATAGAGCAGACGCAGGAAGTGCCAGACTTCCGAGGTGGTCGCGACCGTGCTCTTGCGGCCGCCGCGCGACAGACGCTGCTCGATCGCGACGGTCGGCGGAATGCCGTAGACCGCATCCACTTCGGGACGGCCCGCGGGCTGCACGATCGAACGTGCGTAGGCGTTCAGCGATTCGAGGTAACGGCGCTGACCTTCGTGGAAAAGAATGTCGAACGCGAGCGTGGACTTGCCCGACCCGGACACGCCGGTAATCACGTTGAAACGGCCGTGCGGAATGTCGACGTCGAGCGCCTTGAGATTGTGCTCGCGCGCATTCACGATGCGCACCACGTCCTCGCCCTGAATCTCGCGGCGCGCCTGCGCGGCACGCAAGGCCGTCTGCAACGCGACGCCCTCTTCCTCGGCGACGAGCACGCCATTCGCGCTGCCGAGCGCGGCTTCGTAGCGTTCGAGCGCCGCGCCCGTGTGCGAGCGCGGGCAGGCGATCACGTCCTCGGGCTTGCCGACGCAGACGACTTCGCCGCCCGCATCGCCGCCTTCGGGACCGAGATCGATGAGCCAGTCGGCCGCGCGGATCACGTCGAGATTATGTTCGATCACGAGCAGCGAATGGCCGCCCGCGAGCAGCTTGCCGAACGCGCGCATGAGCTTGGCGATGTCGTCGAAATGCAGGCCCGTGGTCGGTTCGTCGAACATGAACAGACGGCCGCCCACGCTCTTTTCCTTGCCGCGCGACTGCGCCGTTTCCGCAAGAAAACCCGCGAGCTTCAGACGCTGCGCCTCGCCGCCCGACAGCGTGGGCACGGGCTGGCCGAGCTTCACGTATTCGAGGCCCACGTCGACGATCGGCTGGATCACGCGCAATACTTCGGCATCCTGACTGAAGCACTGCGCCGCCTCGCTGACGGTCAGGTCGAGCACGTCGGCGACCGACAATGCACGGCCGCCGCGCTCGATCTTCACTTCGAGCACTTCGGGGCGATAGCGGCTGCCGTCACAATCCGGGCAACGCAGATACACGTCGCTCAGGAACTGCATTTCGATGTGCTCGAAGCCCGAGCCGCCGCAAGTCGGGCAGCGGCCTTCACCCGAGTTGAAACTGAACATGCCCGCCGTATAGCCGCGCTGCTTCGCGAGCGGCGCCTTGGCGAACAGCTTGCGGATCTCGTCGAACGCGCCCACGTAGCTGGCCGGATTCGAACGCGCGGTCTTGCCGATGGGCGACTGATCGACGAACACGGCGTCGCTGATCTGCTCGGCGCCGCTCAGGTTTCGGAACACGCCCGGCGATTCGGTGGCCTTGCCCAGATGGCGCGCGAGCGCCGGATACAGCACGTCCTGCACGAGCGTCGATTTGCCCGAACCCGAGACGCCTGTCACGCAGACGAGACGTTGCAGCGGAAACTCGACCGTCACGTCGCGCAGATTATGTTCGCTCGCGCCTTCGAGCAGCAGCGTCGGCGTTTTCGCATCGACGGGGCGGCGCTCCCAGTTCGAGGCATCCGCAACGGCGCGATGGCCACCCAGATATTCGCCCGTCAAGGTGCCGGACGAGCGGATGTCGTCGGGCGTGCCGTCGTAGACGATTGAGCCGCCGCGCTCGCCCGGACCCGGGCCCATGTCGATCAGGCGGTCGGCCGCCAGCATCACGGACGGATCGTGTTCGACGACCACGAGCGTGTTGCCCGCGTCGCGCAGGCGCTGCATCGCTTCGACGATGCGGTTCAGGTCGCGTGGATGCAGGCCGATGCTCGGCTCGTCGAGCACGAACAGCGTCTTCGTAAGCGAGGTGCCGAGCGCCGTGGTCAGGTTGATACGCTGCACCTCGCCGCCCGACAGCGTGCGGCTCTGGCGGTCGAGCGTGAGATAACCGAGGCCCACATCGCACAGATATTTGAGGCGCGTACGCACTTCGGCGAGCAGCAGCTTCAGCGCGTCGTCGAGCAACGTTGAGGATAGCGAAAGATCGTCGAAGAAGCGGCGGATGCGCTCGATCGGCAGCAGCATGACATCGTGCAGCGTGAGGCCCGGCAGCGCTTCGAGTTGCGCGCGCGTCCAGTCCACGCCGTGCGGCATGAAACGCGCGGCGGGCGCGAGCACTTCGTCGGCGTTCTGCTGGCTGCCCAGACGCCATTGCAGCGCTTCGGTCTTCAGGCGCGCGCCGCCGCAGGTTTCGCACGGCGTATAGCTGCGGTACTTCGAAAGCAGCACGCGGATGTGCATCTTGTACGCCTTCGATTCCAGATACTGGAAGAAGCGTTTGACGCCGTACCACTGCGTTTGCCAGCTGCCCTTCCAGTCCGGCGCGCCGTCGATCACCCAGTCGCGCTGCGCCTGCGTCAGCTCCGACCACGCCGTATCGCGCGGAATGCCCGCCTTCGCGGCGTAGCGCATCAAATCGTCCTGGCACTCCTTCCACGCGGGCGTTTGCAGCGGCTTGATCGCGCCGCCGCGCAGGCTCTTGCGCGCGTCGGGAATCACGAGACCCCAGTCGACGCCGATCACGCGGCCAAAACCGCGGCACGCATCGCAGGCGCCGTAGGCGGAGTTGAACGAGAACAGCGCCGGTTGCGGATCGGCATAACGCAGATCGCTGTCCGGGCAATGCAGGCCGGTCGAGAAACGCCAGATCGTCGGCTCGGGTTTCGTATCGGAAACCTCGGCTTGTGCATCCGTTTCCGATACGACATAAATGTTCACGCGCCCCGCGCCGCGCCTGAGCGAGGCTTCGATGGCCTCGACCACGCGGCTCTTTTCAGCGTTCTGCAAGCGGAAGCGGTCGGCGACCACATCGAGCACCTTGCGCGTGCCGTCGGCCGTCTTCACTTCGCGCTGCGCCTGCACGCGCGTGTAACCGCTCGCCGACAGCCATTGCGCGACCTCTTCCTCGGTGGTCGTGTCCGGCAGTTCGACCGGGAACGTCACCACGAGACGCGGATCGCCCACCGCCGTGCGCGCGAGCAGTTCGGCGTAGATCGTTTCGGGCGTGTCGTGGCGCACGGGCTGCGCGGTCACGCGGTCGAACAGATTCGCGGCGCGCGCGTAGAGCAGCTTCAGGTGGTCATTCAGCTCGGTCATCGTGCCGACCGTCGAGCGCGAGCTACGCACCGGATTGGTCTGGTCGATGGCGATGGCGGGCGGCACGCCGTCCACGCGATCGACCTGCGGACGGTCCATGCGGTCGAGAAACTGGCGCGCGTAGGCGCTGAACGTTTCGACGTAACGGCGCTGGCCTTCCGCGTAAAGGGTGTCGAACACGAGACTCGATTTACCCGAGCCGGACGGCCCGGTGACGACCGTCATTTCGCCGGTGTGCAGATCGAGATCGAGGTTCTTGAGATTGTGCTGGCGGGCACCGCGGATACGGATGGATCGGTTATCGCTCACTTGCGCTGGCATTCCGGCTGGATCACTCGCGGGGGCCGGGCGGCGGCGCGGCCCGGCAGCTTGCAGCCCGACGCAGCGGGCTGAGTGTTTGAGATTCTACTGTATATTTATACAGCATGCTGGACGCGCGCCGGGGGCGCCGCCAGGCCCGGTTTGTGGCGCGTCAAGCCTGCCGAACGGCCTACGCCGTTTGAATCGGCGTAGGCCGGGCGGCTCGGTTTAGTTGCGTTGCGTCGCGCTCCACATCGTCTCGTAAGCCGACTCCATGCCGCGCGCGAATCGCGCGCCGTCCATGAGAGGCGACGCCTCCATGCGCGCGCGCAAGGCCGCCCGCAGGTTCGCCAGGCGCGGCAGATCGCTCGCGAGATCGGCCACGATCTGCACGAACGCCGCGTCCGACAACGCGGCCAGTTCGTCGAGACCCAGATTCGCCAGCTGCGACAGTCCCGCCCGTCCGGCGCAGGTCGTGCCGACGCGCGTGACCACCGGCACGCCCATCCACATGGCGTCGAGGCTCGTGGTGTGGCCGTTGTACGGCAGCGTATCGAGCGCCAGATCGATCTCGTGATACGTGCGCAGATAGGCGTCGCGCGGCTGGAACGGCACGAAACGCACGCGCGACGCCTCGATGCCGTGACGCGCGAGACGGGCGAGCAAACGCTCGCGCGCCTCGCCTTGCGCGGCCATCAGCAGCAGACGTGCCTGCGGCAAGGCCGCGAACACGCCGGACCAGAGCGCGAGCGTCGCCTCGGTGAGCTTGCACGGATTGTTCAGGCTGCCGAGCGTGAGGTGTCCCGCCTGCGCGGCGGGCAGCGCGTTGACGGCGGGCTCGCTCGTGAGCGGGTCATAGCACCAGAACGTGTCGGGCAGACGGTGCGTGCGTTCGGTGTAGTGGTGTTCGTGCGGCTGATCGTGCGACTGGCCGTGCGCGACGTCGCCGGTTTGCGGATCGAGATGTGGATCGGTGAGCCGGTAACCGATCGCATCGAGCCCCGTCGTGCCCGGATACGCGAGCCACGCGACCTGCACCGGCGCGGGCTGGCGCGCGAACAGCAAGGGACGGCCATCGGCCATATGCATCGCGAGATCGACGAGGATATCGATGCCGTCCGCGCGAATGCGCGCCGCGAGCGCCGCGTCGTCGAGCGGGCGAACGTCGTGCCAGACGTCCACGTGTGCCGCGAGACGCGCGGTGGTGTCGTCCGGGCGCACGACGCTCGAATACGCGTGAATCTCGAAGCGGCTTCTATCGTGATTCGCGAGCAAAGGCGTCATGAACAATGCCTGGCAATGCTCACGAAAATCCGACGACACATAACCGATCCGCAGCCGCCGCCCTTGCGCGCTGCGCGGCGCGTGCGCAATGCGTTCGGCACGCAACGGCGCTTCGTGCTGCGCGGCGAAGCGGCGCGCTTCGGCGGCAATTTCCTCGCCGTCGAACGATTGAAACGACAACGCATACAGCAGATTGCTATGCGCGGTGAGATTGCCCGGATCGCTCGCCACCGCCTGCCTGAAGCACGCGACGCCTTCGTCCAGTTCGCCGCAATCCTTGAACACGTTGCCGAGATTGTTGAGCGTGGGCGAATGCCGCGGCGCGAGCGCGAGCGCCTGGCTCAACAGCGCGCGTGCCGCGTCCTGATGCCCGAGCGCGCGATGCAGATTGGCCGCGTTGTTATAGGCATCGACGAAATCGGGCCGAGCCTGAATGGCCGTTTCGAACGCATCCATCGCGGCCTTGTGCTCGCCGAGCTCGCGGCACACGTTGCCGAGATTGTTCGCGGCCTCCGCGTGCGCGGGGTCGAGCGCGAGCGCGCGCCGATACTGCGCCTGCGCCTCGCGTTGCTGCCCGAGCGCGTGCAGCGCGTTGCCGTAGTTGTAAGCCGCCGGCGCGAAATCGGGCGCGAGGGCCACCGCGCGCGCGAGCACGTCGGCGGCTTCCTGGGTCTGCGCCTCGTCCATCAGCAGCGCGCCGAGGTTGACGAGCGCGGCCGCCGATCCGGGCGCAACCGCCACCGCCTCGCGCAGCAAGGGCAGCGCCTGCGCGCGTTGACCTTGCGCTTGCAGCAAGGTGCCGAGATTGGTGAGCGCATCGGCGTTGCCGGGCTGCGCCGCGAGCGCACGCGCGTACGCGGCCTGCGCGAGCGCAGGTTCGCCGAGCAGACGGCGGCAATTGCCGAGATTGTTGAGCGCGTCGGCGCGCTGCGGATCGCGCTGCGCCACGCCTTCCCACGCGAGCGCGGCGTCGCGCACGGCGCCCAGCGCCTGCAACGCGCTGGCGAGGCCGAACCAGTGGTCGGCGTCGGCGGCATCTTCGTCGATCAGGCCGCGATAGGTCGACGCGGCCTCGGCATGCCGCTGCGCGAACGCCAGCGCCTGCCCCAGCGCCTCGCGATAACGCCGGTTGCCAGGTTCGATCTCAAGCGCTTTCGTCAGCCGCTCGATAGCGTCCTGAAAGCGATTTTCCTGAATGCCGATGACCGCAAGCCGGAATTGCGCGGCGCCATGCGCCGGATCGATGCCGACGATCTGCGTGTAAAGCTCGCGCGCCTGTGCGAGCTGGCCCGCAATATGCTGTTCATGCGCGCGCTGAAAAAGTTCTTCGGTCTGCATCCAGGTAAGCCAGTCGATGTGCAATGCCTCGATTGTAATCGGACGCCGTGGCGGCTCAGGAATCCGCCGGAATGACAATTTTCAGCGCCGGCAATTTAATTCGGAATCCGATTCAAATATCACCGCCATAAATTTCCTATTCACTTTCGTTAATAAACATCGAATTCGAATTTCGTTGATTTCGCATGCGCAAGCTCAACGCATTGCATTGTGCTTTTCGGCACACTGCCTACGTGTTGAAAGCGTGTCCGCCATGGCAAAACGCAGGCACGCATGCACGATGCATGCACCGCTTTCGCGCTTTACCCCCATCAACAGGAGCCCGACGATGAGCAAGACTATGCAAGCCGCGGTGGTTCGCGCGTTCGGAAAACCCCTCGTGATCGAGGAAGTGGCGATTCCCGAACCGGGCCCCGGCGAAATCCTCGTGAAGATCGAAGCGTGCGGCGTCTGCCATACCGACCTGCACGCCGCGCACGGCGACTGGCCCGTGAAGCCGGAACCGCCCTTCATTCCGGGGCACGAAGGCGTGGGCTACGTCGTGGGCGTGGGCAGCGGCGTCAAGCACGTGAAGGAAGGCGACCGCGTGGGCATTCCGTGGCTCTACTCGGCTTGCGGCCATTGCGAACATTGTCTCGGCGGCTGGGAAACGCTCTGCGAACAGCAGAAAAACACGGGCTATTCGGTCAACGGCGGCTTCGCGCAATATGCAAAAGCCGACGCCAATTACGTCGGCCTGCTGCCCAAGGGCGTCGATTTCATCGACGTCGCGCCGGTGCTTTGTGCGGGCGTCACAGTCTACAAGGGCCTCAAGGTCACCGACACGCGGCCCGGCAACTGGGTCGTCATCTCGGGCATCGGCGGGCTCGGCCATATGGCGGTGCAATACGCGCGCGCGATGGGGCTCAACGTGGCGGCCGTCGACGTCGACGACGCCAAGCTCGAACTCGCGAAGCGTCTCGGCGCCACCGTCACCGTCAACGCGAAAACCACCGACCCGGCGGCGTATCTGAAGAAGGAAATCGGCGGCGCGCATGGCGTGCTCGTCACGGCGGTGTCGCCCATCGCGTTCTCGCAGGCGCTGGGCATGGTGCGGCGCGGCGGCACGGTGTCGCTGAACGGCCTGCCGCCCGGCGACTTCCCGCTGCCCATCTTCGACATGGTCTTGAGCGGCGTCACCGTGCGCGGCTCGATCGTCGGCACGCGCCTCGACCTCGAAGAGTCGCTGATGTTCGCGCAGGAAGGCAAGGTCAAGGCCACCGTGAGCACCGACAAGCTCGATAACATCAACGACATTTTCGCGCGTATGGAACGCGGCGCGATTGAAGGCCGCGTGGTGCTCGATTTCGCGAGTTGAGTGAACACGCGACGCACGCATTCGCTACGTTAAAGCGTTCGCGAATAAAAAAACGCCGGGCACGAAAGCCCGGCGTTTTCATTTCAGCGCAGCGATATCAAGCCGCGATATCCACGCCATTCAGCAACTTGACGTCCACGGGTTCGGCCAGCCAATCGCCGATCTTCGCGCGGAACGCCACGTAATGCGGGCTGTCGCGATGCGCCTTGATGGCCGCTTCGTCCGCATAGGTTTCGTAGACGTGAAAGCCCGGCGTGCCGTCCGCGCGGCGCAGCAGGTCGTAGCGCAGATTGCCCGGCTCACGGCGCGAATGAACCACCATATTGCGCAGTTCCGCTTCGAGGTCGCCGACGTGTTCGGCCTTCGGCGTAATGCTTGCAAAGATGTAGATGCTCATCGTTGTTTCCTGTCGTCAACGAAGTTTCCGATCGGCACATTGCCGACCGGTGCGAGGCGCGCTCAGGCCTTGTAGCGTTCGAGCCAGTGCGCGTACGGTGCGGGCAGCGTCCAGGCCGCGCGCTCGACGTTGAGCTGCTGCGCGGCGAAGTACGGCCAATGCGGGTTGGCCAGATGCGCGCGGCCGACCATCACGAGATCGAGTTGCTCCGACGCCACCGAACGCTCGGCCAGTTCCGGCGTCCCGATGCCCCACGCCGACGAGACCGGCAGGCCGGTTGCGCGGCGCACCTTCTGCGCGATCGGCGCGAGGAACGCGGGCGCCCACGGAATCTGCGCGGCGGGCGTCGAAAAACCGACGCTCACGCTCAGCATATCGAGGCCTTCGCGCCTGAAATTCTTCGCGAGTTCGATCGACTCAGCGAGCGTCTGCTCGTCGCGGCCATCGTACTCGATCACGCCGAAACGCGCCGTCAGCGGCAGATGTTCCGGCCAGACCTTGCGCACGGCGGCGAGCGTTTCCAGCAGGAAACGGCTGCGGTTTTCGAGGCTGCCGCCATAGGCGTCGTCGCGCTGGTTCGAATGTTCCGAGAAGAAGCTTTGGCCCAGATAGCCGTGCGCGAAATGCAGTTCGAGCCATTCGAAGCCCGCGTCGAGCGCGCGCTTCGCGGCGGCGACGAAGTCCTCGCACACGCGTGCGATGTCGTCGAGCGTCATTGCCTGCGGGATCTTCGGCAGGTTCGCGCCGAACGGAATCGCGGACGGCGCGATGGTCTGCCAGCCGCGCGCATCGCCTTCGGGAATATGGTCGTCGCCTTCCCACGGACGGTTCGCGCTCGCCTTGCGGCCCGCGTGCGCGATCTGGATGCCCGGCACCGAACCGGCCGCCTTGATCGCCTTCACGGTCGGCACGAACGCCTGGGCCTGCTCGTCGTTCCAGATGCCCGCGCAGCCCGGCGTGATGCGGCCTTCCGGCGACACGGCCGTGGCTTCGACGATCACGACGCCCGCGCCGCCGCGCGCGATCTGCGCGTAATGGACGTGGTGCCAGTCGTTGATCACGCCGTCGTCGGCCATGTACTGGCACATCGGCGGCACGGCGATACGGTTGCGCAGAGACACGTCCTTGAGCTTGAACGGTTCGAACAATGCAGACATCAACAGCTCTCCTGTGTCGACCCGGCCGGCGCACGAGCGCCGCTGCGGGTCACATGAAAAATGGGCTCAACCGGGCGCGGCTCGCAACGGGTGCGAGGGGCGCGGCGCTCACCCGCTATCAAAGCGAAAAACACGCAAACGCCCCGCCGCGTCGCGCGCGGCACATGGCGTTGCCGAAACAAAAGGGAAATCGAGGTCGAAGGCGGCGCGCGGACGAATCAGGCGCCGCCTTCGTTACCGGCTCACTGGCGCTTGAGCGCCGCGAGCAAGGCTTCGGCGACCGGCTCCGAGGAAGCCGGGTTCTGGCCCGTGATGAGCAGCCCGTCGACGGCGACGTGCGGCGCCCAGTCGGCGCCCTTGGTGTAGAGGCCGCCGTGGTCCTTGAGCATGTCCTCGACGAGGAACGGCACCACATCGGTCAATCCCACGGCGGCTTCTTCGCTGTTCGCGAAACCGGTGACCGACTTGCCGGCCACGAGCGGCTTGCCGTCGGCGCCCTTCACGTGGCGCAGCACGCCCGGCGCGTGGCACACGGCCGCGACCGGCTTGCCCGCCGCGAGCGTCTTTTCGATCAGCGCGATCGAGACCGGATCTTCGGCGAGATCCCAGAGCGGACCGTGGCCGCCCGGATAGAACACCGCGTCGAAAGCGCTCGCGTCGATATCGGCGAGGCGCTTCGTGCTGGCCAGTTCGGCGCGCGCGGCGGCGTCCGCATCGAAGCGGCGCGTGGCGTCGGTCTGCGCGGACGGATCGCTGCTTTTCGGGTCGAGCGGCGGCTGGCCGCCCTTCGGCGAAGCGAGCGTGAGTTGCGCGCCGGCGTCGCGCAGCGCGTAGTACGGCGCGGCGAATTCCTCGAGCCAGAAGCCCGTCTTCTTGCCCGTGTTGCCGAGGTCTTCGTGCGAAGTCAAAACGATCAGTACCTTCATCGGCGTTCCTTGTTCGGTGATGTCCGGGCGCTTGCGCGTCCGTGCGAAACCGGCCCATGCGCGTGATCGCGCACGTTATTAGACCGGTCGCCTAGACCTTCGCCGCATCAAGCGGCCCTCTTTGCTGCGCCCGGCAAGCGGCGCTGTCTCTGTCTCGATGGATTGGGTTCGCGGCGCGGCGCTACGATGGCGCCGCTGCGCGTTCGATCACGTCGCGGGCGGCAGGTTCAACAAGGCGAGCGTCGTCGCCATCGCCGAATCGAGCGGGCTGCGGTCGCGGCGGATTTTTTCCATCAGCGTCGCGCCCAGCCAGAGTTCGTAGAGCGTCGCCGCCGTGCCCGAGGCGTTGCGCACGCCTTCGAGCGAACCGTCCGCGAGGCCTTCGTCGATACAGGCCGCGATACGCGCGATGATTTCGTCGGTGCCGCGGCGCAGGACCGCGCGCATCGGCTCCGAGAGGTCGCTGACTTCGGCGCCCAGCTTCACCGCGAGGCATTTGCCGTCGGGGCCGTCCGCGCACTGCATCGCGCGCCATTCCTCGAAGTAGCGCATCAGGCGCTCGCGCGCCGTGCCGGGCGCGCGCACGAGCTGCGCCTCCAGGCGTTCTGCATACTCGGAGAAATAGAACGTCAGCAAGGCTTCGCCGAACGACTCTTTCGAACCGAAATAGTGATAGAACGACCCTTTGGGCACGCCGGCCGCCGCGAGGATCTCGTTGAGACCGACGGCCGAAAAGCCCTTGCCCAGCAAAATGGGCATGGCGGTATCGAGGATGTGTTGCCGCACTTCCGCGGCTGGCGCTGCATTCATGGGAGGGCATGTTACAGGCCGATTAGACCAGTCGTCTAGGCTTCTCCCGATGGCCAACGTGGTTATAGCGCCGGTCTGCCGCACCGGGTTGCAACGCCTGGTTGCTACACATTACGCAGTCGAGTCACACGAATGTTTCCGATCGGAAACCCTCTCCTCCCGCACACTCAATCTGGAGCGTAGACCCATGACGACACGCACCCTGCTCTGCTACGGCGATTCCAACACGCACGGCACCAAGCCGCTCAATCTCCCCGGCGTGCTCGAACGCTTCGGCCCCGCCGACCGCTGGCCCGGCGTGCTGGCCGAGACGCTCGGCGGCGGCTGGAAAATCATCGAGGAAGGCTTGCCCGCGCGCACCACCGTGCACGACGACCCGATCGAGGGCCGCCACAAGAACGGCCTCGCCTATTTGCGGCCATGCCTCGAAAGCCAGTTGCCCGTCGACGTGGTCGTGCTGATGCTCGGCACCAACGACCTCAAGACGCGCTTCTCGGTCACGCCCGCCGACATCGCCAATTCGGTCGACGTCCTGCTCGACACGCTGCTGGCCTGCCGCGCGGGTCCGGGCGGCGCTACCCCGCACGTGCTGCTGATGGCGCCGGTGCCGATCGAGGAAGTGGGTTTTCTCGGCGCGATCTTCACGGGCGGCGCGGCGAAATCGCGGCTGCTCGCGCCGCTTTACGAGCGCGTCGCGGTGAAGTACGGCTCGGCGTTCCTCGACGCGGGCGAGTTCGCCACGGTCAGCCCGACCGACGGCATCCACTACGAAGCCGATCAGCATCACAAACTCGGCCGCGCGGTCGCCGGGATCGTGCGGCAGCGCTTCGGCACCTGAACGCGCGACATCGCGACAGCAATCACGAATAAAACGCACGCGGGCACGCCCCAAAAGAAAAACGCCGCCGGGCGCGAGCCCAGGCGGCGTTTTGCTTGTTGACGCATCCGGCGCTGACGCCGGATGCGGTTCAAGCCGATATCGCTGATCGAACGATCAACGCGACATCATGTTCATGCTGACGTTGTGCATGACCCACAGCGTACCGACGACCACGATCAGGACCGTCAACACCGTGAAGCCGAACGCGGTCACGTTCCAGCGCTGGCCCGACGACGTGTTCATGTGCAGGAAGAACACGAGGTGAACCACGATCTGCACCACAGCCAGCACGGCGAGGCCGAGCAGCGCGGTTTCGCGCGGGAAGCCGCCATGCAGCACGAGCCAGAACGAAGCGGCCGTGAGCACCACCGCCAGGACGAAACCGGCCACGTAGCTGCCTACGCTGCCATGGCTTTCTTCTTCATGGATGGAATGAGCACTCATTTAGATCACGCTCGCAAGATAAACAAAGGAGAACACGCAGATCCAGACGATGTCCAGAAAGTGCCAGAAGAGGCTCAGGCAAGCCAGGCGGCGGATTTCACGCTCGCCCAGCACCGGTGCCTTCACGGCCTGAACCATCAGCACGATCATCCAGATCATGCCCATCGTCACGTGGATACCGTGGGTGGCAACCAGCGTGAAGAACGACGACAGGAACGCGCTGCGCTGCGGACCATTGCCTTCGGCGATCATGTTCGCGAACTCATGCAGTTCGAAGTACAGGAACGTCGCGCCGAGCAGGAAGGTGATCGCCAGCCAGACCAGCACTTGACCCTTGCGCTGCTTGTGCGCGCCGATCATCGCAAAGCCGTACGTAATGGACGACAGCAGCAGCACTGCCGTTTCCATCGCGACGCCCTGGATGTCGAACAGGTCCTTGCCCGTCGGGCCGCCTGCGAACTGATTCTGCATCACGGCGAACACTGCGAACAGCGTGCCGAACAGAATACAGTCGGTCATCAGGTACAGCCAGAAACCGAACACCGAGTGTGACGGCGGGTGATCGTGGTGATCGTGCTCCGCGAGTGCGGCCGCACCAGTTTTCGTCAACATCAGTTGGCCTCCAGTGCTTCTTCAACCTTGCCACCGCGCTGCTTGTCAGCAAACGCCTTGACCAGTGCGCGACTACGCGCTTCTTCGTCTGCCCGAACCTTGGCGGCCGGGATGTAATAGCCTTCGTTCTTCTGGAAGCTATAAGCGATGGCCGTGCCGAGAATACCGACGAAGCCGACGATCATGAGCCACCAGATGTGCCAGATGCCAGCAAAGCCGAGCACCAGGCTGAAGAAACCGATGAACAGACCTGCGCTCGTGTTCGAGGGCATGTGGATATCGGTGTAATGCGTGTTCGCGACGTCCGGCGTTTCGCGGCCCGTTTCCTTCAGGTGCTGGAATTCATCGAGTTCCGACACGTTCGGGATAACCGGGAAGTTGTAGACCGGCGGCGGCGACGACATCGACCATTCCAGCGTACGGCCACCCCACGGATCGCCCGTCAGGTCGCGGTTTTCCGGCAGGTTGCGGTCGCGGATCGACACGTACAGCTGCATCAGCTGGTGAGCGATACCGATTGCCACGAGCACGGCGCCAACCCAGGCGATGATCATCCACGGATGCCATGCCGGATTGTCGTAGTGGTTCAGACGACGCGTTGCGCCCATGAAGCCCAGCACGTACAGCGGCGTGAAGGCAACGTAGAAGCCCACGAGCCAGAACCAGAACGCGCGCTTGCCCAGCTTTTCGTTCAGCTTGAAGCCGAACGCCTTCGGGAACCAGTAGTTGAAGCCGGCCAGGTAGCCGAACAGCACGCCGCCGATGATCACGTTGTGGAAGTGAGCAATCAGGAACAGCGAGTTGTGCAGCACGAAGTCCGCGCCCGGGATCGCCATCATCACGCCGGTCATGCCGCCGATGGTGAAGGTGACCATGAAGCCGAGCGTCCACAGCACCGACGAGTTGAACTCGAGGCGACCGCGGTAGATCGTGAACAGCCAGTTGAAGATCTTCACGCCCGTCGGGATCGAGATGATCATCGTGGCGATACCGAAGAACGCGTTGACGTCGGCGCCCGAACCCATCGTGAAGAAGTGGTGCAGCCAGACAACGAATGCCAGCACCATGATCGCGCAGGTTGCGTACACCATCGCCTTGTAGCCGAACAGCGGCTTCTTGGCGTAGGTCGCCACGACTTCCGAGAAGATACCGAACGCCGGCAGGATCAGGATGTACACCTCGGGGTGACCCCATGCCCAGATCAGGTTCAGGTACAGCATGGCGTTGCCGCCGCCGTCATTCGTGAAGAAGTGCGTACCGATGTAACGGTCCAGACCGAGCAGCGCGAGCGTGACGGTCAGGATCGGGAACGCAGCCATGATCAGCACGTTCGTGCACAGCGCCGTCCACGTGAACACCGGCATCTTCATCAGCGTCATGCCAGGAGCACGCATCTTGATGATGGTGACGAAGAAGTTCACGCCGGTCAGCAGCGTGCCGACACCCGAGATCTGCAGCGCCCACAGGTAGTAGTCGACCCCGACGCCTGGACTGTATGCCAGCTCCGAAAGCGGCGGATACGCGAGCCAGCCCGTCATGGCGAATTCACCGACGACCAGCGAGATCATCAGCAGGATTGCGCCAACGGCGGTCATCCAGAACGACAGCGAGTTCAGGAACGGGAACGCGACGTCGCGTGCACCGATCTGCAGCGGCACCACGATGTTCATCAGGCCAACCATGAAAGCCATGGCCATGAAGAAGATCATGATCACGCCGTGAGCCGTGAAGATCTGGTCGTAGTGGTGCGGCGGCAGATAGCCCGGCGCGTTGTACGCGAGAGCCAGCTGGGTACGCATCATGATTGCGTCGGCGAAGCCGCGCAGCAGCATGATGAGGGCGAGAACGATGTACATCACGCCCAGACGCTTGTGGTCGACGCTCGTCAGCCACTCCGTCCACAGATATTTCCACTTACCGAGGTAAGTGATGCCACCGAGCACGAATGCGCCGATGAGTGCCATGCCGATCATCGTGCCGAGAATAATCGGCTCGTGATACGGAATGGCGTCCAGTGTAAGTTTTCCGAACATGCTTGGATTACCCCTTGGTCACGCAGGACGGGTCACTGAAATTCGTGACGTGGCCGTTGTTGTACTTCGCGATGATGTTGTTGAAGAGCTTCGGATCCACCGTCGAGAAGTACTCAACCGGCGCCTTTTCGCTCGGCTGCGCGACCGTCGCGTACTGGTCCATCGAAAGCTGCGTCGAGGACGCCTTGACCTTCTGAACCCACGCGTCGAAGTCTTGCTGGCTCGTGGCGAGCGTGCGGAACTTCATGTCCGAGAAACCCTTGCCGCTGAAGTTCGCCGAAAGGCCGGCGTAATCACCAGCTTGATCGGCGATCAGGTGCAGACGGGTCTGCATGCCTGCCATCGCGTAGACCTGGGTGCCCAGCTGCGGGATGAAGAACGAGTTCATCACCGAATCCGACGTGATGCTGAAGTTCACCGGCGTGCCGACCGGCACTGCCAGCTGGTTCACCGTCGCGATACCCAGATCCGGATAGATGAACAGCCACTTCCAGTCGAGCGCCACAACTTCGACGTTGATCGGCTTGACGTTCGATTCGAGCGGCTTGTACGGGTCGAGCTCGTGCGTGGTCTTCCACGTGAGCACGGCGAGGAACAGGATGATCAGCGAGGGGACCGTCCAGACGACGATTTCAATCGCCGTCGAGTGCGACCATTTCGGTGCGTAGGTGGCGCTGCGGTTGGAAGCGCGGTAGCGGTACGCGAACCACAGCGTCAGGATGATCACGGGGACCACCACAATCAGCATGGCCCAGGTGGAGGTCGCGATCAGCGACTTTTCCGCCATGCCCACGCTCCCTTTGGGGTCGAGGACTTCCAGATTGCAGCCGGAAAGACACATGGCCAATCCGGCGCTGACGGGAAGCAATAACCTTTGAAAGGTTGTTCTTTTCATCACGTTTGCCTGAATTTCATTCATTGAATAGTTCCGGGCACTACCCCTGACATCACGCAAAGGAAGCGCGACCGCATCATACAGCCGCTTTGATCAATAACAATCAATGAATGTTGAAAATGATCTTTGTCAAAACAAAAGTGAGACACTTTGTCACATGTGTTCGCGAGGTTCGTCGCGCCTCATCAACACACGCACGTCATGCCCTGCCCTCATTTCAACGCAGACTCGCCGCGGCTTTTTTTCCGAATTGAGAGATTCGGAAACTCTTGAACGCACACGCGCGCCGTGCCGCGAACACTCGCGGGACGGCGCGCGCTTGCGTCGTCATTCTTTAACTACAGTGAACGTGCTGCTTACGTCGGCGAACGCTCGGTGAGCGAAACAGCACGAACGTCCGCACCCGCCGAACCGGCGCGCACGGCATCCGTGCTCGCGTTGGCGGCTTCGTCGGTCGGCTGCTTGGTGCGGCCGGCCTGCGCCACGAGGTTCGCGGCCGACAGCTCGATCGCGTCGGTCATGGGCTTCGGATAGATGCCCACCGCCAGCACCAGCGCGGCCAGCGAGGCGAAGATCAGCGTTTCGCGGCGGCCGATGTCGGTCAGCTTCGCGACGCCCTTGTTCGCCACCGCGCCGAAGATCACGCGCTTGTACATCCACAGCGTGTACGCGGCGCTCAGCACGACCGTGGTCGTGGCGATCGCGCCGATCCAGAAGTTCACGCGGATCGCGCCCACGATGACCATGAACTCGCCCACGAAGCCCGAGGTGCCCGGCAGGCCGACGTTGGCCATGCAGAACAGCATCATGAAGGCCGCATAGCGCGGCATCACGTTGACGACGCCGCCGTAGGCCGCGATCGTGCGCGTCTTGGTGCGGTCGAACAGCACGCCGACCGACAGCAGCAGCGCGCCCGAGACGAAGCCGTACGAGATCATCTGGACGATCGCGCCTTCGGTGCCGATCTGGTTGAAGAGGAACAGGCCGAGCGTGACGAGACCCATGTGGGCGACCGTCGAGTACGCGAGCAGCTTGGTCATGTCGGTCTGCGCGAGCGCGAGCAGGCTCGAGTACACCACCGCCACCAGCGACATCGTGATGATCACGGGCGCGAAGAAGTGCGCGGCGTCCGGCGTGATCGGCAGCGTGAAGCGCAGGAAGCCGTAGCCGCCGAGCTTGAGCATCGCCATCAGCACGGTCGCGCCGGTGGGCGCTTCGAGGTGGACGTCGGGCAGCCAGGTGTGGAACGGCCACATCGGCACCTTGACCGCGAAGGCCGCGAAGAAGCCGATGAACACCAGCAGCTGCGGCACGAAGCCGAGCGCCGTGAGGTTATGCCACGCCGACATGTCGAACGTGTGCGACTGGCTGTACAGGTACAGCATCGACAGCAGCATCAGCAGCGAGCCGCCGAACGAGAAGAAGAAGAACTTGACCGCGGCGTACGTGCGGCGCGCATGGCCCCACGTGCCGATCAGCAGGTACAGCGGAATCAGCGTGGCTTCGAAGAACACGAAGAACAGCATGCCGTCCGTCGCCGCGAAGGTGCCGACCATCAGGCCCGAGAGGATCAGGAACGCGCCGAAGTACTGGGCGACGCGCACGGTGATCGACTCCCACGAGGCGATCACGATCACCAGCGTCGTGAACGCGGTGAGCACGACCAGCCACATCGAAATGCCATCGATCCCCAGACGCCAGGCCACGCCGAACTCGGGCAGCCAGTTGCGGAACTCGACGAACTGCATGCCGGCTTGATGGTTGTCGAAGCCGCTGATGAGCGGCAGCGTCAGCAGCAGACCGACGATGGAGCCGATCAGCGAAAGCCAGCGCGCGCGCTGCGGATGACGATCCGACCCGAGGCGCAGCACAGCCACGCCGAACAGGATGGGAATCCAGATCGCCAGACTCAGAAATGGAACGGATTGCATTTCAACAGGACCTTAAAAATGCGGAGCAAATAGCTTCGTCAGCGCGCCGCCCGGGCGCAAGCAATTTGAAAGATTGACGCGGGGTGAAAATCGAACCGGGCCGGCTGTAATGTATTTGTCAGCTGAGCGGCGAAATGCAACACACGTTCAAGGGTTAACGAGCGTAAACGGAATACGGAACTTTTGCAGCGCAACAATGCGAGCCGGATCGAAGATTGATACAAGTCATTGTTTTTATTCGAGTTTATACTACGAAGAAAAACAACGAAACGGTCGCTCAAGGCCGTTTTTCACTCCGAAATCACCCGTTTCGACCTCGCAAGGCCCGTCAGGCGCGGCATGCTGTCGCGCAGCGCGGGCTGAATAATACATTACTTGTATCTTTCGTTTCAATTACTTAGACGCGCGAGCCCCACCCTCACGCTCGCCGAAAACCGCATCCGGCCCCGTCTTCCGGGCAGTTGTCGGACGCTTGTCGGACGCTTGCGCAGCGCAAAAAAAAGCCCCGGCCGTATGCGGGCAGGGGCGAAACTCTCACGATGCGCCAGCGACGCTGGAACACGCATGGACCCACTGTAGCGGGTTGCGGCCCCCGAATTAAGCGGGCCGCCTGGAAGAGTCCTTTCCGTGCGTGCGCAATCCAGCGAAGCTCGGACGCCATGCGCATTAAATATCAAATGAGAATCATTTGCATTTGATAAAAAATTGCCGCATCATGGAGCCCATGCCGGCGAGACCGGCACCGAATGCTGTGAGCGCGGAGCGTCCGCGCCACGCTTGACCGTTCGCCGGAGGCCCCATGAACTACACCGCCCCGTTCACGAGAAACGACACCCTGATCGACGATACCTTCGTCCATCATCCCGACACCGCCGAGCAAACCGTGCTGCGCGCCGTGCGCACCTGGCTGCGCCCGCATTGCGACGCCTACGGCAAGGACGAAAGCTGGCGCGGCGTGCTGGCCGACGCCGGCCTCGCCGTCGACGGCATCGGCCACTTCGACCTGCTGATGGGCACGCTGTGCCGCGCCTCGTGCCGCCCGCTCGACACGCGCTGCCGCTGCGCCTCGGAGCTGGCCAAAGACGAAGGCTCGCTGCTCCAGGTGATCGCGCTGCTGCAATCGACGCGCAGCGAAGCCGCCGTGCAGCTGCTCAACGACTGGCTGCCGATGCCGAGCGTGAGCGGCATGCTCAAGACCGCGCGCTGGTTCGCGATCGCCCTGCTCGACGCGGGCGTGCAACTGAGCGACCGCGCGCGCCGCGTGACTTATATGCACTGACTCGATGCACGGCCCCGCCGGCGCGCCAGAAGCGCCGGCCCTGCGCGCCCGGCCCGGACACCGGCCGCGGGGTATGAGCTCATAACGAAAAACGATTTGGGCGCGCGCGCCGCCACCGGTAGCATCTGCGCCTTCGTCCGGCATTGCGCCGCCCGCCGTTTTCGTTGTTCCTCGTAGCCGCTTCGCATGTCCGCCTCGTCCGCTTCCGCTTCTCCTTCCTCCTCGTCCGCCGGCCGGCCGCTCATCCGCAGCGCCGCCGACGTCTCGCGGCTCGTCAACGCAGGCGGCGCGCCCGGCAGCAACGCGCGCATCGTCGTCGCGATCGCGCTGGGCGGCGTGTTCCTCGACGCCTACGACCTGGGCGCCCTCGCCTTCGGCCTCAAGGACGTCGCGCGCGAATTCTCGCTGACGCCCGCCGGCACCGGCTTCGTGGCCTCGGCGATCACCTTCGGCGCGATCGTCGGCGCGTTCCTCGGCGGCTTCCTGACCGACCGCATCGGCCGCTACCGCGTGTTCATGGCCGACATGTTCTTCTTCGTGATCGCCGCGATCGCCTGCGCGCTCGCGCCCAACGCGTGGGTGCTGGGCGGCGCGCGCTTCGTGATGGGCCTCGGCGTCGGCATCGACCTGCCCGTGGCGATGGCATTCCTCGCCGAGTTCTCGCGCCTCGCGGGACGCGGCAACAAGGCCGCGCGGGTGGCGATGTGGTGCCCTGTCTGGTACGCCGCGATCAGCGTCTCCTATCTGCTCGTGCTCGCGCTGTACTCGACGCTGCCCGCCTCGCATTCGCATCTGCTGTGGCGCCTGACGCTCGGCTTCGGCGCGGTACCCGCGCTCGTCATCATCGCGATCCGCAGCCGCTATATCAGCGAGTCGCCGGTGTGGGCCGCGAACCAGGGCGATCTCGCCGATGCCGCGCGCATCCTCAAGCGCTCCTACGGCATCGACGCCGAAGTCGCGCCCGAAGCACTGCAGGCCGCCGCCGCGAAGCCCGCGCGCGTGGCGTCGCTGAAGAATTACGGCGCGCTGATGCGCGGCGTCTACGCGCGACGCACGGCGCTCGCGACGGTGATCGGCGTGGCCTCCTCGTTCGCGTACAACGCGGTCGCGTTCGGCCTGCCCGTGATCATTTCGAGCTTTCTCGCTCAGTCGATGCTGACCACCATCCTCGCCTCGCTCGCGCTCAACCTGGGTTTTGCGTTCGTCGGCGGGCTGATCGCGGTGCGCACGGTGCCGCGCTTCGGCGCGTGGAAGATGACGGTCTGGGGCTACACGATCCAGTTCTGCGCGCTCGTGGGTCTCGCGGTTGTCGGCAAGCCCGCGACGACGCCGGAAGTCGTGAGCGCGGTCGCGCTGCTCGCCGCCTTCCTGTTCGGCCAGGGCATCGGGCCCGGCTCGCACAGCATGACGTTCGCGTCGCTCGGCTATCCGACCTCGCTGCGCGGCGTGGGCGTGGGCCTGAACCAGACGCTGATGCGCGCAAGCTCGACGGTATCGCTGTTCCTGTTCCCCGTGCTCGCCGCCGCGCTCAGCACGCGCGTGTTCTGGATCATCGCGATCGCGCCGCTCGCCGGACTCGCGGCGCTGCTCGCGGTGCGTTGGGAACCGTCGGGCTACGACGTCGATGCCGAAGATTTCGCCGATGACGCGGCCAGCACGAACGCGGTTCGCGTGGCGGAAACGGTGCAGTAAATCCGCATGAAATAAGGTTTGAAACGCGGCGCGTTCATCGCGCCGTTTTTTATTGGCAGAACATTGTTTCGGATGCCTGATCGATCAGGCAACTCACACCAGCACGCCGATTCAATCGCGACGCGTGCGCGACATCACCCGCTCACGCAGAAACCGCTGCATCGCGCGCGCCATCTTCGGATATTGTTCGCCCGGCACCGCGAACAGCACGAGCGCGCACAGCGCAAGCACGCCGCAAAACAGGAACGTGCCGCGATAACCGAAAGCCTGCACGAGCATGCCCGACAGCACGCCCGAGAGAATCGAACCGAGCCGCGACGCATTGAAGAACAGCGCCGTCGCGCGCCCCGGCGATTCGGGCATCAGATCCTGCACGTAAGTCATGCCGAGACATGAGGTCACGGCGACCACGAAGGCGTTGAGAATCTGCATCGGGATGAGCGCGTTCACGCCAGGCGCCGCCGCCATCGACGCGAAGTAGACCGCGTGCACCACCGCGCAGGCCGCGAGCCAGTTCGGCTTGTTGAGCTTCGACGCCTTCGCGCCCAGCGCGAGCATCATCGGGATCTCCATGAACGCGCCGAGACCGAGCATGATCGAGACGTCGATGCGCGTGCCGTCCAGCCCGTGCACGATGTAGAGCGGCAGCACGATCATCGTCGCGTTGGCCGCGAGACCGATCAGCGTGAGCGCCACGACGGCGCGCATGATGTCCTTCTGCGTGGCCTCGGGCGTACTCGGATGCACGCGCTGCGTCACGGCGGGCTGCACTTCGGCCTGCGTGAGCGGCTGGCCCTCGTACGGCGCGATGGCCTCCTCGGCGATTTCCTGCGCCACCTCCTGCGCCGTGGGCCGCGTCATCAGATGCTGGGTGGCGTGCTCGTCGGCGCGCGGCTCGCGCATGCGCCAGACGATGAAACCGCACGCCGCGAAGCTCGCCGCCGCGAACAGAAAGAGGCCGTAGAAGCTCGTGGCCGCCAGCACCAGCGCGCCCACCGCCGGGCCGAAGACCCACGCCGCCGAGAGGATCGTGCGCAGCGTCGCGCTGGCGAAGGTGCGCTCGGCGTCGTCGGCGCAGGGCAGCGCCGCGCGGCTGAACGAGAACACCAGCGACAGCGCGCAGCCGCCCGCGCCGATGAACGCGATGCCGACCACCAGCAGCAGGCGGTAGTCACGCACGATGCATAGACAGATATAGCCGAGCGTCGCCGCGCATAACGAGGCGAGCAGCAGCGGACGATGCTTGCCCGTGGCGTCGCTCCAGCGGCCGGCCGCCGTGCTGGCGATCACGCCGCTCATGGCGATCGTCGTCATGAACAGGCCGAGCCGCAGGGGTGTCATACCCGCGCGCTCGACGCCGAACAGCGAGAGATAAGGCGCGGTGAACGACATCGCCACGCCGAGCATCAGGGTGGCGCCGGCAAGCGGCAGGAAACCGGGGATATGCAGGAGACCGACAAAGCGCGAGTTCTTGAGCACGGCGCGATGGAGAGTGGCGAGGGAAAGGCCGCGACGCGCGGGGTGCGTCGTCAGGCGTATCGAACGAGATTATCGGGTGGAATCGCGGATGCGCGCAACTCGGGTGTTACCGATATCAGAGTTTGGGTGGGTTGATGGGAGCGAGCAAGTTGAAATATTTGCAAACATGCATTTAGACAAGGTTGTTTTTTACAAATCTCTTGCCTGCCCCGGTGGCGGGCTGTCACCTATCACCGGGACTATGCGTGCTCAGCGATTAGAACCAGCGACCGCCGCGTACATACTTCAGCCAGAACAAACAGCCGACACCGATTGTCCCGGCCGCAACCGTTGTCAGGAAAATGGGAACGATGGCGGTAGCAGTGATCGACAGGACGCTGCAAACAATCAGTACACCGCAACAAACCAGAAATACCAACCCGGGTGTCAGGCGCATGGCGAACCTCGCTCGTGGGGAGAAAACGGAAAGCTTAGAACCACGGGCTATCGCGATATTGACCGCTATCGAGTTTCAGGCTCCCCGGCGTTGACTTCCGTTCATAGCGCTCCATCCGCACCCTACGCAGTGCCTGGCAATCGGAAGTTTTGAGATCGGGTTACGCTTGAAGACCACTTGCACAGGAGGCAAAGATGCTTATCAAGGCGTGGCGTGGTCAGGAGCGGTGCTGGAAGGTATGGTGGCTCATGGGACTCCCCTATGGCCTCATCGCCGGATTCATCCTGCGCGCGTGCGTGCAGGCCGAGGTATCCACGCTCATGTTGCTGGCCGTGGTCATGCTTTACGCCGCCGGGCTGTTTTTGTGGATGGTCTGTGCCTGGCGGTGTGCGCCGAATGTCAAAACGTCGGTTTGGACGCCAACGTCGCGCATGCTGATCGTTCTGCAAACGGTCGCGCTCGTCTGGCAGGCGGCTGACGCCTGAGGCCCTGGTCGCCTTCCGGCGGCAATGCCGGAAGGCTCGCGCAGAGAGATAGCTCGTCCCCACCGTGACTATCTGCGCAAATGCTCACCACCCCGCACACCACCAATCAAAGTTCCATATCGCTTTTGCTGGCAAGGATAAAAGTAAATTCTTCGCGATATCGCGCACGTCCGGCCCACAAGACTTTACTGGCTGCATGAGGGGAAAATTCGATCCCATCGGCTCCCAACGTACATTCCCCCGCGTTTCCGCGCACGTTGCGCTGCGGAGAAACCACTGCTCCCCCACGCCCCGATGTTAGGGAGATCACACGGTGTGATTTTCGTGGCTCAATGAAGCGCACGTGAATCCGGTGCCGACCGCAGCGGCGACGGCCTGAGCGAGTCGGGTATCTCCAGCGCGGTCAGCCGCATGGCCCTTTCCGTCGGGTCTGCGAGCAGCACCAGGCCACCCACATAAACGACGCAGTTGGGGATTTCACCGACCAGTCTGTGCATCCACGCGGTACTGATGACGGCGACCGTAGGCGCACAGCCGTGCTTCGCCTCGAACGCCGGCACCATCGACGCAAGCTCGCTGTGCAACTCGTTGAGCATTTCAATGTTCATTGCCTGCTGCTCTCCCGCATTTTGTGTACGAGCTGTTCCACATACCGCTCCGGTTCGAAGCGCATCCCGACGATCGGCTCGCCGCTGGGCGACTCGCCGAGCCAGCTCGACCATCCGATCTGCTGGGTGCCGCCAAGGATCGCCGGTGTCGCTTCGTTGGGCCTGATCCGCAGTTCGAGTACCCACTCATACTCCAGGCCCATATAGCTGCGCACCAGTGCGACCAGCCGCAGCAGGTCGTCCCCCTGCGGCGTGAAGCGGTGATACGTCTGAATGTCCAGCGGCCCGAGGATGAGACAGAACCGCTGCGTTCTGCTCGGTACACACTCACCGAGGATTGCGCCGCCGCCGAGCGTCGCGGACCTGCGCTCCTCTCCCGACCGGCATTGAAGCTCGGGCGGCAGCACCGGCCAGTACAGCGCCCATTCCTCCATGCTGACCGGAACGCTGAAGTGATGGGCAATCCAGTTACACAGTCCCTCGCTATTACGCGACTCGCTCACAAGGAGCGGGGTTGCCGCGAGCCGTGCATGCGCAGGCAGCGATACCGTTCGGCCACGTCTGGGCGACAGGCCTGAAGCACAGCCCACGTAGAACGAAAACCGGTCATGCGTGGGGCGGTCGAGGTTCGCTGTCGCCTGCCCCACCGCCCAGGCGCGATACAGGATCGTCAGCGAGCGGTGATGGAAGATATCGAGAAAGTTACTGAGCGTGGCGTCCCCGCGATGTTCCTCACGCTCGCGTGCAATCTCGGTGACATGGATCGGCAACGGCCCGTTGGGTCCGAGCATGCCCAGGCCGTAAAGCCGGATATGCAGTCTGCCGTTCCTGATCTTTGCTTCCGCCACTTCGCTCGGCGCGAAGATCAGGCTCGGTTTCTGGCCGACGCGAAACGGTTCCGCGTGCGGACGCATGGCTGTGCCGACTGGATCGATAGCCGGATTTGCGCCGATGCGGCGCATGAGGGCAAGGAAACCGTGGTTCCACGGTGAGGCAAGCAGCCCATCGATCAGTTGTGCTGACAGTCCGGTGCGTTGTGCTACCTGTTCCATTGATTCGTTCCCGGTTGATGATAGGGCCGCACGAGCGGCCCCGATGTTCAGATGAGGCTCGATATCAGACTGCACCCACACGTGGCGTGATGGCCGTGGCGAGCGACTGGGATACCGTGGTCGCTAATTTCCTCATCACCTTCCAGGATAACGTTCGGTTGTATCTGTGGATGCAGAGGACATTCAATTAGGTCGCCCTTACGGGCGACTGGCTTGCCGTCGTAGTCCATCGTGCTTGAACCAGTCACGACCGCGCCGCCGTGGTCGGTCGTGTCACCGAGTCGAATCAGATCCATGTACTACTCCTGTGCGTGCGTCTTGAGGTATGCAGCGAAAGCTCGCGTTTCCTCGGGCGTCGAGGGATAGTCTCTGGGAATAACAATTTCTTTATTAATCGCGAAGAACTCCAAGCCATCGCTTAGTTCTTTGGGCTCCAGGACATCGCGAATAACGAAAGAGGCACCGACTGAATATGTTCCGCTCTTAATTTCGCCATCGGGAAACGCCCAGAATCGCACAGCATGTTCCTGCATCGAGGGAATACAAATTTCCGCACCAGGATCATTGGACATGGGAATCATGTTTGAACCACCGAACTCCCGTGTCCGAAAACTCTGCCCGAGACCTTTCCCATTTGTGCCCTTGCGTATCGCACTAATCCGAACAAAAGATGAACCTGACATTGGGTTATAGTGCCCCTCCCAAGTTGAAGGACTTTTTAAACATATACGTTCGCGACCAGAATTTTTTAACGTCACATCGACAATTAATCGCCCATCGCCTGTGCTCAAATTTATGCTTGCGTCTAACTTGGCTAGCTTTTCTCCCTTGGCATAGAACGCTCTGACATACTTATCGATCAAAGGAGCCGGGGTAAAACCCGGATACTTCTTGCTCTCCCTCAGAACATCCTCAAGCCCTGCGCTTTCGCTATTCGTCAGCGTGCCCACAAAGACTCCTGCGCCCGGCATCCCAGGGTCCATGACATCACCACGCATTATCAGCGTGTACGAACCACTTGAAATCCGCAAATCAGTGAGGGCATCTTCGCCCTGAATATAACCACGTGTAGTGAAAGATACATCAGCTGCGTCTGACATATTCGAAAAGCCCAGAGTAAAATGTATAACAAGCAATAATTTCCTGACAACTCTATATTTATTGCATTTTGATCGCATAATTAGGCCCCCTTCCACGTGTATTGATTGACCTCGCCAAACCACTTGCATATCTGTGAAAGATAGTACTTGGGAAGTTTTGGTATCGAGTTGCCATACACGCCACTACCCATGAGTGTATCCGGAGTACATCCTTGCCAAACATCAGTGCGTGGATTGCTTTGCGCCAACGTCAATTTCAAGTGGCGAGATTGATCTATATAATCCTTATGCACCGCACCAGCATCCCAATAATATTCATCCGGAAACCCAAACAAATGCCCAACCTCGTGAGCATGAACATACTCTTGAGTCTGAGGATAATCATGCTCAACGTTGTTTCCATCGAGATACGTGACCTTCTCCCCCCAGCTCCCAGCATCTGCGCGTAGTGCTTTCGGATAAAGATGTACAGTTGCATGAGCAATCCCACCTGGATCATCAGTCAAAAATTCAACAATAAATTTGACCGGTATTCGACATTGGCAAGCGTTACCCTTTGGGCAATCTGCCGTCGTAATTTTATGACTCCGATCATTAAAAACTCGCTCGATTTTTGTTTTTGCGCTCATCAAAAATCCACTTATAGCCTGAACTGGCCTCGGAACTCTCTGCCGCGATGGATATAAATTGGGATACTGATCCTTGTCAGCACTATATGGAACTGACACAGAAGATCCCGTTGCATCAGACTCCTTCATATCCATTGGCAAAATCAAAATCCTGACCGTGGCGATGATTTCTGTTCCTGCTTCGTCGTATCGAAACTCAGCCCTACCGGCGTACCCGGAATAGCTGACGAAAAGTTGCTGACCGCCAATCACGTAAGGGCTTCCATTTCTCTTAACTGCCCAATAATCGCCACTTTGAACATTGAGTGGCCTCATATCGGCTACGACGCTAGCTTGATGCCAAGTACAGCCTTGTTCGAGAACACCCGAAGTTCCTCCGCCGCCACCGGCAGAAGGCGAGGAGGGAGAACCTCCTGGCGCCGCGGCTGCCCCCATCGGCACAGGCGGCACCGTAGCAGTTCCCTGTTCCAGGGCAGCCATGGAATCGCAACTGAAGGTGATAGGGTGCGTCGCGAAAGCCGTTAGGCGCGGATACATGGTCGCCGCCTCGGCCTTTTTCCAGTTCGCCCCCTTTTCCAAGATCGGTCCCGGCGAGCCGTTAACGATTCCGCGACCGTTGATCTGGATGAACGAACCGCCCGCACCGAGCCAGAGTTCGTCCTTTGCGTTGATGATGATGCGGCCTTCAGAACTAGTCACTTCAACATCTCCCAGCGCCTTGAACGACATCGGCCCACCCTGTGCCTGTATCTGCACCGGCCCCTGCGCCGAGAAAAATTTCATGCCATCCCGGTAGGCAAACAGCGATATCGAACCCACCACCGACGCATACATCGAGCGCCCTGCGGACAGGCTGTAGTCTCGTCCCACTGTGATC